>DATGGK010000025.1:0-57055 GCA_035308565.1 Planctomycetota bacterium | reverse complement strand
GGTGGACGGGGTTGAAGAAAGAGTTTAGGGAGTGGGATGCGGCGGAATTGGATCGGGCGACGAGAGCGATGAAGACTTGGGATCAGATTGAGGAGGAAATACGTCAATGCAAAATGAAAAATGCAAAATGAAAAATTGAACAGCAGTAACCGTCTTTTGCCGGCGGAGATTTTTTTAATTTCGGACGCGCCAATCCGATGCGGCACTGGCTGAGCACAGCCAATGGCACACGAACGGCGAACAAACTGCTGGCGGGGATTTTTTGATTTTTCGGAGCCGCTATTCCGAGGCGGGCCGGCTGGAAGCCGGCGCTCCGAAACGGGGTGGAAGCCGGCGCTCCGAAACGGGGTGGAAGCCGGCGCTCCGGCGGGGGTGGAGGCCCGTCCTTTCGTTTCATCCTATCTTGATTGCAATTCATCCAAACTTTCCAGCGCAAACGCCACATGCAGGGCCGTACCGGTTGGGAGCGTGTCTTCGTCCATTTTGAATTTGGGGGTGTGGAGGCCGTGGATGCTGCCGGCGGATTCGTTGCGGATGCCGAGGGCGACGAAGACGCCGGGTTTGTGCTGGAGGTAGAAAGCGAAATCTTCGCCGCCCATGACGGGGGGGACTTCGTGGACGTGATCGGCGCCGAGCAGTTCGCGGCCAATTTTCTGCGCGACATTCCAGCAGTGGGCGTCGTTGTGGGTGGGCGGGTAATCGTTGCCGGGGAATTCGACGCGGGCGGTGCAGCGGTTGGCGGCGGCGACTTGAGTGGCGATTTCGGCGGCGCGCTGCCTGAGCGCCAACATGCCGGGGAGGGTTTGCGAGCGGATGGTGCCGAGGAGGCGGACTTCCTGCGGGATGACGTTGAAGGCGGCGCCGCCGTGGATGCTGGTGAGGCTGGCGACGGCGGGTTCGAGGGGGTCGCATTCGCGGGAGACGATGGTTTGCAATTCGCAGATGACTTTCGCGGCGGTCATGACTGGATCGCAAGTGCGGTGGGGCGCGGCGGCGTGGCCGCCTTTGCCGAGGATGGTAATCGCGATTTCGCCGGCGGCGGCGAGAAACGCGCCGGGGCGAGAGCCGATTGACTGGCTGGGGATGTCGGGCCAGACGTGCAGGCCGAAGATGCGCTGGACCGACGGGTTGTCCATCGCGCCTTCTTCGCAGAGTTTGCGCCCGCCGGCGCCGCCTTCTTCGGCGGGCTGGAAGAAGAGTTTGACGGTGCCTTTCAGGCTGGATTCGCGCTGCTTCAAGAGACGCGCGGCGCCCAGCAGCATGGCGGTGTGGCAGTCGTGGCCGCAGGCGTGCATTTTGCCGTCAATCGTGCTGCTGAAGGGTTCGCCGGATTCTTCGCGGATGGGGAGGGCGTCCATGTCAGCGCGCAGGGCGATGCAGGGGCCGGGGCCACCGCTGAGGGTGGCGACGACGCCGGTTTGGGCTAATGGGGCGCGGTAGGGGATGTGGAGTTCGTCGAGGGTGCGGCGGACGAGCGCGCTGGTGCGGACTTCTTCATAGCAGGTTTCGGGATAACGATGTAGTTCGCGGCGCAGCGCGACGATCCAATCTTTGATGGCGCGGGCTTCGGTAAGGAGATTGGACATTTTCGGAAAACCCCGGGAAGAGAAATGGGACTTGAGGCAACTGAGTTCCAGATAGTCGAAAGAGGACGAAAAGTCAAAGGGCCTTCGAGGGGAGACGGCGGCGCCCGCGTGAAGTGACAAGTGTCAATGACGATTGTTTGAAGGGAAGTGTGGAAGTCCCGTCTTTGGATAACACAATTTGTCCGATAAATAAGTGGACAAAGGCGTACCGCGAGGTATGCTTGTTGTCACGCTGGAGGCCACGAATAATGAAGAAGAAGCTAATCCTTCTGGGATTGCCATTGGCAATTGTGCTCGCTGGGTGCGGGGGGTCGCAGTATTCGTACAACGAGTATAGTGAGCCGGTGTATTCGGACTCCTCCTCGCGACAGTATTACTCCAACGACTATTCGCGGCAATACGACACGTCCGCGCGCGGAAATTATCCCGTCAATGAACATGCCACTGTGAGAACGGGGTGACGGGATGGCTCGGGGTCGTGTAGCGACTCCTCCCGGTAAGAGTAAAGAAGTACGCAGTGGACAATTGAATACCGAAGCGTTAACTGGATCACGAACAAGTGGGGGGCAGAGCGTGAAAAAGTTACTTTTATGGGCGTTTCCGTGCGCGGTCTTGTTATTGACGGGCTGCAGCGGGGATGGTGGCGGCGGGGGTTACAGCTACAGCGAGCCTGTTTATACCGACCACGGCTACGCGTCTGAATCCGGCCAGAACTACAGCACGTCGACGCAGAACGGGCCTCCGAATAACAATTACCCGGTGAATTACAACGCGACGATCCGCACGACCTGCTCGGACGGCTCCTGCCAGCAGTGCCAGCAGTGTCAACAAGGCCGATAATTCTTATCTGACAAGCCAGCATGGGCGCCTGCGCGACGGGTTGAGTTGCGCGGGTTGCGTATTTAATTGATTGTAGTCCTGCTTTTAGGCGGAAGGGTGCCCGACTCGTCCTGAATCCCCCGCTCATTCTTGCCGATACCAATGTGTCGCGCTTCTGACATTCGGGGGATACCATGTCACGCCTTCTGCCATTCGTTTTCGCCGCGCTACTACTGCTGCCCGCCTGCAATCACGAATCGCGCACCGAGCCATTTCCGCCGCACGAACCCATGACGGTCGCGCCGGTGACGGTGCCCAGCGCTCCGCCATCGAATTCCAGTTCCGGAGCCGTCCCCGAAATTCGCGTGGCCTTGCTGAAAGACGCCCCGTCGCTGCGCATCGTTGCGCCGGCGGCGGGCGCGCGCATTGTTCTTAATGGGCAGCCGTGGCGCAAACTCGTCGCGGGCGCGACGGTCAACGTCACGCTTTCCGGTCCGGCGATTCTGCTCGAAGGCCAGCCGGTCAATGCGGCGAGCGTACGGTTCGAAGCGCTTTCGTCCGACGAATCGCTAAAGATAAACGACCGCGATACCGCGCCATTCGTATCGATCAGCAAGCCCGGCAATCGTCCGGGCCTGCTGGCGATTGCACAGTTGAACATGGAGGAATATCTGACGGGCGTGCTCGCCGGCGAAGTGCCGTACGAGCGCTGGCATCCCGAAGCGCTGAAAACGCAGGCCGTCGTCAGCCGCACGTTTGCGCTGTACGAATTGCGCGGCCACGCCGGCGAAGCCTACGACGTCGATAGCACCATCATGAGCCAGGTTTTTCGCCCCGGTTTCCGAAACATTCCGTCACTCAACGCCGCCGTTCAAGCCACGCGCGGACAGGTGCTCACCAGCGGCGGGCAGCTTTTTCCGGCGTACTTCCATTCCACCTGCGGCGGGCAGACCGCGCCTGCCGCGGGCGTCTTTCCCGAGTTCGGCGGCGTCAAACCGCTCTGTGGCGTGAACTGCCCCTATTGCAAGCAAAGCCCGTCGTACCGCTGGAGCGCGACGTTTTCGAAAGAACAAATCGCCGCAAAACTGCGCGCGCAATATCCGACGATGGGCAAAATCGAGAGCATCGCGTTCATGGATTCCAGAGGGCAGATTGGCGCATCGCCCGAAATGCGGCGCGTCCTGACTGTGACCATTACGCACTCCAACGGCGTCACGTCGATGCAGGGCAATGCATTCCGCCTTGCGGTCAGTCCCAAAGAACTGAAATCGCTGCTCTTCGGCCAAATCGTGGATTCCGGCGATACGCTTTCGATCAGCGGCGGTGGTTTCGGCCACGGCGTGGGCTTGTGCCAATATGGTTCGCAAGGCATGGCTCAAGCGGGGCAGCCGTACACGAGCATTCTCGGCTTCTATTTTCCCGGCGCGGCGCTGACGCGAATGTATTGAGACGTGCCAATCCCTCTCCCTACGGGAGAGGGTCGACGAGCGTACTCGCTCGCGGGGTGAGGGGAAGCGCGGATAGTTTGAGCGCCGAATTCCCCTCACCCCGCGCATGAGTACATGCGTCGGCCCTCTCCCGGCGGGAGAGGGCAACAGCAAAATCCGGCGATGCCTCCTCAGAAGTCCTCCCCGCCTTTAAGTCTTGAACCCCACTCAATCCGCGCTATCATCCCGCATTGCGCGTCATCTTTTCCGTGTTCGGTCGTTGAGTAAGCCATGAGCGAGCAGAACACGCCTACCGAGTTCAACGCGGGCGATGCGGTTGCGGGCGTGAGCGATACCCGCACTCCCGTCTCCTTCCCGCCCGGCACTGTCGCGTCATCGCCCGGCGCGGGCGGCAGCGGCACGTGCGGTTTTGCGATTCCCGCGAGCACCAGCGTTCCCTGCGAAGATTTGAGCACCGACATGCTGATTCGCGGCACTGCGCGCACGCCCTTCAAAGGAAGTGAAGCACCGGTGCTCGGCGGCGTCGCGCTGCTCGCGCGGCTCGGCCAAGGCGGGATGGGCAAAGTTTATTTCGGATTTCACCTGCGGCTGGAGCGCGAAGTCGCGGTCAAAGTGGTTTGGTCCGACATGGCCGAGCGGCATCCGGAATTGATCCCGCGCTTCAAACGCGAAGCGCGGCTGGCGTCGAAAGTGGTCTCGCCGCATCTGGTCACGGTGCTCGATGTCGATGAGAAAGACGGGCTCCATTATATGGTGATGGAGTACGTGCACGGCCTTTCAGCGGCGGGATATTTGAAACAACTGCGCGCGGCCGAACGCAAAGGACTGAGCGAAGCTGAGGCGCTGGCGACGTGCCTGGCGGCTGCGCGCGGATTGGCGGCGGCGCATCAGAAAGGCATCATTCATCGCGACGTGAAGCCGGACAACATTCTGATTCCGCGCGGCGAAACGGGCGAATTTCAATTCGAAGGATCGAAGCTCGCGGATTTGGGCATCGCGCGCCAGGAAGCGTCGCTCGATTCGCACCTGACCATGCCGCGGCAATTCATGGGCACGCCCGGTTACGCCGCGCCCGAGCAATGCGGCGGCGCGGACAAATGCGGCAAACCCGCGGACATCTTCGGCATGGGCGCGACGCTTTACGCGCTGCTAACCGGGCACGAGCCGTTTGTGCCGACCAAGCCAGGTTCGTACGAAGACGAATTGGCGGAAGTTATTTACGCGGTGAAGCATTCGCCGCACAGGCCGATCCGCTCGCTGCGTGCGGACATCACGCCCGCAACGGCGCTGATCCTCGACCGTTGTCTGGAAAAGAAACCGGAGAACCGCTACGCGGATGCGAAGGAATTGGTGCCGGCGCTGCAGCGCGCGCTCGATAAGCTGTACGGCGCACTTGGCCGCGATGCGAACGGACGGATGACGGAGCACACGCCGGCGCTGACTGAATTCGAAGCCGCGCCCAAGCCGGATGATTTCGAAGAGCGCACGCCGATTCGAGGGAGAGCCGAAAGCTCGCGAACGCAGGAGGCGGAACAGAATTCGGAAGCGTGGCGTTCCAAAACGCGGGGCGCGAAAAAATCCGGCGGGTGGATGCTGCCCGTGGCGGGCGTGTTGATGTTTGCGATGGCGGGCGTGGCGCTCGCGGCGTACGCGGGGCGCGGGTACATCGCCAGTTTGTTCGGCGAGCGCAAGGATGCAACGAGCGGGCCGAAAACGGATGCGACTCAGAATGCCGATGCAAAGAAGGTTTCGGACAAAGTTAACGAACTGCCGACGAAAGGACCCGTCGGCGCCGATAACAAGAGCGGCGATCCGCCGCAGAGAGATCTGGTCCCGCCAAAAACCGACCAGACGAATGCGCCGCTGGTGCCGGACAAGAAGCCGGACGAAGTCAAAAAGCCGGACGAAGTAAAGAAACCGGATGAAGTTAAGAAGCCCGATGAAGTGCGCGAGAAAACGCCGGACAGTGCGAAGCCGCCTGAAAACAAAGTGGACGTGCCGCCAGTCAAGCCGCTTGTGCCGGATAAGAAAGTGGACGAAGCGCCTCCGAAAACGCCGGATAAAAAAATCGACGAAGCGCCCGTGAAAAAGCCGGATGAAGCGCCTCCGAAACCACCTGAAAAAAAGCCCGACGAGACGCCAGTGAAAGCGCCGGACGTCAAAGCGGAAGTGCCAGTGAAAAACGCGCCGCTGATCTCGCTGGATTTGGGCAAGGACATGAAAATGGATTTGGTGCGCATTGCGCCGGGCAGTTTCAAAATGGGCAGCCCCGAAGGCGAAGAAGCGCGCGACGACAACGAAGTCCAGCACGACGTGACAATCACCAAGCCGTTTTACATGGGCAAATTCGCCGTTACGCAGGCGCAGTACGAAGCGGTGATGGGCGAAAATCCCAGCGAATTCAAAGGCGCGGATTTGCCCGTCGAACACGTCTCCTGGTTCGACGCGATGAATTTCTGCGCGAAGGCCAAGCAGCTTACGCAGAAAAACGTGCGCCTGCCGACTGAGGCCGAATGGGAATACGCTTGCCGCGCGGGAACGACGACCGCGTTCAACACCGGCGCGACGATCACGCCGGAGCAGGCCAATTACAACGGCGAATCCGGTTTCGCCGGCGGCGCGACGGGCGAAAACCGGCGGCGTCCGACCGCGGTGGGAAGTTTCAAGCCGAACGCTTTCGGGCTTTTCGACATGCATGGCAACGTGTGGCAGTGGTGCGCGGATTTTCACAGCGACAATTATTACCGCAATTCCGAAGCAAACGACCCGCCCGGTCCGGCCTCGGGCACCGCGCGCGTCTCGCGCGGCGGCGCGTGGGACCTTCCGCCGCGCAACGCGCGCAGCGCCAGCCGCAACAACAACAATCCGAATTTTAAATCTGGCGACCTGGGCTTTCGAATCGTGGTGAGCGAGGAATGACGTACAGCAGGAGATAGGAGTGAGGAGATAGGAGATAGGAGATAGTAGGCGGCGGCGTGCGGCCCGAAATGTCCTGCCTCATATTTCCCACCACCAACCTCCTTCAGGAGTGAGGCGATGGTTTTGCGCGGCCGGTTTGAGCACGTCATTGCATCCGCGTTTATCGTGCTTTCGTTTCTGTTTATCGCACCTCGATCCGCCGCGAAAGAGGACAAGCCGCCCGAAGTCGATGCGCCCGCCAAAGTCAAACCCGGCATGACCGCGCTGCTCAAATCCGCTGGGAAAGGCATGCGCTATTTTTTGCGCGTGCCGAAGAACTACGATCCCAAAAACGGCGCGCGGCTCATCGTTTTTCTCCACGGCTCGAACATGAACGGCCTCGCCTACCTGCGCAGCTTTGAAGCGAAAAAATGGTGCGACGACGACATCCTCTGCTGCCCCAACGGCGAGAACGGCAGCGATCCATTCGGCGCGAACAATTTCGGATTTGAAAGCGCGCCGCTGGTCGCGGACGTGACCGAGGAAGTTCAAAAAGCATTCAAGTCAACCATCACGTACGTCGGAGGCCACTCGCAGGGCGCGTTCCTGACCTACAGTGTGATTTTGAATTATCCCGACCTCTACCGCGGCGCATTTCCGATGGCCGGCGATTGCTGGATGCAGAACGAACCGAATTTGTGGGAAGACAAACCGGAAGTGATGAAGAAACAAAAGGAGATCGCCATCGCCGTGATTCACGGCAAAGCCGATCCGGCCGTGCCGTTTTCGCAGGGCGAACACGCCTACGATTGTTTCCGCGCGATGGGCTGGACGAAGCTGCGCTTCTTCGCGCCGGCGAAACTCAACCACATGTTCATGCTCGCGCCAATCGACGAAGCGATTGACTGGCTCGACACCATGAACGGCCGCAACGAATCCAAAAGCCGCACGCTCGCCGCGGCGTGGGCCAAAGACGGCGAATGGGGCTGGGTGTGGAGCGCGGGCAAAGCGATGAAGTCCGGCGCGCCGCTTCAGAAAGCCGCCGAGGACGCCGCTGCGAAAGCCGCGCCGGCGATGATCGACGGGCTGAACAAAGCCAAGCCCGCCGATTGGATTCCAAAGTGGGCCGAGTTCTGGCGCATCTACGGGGACTCCGCCGCCGCCAAGCCGCTGGTTGCCAAGTACCTCGAATTGCGCGACAAGCAGCGCCAGACTGCGATTCAGCTTTTCAACGAATCGCAGGTTTTATTCCGCTCCGACAAAAGCGCCGACGCGTACAAGGCGCTCGAGAAACTGCGCGACGAAGCGCCGTATACGTACCAGGCTTATTTTGGGTGGAAGTGGTTGACGGAGAAGAAGTGACGACTTGTACGCTACCTCACTTCAAAACTGAACAACGCCGTGGTTCCCCCCGTTGCCGCGCCGATGATGACTTCCTGGATAGAAAGCGTAGATCCCGCCGCGATCAAGTAGGCCTGGCCTGTGTTTGATCCACTCGTCGCGGAACCAGAAATAACAACGAGATTGGCTTCAGCTCCGTTCACCATAACGTAGAATTGGCGGGTTTTTCCTGTACCGGGTGCGGCATCCAACTTTACTATGAAATTTGAAATCGAGCATTGTCGCGCGGGGGAAAGGACATAGACGTTTGACTCCGTCGCATTGGCGGTGGACGTGCCGTTTGCGGCGCCGTAATCGATGCCCGACGCCGCGAGTCCATTAATGCGCCCGGAATAAATGCCACCGAGGACGCCCAAGCGGGCTTCCGGAATGGTACCGCTGGCGACGTTGGCGCCGTTGAGATTAGTAACCGCCGAACCGTCGCCCGAGAATGCGGTAGCGGAACATGTTCCGTTTATGTTTGCACCGGCTGATGAAACCGTGAGCAGCCCGGCCGACGTGATGGTGCCAGTGCCAGTGGTAGAAATATTGCCTGAAGTAGTAATCGTTCCGGTGGACGTGACGCTGCTTAAGGTTCCGGTCGATGTAATCGCGGAAAGATTGCCGGTGGTGACGACTGTTCCGCTTGCATCGGGAAGCGTGACCGTGCGCGTTGCGGTCGGATCGGTTACCGCAAGCGTCAGCCGGTTTGCGTCCACCGTCGCGCCCTCAAACACAAGTGGTGCGGCGCCGCGTAGTGTTCCAAGCATGCTGATGCCATCGCCGGCGCTGCTGCCCAGAGTGATCGTGTTGTTTGCCGCGCCTGACGCCAAGCTTACGTCTCCCGCGACGGTTAGACCGGTTAAAGTCCCAACGCTGGTCAGCGACGACGATGTCACACCGTTGGAAAGAGTCGTACCGGTGAGCGCGTTGGCGGCGAGCGCGACGCCGCTGGCGGTGCCCGCGCTTGAAATGCTCCAATTCGCTGAATTGATTGCGACCGTGTTCGCGCCGCCGCCGATCGCCACTGCGCCAGTGGTCGTGCCGGTGGCCACGTTGGTGGTGTTGGCGCCGGCACTGGAATTGATCGAAAAAGCCGTGTTGCTCAGCGCCGCCGGAAGGTCGGACGCGACAATTGCGGAGACGTCCCACGCCGCGCCGGTGCCTCGCAAATACGACCCAGAAGCGGGCGCAGTCACATTCAGGCCGGTGCCGCCATTCGCCAATCCGACGATCCCTGTCAGATTCGACGCATTGAAGCCAGTTAATCCAGCCGCGTTGCCGTTGAACGTTCCGTTAAAGGTGCCGTTGAATGCGCCGTTGGTTGTGCCCGCAAGAGTAAGATCTGAGGCGAGTGCGAGCGAGACATTGCCGCCGAGTGTTACGGAGCCTCCGCCGCTTAATCCTGTGCCGGCAGTCACAGTTAATGACGAGTTGGCAAGCTGAGCATTGGCAATCTGCCCCGCAAGATTTGCGGGGTTGAGATTCGTCAATCCGGCGCCGTCGCCGCTGAATGTACCAGTGGTTGTGCCGCCAAGCGCGAGGCCTGCTGCGAGAGACAGTGTTACATTTCCGCCGAGCGACACAGGTCCCCCGCCACTCAGTCCCGTGCCCGCAGTGACGGTCAGGGAGGAATTGACAAGCTGCGAGTTGGCTACCTGCCCCTCAACATTTGCGAGATTAATATTCGATAGCCCCGCGCCGTCGCCGCTGAATGTCCCCGTGGTAGTGCCTGCAAGCGTCAGATCGGCGCTAAGCGCCGAAGCATTAATTATTCCCCACGCCGCGCCGCCGTTGCCGTCCGCCTGCAAGACCATCCCGCTGGAACTGGGAGTGCTGTCGAGCGCTGCGCCTTTCACGTTCGCCCACACGGACTTTCCCGTGCCATCCGCAGTTAGAGCCTGGCCGGCTTTTGCCAGCACAGGCGGCTTCTTTTGGACCACACTGTTAAATTTCGCATTCGACGGCGAGGGCGTGGCAGCGCGATTCGCAGCGCTGAAATCAGTGGGCTCCTCGGCGAATAAGTTAGTGGCGGCAAAAAATAAGACGACAAGACAAAAGCTAGCGCGTCGCATGGGGAGTTCTCTCCGGGGAAGTTAATTTCTGACTCTTTACAATACTGAAACAACGTGAACAAATTGTCGCAAAAATGAGCCCGAGCGTCAACACGTTACTCCACCGAAATCACGCACGCCTCATTCGTCTTCCATTCCAACTTGAACGTCGTCCCGTCTCCCAAACTTTTCCCGCTGCGTTCGTCCTTGGCGTTCTTCACGGCCTTTGCGAATTCCAATTCGATGGGCATCGTTTCGGATTTCAAGCCAACCGAATTTCCGCCGCCGTATTCGTTGCCGGAGGTTTCGACGTTTGAAATCAGGAATAAAATCGTGCGCGGGCCTTGCATCCAATAGGTGATTTCGTAGCCGAATTCCTTTGTGCCGGCGTTTTTGATTTGCACCCAGCGGTTGATGCCGGCGGCGTGAATCGGATTCATGAAAATCGAACGTTTCGCGGCTTCCACGGAACCGGCGAGACGGTAGGCGTTGTACCATTGCGGCGAAAGGTTCAACAGCACCGCGTTCCCTTTTCCGGCTTTACGCGACGTGTTCACCGGCATCTCGCGCACGGCTTTGTTGAAACCGGAGGCGTCTTTGATGCAGGTGTTTTTATTCGTCAGAAATTGCTGAAACGTTTTGTATCCAAAATTGGTTTCCTGATCGACTTCGCACCACAACGGCCCGCCGTTGAACAAATCTTTGCTCACCATTTTTGGGTTGTGTGCGACGCCGAAAAGTTTGTCGAGCGCGCCGCCGTCCGCGCGGCCTTTGCCGTGCTGGTTCCAAAGGCCGGGCATGTAGTCGGCGATGACCGTGCCGCCGGCTTCGCAGAATTCGGTGATCTTGCGCGCTTCGACTTCGCTTAGGCATAGCGCCGCGGGCAGGATCAGCACTTTGTATTCCTTCGGCACTCCATTCTGAATCACGTCGGCATAGCTGATGAAATTGGCCTGGATGCCTTCGTCGCGCAGCATGTTCACCCACGCGCGACGCACAAGATGCGACGCGCCGAGGCGGTCGTCGCCGTTGCGGTTGACCCAGGTTTTGCCGTGCGGTTGCGCGTCGAGAATCCAGCCGAGCTGAATCGACGCGTGGCTGTAATAAATCGCTACCCCGTCGTGTTTCCATTCCGCACCGCTCATCAGCGGACCGATCTTCTGGCCGATTTCGAGATAAGTCGGCGTGCATTCCTTGATCCACGGCTTCGGCGTTTTGCCGTCGAACCAGCCCTGCACCCAGCCGATGTGCCCGCGGTTGCCTTCGGCGAGGTAATACCACGCCTGCCAGAGCGCGTCGTTCACCGAGCGATGAAAATACGAAGTGACCGCGGGAATCGCGTTGTGCGGATTGAAGCTGCGCACGATCGCCTGCGAGCCGCCGATGTTGTACGCTTCGAGGTACTGAACTTTGCGCATCTGCTTGGCGTAATCGTAGCCGCCGAATGCATTCGGCGATTGGCCGCCGACAAAACCGCAGGGGGTCGCGGGATCAACGGAATTCGCATACTCGATCAAATCGCCGAGGAAATTGTTCCAATACGAATCGTTGAAGCTCCATTGGTCCATTAATTGGCTCGCGTCGAACGAAGCGATGTCCCACGACGTGAGCTTGGGCTGAATGTCGTTGTAACTGATCCATTTATCGCGCTGCGGCGCGTTGGGTCCGTAGATTTCCTTGAGCCAATCGGCGTACGCGGCTTTGTCGTCGGTGACCTGCCACATGCACGGATGCACGAAATGGCCCCAGGAGATTTCATCGTCGAGCGCATACGCCGAGCGCATCGGCGATGATTTCACGGCTTCGATATTTTTCTTGATGATGCCTTCGAGGCGCGCGAGCATCGCGGCGTTGACGGGTTTGAGGCGCACCCCGGTGCCGTGAATCGCGTTGGCGCTTTGCTTTGGCATTTGGTCCCATTGATGCAGGTCGCCCTTTCCGGCGGTGTGGTCCATGTAAAAATGGAGATGAAATTTGTTAATCCAATCGAGGTAGCTGGTATTGCCGCGGTCGATAAAGGCGCCGTTGAAACCCGCAGCGTTGCAGAATTCGCCGGCGGCGTCATCGTGGCCGATGGTCCATTGAAAATACCACGGCATGTAAATCCAGCTTGGATAGGCTTTGAGCAGCCAGTCCTTGTCCTGCTTGACGGGCTTGAAGTCTTTTGACGTTTTGACGTAATTTTCATAGGGATCGGGCGCGTCGGCGGCGATGGTTGTAAACGAAACGAGCGCGGCGAAAAACAAAGCAAGGCGGATCATGTCGGGATTCTCCAATAGAGTCGGCGGCATAGTTCTTTAAACCGCCGCGCGCGCATTCGGCGCGGAAATCACGATTGCTTGGCGCGGCGCCACGGATACGATTGTGAGACGTTTGCGCCGCCGCGCAGCGCTTCAAAGGAGTTTCCACCGTGCGAACGCTCCCGCTTATTCTGCTGACACTGCTTGTATCGACTGCCGCTGTCATCGCTCAAGAAACCACTCCGTTGCAAAAACAACTCATCGGCCATTGGGTCGCGGACAAGGATTCGCACCTGCACACGTATTTTTCGAACAAGCGGCGCATTGTGGAAAACAGCGTCCAGGACAATGACGCTTCGCTGTCGTTGCGGGAATACGTGGTGTGGGACGAATGGCCCGAACTGCGCACCATCGTGTTGTCGATTGACGAAGGCATGCATGAGGGCAACTACGAGCCGCTGCTGCTGGTGATCACGCTCAGCGAAGACGGAAAGTCCGCGAACGTGCGCGAAAAGACCGGCGCGGCGTGGGGTAAAGTATACCGCGTGCGGCGCGAGGACGACCGGACGTACCCGCGCTCGCTGCCGGTGAAGCTCAAGATTCTGGACATGGAACACGGGTTGGGCGCGCAGCCTTGAAGAAGCGATACGGGGAAGCGGAAACTCGAGGACTCGGAGACGCGCGCGGCCATGCTGGAGATCGGAGTTTATTACAACGGACAGAAGGCGCGGGCCTCCGACTTTCAAACGGCAATTGAGTTGGCCGCGTATGAAATTGTGCTCGAAGATTGTGAGCGGATCAAAGGGCGCATGGCCTCGGTGATCGTCGGAAATATTCTGGAGTGCGTGCGCGTGGAACTGAAGCACCCGTCGATCGAGGGCTTGAGCGTGGTGCTGGAAGGGCCGAAGGAATTGGTGGAGCGGGTGATGCAGGAGTGGGAGGTGAAGTGAAGCGGGCGTTCTTATTTCAGAAGCTTTGCCCAACCAGACACGATGAACGTGCGCAACACCAAATCTTCAAGTTTTGCTTTGTCTTGAATTTTCTACAACCTTGCAATGAATCGCGGAGCAGGCTCGCCAAATCGCTGCGTGCCGATTTTCAGGAGAAGCGCGCGTGCCTCATTCGTTTCGCCGCGTTATTCACCCTTCTCCACGATCGCCTGATACGTCACCGATTCTTCCATGCTCCGCACTCCTTTCAACAAATGATCGATCTGTTGACGCTCGCTGATTAACGCCCTCTGTACATTGCGGGTGCTTCGAACAAACGCATCTGCTGATCCGAATGGCCGTTTCGTAAGGCAACGCCGTGAAGGGAGTTTTCCTCTACATCTTCGTTGCCCCATTGGTCCCAACCATTGCGCGGAAAACGGGCAAATAACTCCAAATACGGACCGGGCGAACAAGCTTCGACCAAGTCGTAAATCTCGTCTGGCTTCCTCGAATGCTCACGTTTTCGCGTGGACATTAGATTGACCTGTGTTCTTCCAGGCCTCAATGTCCTCATGCTTCCTCTAACGCCGAATAAGATCAATTCCGTAACATTTCGAAAATAAAACCCGACTCCTCTACCGTCCGGCCCTCCATCTTTCCGTACTTTGTACCAGACAAGATTCGACTTGTATGTGAACCCCCAAGCCTCCATTACCTTGAATCCATCCTGCAAAAGCGCATTCGGAACCCACAGATAAAGATGAGATTTGGCTGCGGCAAGTCTCGGAACGGGAAGTTCTAGAATTTCTTTCAATTCCATTGTTGGGTAGCGCAATAGACGCCGGTGCTCCGGTGCCATTTTACCGGTGCGATTCTGAAACTGCCAAGGCGGGTCGGCAAGAATCGTCGAGTAGGGTCCCTTGGCCTTTTCGATTAAGTCTACGGACGGATTCTGTTCGGTCAGAGCGACAATCTTGTTCATAGAATTATCCCACGACAATGTTTTTTGGAAGGCCGATCAACAACAATGGGCATGGGTTTCCGACGCCACGATGTACCCTGTCTTCCAACTTCTTCCAATGAGTCGTCGCTTCGCCGAATTTGTCGGAGACAAACGCGTGCGCCCAACCCTTTTCAAATGACCCCTTCGCTGCCGCAGCCTTTTCAATAATCTCTTTCTGTCTTGGTGTTGGGGTATAGAAACGAGCAACCTTTCCAATGCTGCCAATACCCTCTTTCACGGCAAATGCTTCGATCAAATCGCGCATATTTTCGTGCAGCGAAACTCCGCGCGTGATGATTGCGCCAATCGAGATAACGCCATCCGCGTGCAGGCGTTTGAAATTTTCGAGATCACGGTCATAAAAGGGATCTTTGTTATTCCATTCAATCTCCAATGCGAATGTTCCAGTATCGAACCTCTTTACGTGGTCGATTTCGTGAGAAATAGATTCTTTTTCCACGCCGTCGACGATCTTTTTGATCTCAAAAATGTGTTTCTTCCAACCGTGGGTAACCGATAGTGCCTTCCGGATCCGTTGCGTCAGCTCCCCTTCGCCTCCCCCGCCGTAAACGAGTTCTGACACGGGGAGCGAGACGTCAAGGAGTATTTCTTCGATCTCGGAGACCGCTTTCCCCATGTCATGCTGGAGAATCGCTTCGGCATGATGGAGCGCGAGGACTTGAAACCCCTTTTTCTTCAATTTTTCAAACATTTAACTTTGTCTATCAGTTCCCTTCCAAAAAACAAACGATGAATCTCAGTTCGCAGCCCCAAACTCCTTCTTCAATTTCTCATACTCCCCCGCCGCTTTCTCGCCCCAGCGCGTGCCTTTATAGGCGTCCGCGAAACTGCGATAGGCGCCGGCCAGTTGCAGTTTCGCGTCGCGCGCGTCTTTGGCTTTTGCGGCGGATTTTTCCATATCGGTCAAGACGCGGTATTTCACGAATGCTTCCTGCTCGCGGCGCAGCGCGGGCGCTTTGAGCATGGCTTCGAGCGCGTTCGCGACGGCGCCGCGGATCGACGCATCGGCCAGTTTCAGATTCTCGTCTTCATTCAATTCGGTCACGGCTTCAAGCTGATCGAGCTTGTCGCTGATCGCGGCGGCATCGCCGAGCCGCTGCTGGAACATCTTCGTGTACGCGGCGGCGACTTCGGGACCGTCGGGGATGCGCGAGAGGCTCACGAAATGGACTACGTAATGCAGCGGCGCATCTTTGTGGCTTTTCGTTTTCAGGCCGGTGATGTCCACGATGTAGATGGCGTCGGCTTTGAGCTGGAACGATTCGGGGCGAAAGATAATGCACGTGCCGCTGCCGTAGCCGCCTTCGTCCACGAAACTGGTATCGAGCTTGAGCGGATCGCCCGTCGCGGCGAGTTTCGCGTCGGCGAGGTGAACTTCGACTTTGACGGAGTCCTTCTCCGGCTTCGCATACTTCGACATGTTCGGCGAAACGCTCCAGCCGTAGCGCGCGCCGAACAATTCGACGGGCATGTAGCCGCGCGCGGGATAGGCGACGTAATCCCAATCGGGCACTTTTTTGTTCGAGCCGTCGAAGGCGTACATCGCGGCGAAATTGCCGCCGGCCGCAAACGCCGATTTGCCCATCGGCGGATTAATGCACCAGCGCCGATGCCCCAGCGCGCCGACCTGGCCTTTGCCGGAATCGTCCATCCAGCCGTCCACGCAGGCTTGCGGTTTGGTCACGCCTTGAAAAAGGTTGCTCTGGCCACAACCTTTTTTGCACAGCACGTATTCCTCGTCGCTCATGCCCGCGGGTTTTTCAGGGTTGTGGGTGAGCTTGCCGATCATTGCGAGAATCTTCGTGGCGTGCTGGCAGAGATCCGCTTGTGTCGCGTCCCATTGCAGATTCTCGTAGGGCACGCCGACGATGAAGCGGTATTGCTTGAGCCGCTGAATGTATTCCGTTTGCACGGTCGAACCGCCATTGCGACGGGGCGAGAGCATTTGCAGGACTGCTTTCAGTTCGCCTTGCGAGCGTGGATAGATCGAGCGATCGTCCTCGGCGCCTCGAAGGGACGAAAGCATTGAGGCGGTGAGAAGCAGACCGAGACAAAAATTAATGCGGGCATAGCGAAAGGTCACGGCTTAACTCTCCAATTTGAATGTGCAAATTAGACGCAACTGAGCCGGATTTTGCGGCAATAGGGTGCGAACGATTTAACGGTGCTTACGATTTGGTTTGCCGGGCGCCGGGCCTTCCATCGGATTCTTTCGCCGCGCGAGGGCCAGCAGCCATTTGCGGAAGCTTTCCGGCGTTGCTTCGCTCAAGCGCCGAAACGCGGCTTCGCGCAGCGACTCGATGCCCGCTTCCACTTTCGCGGGACTGTTGGGAAAGCGTGTCCACATGCGGTCGTAGATGCCGTCGAGCTCGCGTTCGAACAGCGCTTCGAACGACTTCTTGTTTCCGCGCCGCGCGAGAACCCAAAGCAGTTTTTCATCCGACGGACGCGCGGCCAGACGCGCGGCTTCTTTGGCCGCGTGCCGCGCTTTGGCTTTCGCACTGAGGTTAAGTTCGCGCCGCTTATATTCCGCTTTGATGCGCGTGATGCCCAGCATCCAATCCAAAAACTGGCTGTCGGGACGCAGGCGTTCGACATGCAGACACGAGAGATGCCCATGCGTTTGATCCGCGCAAATTTCGGCTTGCGCGGGATCCTTCAAGACTTCGAGCGCCACCGCGACGACCTTCGTGCGATGGCGAGCGAAGAGCGTATCAAACGCGTCGTCGTCGCCCTGATCAAAGAGCTTGATCAGGCACAGGTCGTCGAGCTTGGCGTACGGATTGGGCGAGTCGGTGGTCATGCGGGCAGTTTATCGCCGCCTTCCCAAATCGTCTCACCCAATCGTCGGATTTCTGTCCCTTACCGCACTCGGTATTCTCGACATTTTCAGCGAATTCATTAGAATGCGCCGCACTTCATCGGAGAACGGGGCACATGGTTCGAGTCGGGATTGGCACGGACCGCCATCGGTTGGTGGCGGGGCGCAAATTAATTGTCGGCGGCATCCACGTCGAATTTTACAAAGGCGCGCAGGGCCATTCCGACGCCGATGTGCTCGCGCACGCCGTCATCGACGCGCTGCTGGGCGCCGCAGGCATGGGCGACATCGGCTACCACTTTCCCGACAGCGATCCGAAATGGAAGGATGCGGATTCGATGCAGCTTATGGCGCAGACGGTCACGATCCTGCGGCGCATGGGGTTCGAAGCGGTCAACGTGGATGCGTCCGTGCATCTCGAAACGCCGAAACTTGGACCGCTGAAGATGCAGATGGCGCGAGCGATCGCCGACACGCTCAAAATTCCGCGCAACGCGGTGAACGTCAAGGCCAAAACCGGCGAGGGCCTCGACGCGGTCGGTCATGGCGAAGCCATCGAAGCCGTGGCGGTGGCCGCGGTGCGCTTCGATCAAGCGATTCTGGACGAGGAAAACAAGCTGCGCGGAACCAAAGTGACCTTGCCGGCGGTATGATGCAGGAGCGGCGGCACTCTTGCCGCCGTTGTTTACAGGGATGGCATTCGGCGGCAAGAGTGCCGCCGCTCCTAAACGCCGCGCTTACCCCTTTCTCTCTTTCGCCCATTCCCCTTCCCCGTTCCCCCCTCCGCTCTATTCCCGCCATTATTACGCCGCTTAGGACTTGCCAACCTTCCGCCTTTCCCGTAGTATCTCTTCCTTAAGGGCGCCATTTAGCTGCCCTTCCCGCCCGCTACACCCCTGAAGTCGAAAGCGGCGTGAAAAGAGTCGCTCCTTCATGTCACTCGAATGGGCGGGCTTTTCGGGGCGGTCTTTTGAATAGGGACAAAGATGCCCCGCCTGCGGCAGGTGGAGCTTCATACGACGTGGACTCACAAGGACAAAAAGGACACATGGAACAAGGCACGGATCTCTTAAGATTCATTGACTCAATTCATCGCGAAAAGGGCATCTCCAAGGAACTGTTGTTCGACTCCATCGAGCAGGCGTTGCTGACCGCGTCGCGCAAGCGCTTTGGCCCGCACGGCGAATTGAACGTCAAAATCAACCGCTTCACCGGCGACATCGAGGCTTACGAAGATGGCCGCCGCATGGACCCCAATTCATTCGGGCGCATCCCCGCGCAAACCGCCAAGCAGATCATGATCCAGAAGATCCGCGAAGCGGAACGCGACGTGATCTTCACCGACTACGAAGCCAAAATCGATACGCTCGTCAACGGCACAGTCCAGCGCTTCGACAAAGGCGCGATCGTCGTCAACTTGGGGCGCACCGAAGGCATCGTCCCGCGCCAGGAGCAGGTTTTCAGCGAGCAATACCGCCCCGGTGACCGCATCCGGGCGTACGTCGTGCGCGTGCAGAAAAAAGGCCAGAAGGTGCTGATCACGCTCTCGCGCACGCACCCCAATTTAGTCAAGGAACTCTTTACCGTCGAAGTGCCCGAAATCGGCGACCGCATCGTCGAAATCAAGGGCATCGTGCGCGAGCCGGGCCATCGCACCAAGATCGCGGTGTGGTCTTCGGACCTCAAAGTCGATCCCATCGGCGCGTGCGTCGGCGTACGCGGGTCGCGCATCCGCAACATCGTCGAGGAACTCAACGGCGAAAAGATCGACATCGTGCGCTGGCACGAAGCACAGGATTTGTTCATCCGCAACGCGCTCTCGCCCGCGGAGATTTCGTCCGTCGAAGTGGATCGCGAAACGCAGCGCGCTCGCGTGATCGTGCCGGAAGATCAGTTGTCGCTGGCCATCGGCAAGAAGGGCCAGAACGTGCGTCTGACCGCGAAGCTCACGCACTGGCACATCGACATCATGACCGAGGAGCAGGCGAAGAAGGTGCGCGACGCGGAACGTGCGGAAATTTACAAGATTCCGAACCTGCCGCAGGCCACCGCCGAGCGCTTCCTGCTGGCTGGCTTGAACAATTTGAAGTCGATCATCTACAAAGGCGCCGACTTCATGCACACGATGTACAGCATTGGCGAGGCCGAGTCGGTGGCGCTGATTGAGTACTGCAAGAAGCGCGAAGAAGAAATTGCGTCGGAGCGGGTCAAGGCCGAAGCCGCGGCGGCGCCTGCAGTCAGCGCCTCGCCCGATGGCGGTGTAGTGACGGCGGATGCCGCGGCAGCGCCGGATGCAAACGCGGCCCCCGCGGAAGCAGGTGCAGTCCCGGCAGAGGGAAGTGCGGCTCCGGCGGAAGCAGGTTCAGGGTCGGCTGAAGCGGCTCCTTCAGAAGTAGGAGCGGCGGCGGTCGAAAGCGAAACGAAGGGCGGCGCGCAGTGAGCCGTGCGATCCGTGAATAAGTCACAGTCATAGCCTTCCGGCTCTGTACGCCGGCGGGCTGACCGCAGCGTGCAGGGTTTATCCCTGTCTCATCGGCATGCGAAGCTTCCGGCGTCGGAAGCTTCACCGACGATTGGGTTAGGCGATATGCAATGCAGGCGTCCCGCCTGCAAGCAAACGCCTGGAAGGATTTGATGAGCAGCACCAAGAAGGCGGACACCAAGGATGCGCCGGTTCCACCGACGGACATCCGCATTCACGATCTGGCCAAGCAACTGGGCATTCCAAGCAAGGACGTGCTTGAGAAGGCGCAGGCGTTGTTTGGCAAGGAAAAAGTCAAGAGTCACGCCAGCCTGCTCAAGCCCGGCCAGGTCGATCGCCTCAAGGCGAAGCTCGGCACGCTCAAGCACGAGCATGAAGAACGCGAACGCAACACCCGCATCCTCGAAGCGCGCGAAGAAGCCGCACGCGCCGCGCGCGCGCAGGTCGCCGCCGAAACAATTGCCGAACCGCCGCCGGTTGAAGTCATCGAAGAAGTTCCCCCCGCGCCTGAGCAGGTCGAAGCGCCCGAACCGGTCGAAGAGCCGGTCGCGGAACCCGCGCCTGCCGAGCAAATGGAGGAAGCGCCCGCCGAAGTTGTCGCCGTCGCGCCCGAAGAACCCGCATCCGTGGACGGCACTGCCGCGGCAGTCCCCGCCGAGGCCGCACCCATCGAATTGCCCGCAAAATCCGAAGAGAAGAAACGCGCCGCCGCCACGGCCACCGCCACCACCGCGGAGCGCAAAGAATCCCGTTTCGGCGTCGTCGTTCCCGCGGAGCCGAAAAAAGAAACAGAAAAAGCAAAAGATACCGCGCGCCACGGCAAAGCCGCCACCAAGGCCGCTCCCGCGCAGCCCGAAAAGAAACCTGCGTCAGCTTTGCTTGCGCCGCTGCACGGCCCGCCCAAAAAAGTGCTCAGCGGCCCCGTCGTCGCGCCGCCCGTGCAGCGCGATGGCAAGCGCGACGACCGCTTCGGCGTGGTTGTCTCCGCGGCCGAAGCCGAAAAACTTCACGGCCCGACTCAGCAGCAGCAAAAGGCCGGCGGCAAGAAGGGGCCGCGCGATACCTCCGTCGATTCCAAACCCGTGGACGATTTCAAGCCTCAGGTTTCCTACCCGTCCATTCCCGAAAGTTTCACCGACGAGGAAGAACGCGGGAAAGCGGCTGGCGGCGGCGGCGGTGGGCGCCGCGGCATCGCCAAAGCCGCGCCGGGACTCAAAGGTTTCGGCAGTGGACCGCGCCGCGGCGTGGGTCTACTGCGCGGCGACGACGATCGTTACCGCGGCGCGCGCAAACAAAAGCGCGGCATGGGCCAGGCTGCTCTGCGGCCCGTCGTTACGCGCGCCGGCCCCGCGGAAGTGACCTCGCCTGTCTCCATCAAAGCGCTCTGCGAAGCGCTCGGCATCAAATCCAACACGCTGATCAAGAAATTCTTCGACCAGGGTAAGATCGTCAACATTAACACGATCCTCGCAGACAGCGATGCGGAACTCTACGCGCTCGAATTCGACCCGCTCAAATTCGGCATCAGCATCAAGAAAGCCCGCGACGTCGAAGAAGAAATGCTCAAGAAAGCCGACGTCGCCGACAAATTCGAAGACCTCAAACCGCGCGCGCCCGTCGTCACCATCATGGGCCACGTCGATCACGGCAAAACCTCGCTGCTCGATTACATTCGCCAGACTAAAGTCGCCGCGGGCGAAGCCGGCGGCATCACCCAGCACATCGGCGCCTACAAAGTCGCGCACAAGAAAGGCGAAGTCGCCTTCATCGACACGCCCGGCCACAAAGCCTTCACCGAAATGCGCGCGCGCGGCGCCAATGTCACCGACGTGGTCGTGCTCGTCGTCGCCGCCAACGACGGCGTCATGCCTCAGACCGAAGAAGCAATCAGCCACGCCAAGCAGGCCAATAAGAAAATCGTCGTCGCCTTAAATAAGATCGACATGCCCGAAGCCAATCCGGACAAAGTCAAAGGCCAGCTTGCATCGAAGGAACTTTTCGTCGAAGGTTACGGCGGCGACGTGGGCTGCGTCGAAGTCTCCGCGAAAACCGGACAGGGCGTGGACGATCTGCTCGACCGCATCCTGCTCGAAGCCGAAGTGCTCGAACTCAAAGCCAATCCCAAAAAAGCCGCCGTCGGCCACGTGGTCGAAGCGCACAAGGATCAGGGCCGCGGCATCGTCTGCACGCTGCTGGTGCAGGAAGGCACGCTGCATCAAGGCGACGTGATCATTTGCGGCCACGCCTACGGCAGCGTGCGCCAGATTCTCTCCGACAACGGCACGTCCCTCAAAGCCGCCGGCCCCGCCACACCGGTGCTGGTGACGGGCCTCAGCGACGTGCCGCTCAGCGGCGAGCGCTTCCATGTGCTCGATTCGATCAAAGCCGCCGCCGAAATCGCCGAACAGCGCGCCATGCGCATGCGCCAGGAAGGCCTGGTCAAACGCACGCACGTCACCATGGAAAATTGGAGCGACATGCTCGCCAAGGGCGCCGTCGCCTCGCTCAAGCTCGTCTTGAAAGTGGACGTGCAAGGCTCGCTGGCCCCGCTGCGCGACGAAATCAACCGGCTCTCCACCGGCGAAGCGCGCATCGACATCGTTCACGAAGGCGTCGGCGCGATCAACGAAACCGACGTGCTGCTTGCCGACGCCTCCGACGCGGTCGTGATCGGCTTCAGCGTCAACGCCGATCCGGGCGCGCGGCGCATGGCCGAAGAACGCGGCGTGGACCTGCGCAACTACACGATCATCTACGAAGTCGTCGATGAAATGCGCATGGCCCTCGAAGGCATCCTCGCGCCCATCGAAAAGGAAGTCGTGCAAGGCCACGTCGCGGTGCGCCAGACCTTCAAGATTTCGAAAGTCGGCACCATCGCCGGCTGCTTCGTCACCGACGGCCTGATCACCCGCGCCAGCAACGTGCGCCTGATCCGCGACGGCAAAACCGTCTGGACCGGCAAACTCGCCAGCCTCAAGCGCGTCAAAGACGACGCCAAGGAAGTCCGCTCCGGCTTCGAATGCGGCATCAAGTTGGAGAACTTCGACGACATCAAGCAGGGCGATTTGATGGAAGCGTTCACGACGGAGCAGGTGAAGCGGACGCTGGAGGCGAAGTAAAAGACAACTATGAAGCTGCCCAATGCCCGCCGCGCGATGGTCGAACGCGGCAAAATTGTGGATTATTTGCTGAATGAATCGCATCCGCGTAACAGAGGAAAATGTGCGTACTTTCAATCGCGCGGGTTCTCGGTAAAAAGTTGGCGTTTCATGGCCGCTGCATTCCAAGAACTGGCGCGCTCTGGAAATGTCCTTGAAAGCATGGAAACGCCTCACGGCATGAAGTATATTGTGGAAGGCGATCTCAAGTCGCCAAGCGGGAAACCGATGCTTGTTCAAAGCGTTTGGGTCGTGAATCCAAGAAGCAACGTGCCGCGTTTCATCACTGCCGTTCCACACTTGGAGCAACCATATGATTAAAGAACACGATTGTGTCGCATTACGAACACCGGTCCCGGAAGAGCGCCTTGAAGCTGGCGATGTCGGAACGGTCGTTCACATTTACAAAAAAGGCGTTGCCTACGAAGTCGAATTTCTTTCGCTGGATGGCCGGACGATGAAGGTTGTGACTTTGGAAGCCAATCAGGTCCGGCCTGTCAAGCGTCGGGAGTTCGCTCACGCCCGCGAATTGGCGGCGAGGTAGAATACGCCGTGCACGACCGCGCAATTCAAGCGGACGCTTGAAGCGAAATGAAACGGAACTCTTAAATAGGTCCACCAACTCGA
The DNA here is from genome assembly GCA_035308565.1 of Planctomycetota bacterium. Lineage (GTDB taxonomy): Bacteria > Planctomycetota > SZUA-567 > H5-PLA8 > H5-PLA8 > JANXLS01. Next base: position 33,586 of record DATGGK010000025.1, on the reverse strand, counting down.
TGTGCTTGGGTACGCCATGCTCTTCACTCCCCCGATTCTCCGGAAATTAAAAGAACACTTTGGCTTCGATCCGGCGATGCTTCCTGTTGTTGAGCAAAACGTCGAGCTCTACGAGCGCCCGAATCTGCAATTGGCGCTGGAGGAGATTTTAGGGGCAAAAGGGAGGAAGTATTCGGTTTCTGGTGTCGTAGCCCGGCATTTCGGATTGTTTCCTTCACTTGCGCAACTTGCCCGGCCTGCATCCAGCGTACATTATGACGTGGGGCCGGTGCAGCATGTGGACGTGGATATTCCGGGCGGACTAAAATTGGCATGTGTAAAACAGGGACTGTATTTCATTCACGACGGCGGTCCCATGGCGCTGCTGATCTCGCAGATGGACATGGGTATTCAAAGGCTTACCGTCGAAGTCATGGCCAAGGATCGCGACAGTGGCGAGCGGTTGCTTCGCGAAGTAATGGTGGCAACGCGGCACGGTAAAGCTTTTCGAGGACACGTGCTTTCGATAGAAACAGATTGCATGCGCAACATCGCCATTAAGAGTCACCGCCTTCCGCACATCGACCGCAAAGATGTGATTCTGCCGGAAATACTGTTGCAGCGGATCGAGCGGCATACACTGAGCTTCAGCCGGCACTCGGACCAACTTCGGGCCGCGGGCCGTCACCTTAAGCGCGGCATCCTGCTGTATGGTCCGCCCGGAACAGGGAAAACGCTCTCGGCGATGTACCTGGTCTCTCAGATGCAGGGACGGACCGTACTGCTGTTGACCGGCCAAAGTTTGGGAAATATCGAGACCGCGTGCCGCCTCGCGCGAATTCTCTCGCCGGCAACGGTCATTCTTGAGGATGTAGACTTGATCGGCACCGAGCGCGAAGAGCAGACGGTGGGCGCCAACGCGTTGCTGTTTGAACTGCTCAATCAAATGGACGGCCTGGCGGAAGACATTGACGTGTTGTTCATCCTTACAACTAACCGGCCGGAGATTCTGGAGCCGGCGTTGGCCGCGCGGCCTGGCCGGATCGATCAGGCCATTGAGATTCCACCGCCCGACGCGGAATGCCGCCGCCGGCTGATCGAACTTTACGGGCGCGGCATGACGCTGAAACTTGAACGGCTCGATGGGCTGATCGAACGCACGGAAGGAGTCAGCGCCGCATTTATCCGAGAATTGCTGCGAAAAGCCGCCGTTTACGCGCTGGAGGACAAGCCATTGGAACCGCCAGTCATCACCGACGACCGGGTTGACGAAGCGATTTCGGAGTTGCTGCTGGCCGGCGGCGCGTTGACGCAGAGTTTATTGGGGGCAAAGTCGAGAAAGGCGGGTGGAAACTGAACATGTGGATCGCCATCCTCCGCCTAGCCCTCCTCATCCCCGGCGCGCGCTCCTTAAAGGACCGCCGCCAAGCCGTCAAAAGCCTCAAGGAGCGCATCCGCAACCGTTTTGACGCCGCGTGCAACGAAGTTGGCGATTTGGAGACATGGAACCGCGCGTATCTGGGCATCGCGCTGGTCGGCAATGAGAAGCGCACGCTGGAAGACTTGGCCGCTGAAATCTCGCGCTATGCTCAAAACGATGCACAGGTCCAGGTGACCGGCTTTGAAAAGGACTTTTTGAATTACGGCGATTCGATATAATTTTTTTTGAAAATTTTGGAACCGGTGCTCAAAAAATGAAACTCCGCATTGAACGATTGAAAGAACTGATCCGCGAAACGGCCGCCGAAGTGATCCTGCACGAACTGACCGATCCGCGCATCGGCTTCTGCACCGTCACACAGGTCCAGCTCGCCGACGATTTGTCGCATTGCACGATCCACGTCTCTGTGCTCGGCGACGACAAAGTTAAAGCATTGACGATGCATGGTTTGCAAAACGCGCGCGGCGTCATCCAAAGACGCATCGCCGGCCAGATGAAAACGCGCACAACCCCGCACGTCAAACTCGAACTCGACGAAAGCATCGAGAAGAACTTCGCGGTGATGGCCAAGATCAAACAGGCGCGCGAGTCCGATTCGGACGCCGGAAAGGGTTCCGCTGAGCCTTCAAAAAATAACAAAAATATTTCCGATAATGTCGATTTGTCTTTTGACGATGATGAATGTTGAGTTATAGTTCTTTGCGAAGGGTTGGATGGTTCATGTGAACCGCCCTTTGGAAAGCTTTGGACCAAGAAACGGAGGGGTTTTCAATGCGCAAGATTCTTTGCGTCGTCGCCGTCGTGTTGTGTATGGGTGTTCTGAGCGGTTGTTGCTGCAACAAGTGCAACACCTGCAACACTTGTAACAAGTGCAGCACTTGCGGCCAGTAAGTTTGTTAGACCCCTCGAGGGTCTGACGACCTGATTTGTAGAACCGTCGAAGTACGAACGTTCCTTCGACGGTTCTACAATCTTTTTTTAGAGCTTACCTTCCCACGCAGGCGATCCGCCTGCGCGTTTTTTTCGTAGAACGGAGCTCTGCTCCGTTCAACTGGCTGAACGACTGAACGGAGCAGAGCTCCGTTCTACTTGTCGATTTCGTCATTCACTTTACCGTTGTAAACTCCGAAAACCGCGCTATTATTCTGCCGCTTCACCACATCGAGAATCCATTTGCCCGGGGGAGTCGGTCATGTCGCGCGCCGTTCGTTTCATCGCCTTATTCTTTATCATCGGCATTTTCGTCGTTGCCGCCGGATGCAGCCGACCCGCCATGCCCTCGCTGGTCGGCACCAACATGTTCCACGACCTCAGCCAGGTCCGCAAAGGCATGTCGCCCAACGAAGTCCGCAAAGTCATGGGCAGCAACTACGAAAACAAAATGGAAGAAGGCATCCACGGCATGGACGGCGGCTATTACACGTGGGTCTATCCGGAAGGCAAAGTCTTCTTCAACTACGACGGCGTGACCGGCGTCGAAGCAAAGTAACACGGGCTTTTAGCCCGTGGTTGTTCAGCCTGTTTGTTTGGTAGCGCAGACATTCCTGCCTGCCCCTGATTGCTGACTCCTGTCTCCCAATTCCCGTCAAACTTTTTGAGCGTGCGTTTCACTCATTCCTACGTCGGTTGCATTTTGAGCGCCGGGGAATTATAAGGCTGGCGTCAATCCCATTGAATTTTCGCGCCTTGGTTTACCCGTTGGCGCGCTGATGCCGCCTGCAAAAATTGAGGGACTGCTTGTGAAAAAGTTCATCACTGTGCTTGTTGTGTGTTGCGCGGGGCCGCTTTTTGCGGCGACGATTCGCGTCAATTCCACCGCCGACAATGCGACCCCTGGCGACGGTCTGGTTACGCTGCGCGAGGCGATTCTGGCTTCCGTCAACGCAACCACCACGGACTTGGGCGATACCGGTACCGGCATTGATACAATCGTCTTCACTACACCGCCATTTGACGTGCCGCAAACCATTACGCTCGCGTCGCAATTGCCGGACATCACCAGCACGCTGACGATTCAAGGCTCGGTGGCGGGAGTGACGGTGAGCGGCGCGGGGACGTTTCAGGTCTTTCGCGTGATGCCGCCAAAACGGCAGATTCTCGCGGCGAGGGGAGGTGTCGTAACGACGACAACGATCAGCAACATGACCATTGCAAATGGGCTCGCAAAAGGAAGCGATGGCGGCGGCGGTGCTGGTTTCGCGGGTGGCGGCGGCGGCGGCGCGGGGATGGGCGGGGGGCTTGCGGTCTTCGGACAGAACGTGACACTCACCAACGTCAATTTCACGAACTGCGTTGCGCAAGGCGGCATGGGGGGCACTGGCGGTTCGGGCACAGTCGGCCAATTGGGCGGCAACGGCACGTACGGCGGCGGCGGGACGCTCAACGTCGCGGCCGCTTACAGCGGCGGCGGTGCGGGTGGCGACGGCGAAGCGGGCGGAAATGGCCGCCCGGGCGGGTTCGGCGGCGGCGGAGGCGGCGGGTACGCCGGCAACGTTGGCGCTTCCGGGGGTCGATTCGGCGGCTTGGGGGGTCAGTCGGACACTTTAAACAGTTCAGGCGGCGGCGGCGGCGCGGGGTTGGGCGGCGCGCTGTTTGTGCGCACGGGATTCGTCACCGCAACAGGCTGCACGTTTACAAGCAGTCACGCCATCGGCGGCATCGCCGGCGCCGGCAACAACGGCCTATCTCCAGCGAGCGCCGGCGATGCCGCAGGCGGGGCAATCTTCGTCGATGGCGGCGGCGTGCTATCTCTGACGAACTGCACAATCGACACCGCCGACGCCAAAGGCATCCAGAATTTCGGCGGCGGAATCGCCGCGTATGGCGCGACGACCGTGACTAATTCGATCATCAAGAATTGCAGCGTCTTCGATCCCACCAACGACATTCAAAGCAACGGCGGCGGAATCTACACCGAAGCAGCATTGACCATAACCAGTTGCACTTTCGATTCGAACCAATCCGGCTCCGACGACGGCGGCGAATTCCCATTCGGCTCGGCCATCGCACAAGCCGATAGCGGTTCGGCGTTGTCGATCAGTTTCAGCACGTTCACCAACAACACCGGCCACGGTCCCGGCGGCGGCGCGGTCTATGCCGCGGGCAGTTCCAATACGATCGACAGTTGTTATTTCAGCAACAACAAAGCGTTGGCGTCGCTGATCGATAACGGGTATGGCGGCGGGGTTGTGACCGAGAACGACACGACATTGGTCAACTGCACCTTCTTCAACAACTCCGCCACCGAAGGCAGTTCGATGAATCTGGACGGCGGCAGCGTCACGGCGATCAACTGCACGTTTTCGGAGAGCGGTTCGTCCGGCATCGCCTTCGGCACAGGCAATTTGACCATGGTCAACTGCATCATGGACGCGGCTTTCAAAAACACGAACGTTGAATCACCGCCATCGGTCGGCACGGTCAGCTATTCGCTGGTGCGCAGTTTGAGCGCCGGCGACAGAGTGCTTACGGATGGCGGAAACAATCTGATTGCCACGACCGCGCAAATGCTGCTCTCCGCGCCCGGAAATTACGGCGGAAAAGTGGAGACGATCGGCTTGCTGCCGCAGTCGCCGGCACTGGATTCGGCGACATCTGTGAACGCGCCGGCCGTGGACGCGCGTGGCGTCACGCGCCCGCAAGGCGCGGGCTTCGATATGGGCGCGTTCGAAAGCCGCGGGTTTACGCTGGCAATCGCGGGCGGGAACAATCAGAGCACCATGATCAACACGCAATTCCCCGCGCCGCTGGCCGTGACGCTCACTTCGGCCGACGGCGTGTCAACTGGCGGACTGCAAGTTGTCTTTGCGCGTCCGGATGTTGGCGCAAGCTGCACGTTTGGGACGAATCCGGCGACGTTTTCCGCCGGCGCGGCGTCAACGACGGCGAAGGCCAACGGTACCGCGGGTTCGTACAGCGTGACCGCGAGCGTGGCGGGCGTGGCGAACTCGGTGACGTTCAACCTCACCAACACCACGATTCTTCCGCCGGTAATCGTCAGCACCCTGTCGAGTCCCGACCCGGCTCACCCGGGCGACGTGGTGACGCTGACAGTCGTCGCGACCGATCCGCAAGGATTGCCGCTGACCTACACGTTCGATTACGGCGACGGCTTGTCAGGCACGAGCAACATGCATCAATACGGCGCGGTGGGTTCGTTCACGGCGACCGTGACGGTGTCGAACGGATTCCTCTCAGCGATGGCGCCGATTCCTGTGCTGGTCGTAATCAATCCGGGATCGAATTTCCGTTGGGTGCTTCATATTACGTCGCACGGGACCGACAACGTCACGATCACCGGATTCATCCACATTCCAACTGCATTTACGCTGAGCGGGAAAACATTCACGCTGAACATTGGCGGGAACATCGAGACGTTTACGCTGGACGCGAATGGAAAAGGCACGAATGCCGATGGCAAGATCTCGATGCGCGTGCTGAAGCGTGGCGGCGTCCCGGACAGCCACGATGACACCTTCACGGCGGTCTTCAAGAGCGTGAATTTCGCGAGCAAACTCAAGCAGCCGCCGCTGGATTCGTCCGGCCTTCCGCTGAACGTCATGGTCACCGTGTCGCTCGACACGATTAACTTGATCAGCACCGGCAAGGCGAATTTCCATGTGCAGAATACCGGCTTCGGCGGCACGGCAAGCTTCCCGCCGCGGCGTTGAAGTGTGAGGTTTGAGAGTGTGAGCGTAGAGAGTATGAGAGTTACTTTTACTCTCTACTCTCGTACTCTCACACTCTCGCACTCACTATTGCCCGACCGTCACTGTGCCGAACAGACCGTTGGCTTCGTGATTGGTTCCGGCGGTGAAGAACAGGGTGTTTGGATCGTCACCCGTTCCGCCGAGGCCGAAGAACAAGCCCCACAGTCCGTCGATCACCAGCGGCTGTTTCTTCGCGAGTTGCAGTTGGCCGACCGCTCGGCCTTTTGAATTGAACGCGGTGATCTTTCCGTCGCCGAAATTGCCGATCAGAATATCGCCGCCGAACGAGCCGAAACTGGAGCCGGCCATCTCGATGCCCCAGGGCGAATTCAGTTTGCCTCGCTTCGCGAAATGGCTCACCAAATTACCGGCGGTGTCGTAGATGTTGACGTAACCATTCCCCTTTCCCGCCACGTCGTCGTGCATTTCAGAATTCTGCAATGCGTAGGTGACATAGATTTTTCCGCCGATGTTGCGGATGCCGAAGGGCGCGAACCCCTTTTTGACTTTCGCGCCGCCAAAACTCCCGGCAAGCGTGGGTTTGAATTGGGCGTCGAAGACATCGACGGTGCCGGCGTGAAAATTCGTCGCGTAGATCAGATTCTGGCCGTTATTGTTGCCGATCGCAATGCCTTTGTAGACGGCGCCCGAAGCGGAATTGTCCACTGCGAGAATGGCGTGCGTGCCGTCAACGTTCGGATTCCAGCCTGAGATCGTGCCGTCTTCCGTGGTAAAGATGAAAATGCTCGCCCCTGAATTCCCGCCCGATGACACCACAAAATCCGTGGTGGAATTGAAGAGCGTGCCGGACGGCGCGGCACTGGAAGAGGTACTGCCAGGCGGGAGCGGAATGGTGACGACGCGAGTCTGCGCGCTCCCGGACGAATCGTACAGTGTCGAGACACCCGTGCCGTTGTCAGAAAGCCAAATGATCCCGTTCGCGGGATTGATCGCGATGCCCCAAGGGTTGACCAAATGCGAGTCCTGATGCGCCGCAACGCCCGATTGATCGGCGACCAGTTTGGTCTCGACGTAATTTGTGACGGCGGCGCCAGCGAACGCGAGATTTGAAACAAGCCATGCAGCCAGCGGCAAAAAACGAAAAACGCGATGAGCGAACATGTGTTTTATCCTTTCTAATGAGTGTGCCGGAAAAGGGTCATCCCGAGAGCAAGGGACTAACCGCGCATAAGCACATTTCCGACCGCGAAAGGATAATGTCACGAATCCAAGAATTTGTTTGGGTGCCGCATTTCCGTCCACCTAATCTATGATAAAAAAGCGCCAGCTCGCGCAGCGGCGTATTAGGAACACTTACTTCTTCCCCCGCCGCCTGAGCTTCTCCATCGTCCACCGCGCAAATTGTTTCGGCTCGTCCAGCCGAAGCGCCAGCGACACCGCTATGAAAGTCCCAAACGCCGCGACGCCCACCGCGCCAATCTGCGCGACGTTTCGGATTCGTCCTTCTCCGCGAATGAGCTTCGATGCGCCATACGCCAGCGCGAACGACGCAATGCCCGCAACGGCCGCGCGCGCCACAAAGCTTAGCGTCTCCGCCACTGGCAGCACCGGCAGCGTCCAGCGCAGCATCGCGATCAACAGCACCGCCTTGAGCATGCGCGACACAACCAAACTCAGCGCCACCAGCGTCAACACGCCCTGCGGCGTCGTGACCAGTTTGTATTCAATGCCTGCACAAACCACGGCCGCGGTCAGCACCGAAAAAATCACTCCCGCGATCGTCGGCGCAATCACGCGCTTGCTCGAAAAGAATGCCTGCATCACCATCATTTCAATCGCCACAAATGGCAGTTGCAGCGCGAAAAGACTGATCACCAGCGCCGGATAAATCAGTTGCGCCTGCTGCAAGTTCTTTCCGGAAAAAAAGATTTCACACAAGGGCAGCGCGCCGGTCGCGCAGGCAATCGACACCGGCACGAAGAACCAAATCAGCAGCCGGATGATGGACGTCAACAGCGCGCCAAGCCGCGCATTGTCATCGCGCGCCGAAAGGTCGCAGAAATACGGAAGCAGCGCAATGGAGAGCGTATACGGAACCAAAATCTGAATCGTTCCAGTCAAACTAGTTCCGAGATCGTAATAAGTCGGGAGATTCGGCAGCACCGTAATCTCGCGGCGAATAATCTGATCGCGCACTTGCGACACAACAATGCCGCCCAGAAGCGGCAGTGCCAGCGCGAAAAACGCGCGCACATACGGATCGCCCAGATTGAATGAGAATTGAAACATCCGCAGGCGTTTCCAACCCAGCGCAACCAGATGCGTCAGAAATTTGAGCGTGCCGCCGGCCACCGCGCCGCCCGCGATGTAGCGCCAGTCGGTCCGATCCGGAGACCAATGCGCAGCCAATCCGCCCAGCGCCGCGCCGCCAACAATCGAGAGTTTAAGCGGCACGTCGCCCAGCGCCGCGAAGAAGAATTTCTTGTATCCCGTGAGAATCACGTACGTCAAACTGGCCATCGACAAGCCGATCAGCGACGGTGCCGCATACGGCAGCATTCGCACAAACAACGCGTAGCGCGAGGCATTTTTCGGATCGGGGTCGGTCGGAGACCAGCTTGTCAGCAACCGCCCAAAAAAATCGGGATAGCAGATGAATGCGGCCACCACCGCGACCTGCATCACCAATAGAAAATTGAACAAGATCGACGCGTAGCGCCACGCGCGAACTTCGCCTTGTTCCGTTTTCGCGCGAGTGAACACCGGCAGAAAAGCCGGCGCCAGACACTGTTCGCCCAGAATAAACGGAAAATAAAGCACGCTGCCGTTCACGTGCGAAAACACGTCCGCAACAAGCGTATTCCCACCCGTGTCGTAATAATTCGGAATGATGTTCTTGCCGACCAGCCCCGCGAGACGGACGCACAGTTGCGCCGCAAGCACGACAATGCCCGCTTTTTGAATCTTCGAGCCTAGTTCTTTGTTCGTGGTATCCGGCGGAACGGTATTCGCGGGGGGAACAGCGGCACCGGGCATCTCGTCAGGCGTTTCCAGAGTCGATCTCTCCATTTTCTTTATCTGTACCGCCGGCGTTTCGCCGGCCAGTCGCGCGAAGCGCGCCGCCGCCGTTCACTCAGCATTCAGGACTCAGCACTCAGCACTTTTGTTTTTCCCAACTTTAATTCCGGATCGCTCGCGCGCAAATACAACGGCCCAACTTTGTGAATCTCCACCGCCGTCCGCAACACACCCTCGCCCGCCTGAAACCGCCGCCACCCGCACCGCGCCACCGCCAGCGCCGGAATATGCTCCAACTCCCTCAACGCCGTCCACCCATTCGCCGCAATCTCAGGCCCCAGCGTCGTTACACATTTCGCATCGCCGCACACAACCAATCCCGCACTCGCGACACGCCGCGCCGCCTCGACCAACGCCGCGTGCCTTATCACACACTCCTCTAATAAACGCTCCGGCGCGCCCCGTGTCACGCGGATTATCGCCGCAAAAAAACCTTCGCTCCGCGCATCACGGACGGTCAGGATCGGAGCGCCGGCATCCTTGCCGGCTGGAATCCTCGTCGCGCGCTCGTTCGCCTCCAACGCCAGCGCTTCAAAACTCGGCACGCACACCAGCGGAACCCCCGCCGCCCACGCCAACGCCTTCGCCGCACTGATCCCAATCCGCAGCCCCGTCCACGACCCCGGCCCCACCGACACCGCAACGCCCCCCAATTGCGCCGGCTTGACCCCGCGCGACTGCAACGCCTTCTTCATTAATGGAACCAGCGCCCGGCCATGGATCATCCCTTCGGTGACGTTCTCGTCGAACACGACCACGCCCGCATCAATCAGCGCGACGCCAAGCGAATTGCCGGAAGTTTCGAGGGCCAAGATAGTGGCATTAACATTTTGCATTTTGCATTTTTCATTTTGCATTATCACGTCGCACTCATCTTACTCGAAATCAATTTCCGAAACACCCCCTCCGCCACATCCCCCAACTTCTCCGGCGTAAAATTCCCCAGCACCCGCGCTTTCCCCTCGCATGCAAAACGCTCGCGCAGCCCCGCGTCCTTCAAACACCGCACCACCGCCGCCGCAATCCCCGCTTCGTCGCGCGGCTTCACCAGAAATCCGGTCACGTTGTCGATCACCAGATCCCCCACGCCGCCCACGTCTGTCGCGACGCACGCGCGCCCCGCAGCGTACGCCTCCAGCAGCGCAATCCCAAACGATTCGCCCGCCACCGGCGCCAGCACCGCGAGGTCCGCCTCATTGTATAGCTGCGGCACGTCGTCACGAAATCCAAGCAATTGCACATGCTCGCGCAGCGACAATTCGTCGATGATTGTTTTCAGCGGCGGCTGCTCGCCCAGTCCCGCGATGGCCAATTTCGCGCCGGGCAATTCGTCCACGACACGCCGCCACGCACGAATCAGCGTGTCGTACCCCTTCTCTGGCGCAAGCCGGCCGACGCTAATCGTCAGTGTCCCATCTGGCGCAAGGGCCAACTCGCGACGCAGCGCATCCCCGCGCGGCTGATCCGACGTGCGCAAAAACGGCTCGAGATTCGTCGTCGGCGGAAAAACTGTCACGCGCTCTTTTGCGACAAGGCCGTTCTCAATCAAAATCGGCGCAATCGCCGCCGAACTGACCACGACGTGATCGATCAGCGTGCGATAGAGCCACCGATTGAAGAAATGATTCGAGACCGCAAAACTATTGTGCCGCCAGCGCACCACTTTCGCCGCGCGAAAACCCGACCAGCGCGCCAGCCCGCACGCCCACGTGTCCTGCGACCCATTTGTCAAAATGATTTCCGGTTTGAAACTCCGCCAGAATTTTTTCAACCGGCGCTGGTCGCGTAAAAACGAAAACAATCGAAAGCCGCGCCGCAATTCCAATTCGTCGAACGTGCGCAATCCCGCTTTCGCCGCGCGCAACATCAACTCCGAATCTTTCACGCCTGCCACGACAACCTCGTGGCCGCGCTTCGCCAATTCGCTGGCCGAAAAAAGCAACGCCGTGGATTGCCCGCCCCAATGCCGGTGCATGTTCACAAAAAATAAACGCATGAAAAAACCGATTTTCAAAAGAGGGTGGAGTCGGGCTGATCCTCAAGCTTCACAGCCGGCGTTGCAATCGCCGCTCCTTGACGCACGACCGCGCTTCGAACGACATCGCATAATTTGTCCGCATACTGCGCTTCCGTAAAGCGCCGCAGAATCCGTGCGCGCGCCGATTCTCCATAAAATTTGTAGCGCGGCCACGTCAGCGCCAGTTCCGTCAGTTTCGCCGCCAGCGCCTCGACATTCCCCGGCGGCACGAGCAGCCCCGATTTGTTGTCCTTGATCAAATCCGGCAGCACGCCCACGCGCGACGCGATCAGCGGCAGCCCGCAGGCGCTGGCCTCCAGTGCCGCGCGGCTGGAACCCTCGGAGCCGAGCGACGGCAGAATGTACGCGTCGAGCGCGTGATACACCAGGCGCATGTCCTCGACATAGCCCGGCACCAGATCGATCCGCTCGCGGATCCCCAGCGATCGTGCCATGTCGCCAAGATTTTTGTATGAGCCTTTGCCGCGCCGGGATTCGTCCGCAAAAATTGCCAGCCGCATGTTCTGGTGCTGAAACGCCGCCGAATCCGCCATCGCCATCGCAAACGCCCGCACCAGAATCTCGTGCCCCTTCACCGGCGAAGGCCGCCCGGCCGTGCCCACGATCAGCGCATTCTGATTGAGTTCCCAACGCAGCCGCGCCGCGGTGCGCCGCTCCGGCGTCGTCGGCGTGAAATACTCCGCGTCGATGCCTTCCAGCAGCACACTGACATGCTCCTGTTTGAATCCGGGCATCGCGCGAAATTGCTCCGCAATCACGCTCGCCGAGCAAATCACCGCGTCCATGCGGTTGTGCAACTTGCGATTGAACAGTGACGGCTGAATCTCGAACACGACGCCGCGCATCCGAATCAGCGCGATGTGCCACGGAATCGAATAAAGCACCAGCGCCGCCAGCCATTGCTCCGGGCTTTTCTGAACGATGATCGCGTCCGTATCGTGCTCCATCACAAAGCGCCGCAGCGCAAAAAAATCTTTCATCAAACTCCACGCATGAAATCCGCGCCGCAATTCCAGCGTGTTGACCACGCTCACACCTTCCGCCGCCCCGCGCGATTTCCAATAATCCCCCGGCGCAAAAAAAGTCGGCGTCCACCCGCGCTTGCGCAAAATGAGCGCGTTGTGAAACAGCGTGGCCGCCGACCCGCCGTTGCCTTCGACGTTTGTGAGGAGCACGACATTCATGAATAAAACAGAGGCTACCGTCTGCGCCCAAAGTGGCAAGTCATTGTGGTGCAGGCTTCCAGCCTGCTCCCTATTGAATGCAGGCTGGAAGCCTGCACCACAACATGCGGAATTCCCTTTTCCTTCCCTACATTTTCGATGAAAATACCCTCGATGTTCTGCACGGATGCCGTCGCCATGCTGCGGCAGTTGCCGCTTTTTTTATCGCGCTCTTTCAGCCGCGCGCGCAGCGTCACGTTCCTGCACCACCGCGAAGCACTCGGTGACACGCTGATGCTCAGTGCCCTCGCCCGGAATCTGAAACGCGTCCGTCCTGACGTTCACATCGCCGTCGTCACGCGCCGCCCGGAACTTTTTTACCACAACCCAAACATCGACGAAAACCGCGGCTGGCACCTCTGGCGCAGCGGCTGCATTGTCGGCGCAAAATACAGCGCCAAGGACCTTGCCGGCCCGCTGCATGCCGTCGAGATTCAATGGCGCTCGCTCTGGCGGGAATTGGCGGCAGTGAAGTTTCCCGGTTTGAAGGACGGCGAGATTCCGCCATTGGACGGGATTGCGCCGGAGATGTTTTTGATGGAAGCGGAATTAAATGCCGCGCGGAAAAAACTGAGTTTAATCCGGACGAGCGGGATGCCGGTGGTTCTGATTGGAGCCGGAGGGAAGCTTAAACCGACACACAACCGCGAATGGGGCGCCGATAATTATCAGGCCATAATCGATGCGCTCAGCCCGTTTGTAACGCTAGGTCAAATCAGCGGCGAAACGAGGCTTGGTTTACGCGGTGTCCAACCACTTTGGGACCTGCGCGACATCCCCGTGCGCGAAGCCGCCGCGCTGTTCGCCGTCTGCGATGCCATGCTCGTGCAGGAAGGCGGCCTGATGCATGTCGCGCGCGCGGTGAATGCGCCCTGCATTTCGCTTTTCGGCGGCTTCGTGCTTCCGCGCCAGACTGGTTACGAGCAGCAGACGAATTTTTGGGGCACGCCTGAATGCTCGCCCTGCATCCCGCTGTTGAAAGATTGTTTTCATCTGAAGTGCATGGTCGGCATCACGCCGCGAAAAATACTGCGCGCGCTCGCCGAAAAAATCCGCGAGCGCAGCGGTACCGTTCTCCCAACGGACGCCATCGAATCCGCACCCGATGTCTGGACCCCGCCGCCATTCGTGGATCGCGCGCTGCTGGAACGGGAACTGGCGGCGCGCGGTTCGAGCACGGAATATGTGGCGATGCAGTACCACTAACGGCAGGAGACAGGAGTCCGGAGTAATGACCGCGCCGTTCAATAAATTGCTGATACTAGGCCTCGACGCTCTGCCCTGGCGCATCCTGAATCCAATCATGGACGCCGGCGCCGCGCCGCGGCTCAAAGCGCTCTGCGCGCGCGGCTGCTCCGGCGTGCTGCGCTCGACGATTCCGCATCAAACGCCCGCCGCATGGACCACCTTCATGACCGGCGTTCATCCGGGCACGCATGGCATCGTCAACTGGCAGCATTACGACGCGAAAAAAAATGCGCTCACGCTCAACAACGTCGAACGCTACGCCGGAAAAACGATCTACGAACGCTTCTCCGCCGCGGGTTTCAAAGTCGGCGTGGTCATGCAGCCGCTCACCTACCCGCCCTTCAAAGTAAACGGATTTCTGCTCACCGGTTTCGACAGCCCCGGCATCAACGAACCGTTTGCGTATCCGCGCGAATTGGAAAGGGAAATACTCGAAATCTGTCCGAACCACTGCGAAAACCTGGGCCTTGAAGAACATTGGGAAGGCGCCAGCCAGGATAGCGGCGATGCCGCCTTCGTGAAAAACATCGACTTGCTGCGCGAGCGCGTCAAGCGCGTCGCGCATCTGGCGATCGAGCTCAATCGCCGCCATCCCACCGACGTGCTTATGGTTTATTTTCAAGACCCCGATCTGCTGCTCCATCGCGCCTGGCGCTGGTGCGATCCGGCGACGTGGCACGACAATGAACTCCGCCAGCACGCCGTCCTCGAATTCTTCAAAACGCTCGACGCCGCCTGCGGAGAATTGATCGATGCGACCGCACACGATCAGCGCCTGACGTTGGTCCTCAGCGACCACGGCCAACGTCCCGACGCGCTGCGCGTGCGGCTCAACGGCGTTCTCATGGAGCTCGGTTTTCTCGTCCCCGCCACCGGCCTCGGTCTGCTCAAAGATGCTGCGCGCCGAATCACCAACAAAATGCGCGACGCCGATGAACACGGCCTCGGCATCCCCATCGACTGGTCCAAGACGAAAGCCTTCATGCCGTTCCAATCCTGCACCGGATTTGTCTACGTGAATCTCGAAGGCCGCCAGCCGCACGGCTCCGTCAAACAATCCGATTTCACGTGCGTGCGCGACGAAGTCATCGCGGCACTGCGCGCCTACCGCGATCCAAAATCGAACGCGTCCTATTTCGAAGACGTCGCCCCCATGGACGAAGCGCACGGCTGGCGCAAAGAACTCCTGCTTCCCGACATTTACGTCCAGCCGCAGCCCGGCATCGAATTCGTCCGCCGCGCGAAACGCGGGGAAATTGCCTATCCAACCAAGCGCGCCTACGCAGGCCTGCACGATCCGGATGGCCTGTATATTTTCGAGGGTCCTGGCGTGAAGCGCGGGGAATCCAACGCCCACATCGCCGATCTCGCGCCGACGCTGCTCGCCGCGCTCAATCAACCGGTGCCCTCTTATATGGAGGGCCGCGTGCTGAATGAATGCTTCGAATTGCCCTTAAGCGTTGAAACGATTCCTTTCTCGTGGGAGGCAAAGGAAGCTGGCGACGCCTATTCGGCTGAAGGCGCAGCGGCGGTCGAGAAGCGACTCGCAGATTTGGGGTATCTGGATTGATCTAGCGTCAAAATTCATCGCAGATGGGAGTGGATTGACGCGGATTATTCTAAAAATATCTGTGTCCGTCCGCGTGCATCCGCGTGCATCAGCGATGAATCTTGCCCACCGCATTCTCGACGGCTACCGCCAATTTCTCTGCTCCATGGCGAATCGGATCGCACGCCGGCAAGCCGGTTTCCATTTCAATTTCGCACACAACCTTCTCTGCGCCTGCGTCGTCCAAATCGACCGTGTTCAGCGCAATCGCCGCGACTTTCGCCGGATAAATCGGCGCAGTGAGCGCTTCACACAGCGCAATCGCCTGCGTGATCGGCGGCAGCGGAAATTGCTCGTAATGCCCGATGGTTTTGCGCGACGGCTGATGCACGAACACCATTGCATGCGGCATCGACCCGTGCAGCAGTCCTACCGTGACGCCGCTGTACGCCGGGTGGTACGCGCTGCCTTGTCCCTCGACGACGACAATCTCTTTGTTGCGCCGCTCGTAGCAAAGCTGCTCCGCCGCGCCGTTGACGTAATCGCTCAGCACGTGATCGACCGCGATTCCGTCGCCATGAATCATGATGCCCGTCTGCCCCGTCGCGATCCAATCGCTGTTCCATCCGCGTTTGCGCAGCGCATTCGAAAGCTCGACCGCCGTCAGCATTTTACCGACGCTGCAATCCGAGCCGACCAGCGC
Source organism: Planctomycetota bacterium (assembly GCA_035308565.1). Taxonomy (GTDB): domain Bacteria; phylum Planctomycetota; class SZUA-567; order H5-PLA8; family H5-PLA8; genus JANXLS01. The sequence goes on along the minus strand of DATGGK010000025.1, from coordinate 17,657 downwards.
GATGCGTCGCTGTCTGAGCGCGCGCAATCTATCGTGCGCGACATCGAGATTCGCCGGCGGCACGCGCACGTCATGGATCCGCACTCTCTTCCGCTTCGCCGCCGCCGCAAATTCTTTGTCATCACCGAGTATGTGATGCAGCCCGCTGACCACATCCAGCCCCGCGCGAATCGAATCGAGCACAATCTTGCGCCACGCCGCCGGCAGTTTTCCGCCAACCGGCGCGATGCCGATGGTCAATTGCGTCGGCTTGTGCGCAAGACCCTCTTTCACGCTCGACACAATTGGAATCCCCGCGCCAACGCCGAGAAATTCCTCAAGCGGCTTGCCGCTTTTCGCCGCGCGCGAATCGAGAATGCAGGCAACTTCATCGGGACAATAGCGCACGAGGCACGTGGCCGTCTTCGACGAAAAGACGCCGAGCTGGCCTTCGGTCAGGATCATCATTCTGCGTTTTTTGTTTTGCATTTGCTGATTATTATAGAGGTGGGAGGCAGTTTTGAGAAGTACACATGCAAATCGCGCGATACCTCATTGGCGGCACACTCTGCGTCTTCGGATTATGGATTATAATTTCAAATGGATGCGTTTGCTGGGCTACTTTTATTCGCAGAGTCCGCGCAACATCATGGACTCCGTTTTTAGGAGGAACGAGCGCCTGCATCGGACTCGTTTTTGTCGGGATCGCTCAGTGGTGTTGGCTACCTTTCCTAATCGATTGGGGCTGCATTCCCGGATTCGCGTACACGCTTTGGTGGTATATTCGTAGAAGATAAATTTCATTGTTTGCCAATACCGTAATACGCAAAACCCATTTCGCGCAGGAACGCGGGCTTGTAAACGTTTCGCCCGTCGAACACCGCGTGCGCGCGCATCGACGCTTTGACGCGCGGCCAATCGGGCGTGCGGAATTCGTTCCATTCCGTGCACAGCACCAGCGCATCCGCGCCACTCACCGCATCATACGCGCTCTTTGCGAATTCAATTTTTTCGCCGAGCAGTTTATTGACGTTCCCCATCGCCTCCGGATCGAACGCGCGAATCTTCGCCTTCGCGGCGAGCAGCTTTTCGATCAGCACCAGCGCGGGCGCTTCGCGGATGTCGTCGGTGCGGGGCTTGAACGCCAAGCCCCAGATCGCAATCGTCTTCCCGTCCACCGATCCGCCGAAATGCTTGAGGATGCGCGGAATCAATATCGATTTCTGCAACTCGTTGGTTTCTTCCGCCGCGTTGACGATCGACATGCTCACGCCAAATTGCTGCCCCGAATGCACCAGCGCGCGCGTGTCCTTGGGAAAACACGAGCCGCCGTAGCCGATGCCGGGGAACAAAAACGACGCGCCAATACGCGCATCTTTGCTCATCCCGACGCGCACCAAATCCACGTCCGCACCGGTCTTTTCGCACAAACGCGCAATCTCATTCATGAACGAAATCTTCGTCGCGAGAAATCCGTTCGCCGCGTACTTCGTCAATTCCGCCGACGCCGGATCCATGCGCAAAATCGGCGCACCCGTCCGCACGAACGGCTCGTAGAGCATGCCCAGCACATTCCATCCACGGTCGTCTGTTACCCCAAGCACGACGCGGTCGGGGCGCAAAAAATCCTCGACCGCCGTCCCCTCTTTTAAAAATTCCGGATTCGACGCGACGCTGAATTCGCCGGCGAAGTGCTTTTTGATTTCCGCAACCAGCAGCGTGCTCGTCCCTATCGGCACCGTGCTTTTCGAAACGATCACCGCATATTTTTTCAAACGCTTCGCAATCTCGCGCACCGCCCCCAGCACATGCCGCGTATCCGCCGAACCATCCTCGCTCGGCGGAGTCGGCAGGCACAGAAAAATCACTTCCGCATTTGGAATGGCATCATCGTAATTCGACGTGAAATGCAAGCGCCCTTCGCGCACGCCGCGCACAAAGAGATCGTTCAGACCGGGTTCAAAGATCGGGACTTCGCCTTTGGAAAGGCGAGCGACTTTTGCCGTGTCGATGTCGAGGCCGGTGACGTCGTTGCCCGATTCAGCGAAGCAAGTGCCCGCGACGAGTCCAACGTAACCGGTTCCGACGATGGTAATGCGCATGAAATAGCTAGTCCCGTTTAACGCTGCTTTATTTCATCTTACCACAATAATCCTGCAGCGCCTTCACGCTGTACCCGCCCTTCATCGACTCGATCCCCGTCGCCGCCGCCTGCGCGCCCGCTATCGTCGTGATGCACGGAATGTTGTGCGCGACCATCGCGGTGCGGATGCGCGCTTCATCCGTGTGGTGGCCCTTGCCGGTCGGGGTATTGATCACGAGTGTGATGTCGCCGTTCTTCACAAGGTCCAACATGTTCGGGCGGCCCTCGCTGATCTTGCGCACGCGCTCCGACGGGATGCCTTGGCGCGCGAGCGTTTTGTGCGTGCCTTCGGTCGTGACCAGCGTAAATCCCAAACCGATCAATTGCCGCGCGAGCTGGACCGCGGCACGTTTGTCTGAATCGCTCACCGATATGAATATCTTCCCCTTCGCCGGCAGCGTCTGGCCCGCCGCCATCTGAGCCTTCGCGAACGCGCGCCCAAAATCAGTGTCAATCCCCATGACTTCGCCCGTCGAGCGCATCTCCGGGCCGAGAATCGTGTCGTTGCCGAGAAATTTATTAAATGGAAAAACTGATTCCTTCACGCTGATGTGTTCCGGCTGCGGCGAAAAAGATATGCCCTGCTCTTTGAGCGTTACGCCAGCCATGCACTTCGCCGCAACTTTCGCCCACGGCACGCCCGTCGCTTTGCTCACAAACGGCACCGTTCGGCTCGCGCGCGGATTGACTTCCAGAATGTAGATGGAGCTGCCTTTTACAGCGAACTGTACATTCATCAGCCCGCACACTTTCAATTCAACCGCGAGTTTTTTCGTGATCGTATTGATCTGCGCGATCTGGCTGTCCGACAAACTGTGCGGGGGCAGCGCCATCGCGGCGTCACCGGAGTGAGTACCGGCTTCTTCGATGTGTTCAAGCACGCCCGCGACAATCACTTCCTTTCCGTCGGAGACGGCGTCCACGTCCACTTCGATGGCGTCTTCGAGGAATTTGTCGATAAGCACCGGCGCTTCGCTCGCGGCTTCAAACGCCGCTTCGATGTAGCCATCAAGCTTAGACGGATCGTGGCATTTTTCCATCGCGCGCCCGCCCAGTACGTAGCTCGGCCGCACCAGCACCGGATAACCCACGCGCCCCGCCACGACGCGCGCTTCCGCCACGGTCATCGCCGTTCCGCCCGGCGGCTGCAACAGCGCGAGCCGTTCGACCAGCGCATTAAATAGCTTGCGATCCTCCGCCGCTTCGATCGATTCCACCGACGTGCCGATGATTCTCACGCCCGCGTCGTGCAAGCGCCGCGCAAGATTCAGCGGCGTCTGCCCGCCGAATTGCACGATCGTTCCGTCGGGCTTGACCAGATCGTGAATGTTCATCACGTCTTCGAACGTAAGCGGTTCGAAAAACAATATGTCCGACGTATCGTAATCGGTCGAGACGGTTTCGGGATTCGAGTTGACCATGATCGACTCAATGCCCAATTCCTTCATCGCAAACGCGGCGTGGCAGCAGCAATAATCGAATTCAATCCCCTGCCCAATTCGGTTGGGGCCACCGCCAAGAATCATGATCTTTTTCTTGTCGCTCAGCCGCGGCTTGCATTCGTCCTCGCCGTCGTACGACGAGTAATAATAAGGCGTGTAGGCTTCGAATTCCGCCGCGCACGTATCGACCAACTTGAACCCCGCGACCACACCTTTGCTCTTCCGATACTCGCGCACGCTCAGTTCGTTGCTGCTCCAAATCGTCGCCAGTTGCGAGTCGGAAAAGCCACAGCGCTTAGCTTCCCACAACAATTCTGTGCTCGCCTCTTCAAGATGCTTGATGCGCTCAAAGCGCGATTCGATTTCCACGAGGTCCTTGATGTTGCGCAGGAACCACGGGTCGATGCCCGTCAACCGATAAATCTCGCCGATGCTGAAGTTGCGCTTGAGCGCTAGCCGGATCGCAAATATCCGATGCTCATTCGGCCGCGACAACCGCTGCACAACCTGCTCCTGCGGCAACTCCAAATCCTTCAGATCGCGCGCGTCGCAGCCCATCCCCGCGCGCTTGATCTCCAAGCCGCGCAGCGCTTTTTGCAGCGACTCTTTGAACGTCCGCCCAATCGCCATCACTTCGCCGACCGATTTCATCTGCGTGCCCAGCGTCGGATCGGCCGCGGGAAATTTTTCGAACGCGAATCGCGGAATCTTCACCACGCAATAATCGATCGTCGGCTCAAAACTCGCCGGCGTGTTGCGCGTGATGTCGTTGGGGATTTCATCGAGCGTATAGCCAACCGCCAACTTCGCCGCAATCTTCGCGATCGGAAATCCCGTCGCTTTGCTCGCCAGCGCCGAACTGCGCGAAACGCGCGGATTCATCTCAATCACGATCAGCCGTCCCGTTTCGGGATTGACGCCGAACTGAATGTTGCTCCCGCCCGTTTCGACGCCGATTTCACGAATGATCGCAATCGCCGCGTCGCGCATGCGCTGATATTCCTTGTCGGTGAGCGTCTGCGCGGGGGCAACCGTAATCGAATCGCCGGTGTGCACGCCCATGGGGTCGAAATTCTCGATCGAACAGATGATCACGACGTTGTCTTTGCGGTCGCGCATCACTTCGAGCTCGAATTCTTTCCAGCCTTCGAGCGATTCTTCGACGAGCACTTCCGAATTGAGCGAATACATCAGCCCGCGCCGCACGATCTGCTCGAATTCCTCGACGTTGTACGCGATGCCGCCGCCGGTGCCGCCCATCGTAAAACCAGGCCGAATCACGCACGGCAAGCCGATCGTTTTGACAAGCGCAAGCGCTTCTTCGAGCGTGTGCGCCGTGCCGCTGTTCGGAAGATCGAGTCCGATTTTGCGGATGGCTTGTTTGAACAGTTCGCGGTCTTCGGCTTTGTGAATCGCGGTTTCATCAGCGCCGATCATCTTCACGCCATATTTTTTCAGCACGCCCATGTCCGACAGCCGAATCGCCGTATTCAATCCCGTCTGCCCGCCAAGCGTGGGAAGGATTGCATCAGGGCGTTCGATCTCGATTATTTTGGCGACAGCTTCGGCAGTCACCGGCTCAATATACGTTCGATCCGCCATCTCCGGATCGGTCATGATCGTCGCCGGATTGGAATTGACCAACACGACCTCGTAGCCCTCTTCTTTGAGCGCCTTGCAGGCCTGCGTGCCCGAGTAATCGAACTCGCAGGCCTGTCCAATAATGATCGGGCCGGAGCCGATCAGCAGAATCTTCTTGATATCGTTGCGTCTAGGCATGTTGCTCCGAACGCGCACGCCGCGTTGAACAAATTGGCCATTGGTTGTGGCACGAAATTGTGGCGTGACAACACAGGTTTCGTTGAAGAGAGTAGCTTAACCGAGACGGATTGAAATTGAAAGAAAAGCGCTGTTATTTTTTGAGAATTTCGGCGGCGGTTGACATGGCGGACATGCGCGGCTATTCTTCGATCAGGCATCCGGAGAACGTGTCATGACGTGGGCAGAAGTCATCGAGAGTCCCTATTTGAAAGATCTTCCGTTCAAAATCGAGCTTAATGAATGGGGCCAGATTGTCATGAGTCCAGCGGCGAACAATCATGGGTGTTTTCAGACAAGCATCGTTGAAATCCTGTTAAAGCAACAAACTGAAGGAAAGCCGTCGGTCGAATGCTCGGTGCAGACGCGTAAAAATGTCAAGGTGCCGGACGTGGTATGGATGAGCGACACATTCATAAGAAAGCATTCCGCTGGCCTTATATTGGATACGCCGCTCGAAAATGCGCCCGAATTGTGCGTCGAAATTGTCTCGCCATCGAACACGCGCGCGGAATTGAAAGAGAAAAGGGATTTGTATTTTGAACGCGGCGCGCGCGAAGTCTGGCAGTGTTCGGAGCAGGGCGAGATCAAATTTTATGGGCCAAAAGGCGAATTGACTCGTTCCGCGCCGTTTCCGAAATTTCCCAAACGCGTAAAGGCTATTTAGCGTTGTTACGCCGACGCCCCCGAATAGTGCCGTATCCCCACCTTCCAAAACCAGCGCGACAACACGAGCATGAACACCGCCAGCGCGATCGACCCCAGCGCCATGTTCAACGTTAAATTCCCGACCAGCGCCGACGCCGGAACCGTCACCGCGAATGCCACGGGCACCAGAAACGTCAGCAGCAGCCGCAGCCACGTTGGATAAATCGTCAACGGCCAGCGCCCAGCATCGTACATGCTTTGAAAAATGAATAGAATATTGTCCATGCGCACGAACCAGAACGTGCAGGTGGCGAGCATTAGCCAAAAACAATACACGACCGTCATCCCCGCCAAAAGCATCCCGGCGAAAAGACACAGGCGCAGCGGATGCATCAGCGCGCCAAGCTGCACCAGCGCCTGAATCAGCACGCCGAATCCCAGAATCACGTCAGTGATTTTCCATACTTCAAACTGCCGCACGCTGACCAGCGCCTGCGCGTCCTCCGGTTTGGTCAGCGCAAAATCCAACGTGCCGAGGCGCACGTCCTCCATGAGTCGCCTCATGCTCGGAGCAATCAGCATGTTGATCGCGCCGCCGACGATGAAAAAAACGCCTACCAGCGCGCGCAGTTCCGCAGGCCGCCAGCCGCCCAGCGAGTCGGTCTGCGTGAAAATCACATGCAGTTCCATCAGCGCACCGCCCAACTCCAAGATCGACGTGAAACTCTGCACAAAAAAATTCGCGCGGTATTGCAGTTCATTCTGCAAACCGAGCCGCAGGTACGCGTGGAAGAGACGAAGCAAGCGCATGATTGGTTGGAAGCCCTCACGCAGTTTCCGCGTTCGCCTTACGCGCCGGCGGCGAACACGCCCGCGCGGCAATTGTGATCCACAAAAACGACGCGCCCCAAACCACGCTGAGCGTGAGAAATAAAACCCCGTTGCGAAATTGCATGGGGGAAGTCTAACGGATGGGGCGGGGGAATTCGAATGAGGAACGAGGGCGGCTGCCACGGATTTGCGGCCGTTTGCAAAGCCGTGCTTCGCGCATCACTTTTCGTTCTGCTTCAACCACTTCTCCGCCTCGGCGCGAATCGTTTTGAAATCCGCGGTCTCCTCCGGCGTCTCCAGACATGGCGTACCGCCGCTAATGATCGGCGTCTTTGATGATGCACAGAGCACCTCTTGGATGTGGAACGTCGATCCTATCCAGCAAAGGTCACAAAGCGCACGCGCCGCACCGCGCTTCATACACACATCGTGTTGTTCGAGTATGGTCAGCAGCTTTCGAACGCATTCGATTCGTGCAGTTTGGTCGATGCTGTATGGAATTAGCATAGAGAGTCTTGATTCGAGTGTCAGACGGCGAACGTTAATGTCTGGATGGTCTAATTGCAAAAAAAACTTTCTTTTCCAGAGCGAAATGCGAGACGGACGCAACCATATAATTGTGTCGCGCTGACGAATATGGTCGCCCGAATCCAGTTCAGCGGAAATAAGCTGAATCGCTTCGTCCTCCGGGAGCCACTCTATCAGAGGCTTCAAATTTGCCGCTCGCTTCAAAGTGGCCGATCCAGCGAGTTGTTCTAAAAGAGGAATTACTGCATCGTCGCGTGGCTGCTCCGCAAGCTTTTCAAAAAAGCTGGTTTGAGCTAAAGTCAGTTCCGTCGCGCTATTCGCGAGAGCTTTCCGGAGCAGGCGGCATCGTTCGTCGCTGGATCCGCGTTTCGCGACGATTTCGGCTAACTCAAAACACACGAAGTCGAAGCCTCGGCTGTTCGGCTGAGCGGTTTCAATTGTTTCAACGGCAAACCGCGCCGCAAGTTTTGGCTCGTGTTCCACGAGCGCGCAAATTGCGACGATCCTCAATTTAACGTCGGGATCGCCGGCGCGCTCGATCAGCCGGGCGTTGCTCACGAGTTGGTTTTCCAGCAATCGCCACTCGACGTGCCCCCACGCCTCCATCCATTTCCATTCCATGCACGTTCGCGCTACGCGCTCCGCCGGATCGCGAACGAAATTCGGCGCGGCTTTCACAAGTGCGGGTGGCTCCATCTTAAAATCGCGCGCCGTCAAATACAAAAAAATCGGCACGGGCAGAAGAATCAGCGCCAGCAACGTCAAAAACGGCACGCCCAATTTCACCAGAAGCCAGCATCGTTCACGTTGCGTTAGCACTGGCTTCCCCGAACGCATGCGCCGCCGCTCAATCCAGCGCAGCGCGCACGACAGCACGACCGTGCCCGACAGGCTCGCCGCCGCACAAAACGGAATCGCAAGCGGCAATCCCGTGTCCAGATACCAGACGAATTCGCCATTAACTTCAGGAACCCGCGCCCACATCCAAACGCCAAGAGCGCCCGCAGCCAGCGCCATCAGATTTAATAAGCCCAGCGGCAACATTGCCCGCTCGCCCCGCCACAGCGCGCGAAGCGCCAGCACGACCGCCCAAACGCAGAACACGCCGCCAATCAGCGCGCCCATCCAGACGATCTGCTCTTTGTCAACTGTACCGCCGGAAATAAACGTTCCCACCGCGATGAGTCCGCCGCCGCTGAGCAGCGCCGCGCCCAGCACCAGCCACGCGCTGCGGCCAAGTCGCGATGAAGGTGAAGGTGAAGGTGGAGTCAAGGCGAGTTTACTCATAATCAGCTCCCATTCAATATCGTGGTGCGCTTCAAACCGCGCCATAAAATGCGGCGCTTGCCTAACACGCAATGACTATCTGAGCGTCGATTTTCCGTCTGGGAAAATGGCTCATTTCTCATGCTCCTTCAACCATACCGCCGCCTTCCCGCGAACATAGTGGAGCGCAGATGCTGATTGCGGACTTGTCCAAAAACTGATGCTGAGATACTCAAACGAATTATCGTTCATGATTGCCAGCAACGCTCGCGCCGCCATTCCACTCTGCGCCGAGTCCTGGTCGGACAGAAGCGGAAGAAGCTTTCGCACCACAGCTGGATTTTTGAAACGGTCAACATTGTCATCAATCTCCTGTAATGCAGTCTCGCGCAGGCCGGACTTGGAGCGATCGAGTGCCGCGAGCATGATCCGATTCAGCAGCGCGTCATCGCGATAAAATTTCGCCGTAAGAACGCTCGCCTTCAACGTCTGATCGCCGCCGTCGAGGATGGCCATCAAATAAATTTCAAGCTGCGAAGTTTCAAGCCAGGCCATGACCGGTTGAAGCGCGATAAAATTGCCATTGTCGATCTGGTTGCTTTTGATTAACGACTTTAGCTTTTCCAAAGTCTCTGCATCGGGCGGACCCTGCGCAAGGCCCTCCATAAAATTATGGTGAACGTACAGAGAGCCGTCAATCCGATCAAGGTATCGCTTGCGCTGCTCGGCGCTGCCACACTTGCCGAGCACTGCTTCGGCGCTTGGAAGCCATCCGTACAGCAATTTCCATTCTGCGATGTTCGCCGCCCACGCCGGGTCGCGCTTCGACAGGCCGATCAGTGCCGAGTCCGCGACTTCTCGATGCGCATCCAGCGTGCGCGCGGACAAACGGTCGGTGGAAACGAGCCCTTCTTTCAGCACACGATTTTGCACGGCTCGCCATTGATAGTCTTGCAATTCGCTAAGTACCGATTCGCTCGCGTCGCGAATAAAATCCGGCGCGCGGAGCAGGTAGCGATTCGACGCGGCGTCTTTCGCGCGTGCGGCGCTAGCGAGGTACAGTGGCACGGGCAGCAGGAGCGGCGCGAGCAGCGCGCAATACACCAGCGCCAGCGCGACGGCACGGCGCGCGCGTTCGCGCGGCGTCCACGGCGCGGCGCCGGAGTTGATTTTTTTGCGCTCGCTGCGGCGCAGCAGCCAGCGGATCGGCAGGGAGCCGGTGATGAACGCAATCGCGAAGAACGGGCCGAGGATGGGAAGTTGCATCTGCGCCCAATTGAATTCATCCACTTCGCCGCGCGGCACCTCGCGCCAGAGCCACGCCGTCGCGCCGCCCAACAACAATCCCACCGCATTGAGCAGCAGCAGCGGACGCGCTGATTTTTCGCCGAAATAAAGCGCGCGCAGGCCCATCACGCCAGCCCATCCGCAGAAAACAAGGCCGATCAGCAGACCCATGATCGCGATCACGTTTTCCTCGCCCGTGCGCATCGCCGAACGCAGTACGCTCGCGGCGATGTTCATCGCGACGGCCGCCGCGACGCCGACCGCCAGCACGATCCAGCCGGTGCGGCCGTGGCGCGACGAGTGAGTGGTGAGGAGCGCGGGGTCGTTCATGAGCGTTGCATACCGATGTGCGAATTCTAACGGTTGAAAGCGTTGCGCGTTTCACTTTTTCCTAACGTTGGGGCAGACATTCCTGTCTGCCAATGCAGGCAGACAAGAATGTCTGCACCACCCCATTCACTTCGGTCTGTCGCTCGGCGTTCCGGTGTTCTCCTGGCGGCCTTCGAGCAGCCGGCCAAATGTGACCGCGCCGTCGCCAAATTTTGCGCGCAATTTGTCGATAGTCTGCGCCGCGCGTTCCTTACGCTCTGACGATGGGTCCGCGAACAAGCTCGGCACTTCCGCGCTCGCAGCGGCCAGATGCGTTGCGGCGATGCCCAGCAGGCGCACGCCTTTTCCGCCGAAATCGACCCGCGTGCGCAGCATCTCGCGCGCGGCGGAATAGAGCGTCTCGCCGAGGTCCGTCGGTTCGTCGAACAGCGCGGCGCGCGAGACGCGCTTGAAATCGCCGAACTTCACTTTCAGCGTCACGCCTTTGCATTTGATGCCTGCCGCGCGGAGGCGCGCGCCGACTTCGTCGGCAAAGGCGAGCAGTTCGCGCTCCATTTCGTCGAGCGAATACACGTCGCGCGCAAACGTGTTTTCGCGCCCGATCGATTTCGCCATGCCACCGCTTTCGACGCTGCGCGCGTCAATGCCGTGCGACAACAAAAGCAGATGCCGCGCACTTTCTTCGCCGATGCGCCGCGCCAGCCAATCCGAATCGGCCGTGGCGAGGTCCGCGATTTTGAAAATGCCCAGCGCGTTGAGCCGCTCGCAGGTCTTCGGCCCGACGCCCCACAAGCGCGAAACCGCTAGCGGGAACAACACCGCCTTCGCGTTCTCCGCGCCGGGCGGAATCACGACGAACCCGTTTGGCTTTTTCAAATCGCTGGCGACTTTCGCGAGGAATTTGTTCTCTGCCACGCCAACGGACGCGACCAGCCCCGTGTCGCGCAGAATTTCGTTTTTAATACGCTGGCCAATCGTTTCCGCGCTGCCGAATAGTTGCAGCGAGCCGGCGACATCGAGAAATGCTTCGTCGAGCGAAAGCGGTTCGATCTGGTCGGTGAAGCGCTCGTACACCGCGCGCACTTCGCGCGATTTCTCCGCGTAGCGATCCATGCGCGGCGCGCGCCAGAGCGCCTGCGGGCACAATCGCGCCGCTTGCGCGCTGGGCATGGCCGAGTGCACACCGAACGCGCGCGCTTCGTAGCTGGCGGTGCTGACCACGCCGCGCGAATCCGGGCGCCCGCCGACGATCAGCGGCTTGCCGCGCAGCTCGGGAAAATCGAGTATCTCCACGGCAGCGTAGAATTGGTCGAGATCGACGTGGAGGATCGAAAGTGGTTTCACAGTTTCACGTTTCATCGTTTCAAGGTTAAAGATTGTAGCTTTGAGACTATGAAACTTAAAACCTTGAAACTTATTTTCTGCTGAGCCGGATACGAAATTTTTAATGCAGACATTTGAGCCCGCTTTGTGATAAAAAATGAATCGGGAGGTCCTGACATGGCCGCCAAATTCTCATCCGATTCGCCGTCTTTCGCGCCGCGTTTGAATCTCATCGGCGGAGAGTGGCGGAAAGCTTCGACCGGCAAAACATTCGACGATATCAATCCAGTGCGGAGCGCCGGCTTCCAGCCGGCTGGAAGCTTGGGGTTAACCGGGCCGGCTGGAAGCCAGCGCTCCATTGGGCGTTTTCCCCTTTCCACTGAAGCGGACGTGGATGCGGCGGTGCGTGCTGCGTCGGAGGCGTTTAAAACGTGGCGAAAAGTTCCGGCGCCTCAGCGCGGGGCGATTTTGCGGCGCTGCGCGGATGCGCTTGCTGCGGAAAAAGAGGAACTGGCGCGGTTGATGGCGCGCGAGATGGGGAAGACGCTGATCGAGGCGCGCGGGGATGTGCAGGAGGCGATCGATTGCGCGAATTTGTATGCGGGGTTTTCGCGCACGTTCGGCGGGCAGACGCTGCCCAGCGAATTGCCGGACAAATTCGCGATGTCGGTGCGCAAGCCGCTTGGCGTGTGCGGGCAAATCACGCCGTGGAATTTTCCAATTGCGATTCCAAGTTGGAAGGCGTTTCCGGCGCTGCTGTGCGGGAACACGGTGATCCTGAAACCGGCCGAGGACAGCCCGGCGTGCGCGTCGGCGTTTGGGCGCGTGCTGATGAGCGCGGGCGTGCCGGCGGGCGTGTTCAATGTCGTGCACGGCGAGGGCGAAGTCGCAGGCGCGGCGCTCGTCAATCATCCGGGCGTGGCGGCGATCAGTTTCACGGGTTCGTCGGAGACGGGGAAAATCATTGCCGAAAATTGCGGGCGGCAGTTGAAGCGCTGTTCGTTGGAACTTGGCGGGAAGAACGCTCAGATTGTAATGGACGACGCCGATTTGAATCTGGCGCTCGAAGGCGCGGTGTGGGGCGCGTTCGCGACGGCGGGGCAGCGCTGCACGGCGACGAGCCGCTTGATTCTGCATGAGAAAATTTACGACCGATTTTTGCGGCGATTTATTGATGCGGCGAAAGCGCTGCGGCTGGGCGATCCGCTCGATGCGAAAACGCAGATCGGGCCGCTGGTGAATGCGGCACAGCTTGAGCGCGTCGAGAATTACATTCGCATCGGTATAGAGGAGGGCGCGACGCTGCGACTCGGCGGACGGCGCGCTCGCGGGCGGGGATTGAACGCCGGTCATTTTTTTGAGCCGACGATTTTTACGGACGTGACGCCGTCCATGCGCATCGCTCGCGAGGAGATTTTCGGGCCGGTGTGCGCGGTGATGAGTTTCAAGCGGGTCGACGAAGCCGTTTCAATTCTGAATGGCACCCGCTACGGCTTGTCGAGCAGCATTTACACGCGCGACGTGAACGCGGCGTTTCGGGCGATGCGCGAGCTGGAAGCGGGGATCACCTATATTAATGGGCCGACGATTGGCGCGGAGGTGCATCTGCCGTTTGGCGGCGTGAAGGAGACAGGGAACGGGCATCGCGAGGCGGGCGCGGCGGTACTGGATTTTTATTCGGAATGGCAGAGCGTGTACGTGGATTACTCGGGGAAGTTGCAGCGGGCACAGATTGATACGTGAAAAATTCAAAATGAAAAATTCAAAATGCAAAATGAACGGCGTGGCGCGTTTTATCTGGCTTGTGGGCTTGCTTGCCGCATCGGGCTGCTGTCAACCGCAGCGACCGTATTGTGAACCATGCCGTGCGGCGATTGGCAACGCCGCGCTCGACGGTGCGAATGTGCTCGCCATCGCTCGCAAGGCCGTGGCTGAAAAGGAAGATTGGGTCGATCACGCGGAATTTCAATCGCCCACCCGACACGAAGATGGTTCGTGGAGTCTGATCGTGTGGCGGCTGCCAAAGGTGCCGGGTGGACACCGGTGGATAAAGATCGACAAAGCAGGCGAGGTAATTCAATATGAACGCGGGCTGTGAGGCTGATGCACCACTTCCCTCACCCGGCGAGCGCAAACTGAAGCGCGCGGTTTGTGCCGAAAATAAATTTTTTTGGCGCGCGGATTCGCTATACTTTTCTGCATCGAGTTCAACCACCAGCGGGCGCGGCGCCCGATTATTTTTGCGGAGAAAGTCATGTCGTCGTTTCGCACTGAAATGGATTCGTTGGGGCCGGTGAAGGTGCCGGCGGAAGCCTATTGGGGCGCGCAGTCGCAGCGCGCGATCGAGAATTTTCCGATCAGCGGGCTGCCGCTGCCGCCGCGCTTTATTCGCGCACTCGCCATCATCAAGAAAGCCTGGGCGCAGACCAATCTGGAGCAGGGGCTGCTGGCTGAAAATATTGCGAAAGCAATTATTCAAGCGGCGGACGAAATCGCTGCAGGGAAGCATAACGATCAGTTTCCGGTCGATGTGTTTCAAACCGGTTCGGCGACTTCGACGAACATGAACGCGAACGAAGTGATTTCGAATCGCGCGATTACGATTCTGGGCGGCGAGCGCGGATCGAAGAAACCGGTGCATCCCAACGATCATGTCAACAAGAGCCAGTCGTCGAACGACATCATTCCGACGGCGCTGCATGTCGCGGCGCTGGATGCGCTGGTTCACGATCTGATTCCGGCGCTGAAGCATCTGCATGAAGCATTGGCAGCGAAGGCGAAGGCGTTTGACTCCATCGTGAAAATCGGCCGCACGCATTTAATGGACGCGGTGCCGCTGCGCTTGGGGCAGGAGTTCAGCGGGTACGCGTCGCAGGTCGAACACGCGATTGGGCGCGCGGAAGGGGCGGTGAAGAATCTTTCCGAATTGGCGCTGGGCGGGACGGCCGTCGGAACGGGGATCAACGCCGATCCGAAACTGCCGCCGCTGGTGATCGCGAAAGTCGCGAAGGAAATGAATCTGCCGTTCAAGCAGGCGCCAAATTTATTCGAAGCTCTGGCCGCTCGCGACGCCGCGGTCGAGACTTCCGGTGTACTCAAAACGATTGCCTGTTCACTGACCAAGATTGCCAACGACATCCGGCTGCTTGGTTCCGGGCCGCGCTGCGGAATTGGCGAAATTATTCTGCCCGATTTGCAGCCGGGCAGCAGCATCATGCCAGGGAAGGTGAATCCGGTGATGCCGGAGATGCTGACGATGGTCGCGGCTCAGGTAATCGGGTGCGACGCGGCGATTGCGGTCGGCGGGATGCAGGGGCATTTTGAGTTGAACACGTTCAAGCCGCTGATCGCGTACAATCTGCTCTTTGCGATGCAGATTTTGGCGAACGGCTGCCGCGCGTTTGCCGATAAGTGCGTGGCGGGTTTGGAGGCGAACCGCGAACGCTGCGAGGAGTTGATCGAGAAGAGCCTGATGATGTGCACGGCGCTGGCGCCGAAAATCGGCTACGATGCGTCGGCAAAATTGGCGCAGGAAGCGTATAAAACCGGCAAGACCGTGCGACAGTTGGCGACGGAAAAGAATTTGATGCCGAAGGACGAATTGGACAAGTTGCTGGATGTGCGGGCGATGACTGAATAACGGCTAGTCGAACGTTGAAGAACGCAAGCATGCAGTGGACTTTGACTGTTTCGACTTTCGACCTTCGACTGTCGTTTTGGGAGGGCGGGGCGATGATTACACAGGAAAACGTGATGACGATGCCGGCGGCGGACAGCGGCGTGGCGAGCGCGGTGAAGCGCTTGTACAAGGCAGGCGAGTTGTCGCGGCGCACGGGCTTGACGCGGCAGGCGTTGCACCAATACGTGCTGATGGGTTTGCTAGAGCCGGAGGACGTGACCAAGGGCGGGCAGCGGCTGTTTTCCGACCGCGCCGAGGAACTGGTGAAGCTGATCCGGCGCATGTGCGACAACGGCTACACGCTTAAGGACGTGAAAGACATTTTCATCAAATCGCGCGGATAATCGACGAGTACATCTTCCCTTGCCATGCCGACCACTTACTCTTTCCGCATCCGCGATTCGCGGCAGAAAATCCCCGCGAATCGCGAAATGCGCGATGATGTTTTGTACGGCGTTGTGGTGTTTCGCGGCGCGACCGGCGCATGCTGAAACGCCAGTGAAGCCGGCCGATTTTCAACGCGTGGACCTCACCGACGACGATCTCGACGATCTGGACGCACTGTTTGCAAAACTCGGCGATGCGTTCAAGAAAGGTGACGCGAACGACGCCGCTGAATTGCTGGCGGGGAGCAGCGACAAAACGCGCATCGTCGAATCGCTCAAGCGAGAATTCGCGGAAGCGCGGTACCTCGAATTTCGTGCCGCCCGGCCGCTGCAGGAAAGCCAGCTCTCGCGCAACCGCTACAATGTGGAAGTGACGCTGCGGCTGAAATTCATATATCTCAATGATGCGCGCCCCGCCGACCTGCGCACTCCTATCGAAAATACGATCTTTCACGAATTTGTGGTGCAGCGCACGGTGAAGGGCGATTTCAAGATCGTGAATTCGCAGTTCTTCAACAACCTCGGCCGCCATGAAAGCGGGATGCATTTTTTGGCGGACATGGTGTTCATCGCGATCTGCGCGATTGTGGCGCTGGCGATTGTAGTTTGGATGGGACTGGAGGCGTGGACGCTGCGCCCGCGCAGCCGCTTGTGGCGGGGAGTAGTGATGCTGCCGCTGATAGGGGCGCTGTTCTTCTTCTTTGTGAAATACCTGCCTGGCAAATTCAGGCGTAAGACATAACGCCGCAATCCATTTCAAAATCCGCGTGATTTGCAATCTCCGCGTCCCGTGTCTCTTACTTCGCCGGCCGCTTGAATCGGTTGCCGTAAAACGCGGTGGGAATTTTGTAGAGTTCCTCGAGCGCTGGCGACGTGCGCTGCAAAAAGACCGACCCCGTTTTGCCGACGCGTGTGCGTTCTTCAGAATCGCGCAGATACGCCGCGGCCAGCCGCCCAATCCGCCCGTAAACGTCGCCGCGGTTGGAGGCGCCGTAGCTGTCGATGCAACTGGGCGCGCCGAAGCGCAGTTCGTCTTCGAGCAGCACTTTGTTGCGCGCTTCCGTGTACACGGCGCTGGTCATGTGGCGCATGGTGCCGACGAAAATCGTGCGCGGATTGCCGAGCACCGAACGCTGCATCAGAAATTTAAATTCGTCCACGTCTTCGAACTGGTTGAGATTAATCAGCGCGAGCGTAAAGCTGCTGCCGCAATGCCGGTTTTTGAATTTGTCGATTTTTTCAGCGGCGTCGAGCACCGAGCCGGCGGTGACGATGCAGGTGGTTTGCGCCTCGGCGGTTTTTTTGAATTCGCGCACTATTTCCGGGCAGACTTTGAGGTCCTCGGGCAATTCCGCCATTTCGAAGACAAACAGCGCGTCCTTGAAACTGGGCGCGGCAACTTCGACTTCGTCCTCGAAGCTCTTGCGAATTTTGCGTATGACCGTGGTGCGGCGCATTGAATACCTTCGCCGCACAATTGCGGCGCATGCAATAATTATCGGACGTGCGGAAGCACGCCGTGTTCAATGGAGGGACTAAAGTGGCGCTTGGAATCCTACAGGCGAACGCCGTGCGATTGACAGGCGCGAATCTTCATGATTTAATGCGCGCCAAACCAGCGAGGGGATATAATGATTTCGGAGATTCGCGCAAAAATTGCGTGGAATCAATTCGAGTTCTCAAAGCACGCTTTGGATCAAAGTATCATCCGCCAGATAAGCGTCGATGAAGTTCGAGAATGCATCGCGAGCGGATAAGTCATCGAGGATTACCCCAATGACAAGTACGGGCCGAGTTGCCTCATATTTGGGCGCACCAATAGTTTCCGTCCGATACATGTTCAGTGCAGCTACCCGTCCAATGCTGCTTCTTTAAGCCGTCAATTGTTGGGACTTCCATTCGTCACGCGAGGTCATTAGCACGGGGAACGTGCTCGGTCTTTGTATGATCGCGCGCGGCTGAGGCCCGCGTTCTTGCGGCAGCTGTAAGGCGGTCGC
>DATGGK010000024.1:0-38876 GCA_035308565.1 Planctomycetota bacterium | reverse complement strand
CGGCGTAAAACGGCGCTTTTTGTCCGGCTCTTCGTTGCGAACTTCAAGCGTTATCTCCTGCGGATAGCGCATGAAGTTCGCGCCTCGATCCGAACAAAAATCGCTCGTTTTCCGCTCGCACCCACTTTTTAAACACCCTCTAAGATGTGCTGCCTCTTCGGGGCAAACGGCAATTCATTTTTTCAAAGGCTCTTCCGGGGCTGACGGCGGCGGCGCGATTCGCGCGTCCGTTTTGGACGGGAGCGATTTGTGGTATTTGTGATGTGTCATTTTCTTTGAATTGAGGGCGCAACAGCAAGAAGCGGGATACCGCTCCTTGGCACCCGGCGAGCAACAACATTTGACATTTGAAATTGGATATTTGAGATTTGGCATTTGAAGACGCTGCGCGAAAATCGCTGCATCGACGTTCGATTGCGTGTATTCACTGGACACATTCATCTTTGGAGAAATCATTGTGACAAAGCTTGTTTCGGTCGTAATTTTGGGAGCTGCAATCATGCTGAGCACTGCACTGCGCGCCGCTGACGGCAATCCGTTCGTCTACATCGCCGGCTACGACAACACGGTCACTTGCTTCGAATTCAATTCGGCGACGGGGGAGTTGAAGGAGTTGAGCAAATCGGATTGCGGGAAGAATCCGACGTACATGGCGATTCATCCGTCGCGTAAATTTATTTATGCGGCAAACGAAACGGGGAAGGGGCTGGTCTCGGCGTATGCGATCGATCCGAAAGACGGGCATTTGACGAAGCTTAACGAGGTGTCGTCGGGCGGCGACGGGCCTTGTCATGTCGCGGTGCATCCGGATGGGAAGTGGGTCTTTGCGGGGAATTATGGCAGCGGGCACATTGGGACTGCGCCCATTAATCCGGACGGATCGTTGGGCACGCCGTTGGAACCGATTTTGGGCGGGAAGAATGCGCATGAAGTGGTGGTCGATGCGAGCGGGAAGTTTGTGTTTGTGCCGTTTCTGGGAACGAATGTGGTGAACCAATACAAGTTCGATGAAGCGACGGGGAAGCTCACGCCGAACGATCCGCCGAGCGCGACGGCGAGCGCGCCGAAAGCGGGGCCGCGGCATTTTGCGATTCATCCGAACGGGAAGTTTGCGTATTCGATCAACGAATTGAATTGCACGCTGGACAGTTGGATGTACGACCGCGCGAAGGGGCTGCTTTCGGATCCGAAATGGATTTCGACGGTTGCGGAAGGAACGGATTTGAAAGGGATGTCCACGGCGCATGTGCTGATTTCGCCGGATGGGAAATTTATCTACGGATCGAATCGCGACGGGACGAAGCCGTTTACGCGCAGCAGCGTTGCGATTTATTCGATCGATCAGGGCTCGGGGCGGCTGACGTTCATCGCGCGCGAGGATGCGGGCGGGGAGATTAAAGTGCCGCGCGATTTTGCGCTGGACCCGACGGGGAAGTTCGCGGTGGTGGCGAATCAGAACGGCGGGAACGTGACGGTGTTTGCGCGCGATGAGATGAAGGGGACATTGAAGAAGATTGGGACTTATGCGGTGGCGAAGGGGCCGTCGTATGTGGGGTTCATGGCGAAGCCCTAATCATTTGTCATTTGTCATTTGCATCAATTTCAGCGCGCCGTTAAATGACAAATGACAATTGACAAATACCAAATGACAAATGAAAGGGTTCTCCAATGAGCAAGAAGATTCTCATACTCACCGGCGACGCGGCTGAATCGCTGGAGGTGATGTATCCTCTTCAGCGGCTGCTTGAAGCGGGGTTCAAACCCGTCGTCGCTTCGCCCAGCGGGAAAGTGGTGCGCAGCGTCGTGCATGATTTCGAGCCGGAATGGGAGACGTACACGGAGAAGCCGGGGTATCGCATTCCGGCTCAGTTGGCTTACGCTCAGGTGAAGCCGGAGGAGTATGCGGGGCTGGTGATTCCGGGCGGGCGGGCGCCGGAGTACATCCGCAACGATCCGCACACGGTTGCGATCGTGAATCATTTCTTCGATGCGAACAAGCCGATTGCGGCGATTTGCCACGCGGCTCAGGTGCTGGTCGCGTGCGACAAATGCAGAGGGCGGACGATGTCGGCGTATCCGGCGTTGAAGGCGGACGTGGAGCGCGCGGGCGGGACGTACAAAGCGACGATGAATTTCGACGAGGCGGAGGCGGTGGTAGATGGGAAGCTGGTTACCGCTCGTGCGTGGCCGGACCATCCGGCCATGATGCGAGAGTTTTTGAAATTGCTGGGGTAAAGACAGGAGACAGGGGTCAGGAGTCAGGGGGCAGGGGCTCAGGAGTCAGGGGTCAGGGGTCAGGGGTCAGAAACGACGCGCGATTTAGAACCAGTTGCTGAAATTTTTGAAGACGTAAATCGAGAGATAAATGAAGCCGATGAGGCCGGCGATGAGCAGGCCGCAGCCTTTGACCATCGGCCAGGCTTTGTGCATGTCGCGCTTTTCGAACGAGATGCTTTTGTCGATCATGTTCTGATCGGTTTCTGCGTTGGGGTCGCCACGGCCTTTGGGCATGGGTGCTGCTCCTCCATCTAGGGGAGAGACTTGGGAGGGGTGGGGAATCCTACCGGGTGTTGATTGGAAGCGGCGCAGTAAATAGGGCGGATAGGACTGATAGGGCCGATAGGTAAAATCTGTCTGCGGGGAGCGCAGCCACCCCTCACCCCCGGCCCCTCTCCCCCAAGGGGGAGAGGGGGAGAACGGCGGCGTTTCGCTGCGCGAAACGGGCCGGAGTGACGCCGGCGGTACAGTTTAATACTTTCCCATACCGGCTTTGTTGGCGGCGCTGTAGTAGGTGAAGGGGACTTGGTTCGAGAGCATCAGGCCGGAACCGTCGTTGAGCGAGACTGTGACGGGGACGGTGATCTGCTTGCCGAAGTCGCTTTCGTTGCCGGCGCCGACGGTGGCCAGGGCGGATTGGAGGTTCACGTTTTTCAGCGTGATCGCGATCGTGCCCAGGTTCTGGCGCACGGAGACTTTCAGGGCGCCGGACGACTGAACTTTCTGCGAGAACGGATTGAACGTGAACGGGTATTGCGCGCCGGCGATGTTGACCGTGCCGCTGACCAGCGAGCCGCCGTTGGGGTTCGGCGTGTAGTTGACGATGTTTTCTGAGAGCATGGTCAGCGCGAAGGAATCGTAGCCCGAGGCGCGGAAGTTCAGTTTGAAGCTGCCTTTCAGGACCGTGCCGGTGTTCGTGCCGCCGCTGCCGCCGCCAATTCCACCGCCGCCAGTACCGCCGCCGGTGCCGCCACCGCCGCTTTGTGAGCCGCCGCTGGTGACGGTGATGGTCGTCGTGGCGCTGCTGGTGTTTCCGCTGTTGTCGGAGACGGTGAGCGTGGCGGTGTAGCTTCCGGGGCTGGTGTAGGAATGGCTGGCGGTTTGGCCGCTGCCGCTGGCGCCGTCGCCGTAATTCCACTGATAGGACGAGATGGTTGTGCCGCTGGCTTGGGAAGCGCTGCCGTCGAAGCCGACGTTCAGGGGCGCGGGGCCGGAGACGGGACTGGCAGCGACGACGGCGGTCACGCTGCCGGGCGGGGGAGGTGGCGGGGTTTTGGTGCCGGAACCGGGGTAGAACGTTTGCGCGGCGGTGGTTTCATCAGACGACAGTTGCAGGTAGCCTTGATCGTACGGATACATGACGGCTTGGGAATTGGTGGTGTGCGCGAGGCCGACGAAGTGGCCGATTTCGTGGAGCGAGACGGATTTCGAATTGCCCACTCCGCCCGTTCCCCAGGAGAAGTCGCGGTCGTTGAAGATGATGTCGCAGTCGATGAAGTACGAGGGGCTGCCGACGGTATAGACCGAGTAGGTGATGGCCAGCGTGGCGCTGGAGAAATCGCTGCTCGGATTCGGATCCCAGGCGACGAAATTCACGTTGTCGCTGCTGCTGTGCTGCGTGTTGGTGGTTGTGCCGGCGTTGGTGAAGGCGAGAGTGCAATTGTTGACGCTGGCCCATTTGTCGAAGGAGCTTTGCACGTCCGCCATGACGTTGCTGTTGGTCTTCGAGACTTGCGTGCTCTGCTTCCAGACGACCTGGCCGTTCGAGACTTTGGCGGGTTGGGTGGTGTCGGCGAGATTCCAGACGGGGCCGGAGGCCACGTAGGCGAGCGACCAACTGCCGCCCAGCGCGGCTCCGGCGAGGAGGGACGCGGTGAGGACGAGGAGGACGGATTTGAACGAGCGCGCGCGAGCCGGGACTGCGACAGAGCGGTTTCGCCGCCGCGCGTAGACCACCACGCCCGCGCAGAGCGCCATGAACGCGCAGCAGAGTGCGAAGCTCCAGTGCGAGCGGGATTGCTTGGCGGCGTCGGCCATGCGCAGCGCGTCAGCGGAGATCGAGCAGGGCTTGTTCGGATCGCAGACGTGCGACGTGGAATTCTGCAGGTTCATGGCCAATTTGAGCGGGCTAACGCGCGGTTCTTCGTTCTTCGCGTAAGAGCTGACGAGCGTGCAGAAAGCGTCGTAGGGGATTGACTTGGTCAGGAGGGAGGCGTCGGCGCCGGCGTTGTCGCGCATGGCTTTGGGGCAGAGCGGGCTTTCGACGAAATCAAGGCCATCGCGCGTGACGATATTGAACTTGCCAAGGCCGAGGTCCTGCACCATATATTGGCCGGGCTGCGGTTCTTTGACGAAGACCATGGCGCGTTCGCCGATCTGAAAGTCGGCGGAATCGGCGACGAGGAAAACCTGGTTGCCCCGCACGCCGCCGGGGAGGTCGAGGGTGATGTTTTCAGGGAGCGCGCCTTTAAGGTTCCGGGTGACGGCGACCTGCACGTGTGTCCGTTGGAACTGGTCGTCGGGCATCGCGGGGTAAGTGCGGCTGAGGACGTTGACTTCAACCACGGCGGAGGCGCGGGTGGTCATGTCTTGGAGTGAAGTCCGATAATACGAGGCTGCGGACGAAAAAAAAGAATGACCTGAGAGCAGGGCGAGTGCGAGGAGGGCGGGGAGGGCTTTGAAGGCTGACCTGAGATGCATGATAGGAGCTCCGTTTCGGTCTCATGCACAATGCGACGGCACATTGTGCGTACAGTGAGATAGTATCATGCACGTCGTGCGTGTCAAATAACGAAGTACATTATCGGAAAGAATTTAAGAGCACGAGTGAGGCACGGTGCAGCACGTGCAAACGTGTGCATTTTAGGGTAGGGGCGAAATAGGCCTCATAGGGCCTATAGGGCTGATGGGGCTGATGGGACTGAGGGGCGTCTGATGCGAAGGTTTTTGCTTGTGTTTTTTGCTTGTGGGCTTCCACTCTTTGCGGCGGAGGGGCTGCGCGCGTTTCCGTTGTGGGATGGGAAGGAGACGGTGAAGAGTTATGCGGATCGGGTGGGGATGGCGGCGACGAAGTCGATTGATTTGGGCGGAGGGGTTTCGATGGAGTTGGTGTTGATTCCGGCGGGGGAGTTTGTGATGGGGTCGGCGGCGCCGGAGAAGCCGCGGGTGACGGTGGCGGGGGCGGTGTGGATTTTTTGGATCGGTGGGGGCGTGGCGGCACTGCTTATTTTGGCGTTGCTTGGAAAATACGCGGTAAAGAAGAGGTTCTCGTTTTCGCTGCGGTGGCTCTTGCTTATGACGATGGCCATGGGCGCTTGCGTTGGCGGTTTTGCGCGCGTCAAACTTGCTGAGAAAGAGGAAGCTCGGTATGAAAGCGAGATGAAGGAGTTCGAGAAGCTGCCGGCTAATGAGAAACCGGCGCATTCGGTCACGATCGCGCAGCCATTTTACATGGGAAAGTACACGGTTACGGAAGAACAGTACAATGTGCTGATGCGATACTATTTAATCTTGTTCAAAGGCACGCACCTGCCCGTCAAATATGTGTCGTGGGACGAGGCGACGGAGTTTTGCAAGACGCTCAACGGAAAATCGGGCGACACATCGTTTGAAGCGCGCTTGCCGACGGAAGCGGAGTGGGAATATGCGTGCCGCGCGGGGACTCGGACGCGCTTTTATTCCGGTGACAGCGACGGCGATCTGGATGCAGCGGGCTGGTTCGACGCTAACAGCGGCCGCACGATACATCCCGTTGGACAGAAGAAACCCAACGCGTTTGGGTTGTACGATATGCACGGCAACATCTACCAGTGGTGCCAGGATTTTTATAAAGATTCTTATGCAGCGCAGGCTCCATCGGATCCTGGCGCCAAGCGGGTTGTGCGCGGCGGGTGTTGGTTCAGCATTGCGTGGCTGTGCCGGTCGTCCAGCCGCTACGGCTCGCCCGATACCGGATTCGACGACGTTGGATTTCGGGTGGTGGTGGTGGTGCCGGCGGCAAGGCCGTGATGTTGAACTCAGCGCTTGAGACGTAGTTCGCTCCGTTGGAGCTATTGTTTCGTTCGAGCGGATTGACCCAGCCCTGCGCTTCGCTTCGGGCTGGGCTGTCGTAGTACGCGCCTTTGGCGCGGAAGGGGGATTGAAATATGGGAACGGTTCCGCGCCGTGGGCGCTTTCAGATTCATCTTTCGACGGCCATTGTGATGATGTTTGTGGCGGGGGGGTTGATTTGGGCGAATGTGGCGGAGCGCATTGCCGCGCGTGGTCATTATGCGATTACGACGGATTTGGGATGGCCTATCGGCGCAATCAGGAAGTCATACTGGCAAGAGGGCGTTGAGGATCCGGAGTTTCATGTCACGCCTTTTTTCAGGTCGGATCTTGAGCTTGCGCTTTCTGGCGGCCGTAAAGAAGAAATTTCGTATGCCTATGCGGTAGTTGACGCGTTGATCGCCCTCACGATTCTTTTCGCGGTGTGGTTCGTGTGCGAGCGGTGGATTGCGTGGCGCGCGGCGCGGAAGGGGGATTGAAATATGGCGACGGTTCCGCGCCGTGGGCGCTTTCAGATTCATCTTTCGACGGCCGTTGTGTTGATGTTTGTGGCGGGGGGGATTATTTGGGCGAATGTGAGACTTAGCATTTACGGTATATATGGATGGCCGTGGGCTGCGATTTGGAGCGATGTGCCGATTTGGAAACGAAAGCCGGCTATAACTGTGGCAACTGGGGTTCCATTCCCCAGTGACATGACGTTTAAGAACGTCTACGATGCACGAGCGATCTCTGTCGACGTCGCAGTCGCACTGGCGATTCTTTTCGCAGTTTGGTTCCTATGCGAATGGCTCATCCGTCGCCGTGCGGCGCGGAAAGGGGATTGAAATATGGCGACGGTTCCGCGCCGTGGGCGCTTTCAGATACATCTTTCGACGGCCATTGTGATGATGTTTGTGGCGGGGGGGTTGATTTGGGCGAATGTAACTAAGCAGCCTTCTCGGGTGACGCGGTGGTCTGAATTAGAAAAAACAGATCCCATGTACTTAGACGCTTACGGGTGGCCTTGCGTTGTAAAGGCGATTGTAATCTTTGAGACCTCTGACGGAGAATTAGACTGGTACCCAATGCCGCTTGGATGGAGCATTGCTATTGATGTCGCCGTGGCGCTCCTAATTCTCTTCGCCGTCTGGTCCGTCTGCGAATGGCTCATCCGTCGCCGCGCGGCGCGGAAAGGGGATTGAAATATGGCGACGGTTCCGCGCCGAGGGCGCTTTCAGATTCATCTTTCGACGGCCATTGTGTTGATGTTTGTGGCGGGGGGGTTGATGTGGGCGAACTTAGTTGAAGGACGGGTAGACGGCCGTGCGGCCTACGGCTGGCCGTTCTGTGCTGTCCGGCCGTGGTACGGGGCTGCATGGACCGATAAGAACGGCTTTAAGTTTAACGTGCCGACTAGCTATACGTATGACGAGCGATTGCTCGCATTCGACTTGTCGATCGCGTTTTTGATTCTAGTAGGTGTATATGCCTTCTGCGAATGGCTCATTCGCCGGCGCGCGGCGCGGAAGGGGGATTGAAATATGGCGACGCCTCCGCGCCGTGGGCGCTTTCAGATACATCTTTCGACGGCCATTGTGATGATGTTTGTGGCGGGGGGGATTATTTGGGCGAATGTAAAAGTGCGCCCTATTGAGCTTCGTCCCGACGGCAGTTTATCGCTTTACGCGCCAATCGATAGGGATCGATTGAGCACGGCACAATTTGCGGTTGATCTGGCTCGGGTACGTTATGAATACTCGATTCCGTTCGGAACGATTGCGGAAGACGAGCGCGAACCGGATTCGACGGCGGAGAAAATGGGCACTCATTTCAGTTCAGAAACTTCAATTCTCGGTTATGGCTGGCCCGCCGTCGCCGTGACCGACGTTACTGTCACGGTGGTTGGCGACAAAGCGCGAGACCGCGTCGATTCATGGCGGGCGTTTTCTGGATACTCTTCCATCGTGATCGATTTATTTTTGGGCGTCGTGATTCTTTCCGCGACGTGTTTCCTATGCGAATGGCTCATCCGCCGGCGCACGGCGCGGAAGGGGGATTGAAATATGGGGACGGTTCCGCGCCGTGGGCGCTTTCAGATTCATCTTTCGACGGCTGTCGTGTTGATGTTTGTGGCGGGGGGGATTATTTGGGCGAATGTACACAAGAACGAGTCAGTTGAGCACCAGTTCGGGGACGGGTGTCCCGCGTTAGTTGAACAGACGTTTTTTGGGTGGCCAATGAATGCGTACCGAAGCCATGGGTATTTTACTTGGGGGAACACCGGAACTGGGCTTGGTCCGCAACTTTATTACACTGGCATTTCGGTTGATGCGCTTGCTGGTTTCGGCCTTCTTTCATCGACGTGGTTCGTCTGCGAATGGCTCATCCGCCGGCGCGCGGCACGGAAGGGGGATTGAAATATGGCGACGGTTCCGCGCCGTGGGCGCTTTCAGATTCATCTTTCGACGGCCGTTGTGATGATGTTTGTGGCGTGTCAATTCAAAATGAAAGATATCTCTTGTCCAAAACGCGTGCAGAATTCATAAAGCGATGCGGGCGGTAACCGCAAACCGTTGTGTCGCCCTTGCAGGGCTTTGGCGATGCGGGGACGGAACCCAGGGCTTACGCCCTGGGCTAAGATGTGTAGCCCCTTCAGGGCAAACAGCGGCGAGGCGCCTTGCGCGTCTGTTTGGGCAGCAGTGATGAAGAATGCAAAATGAAAGGCGGAGACGCGAGGCGCGGAAGGGAGATTGAATTTTTGGGGACGCATCCTGTGGCGCGCGGGGGTGTCGCCGCTACGCGGCTTGGGGGATTTGTGCGGTGGAAACCGTGGCCTTGCGCGGGTACGCGCTACGGTCACGGCTATTAGAAGCGTGTCGCCACTCCGTGGCTAATAACAGCAATTTGCCAGTCCGTGGCGGAAAAGCCGGTGCTTCTCACGGGTGTGAATTTCTTGCCGCAATCGAGGGATTATTTGGGAAGAAGGGCTTGACGTTAGCGTTTTGTGTGGTACCCTAATGGAGGCAATAGATTTGAGGGCAATGGGCGAATTGCGAGGCGGAATTCACGCAATCGCAATGACGGGGTAGGGGGTTTGGTGCATAATGTGCAATTAATTCATGCGATTGAGTTTACTGGAATGGCTGAGCACATTGTGCAACTTTTGCATGGATTTTGCCGTTCCTTGCGGTCGCGGTTCTTGAGCGATGTGCAACATATGCATGGATCGAGCGTGATGCGAAGGCGCCACAGCAAGGACTGGTCCTTGGCACCCGAACGCATGATGTGCAACTTTTGCATGGTAATTTGCCGCTCCCTTGCGGTCGCGGTTCTTGAACGATGTGCAACATTTGCTCAGAATAGAGTGTCACGCGGAGGCGCCACAGCAAGGCAATTCTTGCAAAGGAATACACGGTGATTCGGAGGCGCAAACAGCAAGGACCGGAGTACCAGTCCTTGGCACCCCATGATGTGCAACTTTTTCCCCGGAATGGTGCTGGCGTGGGCTCGGCGCCATTCCGCCTAAAGGCGGGACAACGAACGATGAAAACGATGGCGATTTGGGCGGTGGTGGTTTGGGCGGCTTGCACGTCGTGGGTGCTGGCGGACGATTGGCCTCAGTGGATGGGGTTGAATCGGGATGACATTTGGAACGAGACGGGGATTTTGGAGAAGTTTCCGGCGGGTGGGCCGAAGATTCTGTGGCGGGCGCCGATTGGGGCGGGGTATGCGGGGCCGGCGGTGGCGGGCGGGAAGGTGTTTGTGCTTGACCACTTGCTGGCGCAAGGCACGGAGGCGGCGAAGAATGCGTTTGATCGGAGCGTGGTTCCGGGCAAGGAGCGAATTCTGTGTTTGAATCAGGCGAACGGGAAGACGTTGTGGATGCATGAGTACGATTGTCCGTATGGGATTTCGTATGGAAGCGGGCCGCGCACAACGCCGCTGATCGCGGATGGAAAGGTTTATACACTGGGCGCGGAAGGGAATCTGCTGTGTTTGAATGCGGACAAGGACGAAGTGATTTGATCGCATGAGTTTAAGAAGGAACTGGCTGTCACGTCGCCGATGTGGGGCTTTGCGGCTTCGCCGCTTTTGGATGGGAAGAAATTGATCTCGCTGGCGCGCGGGCCGGGAACGACTGTGATGGCGTTCGACAAGGATTCCGGGAAAGAGATTTGGCGAGCGCTGACGGCGGCGGAGCCGGGGTATGCGCCGCCGGTGATTTACGATTTGAACGGGAAGCGGCAATTGATCATCTGGCATCCGGAGGCGGTGAACGGGCTGGATCCAGAGACGGGGAAAGTGTATTGGACGCAGCCATTTAAATCGAACAACGGGTTATCGGTGTCGATGCCGCGGGCGACGAAATTGGCGGACGGGAGCGACGGGTTGTTCGTGACGGCGTTTTACAATGGCGCGATGATGTTGAAATTCGAGAAGGGAAAAGAACAGCCGGAGGTGCTGTGGCGCGGCGAGAAAATGAGCGAGCGGAACACGGATACGCTGCACAGCATCATTCCGACGCCGTTCATCGAGAACGGATACATTTACGGCGTGTGCAGCTATGGGCAATTCCGCTGTTTGAAGGCGGAAACCGGCGAGCGGGTGTGGGAGAGTTTCATTCCGACGGGCGGGCCGTACGAGCAGAAAGAAGGCGTGCGGTGGGCGAATGCGTTTATCATCAAAAACGGCGATCGATTTTTTCTGCCGAATGAAAAAGGCGATTTGATCATCGCGAAATTGAGCGAAAAAGGCTATGAGGAAATCAGCCGCGCGCATATTCTGGAGCCGGACAATAAGCTGCCGGGGAGGCCAGTGAATTGGTCGCATCCGGCGTTCTCTGGAAAATGCATGGTGGCGCGAAACGATCACGAAATTGTGGACGTTTTTCTAGGAAAATAAAAGAATGAGCACAATGTAATAATTAAATGCAAAGCATTGTGTATAATATGTTTAAGTTTTGATGCACATGAGAATAATATGCCATTTTGAGGCGCGGATTTGCTTTTGTATATCGGGACGGTGTATCATCCCCGTGGAAAGAGCACGTAGTGCATATACTTTGCGCGTCGCAAGGTGCACACAAAGCTCTAAAACGGATTACAAGGGGAGATACAGTCATGAAGAAGCATGGATTTACGCTCATTGAGTTGATGATTGTCGTGGCGATCATTGCGATCATTGCGGCGATTGCGATTCCGAACTTGCTGCGCTCGCGCATGGCAGCCAACGAAACGGCGGCGGTGGCGGCGTGCAAGGCGTTCGCGACGGCGGAAGACATTTACCGCCGGACGGACTACAACAAGGACGGGATTCTGGAATACGCGCAGGCTTTGTCGGGCAACAACAGCTTGTACGAGAACACGGCCGGCGCCGGCGACATCGCGTTGGTCGATCGCGCGTTCGCAAACGCGGAAGGGCAGCCTCTGGGCACGGCGGTTCCGAAGGCGGGTTATGTGTTCATGGTGTTGACCAGCCAGGGCGCGAACGCGTCGGGCGGAGCGCGCAGCTTCCTGGACGGCAACGGCACAATGACGCTGGGCTATGGATTGAGCGCGGTGTCGAACCAATATGACGGCGTGGGCCGCAATGCGTTCGTGATCAGCAACTCGGGCACGATCTACCAGAAGGATCGGGGTTCGAGCGTGACGGCGCAGGAAGCGAACTTCAATCCGGACAGCACATGGGTGATCGCCGAATAGTTCCCCCGAAGTACATCCGTCTCCAACGATGGCCGTCCAGTGGACGGCCATTTTTATTGAACTCCAGAGAATATATCGTTTTATGAATGCACGTAGTGACAAAAATGCACGATGCATTGAAATTCTACGTTACTTTTCTGCCACTTTACGTCAGTCTTATTCGCCGTTACTTCGGCTGGAATGACGGTGAACAGTTCGATAAAGGATTTCTTTGAACCGATAAATCTTTTAATTCAAATGCCTTACAGACGTCACTTCGCTATGCCGATTCGTCGCAAACGTTTTTTCTGACACTTCGGCACGCCACTTGGCTTTACTGAAATCGCCATCGGGGGCGCTTCCGCGCTCTGGGGCGCGGAGAATTTCGGGGAACCAAGGGCTTTTTTTGAAAGGAGCGAGGACATGAAGGGCAAAGGATTTACACTGATTGAGTTGATGATTGTGGTGGCGATCATTGCGATTATCGCGGCGATTGCGATTCCCAATCTGCTGCGCTCGCGCATGGCGGCCAACGAGACGGCTGCGGTCGCGGCCTGCAAGGCGTTCGCGACGGCCGAAGACATCTATCGCCGGACGGATTATAACCACGACGGGATTCTGGAGTATGCGCAGACGCTCTCCGGCAACAACAGCTTGCTGGAAAACACCGCCGGCGCCGGCGACATCGCGCTGATCGACCGCGCGTTCGGCAACGCCGAAGGCGCGCCGTTGTCCACTGCCGTCCCGAAGGCCGGCTATGTGTTCCAAGTCCTCACCGCCGCGGGCGCGAGCGCTCCGGGCGGCGCGCGCAGCTTCCTTGACGGCAACGGCACGATGACGCTGGGCTATGGCTTGAGCGCCGTCTCCAACCAGTACGACGGAGTGGGCCGCAATGCGTTCATCATCAGCAACGCGGGCACGATCTACCAGAAGGACCGCGGTTCGAGCGTCACGGCGCACGAAGCGACCTTCAACCCGGACAGCACCTGGGTCATCGCCGAATAGTTAAACGGGAGGCGCCCCCTCCTCGTCATCGGGCCGCCCAAGTTGGGCGGCCCGATTTATTTTCATGGAGAAAACATTGAAGATGAGCACGACTTTTCGAGGGTTGCAATTGCAAAATCCCTGCTAGATTTGGGCGGCTGGCTCTATTAGGAGGAATCCACCGTGAACCGCCCCGCCTTTATGCTCGCCCCAATCGCCGCAATCCTGCTCGTCGCCACAACCGCCCGCGCCGAACAAATCGAATCTGGCCTCTATCTCCGCACGCTCTACGCCTTCGGAAATCTCTCGATCAACACACTCTATTTTGGCCCCGGCAACAAAATCGCCATTGATCCCGCGCACGGTGTTCACCCAATCGATTTTGACGCCGAAGCGAAAGACAATCCAAAGAACGTCGGCACTTACACGCTCGCCGGCGCGAAGGTCAACGTCTCCTGGGGCGGCGGAAAACCCGCGCAAACGCTCAGCGTCGAATTCTCCGGCGGCAAACTCTCCGCCTTCGACGGCGGCCTGGTGTCGAAAGCGGAAGCGTTCCCCAAAGATCACAAACTGACCGGCCAGTTCGCCTGGGGCGCGACCACCGCGAACGCCAGTTCCTCGCGCACCATCATCTTCGCCGCCGCCGGCACCTATTCGATGACCACGCTTGGCGGCATTCATCACGTCCCCGGAAACAACGCCGCCACCGAAAAAACCGAAACCGGCTCCTACGCGCTCTCCGGCAACACGCTGACCCTCAGTCCTGCGAATGGCACGGCCGTGAAACACACTGTGATCCCGATGAATACCGCGCTGGACCCGGCGAAGGCGAAACTTGGCGACGAGCACATTATTTTTGATGGAATAAATATGAGGCGGGAGAAGTGAGCGCGGCGAGGCGGGCATTTAGAATTCCTGCCGCTCGTCCGCTTTGCTGATCTTAATCTTTTCCGGATGCTCCAACTCCTCCCGCGCCGCAACCACGTTCAATTCATTCTTCAGCACAATCCCGATTCCGTGCTGTACGAGCGGCGACGGCCGCGTTGATTCGTCGTTTTCAATTCGCGGCGGTCGGCGATGAGACTCCCGAAGAACTACGCGGATATCCCTTTCGCCGTCGCGCACGATTTTGTCGATACACGTACGGGAGGAATTCCATGTCTCGCATCGTAGCCATCTGCCTGAGTCTCTTTGGCTTGGCCAATTCGATTGCTGGAATGTTCCGGCGTGAATTGGACGCGAACACCTGGTGGGTCGATCTGTGTAAATATCAAAATACCAGACGGCGCATTGTTTTGCCGTCTGGTATAGTTGAGTGGACGGAGGAAAATAAATGCGCCGTCTGTTCCGGAGTTTCGGGGGCCTGCACGACGGCCGAAGCTAGCTCAATGGCTGGCCGCGCAAACGCACCAATCATCCGCTGCTTTTCGACCGCTCGCTGCAACCAAAGCTAGCGCTGGGGGCGGTGTTGGACCACCACATTCTGCGCGTCGCGGTCGGTGATCGGGTTGAGCACAGGTCGGGATCTGCGCGGGAATACAAACTACGCGTTGAATCAATATGTCTGTCGCCGCATTTCGATTTTTCTAGTAGTCTGTCCCCTTATTTTCTTTATTTTCCGGCGTCATTTTTTTAACGCTGTCAACGCGCTCAAACTTGCCTGGTGTGTTCGGGATAATGCTCGGCACTTTTTTATACAATATAACCCCAGGAGGCTTGCGTTCCGGGATAGCTATAAAGACATTCTCGTTATCCGCAATTAGCAGCTTTCCGCTCGATCCCATGAACCCTGTATCTTGATAAGCCTTAATCCTATCTTGACGGTCAAGACTCGCGCCTTTCTGTGGCGTAACTTTTTTGTTCTTGAAATCGATATTAAACACTGAAAGCACATATCCTTGGTCCCCTGGGAAGCGCGCGATCAAATATAGTGTTTCATCGAAAAGTACGGCGTCGTCAAATATTTGATCCTCACTGTTCCCACCGACAATTATCCGAAATGTAAGTATCTGGCCTCTGGATTTTAGAGTACCTTGGTAATAATTCATTATTGGGCCAATTTCTATGAATTGCATTGTCAAAATGTCGCGAAAAAGATCTTCCTCGCCTGAAAGCAACACCGGAGGCTTTTCAGAAGTTTTCATTTGCAGTCGGTGTCTTTTTACTTCAAATCCATATCTTTCATTGGTCGATGAAAATACTGTTTTAACAGGGGCGTCCTCAGCATTAGCGTCGCCGCAAATTGCGCGATGTGCATTCGGAATGAAAAGTACAGCTAAAAGCGCGAGCGACAGGGGAATGCCCTTGTTTCTATCTCCGTGCCCACCATCCGCTTTATTATCTTCGCTAACGATGATCATCTGTTGACTCCAATTTAATTGGGGTATCATAAATGACCCCAGCGGCTCCGGGTAAAACTGTTCCGATGGGAAATGGATTCTCGGCCGGCGGAGTCCCGGGTCCCGGGATAAAACCGTCCGGGGAACCGGAAAACACATCATTCACCCACCTGGTAACAAACCAAGTAAATCCGTCGAATTCCGAAGTCTGCAGCGCTAAAAACGTAAGATACTTATTTCCGTATGATGGATCGAAGTATTGGTTTGTCGTTCCCGCTGCCTTTACGACGGCGTGGTCTGCAAATCTAAAATTCGGCGCGGCATTGTTTTGACCTGGTGCTGTTGCTTTGGCAAAAAGTGTGTTGGAACGCCATTCGTCTCTTATTACCGTTTGACCGTCAACAGTGGTTGTTGTTTTAACTCCATCTGCGCGTTTCCCGGCAATACTCGATATTGTTGCGTCGATTCCATTGAGTTGGATCGCGTGCTGATTTAACTGTGACCACGCACCACACCTTCCATCCTGATTTTTAATCAGTCCGCTTGCAATAAACCAATCGTCGTTATGCGGATATGTGGGTGGCGTACCCGGCGGCGAACCCGCTGGGGGAGGAATTGGAGGCGGGAAAGAAAATGGTCCCCAATAAGCGAACGCATTGCCATACTCGTTTCCTTTGTAGTCAACACACTTTACTCGACCCGGAAAAACTGGCGCCGCAAATGCGTCAAATATTTTCTCGACAATCGCTGCTTTACCAGCGGGATTCGCGCCTAATAGACCATTTGCCTTATTGCAAGCCAAATAATAGGCGGTCTGGTATCGGCACGGACTCCCGACGGGGTCGTCACTTACAACATAAACAGTGTGTCTTGTCGGTGCTTCGAGAAGGTGGGGCCAGTCCTCCTGTTGGCCGTCTTTATCGTATTCCCAATTAATATCGAACGATTGGAAAAATTGAACTTTGTTTGTTTCAAACGAATCCACTGGCTTCGACTCTGCTTCGTAAACATAATACTTTTTCCCGTCAGTCATGGTCTGGACCGTCACCAATTCTGGTGGGAACTCAAGCGTTTTGCCGTTGGAATTAACAACTGGCCCATGCCCTTGAACACTGAAAGGCAGCGAAGCAGCATCCGCCTCGCCGTTTGCCCCGACCCCCCACATAAGCGGCGAAAAGATTACTTTGACCTTTACGGTATTGCCAGTCTTCGCGGAGAAAGCCAACGGGTAATCCCAATGTTCGTCTATCAACGTTGGATTTCCGTAAAGGTTGAATTTTGATACTGGCTTGAATTGCGGCTCAGAAAACACAATCCCCGCATTGTCACGTATTTCGATCGCATTTGAAAAGCTAATTGCTTCGATCGCGAAATTCCATTGACCGGGCCAGTAGCCGTATCCAGGATACATATCCGCTCTCGGTGCATCCGAACTAACCGCACCAGGACCGGTAGGACGCGGTATTCCGCTGGGATGGCTCGGTGGAATGGCAGGAAAGCCTTGCCCCGCCGGGAATGTAAAATTCCATATTCCCGCCGTGGTCCCTGAATTTCCGGCCACGTCGGAATATGTGAATTCTATTGAATGAGCGGACAACGGCGACTGCGAAATATCGACCGGGGATACGAAGCCTGTTCCGGAAGAGTTAAAAGTATAGGCGATGGGTTGCCCGTCGAGATAAACGTCCAATGAATTCGGGTCAACGCCGGAAAGGGCGTCCGTCAGATTCGCGGCGATTGTCAAATACGGTATGGCGGGTTGCGAACCTGGCGCGGGAAATTGCCCGGATATGGCTGGCGGCGTCCGATCTACGCCTATATGCCGCGTCGCAATGTCACTCCAATTCCCAACATCATCCGCCACTCGCCCCGTGACCGTGTAGTTGCCTTCAGGCAAATCTTCCAATGGGAAGAGTGTGAAGCCGGAGCCATTGAATGACCTGCTGACGGCGTGGTTGGCGTTGTCGCTCCCAACGAGCGTGATAGTCAGCGAACCGGTATCGATGCTGTGGCTGCCTTGTAAATAAAAAAAACCTTCGATTCGGGGAGCGGGGTTGTAGAGGTAGCCGTAATCTGACGGGGAATCGAAGACGACCTGCGGTGGAATGCGGTTGACGACGATGGCCCAAATCCAGTCCGTGTGAACGCCTGCGGCGTCGGATAGAATAATGGAGTAATAATGAGTTCCATTGCCCACGGGTTGAACGGTAAATGTGTTGGCGGTCTGCGTGTAGGCGACGGGCTGGGCGTTTTGCCCATCGGCGTCGTTTTCATCCAGGGTGACGATCGTCCAGCCTGTGGAATGCATAATTGTCCACGTGGCGTTGGGGCCTTCAACCGGATAAGGTTCGTCGTTCTCGTCAACGAATGCAAGCTGGAGGCCGGTCTGGTCGATGGTAACGGTGTAGTAGTACGGGTCGCTTTGGACGCCGTAGATGTCGGCGACGGTAAGTTCGAAAGTTACGTCGCCGTCGGGCAGCGGCCCGTCGTCGCCTGTATAAATCACGAACCCTGAGTCGTCGGCGGTCCAAAAGTAATAACCGGTGACCTGGTCGCAGGTGACGGTAAAGGTGTTGTAGTCGATGGGGATGCCGGCGGTGGTGAATTGGCCGGAGAATTGTGAGGCGTCGACGACGGTGCCGTTGGCGGGCGAAAAATTGGTGAACCCGGGTGCGCCAGTATCCACGATGCAGTCGATGTAGTTGGAGTTCCAATTGCCGGCGTTGTCCACGGCGTAAATGAGCAGGGAGTGCGTGCCTACTTCCAGCGGGACGGAGAGAACGCCATCGGCGTAATTGGCTTCGGCGATGGGGTGGTCGATGTCGCCTTCGAAGGCGTAGGCGGAGTTGACGCCGGAGCCGGGGTTGCCGAAGGAGTCAACGGGATCTGCGATGGCGAAGAGGGCGGTGCTTCCATCCACGAAGTTGAACGAGGTTTCGAATAGGGGGCAGAAGCGCTGCTCGATATTAGTTGGGGTGATGGTGGGCGGCGTCCCATCCAACTTCAACGTCCAATCGTAAGGAACCGACGCGAATCCTGCGCTTGTCGTTCCGACCACCTCCACCACATAGTTGCCGTCCGCCGCCAAATTAAATTCCACCGGCCAAACTCGGTTTCCATCCGGCCCTCCCGTGGCTACAGGCGTCCCGTTGATCGTAAAACTGGCGCCGACGAGCGTTCCGAACGGCACATTGAAGTCCGCATAAATGTATGGCGTGGGGGTGGTGATCCACGTGTTGTCGAGCGGCCCGACTGCAATCACCGTCGGCCGAGGGTCGTAAATCACATGCACTGCAAGGCTGCTCTGGTTGCCAATAATATCGGTGGCCGTCAGGTTGAAATCGAACTCGTCGCCGGCGTTCAGCGCCGTGCTGGCGAACACGGTTGCCGTTGACGCTGACCCGTCAACCCACGAGTTCACCCCGCTCGTCGCGCTGATGCTCGTACGCGACCAGTCAATCCCGCTGGCATCGGAAATGTTGATCGTGATATTCACGTTCGGATCGTTGATCCTGATCGTCCCGCTGGGCATCGACAGCGTCGGCGCGGTCGAATCGTAAATGAAATCATAGCCCGCTTCCCCCACGTTCCCGGCGATGTCGGTGATGCGGAACGAGAGATGATGCTGAGCGTCTGCGAGATTATTCAGCACGAGAGTGAATTGGTTCCAATCGAAGCTGCTTGCTCCCGATGGCGCCACGTAATCGCCGCCATCGAGCGAATAACGAAAACTGCTTGTGTCCAATCCGTTCCCAAACTGCGGCGAGTCCGCGATTCCAAGCGCCGACAAGAATCCGCCTGAAATGGTCACGCTCGAACCGCCGATTAAATCCACGCCGTTGAGCTGCACGAAGGAGCCCGTCGCCGTCGCGTAGGTCAGCGTGGGCGACGCGGCCAGAATCGCGAAATAGAAATCGGCAGCCGGCTGGGTTGCGCTATTCCAGGGATACGGCAAAACTTCAAATCGGTACACGCCGCTGGGGAAGGCGCTCCCATTATTTGGAGATGGCGTGTCTTCGATAACGCCCGGCGCATCGGTGTTAGTGCAATAGCCCCACAACCACGTGCCGCTTGCATCGGAGATTCCCCAATACATCCACTCTGTGTCGATATCGCCATATTCGGCATAGATCGTAAACCCGATCTGCCCAGTTGTAATTGTGTTGCTCTCCGAAATGACATCCGCGGCCGAAGCGGCGCAGGCAAACACAACCGCCGCCATCAATACCGCAGCGCGCACAAAATCAAAACTTTTGCGGGGGGGGGGGCAAAATACGCGGACACGCAGACCTCCTTCTCGGAAGGTACCTTCGATGATAAGTGATGCTAACGCGAGCACTCAACCACATTTTTTAGCGCGTGTCAATAGGCCAAACGATTATTTACTGAGATCTTACAATACGAAAAAAATTGCACAATTTTTGTGCAAATGCTTGAATATTTGGCCTAGTCCGAATGTGCACTTTATGTCATTTTCGCCCGCCTCTCAATAATCAATAAAATCCTCCAGCGATCCCGCCTGCGGCGGCAGCGCTTTGTGCGGGATCACGCCGTTGCGGTAGGAGAGCCAGAGGGCGTTGAGCCACGGGTCGCTGTAGCCGGCGGCGAGCGAAGCGCCCATCAATTCGAAATCGTCGCAGATCGCGGTCGCCAATTCCGGCGACTGGCTAAAGGCCAGCGCGGTGCGGTAGGCGATTTCGCGCACGTCGTTGACGGCGGCCAGTTCGTCGTCGGGGATGGCGGCGTTGCGCGTGTGGTTTTCCAGTTCGCGGAAGACGCGCTGGCATTGCGCGTCGAAGGGTTCCAGGCAGCGCTCGTTGAGGATTTCGTCGAGCGGGCGTTGCGTGAACATGTGGTTGCGCAACACGCGGCCTTCGAGCAGGTATTTTTGAAGCAGCGCCAAGCCGGGGGTCATTGCGGGTCCTCGGGAAACAGGAGAAAGGAGATAGGAGATAGGGGTGAGGAGAACGGCGGCGAAACTGCTTCGCGATTCAACTCGAACGTGATCTTATTTGCGCCCATTTGAATTCAGATCCACTAAACGCTATCCTCTATATTGACTCAACGACGCCGGTCAATCCTGCGTCTTATTTAACGGCGGTTCAAGGTCCAAGATCCACGATTTAAATTATCGGACGCATTGAATCTTGAAGCTTGAATTGGGCGCAAATGTTTTAGGAGATTTCCGCGATGTCCGCAACAGAAGAAGCCGTGATCCTTTCGGCGGCGCGCACGCCCATCGGAAAATTCCTGGGCGCACTTTCGCCGTTAAGCGCCGTGGAATTGGGCGCGCTGGCGTTCCGTGCGGCGCTCGAACGATCCGGCGTGAACGCTTCTGAGATTGACGAAGCGATTTTAGGCAACGTGGTCAGCGCGGGATTGGGCATGGCGCCGGCGCGCAACGCGGCGCTCAAAGCCGGGCTGCCCGACACGCTGCCGTGTTTCACAGTGAACAAAGTCTGCGGCTCCGGTTTGAAAGCGGTGATGCTGGCCGCGCAGGCGATCAAAGCCGGCGACGCGAAAGCTGTTCTAGCGGGCGGTGCGGAAAGCATGTCGAACGCGCCGCATTTGATTCGCGGCGTGCGCAGCGGCATTGCGTACGGAAATGCAAAGCTCGAAGACAGCTTGCTCACGGATGGATTGGAATGCTGCGTCGAGCATTGGCACATGGGCAATGCCGCCGAACACATCGCCGCGCGCTTTGGAATCACGCGCGCGGAGATGGACCGCTACGCGTTCGAGAGCCACA
The DNA here is from genome assembly GCA_035308565.1 of Planctomycetota bacterium. Taxonomy (GTDB): domain Bacteria; phylum Planctomycetota; class SZUA-567; order H5-PLA8; family H5-PLA8; genus JANXLS01. Next base: position 17,814 of record DATGGK010000024.1, on the reverse strand, counting down.
AAAAAGCAAGCGCCGCGCAGGAATCGGGCGCGTTCGCCGCGGAGATCGTTCCTGTTTCGGTGCCGCAAAAAAAGGGCGCGGCGCTGAGTGTCGAGCGCGACGAGGGCCCGCGCGCGGATGCGTCGATCGACAAACTCGCGACGTTGAAGCCGGCGTTTTCGAAAGACGGTTTCGTGACGGCCGGAAATGCGAGCACGCTCAACGATGGCGCGGCGGCCGTTGTCGTGGCGAGTGCGGATTTTGCGCGCGGGCGCGGGCTCAAGCCGTTGGCGAAAATCCGCTCGTACGCGGCCAGCGGTGTCGCGCCGAAAGAGATTTTTCACGCGCCGGCGCTGGCCATTCCGGCGGCGCTGCGCAAAGCGGAATTGGAATTGAAGGACATAGGGTTGATCGAATTGAATGAAGCTTTCGCGGCTCAGGTGCTGGCGAATAAGAAGGTGTTGAATCTCGATGAGACGAAGCTGAATGTGAACGGCGGCGCAATTGCGCTGGGCCATCCGCTGGGCGCAAGCGGCGCGCGCTGTCTGGTGACGCTGATTCACGCGATGAAGGCGCGCGGCGTACGCTTTGGCGTGGCGGCGCTGTGTTTGGGCGGCGGGAATGCGGTGGCGATGGTGGTTGAAAATGTGTAAACGAAATTCAAAATTCAAAATTCAAAATTCAAAATTGGCTGCGCTCGCGTTAGGAGTTGTCGTCGCGCTCAGCGCTCGCGCGGCGTCGAGCGATTATTTTTGTATTGAAGTCATCGACGAAGCCACCGCGCGCGGCGTGCCATTGGTCGAATTGCAGACGACGGACAAATCGACGTACATCACCGACAGCAACGGGCTGATCGCGTTCAACGAGCCGGGGTTGATGAATGAAGACGTGTGGTTCAGCGTCTTCAGTTACGGCTACGAATTTCCGCACGAATCGTTCGGCGCGCGCGGCGTCGCGCTGAAAGTTACGCCGGGCGGCAAAGCGCAGTTGAAGCTCAAGCGCATCAATATCGCGGAGCGGCTTTATCGCGTGACGGGACGGGGGATTTATCGCGACACGATTTTACTCGGCAAAAAAGCGCCGATTGAGGCGGCGGCGCTCAACGGGCGCGTGACGGGGCAGGACACGGTCGAGACGGCCATTTTTAATGGGAAGCTGCATTGGTTTTGGGGCGATACAAATCGGCCGTCGCATCCGCTGGGGAATTTTTTTACGTCCGGCGCGGTGTCGGAATTGCCGGGCAAGGGCGGGCTTGATCCGGCGGTGGGCGTCAATCTGAGTTATTTCACCGATCCGAAAAGCGGATTTGCGCGCGCGATGGTGAACGTGAAACAGCGCGGTTCGTCGCCGGCGTGGATTGGCGGGCTGCTGGTGGTGACGGACGACACCGGCAAGGAGCGGATGCTCGCGAATTGCGCGCGCGTGAAAGGGCTTGTGCCGTACGAGCGAAATCTGCTGCTGTACAACGACCAGACCGATGCGTTCGATGAGTTCAAGCCGATTCCGTTGGACGCGCCGCTTGCTCCCAACGGTCATCCGATGCGCGCGGAAGTGGACGGGCAGGAGTATTGGTATTTTCCGGATCCCTTTCCGACGGTGCGCGTGAAAAACGAGTGGGCGAGCGTCACGGATTTGTCGGCGTACGAAGGCTTCACGTGTCTCAAAGATGGCAGCGCGTTTTCGAAAAAAAATCCGCCGATTGAGCGCGACGCATCGGGAAAGCTCGTTTGGAAGTGGCGCAAGGCTACGCCGCCGTTGCATCTCAAAGAAATCGACGCGCTCATCGAAAGCGGCGCGATCAAAGCGGACGAATCGCCATTTCGCTTGCGCAACGTGGACGACGGCAAGGTCATCACGATTGGCGCGAGTTCCGTGTATTGGAACGAGTATCGCAAAAAGTGGGTGATGATCGGCGTGCAGGCAGGCGGCGCGAGCTATCTCGGCGAAGTCTGGTTCGCCGAAGCGAACGCGCCCGAAGGCCCATGGCGCGACGCAAAAAAAATCGCGACGCACGCGCGCAAAAACGCGAACCGCGATTTTTACAACGCGATGCAACACCCTTATTTTGCGCAGGAGGGCGGGAATCTGATTTATTTTGAAGGGACGTTTACAAACGCATTTTCAGGCAGCCCGATCCCGACACCGAATTACGACTACAACCAATTGATGTACCGGCTCGATCTGTCGGACCCGCGGTTAAAAATGCCGGACGCGCCACCGGGGTTGAGCGGGGCGCGGCCGTCGAAACTGGGGCCGTAAAAGCATTTCACGCAAAGGCGCGAAGGAGCGCAAAGGGCGCAAAGAAGGAAAATTGAAATTTCTTTGCGTGCTTTGCGCTCCTTAGCGGCTTTGCGTGAAAAAAACGCGCGCGGGTTGAGTTGCGCTTTCGCGCGTGGCGGATAAAAGTAGGACTCAAAATTTTCAAAATTCTGGAGCCTGCGCATGAATTCGAAGAACATCGTGATGTCATTTGTCGTGCTGGCGCTGCTGGGCGGCGGGGTCGCGTATTATTTGCACTGGCAGCATCAGCAGAAGCGGAAGGCGCAGCACGAGGCACATGCGAAGGAGCGCGAGGGGCAATTCAAGGTCGCGCTGGTAACGCCCGGCGCGTACACCGAGGGCGGGTGGAATCAGAACGCGGTGAAGGCGCTCGACAAGATCGGAAAGGAATTGAATGCGAAGACGTTCAAATTCGCGGCGGACAATTCCAATAGCGCCTACACGCAATTTCGCAAGTACCTCGATGAACAGAAAGTGAACGTGATCATTGGGCACGCGGGCGAATATCAAAGTGCGAAGGCGGTGGAGATCGCAAAGGATTATCCGAACGCCGTGATTCTGATTTCGGGAACAAAAGTCACCGAAGGCAATGTCGTGGGCGTGCGGTTTGTGCTTGAAGACGCCACGTATGTCATCGGGCAACTTGCGGCGTTGATGAGCAAAACGAACGTGCTCGGCTGCGTGGGGCCGGAGCCCTGGCCGGTGATCGAGAGCACGTTTTACGCGTTCGAGCAGGGCGCGAAGTCGGTCAAGCCGGATATCAAAGTGCGCGTGGTCTGGACGCAAAGCGGATCGGATATCGCGCGCGCAAAAGAGCAGACGCTGCAGTTGATCAGCGAAGGCGCGGATTTTATTTTGCACAACGCTGACAACGCGGCGAAGGGCGTCTTTGAGGCGGTGCAGGCGAACAAGGAGAAAGGCGTGCTTGTGTTTGGTTCGAACGACGATCAGGCGCTGACGCTGCCGCAGTTCGACGACATCATTCTCGCCTCTGCGTCGCTCGATATTCCATCGGCGTATTTGGAAATTTGCAAACAGATCAAAGATGGGAAATTTGAAAAGAAGACGCAGTTCATCGGGATGCAATCGGGAATGGTGACGGTGCCGTTCAACAAGAAACTCGAAGCGAAAATTCCGGCGGATGTGCGAAAGAAAATCGACGAAACGATCGAGAAGCTGAAGAAAGGGGAATTGTCGGCGCCGCGGCGGGATCTGTAGGACGGGCCTCCGAGCCCGTCCATTTCGTGCTCCACCCGTTTTTGGACGGGCTCGGAGGCCCGTCCTACTTACCCGTGGCCAGGCCGCGCGACGTGAGAAACGCGTGGCTTTCGCGCACGGCTTCTACCATGTCGGTGTCGCAGCGGTCGAGTTCGACGATGTTCCAAGCGAGCTTGCCGGCTTCCGCGGCGTGAATCGCGGCGGCGACATCGACTTTGCCTTTGCCGACGGCGGTCATGGCGAGCTTGCGGTCGCAAGGGCCGTCTTTGATGTGGAGCAGTTCGGTGCGGTTAGCGTAGCGGCGCACGACTTCGGCGGGATTCTGGCCGGCGACTTGCACCCAATAAATGTCGATCTCGAGATTCGCTTTCGGGCAGAGACCATAGAAGGAGGCGTCTTTGCCGGGCGCATCGAATTCCCAATCGTGGTTGTGGTAATGGACGCTGAAACCTTTCGGTTCGAAATGCGCGATGACTTCGTTCACTTTGTCGGCGCAGATTTTAATTTTATCAGCGCTTTCAAAATCGGGGCGGAAGAGCATGCCAACGAGGCGCGTGTAACCGAGCGTGCGCGCGTCGTCTTCGATCTGGTTCCATTTTTCTTTTTCGAACATGGGCGTGTGCGCGCTGCACGCGACGAGGCCTTCGCTGTCGATGACTTTTTTCACATCGGTGGCGCTCATGCCGTGCAGGCCGGCGAATTCGACGCCGGCGTAACCGATTTTGGAAACGGTTTTGAGCACGCCGGCAAAATCCTTGGCGGCCAGTTCACGCAGCGAGTAGAGTTGGAGTGCGATGGGTTTGGACATTTTCAAATTCCTTAATGCATGTTTGAAAGGAGCAATTCTATTTGTCATTTGTGATTTGTCATTTGTGATTTGTCCATTTTGCCGGGCGTGCCCCTCACCCCGGAGGCGCAAACGGCTGCGCCTCTCGGCCCTCTCCCGGAGGGAGAGGGCAACGGCAACGCCGCGCGAGAAAGAATGACAAATCACAAATGGCAAATGCCAAATGACAAATGGCAGTTCGAATGTTTATCGACGAAACGCAGATCAAAGTAAAGGCGGGCGACGGCGGCAACGGCGCGGTGGCGTTTTTGCGGCTCAAATTCATGCCGTGGGGCGGGCCGGCCGGCGGCGACGGCGGCAAGGGCGGCGACATCGTGTTCGAAGCCACGCGCAACATCGACACGCTGTTGCCGCTGTATCGCCGGCGGCGCATCGCGGCGAAGGACGGCGGCAAAGGCGAGGGAAAGAATTGTTCCGGGCGCGGCGCGGACGACGTGGTGGTGCAGGTGCCGCCGGGGACGATTATTCGCGACGAGAAATCGGGCGAGATTATTTGCGATCTGACCGAGCCCGGGCAGCGCGTGATCGCTGCGAAAGGCGGAAAAGGCGGGCGCGGCAATCAGCATTTCGCGACATCGACGCATCAGACGCCGCGCAAGGCGGAGAAAGGCGAGCCGGGCGAAGAGCGCGAGTTGCATTTGGAATTGAAATTGATCGCCGACGCGGGGTTGATCGGTTTGCCGAACGCGGGGAAGAGCACACTGCTGAGCCGCATCAGCGCGGCGCGGCCGAAGATCGCGGCGTATCCGTTCACGACCAAGCAGCCGCAGTTGGGAATTGTCGATTCAGGCGATTTCCGGCAGGTGGTTGTCGCCGATTTGCCTGGGTTGATTGAGGGCGCGCACGCCGGCGCGGGGTTGGGCGACGAGTTTTTGAAGCACGTCGAACGGACCAGCTATCTTGTGCACGTGATCGACGCCGCGCCGCCGGACGAGTCCGATCCCGTCGAGAATTTTCATTTGATTGAGAATGAACTAAAGCAGTATTCGAAGGCGCTGTACGAGCGGCCGCGGCTGATTGTCGCGAATAAAATGGACGTGGACGGCGCGCGCGAAAACGCGGCGCTTCTGCGCAAAGCGCTCAAGCGTCCGGTGCTCGAAATTTCAGCGGCGACGGGGGAGGGGATCAAGGAATTTATCAAGACGCTGATGGATGATGTGACGGCGAGGAAGGACAATTCAAAATTCAAAATTCAAAATTCAAAATAAGCATGCGAGCCGCGACCGCAATGGAGCGGGTAGGCGCGATTCGAAGATTCTCGCTCCCTCGCGGTCGCGGCTCGTTTACTTTGCTTTCTTTACTTCTTTTGGCGGCGCTTCTTTGTTTTTGTCGAAATCGTCGAGCCGTGCGGCTTCTTTGGGATCGAAGAAGGATCTGAGTTTTTCGACCAATTCGCTGTTCTTTTTCGCCGCCTTCTGGCGCTGTTCTTTGATCCAGCTTTGAAGCTCCTTCTTAAGCGCTTCGAGTTCTTCGGGAGGAGTGGCTTTGTTTTCGGAGGCCGCTTTTTTGTGGATGTATTCGGCGCGCAATTGGGCCTCGAATTCGAATGGCGTGACCCAGTTTTCGTGGCTGAAGTCGAGCGCTTTTTTCGCGGCGTCACGGCGCGCTTCGGGAAGCGCGGCGATTATTTTGGCTTCGCATTCGGCGCGGATGGCCTTCATCTCGTTTTCCCACTGCGCCGTTTTCTGGACCAGCGCGGCGTCGTAGGCTTTGAGCGCGGCCGCGATGGCGGCTTTTTGTTCCGGCGTGGTTTCGACGATGTCGCCGATGTTGGCAAGGATGCCGGCGGTTTGAATGTCGCCGGCACGCGGGAGTGTGCGCAGTCGTTCGACGGCGATGAGCCAGTTCATCGAGCGCTCGTCTTGCGTGAGGGGTTTGTCGGGAGGCGGAGCGTCTTGTCCGGCAAAGAGGGACGTCGTAACGATAATGAATGGAAGCACGAATGGAATGCGATGCATGGACGAACTCCTGATATTGATGCGCGCATCATAGTGGATTTGCGGTGAGAATAAAGGGACAGTGCCTGATGGTGGTTGTACCGCCAGCTAGACTGGCCGCCGGGACGCCGGCGGTACAAAAGCTGCGGCGTTTGCGCGCGGACGCGAGCGCGATAGGCTTTGGGTTCGATGACAACAACCGAACGTCTCATTAAGCAGCCCGTCTTTCTATCGCTGGTGACCACCGAACCTGGCGGCGGCGGGACGATCGTGCGCATGGTTGCGCGGCGCAGCGATGCGTCCGGTGTGCGGACGTTCGACAGGCTTGCGCGCGGCGAACGCTTGTCGATGGCGCAATCGCGCTTGACGGGGCTGACGAATTCGGAACTCGATCACGCGCCGGATTTGGACGTTACTTTGCAGGACTTTCTGGAATTTGCGGACGGCGCGGATGCGTGGATCGTGGAACGCGGCGCGGCGGCGCGCGAGCGGCTTCATGACGCGGCGAATTCGGCGGGGTACGCGGGTTTGCCCGGGCCGGGCGTGATCGGCGTGGATGAATTGGCGGCGATTGTGCTGCCTACGGCGGGGCGGCGGGGATTGGCGGAACTTGCCACGTACTATGGGGGAGACACGGGGACGGAATGTGCAGGCGGGCCGCCTGCACCACAAATACCGGGCGAGGACGCGCAGACATCGGAAGGCGACTCGTTCGCGCGCGAGCCGGAATTGCTTGGGCGCATTTGGGCGGGGCTTGAGACGGAGTTGCTGCGTTTGCCGCTGCCGCTTTTGGCGGAGATGAATTGGATGCTCGCGAAGACCGAGCATCCGCTGCGCGGACTTTTGAAGAGCGCGGAGCAGAAGGCCGTCGAGGAGCAGTTCAGCGACACGTTCGAGTCCGGAAAATCGTCGCTTGAGAAGCTGTTCAAGGACTTTTCGAAGATCATCGACACGCTGCGGCCGGAAGACGAAGAGAAGGACGATTCGTTCCGCGATGTGGAGCTGGAAGAATTGGTGCGTCCCGACGACGTGCGGCAAATGATGGGGCCGAATGGTCCGCTGGGAAAGCTCGACGGCTACGAAGAGCGACCGGAGCAGGAGACGATGTCGGCGCGCGTGGCGGATGCGTTCAATCGCGGCAAGCATCTGATGGTCGAAGCGGGCACCGGCGTCGGAAAAAGCCTGGCGTATTTGCTGCCGGCGATTCTGTACGCGAAGAAATCCGGGCGGCCGGTGATGCTTTCGACGCACACGAAGAATTTGCAATCGCAGCTTTATGGAAAAGACATTCCGTTTTTGAAGAGGCATCTGGGCGTCGAATTCGACGCGGCGCTCTTGCGCGGGCGGCCGAATTATTTGTGTCTGCGCAAATTCATGTTCACGCTGCAGGAGGCCGCTCACGAATTGGACGACGAGGAGCGCGGGCAGATGCTGCCTGTGATGAGCTGGGCGGTGAAGACAAGCAGCGGCGACGTGAACGAGCTGGCGGCGTTTTCGCCGGAGCAGAATCCGGCGTTGTGGGACCGCCTGCACACGGTCGGCGAGGATTGTCTCAAGCGCGCGTGCCCGTTTTACAAACGCTGCTTTGTGTACAAAGCGCGCGGGCTGGCGAAGAGCGCGGACGTGGTGGTGCTCAACCACGCGCTGGTGTTTTCGTCGCTGAATGCGGAAGCCGGCGCGTTGCCGAAATACGGCGAGATTGTCTTCGACGAAGCGCACAAGCTTGAGGAAGTCGCGACGGATCACCTCGCGTGCGAGATTGCGCCACGGCGCGGGTACAAAATCCTGAATCGGCTGTATCGCGTCGGTGCGGGCGGGGCGGGGAAGGGGCTGCTGCCGACGCTGCTGATGTACATCGAGCAGGCGCACTCGGAATTCAAAGAGGATATTCATCAAAAAATTCGCGATTGCATTCTGGCCGCGATGCAGGCGATAACGCCTGCGAACGACGGTTCGGAATTGTTTTATAATCTGGTACGCGATTGGACGGAGACGCCGGCCGGCGACGATGACGATGCGCCTTCAGCGCCGTTTGTGCCGATGGAGCGCGGGCGCGGGGGGTGGATGAAGGACCGTGCAGGCGGGACGCCTGCACCACGGGCCGGCTGGAAGCCGGCGCTCCGACGCGGGAATTCGGATGATCGCAAGCGGTATGCGGCGGCGCGGTTGAGGCCGGATGAGGCGGAGCGATTCAAGAACGGGAAGGAATCGGCGATTTCGGGGCTTGGCAAATTGCGACAGGCGCTGGAGCGGCTCGAGGAATTCTTCACGGAGATTCGCAAAAAGAATGTGCCGCGCTCGCGCGAATTGACGACGGAATTGAGCGCTCAGAATTTGTTTTTGCAGGAGTTGATTCACGACATCGAATTCATCGTGAAAGGCGACGAGCCGAATTATGTGTATTGGAGCGAGCGCTGGGGCAAGCGCGGCGCGCGGATGGTGGCGGCGCCGCTGGATATTGCGGCGCTGCTGCACGGGCAGCTTTATGAGAAGAAGCGCTCGATCATTTTGACGTCGGCAACGTTGTCGGTGCGGGATGCGGAGGCGGGAGAGGCGTCGGGGTTCGCCCCGTATCGAGCGGCGGCACTCCTGCCGCCGAGGTCGTTTGATGCGGAAAGTGAAGCGGAAATCAACGGCGGCAAGAGTGCCGCCGCTCCTGACAAGCCGCATCCGAAAAGTTTTGAGTTTTTGAAATTGCGCTTTGGCCTATCGCTGTGCTCTCCGGAGAAATTGGACGAGATGCTGTTGGGGAGTCCGTTCGATTTCGAGGCACAGTGCCGCTTGTTTGTGCCGACGTTTTTGCCGGAACCGGGCGGCGGGCGCGACAAGGAGTACACGGCGCAGTTCAGCGCGATGGTCGCGGAATTGGCGATGGCGACGGGCGGGCGGGCGCTGGTGCTGTACACGTCGTACGCGGCGCTGGACGCGAGCGCGGCGATCTTGAGCAAAATGCTGGTGCCGGAAGGGATCGAAGTCATGGCGCAGGGGCGCGACGGGTCGCGCGAATCGCTCCTGGCGTCGCTCAAAGCGGGCGGGCGGCGAATTCTGTTGGGGACGGCGAGTTTTTGGGAGGGCGTGGACGTGCGCGGCGAAGCGCTCTCCCTTCTTGTTATACAGAAGCTGCCATTCGCCGTTTTCACGGACCCGATCATCCAAGGCCGCTGCGAATTGCTGGAAGCAGCGGGGAAGGACGCTTTCTTACATTTTAGTGTGCCGAACGCTATTTTGAAATTAAGGCAAGGATTCGGGCGGCTGATTCGGTCAAAGCAAGACAGGGGCATCGTGGTGCTGGCCGACAAGCGCGTCATCACGAAGCGTTACGGCGCGGCGTTTTTGCGCGCGCTGCCGTCGAAGGGCGTGGCGGTGTCGCATTTGAATGGATTGGTGGCGGAGGTGAAGGAGTTCATTGGTTGAAGGTAGGACGGGCCTCCGAGCCCGTCCAAATGTAATCGCGCATGGACGGGCTCGGAGGTCTGTCCTACAGGGTCCGATAAAGCATATATGCGTTTTGGGGCCTGTAATTTGCTCATTGTGATCCAGCGTGTCTGCGTGCCGAGATTTGTCGTTGACATGTGCATAAGTCCTTGAGACGATTGCGTATGTGCAGTAAAAGCGGAAACGAGGATGGCAGTCGTGAATGACGGCGTGGTGTTGGCAGCTCTAAAAGCTTTGAGCAACGAGACTAAGGCGCTCGTCATGGCGAGCGAATTGGAAGCGCGCCGCATGCCCTCGTTTCAACTCCGCACCATCTTCAATGCGATGGTGAAGGACGAGGACGAGCGGCGGATTATTGTCGATTTGATTGACAAAGATTTGCAGGCGTCCGGCTATCCGGAAGACCAAGTCTTCGCGCTGCTTAACGATTTTTTGACGCCGGCCAATCCGCTTCAGCAGATGAACGAAGGCGTGCAGAACACACGCCGATTGCGCTCGCCGTTCGCGCACAATTTCGAAGGACAATTGCCGCCGGTGCAGATTGGAGCGGGCGTCGATCCGGCTGTCGGGGCTACTCCCGCGCCGATGATGGGCAACGTTCAATACAGTCCTCGCCCGTCATACCCCGCGGCCGCCGAAACGCAGCGCATGCCGGGTCCGCCGGTGACGCGCACGGGAAGTTACGCGACGACAGCCTCGCAGCTTTCGCCGCGTTCGACGCCGGGCCAGCCGCCGCCACCTCGGTCGCAAGCGGCGCGTGATATTGCAACGCCGGTATCGCAAGGCGCGCCAGTTCCGGCGGCATCGCGTTACACGCAAAACGCGTTCGTCAATCACGAAGACATGGCGGCGCTGCAAGGGCCCGGCAAACCGCAGGGTTTCAACAAGAACAGCTACATGCCGCCCGAACCGGCGACGCCCTCTCAACCGCAACCGGGCCTGCCGGGCTTGCCGGGCATGCCGCCGGTGACCGTGCGCCCACAGACTCAAGTAGGCGTGCAGCGCGAACCGGGCGCGCCGCTTCCGCCGATTCCGCCCGGTTTGCCGATTACGGCCACGCAGCAGTCGCGGCGCTTCGGCCCGGATAGCCAGAACCGCTTGACGGCGTCTCAATCCGCTCAAGCCGTGAACGAAGCCGCGCTGCTCACGCCAGGCTTGGCCAACATCTCTGGCCCAATGGCATCAAAAATCGTTTCGCGCACGGACGGTTCGCCGAATAATTTTCAGAACAATCCTCATACCAGCAGCGTGCGAAACGATGGCCGGCCCGTGGTGCTGATCGCCGACGACGACAAGCGCATCCGCATGGTCTTCCGCCTGCGCATGGAAGAATCGGGATTGACGGTAGTCGAATGCCAGGACGGCACCGAAGCATGGGAGCGCATTCAGCAGGGCGACATTTCGCTCGCGGTGCTGGACATGAAGATGCCCGGCCTGCACGGCCTGGAAGTGCTCTCGCGCATGGCCGACAAACAATACCGCATCCCGGTGATTGTCTGCTCGGCGTACGATCAGTTGAAAGACGAATTCGTGGTCCAGACTTATCCACGCTTGCGGTACTTGGTGAAGCCTGTCGCGCCTGAGCAGTTGGTAGGGTCGATCAAGGAACTGCTGGTGAAGCAGAATTAAAACAATTCAAAATTCAAAATTAACGACGGCAGCGCTTCGCGCCGTTTTGCTGTTCAATTTTGCATTTTGCATTTTTAATTTTGAATTCTAGTTTTCGTACGTCTTCAATACCGCCAACAATTGCGTCGTGTTAATCACCTGCATCTCCACGAGAATCATGCCCAGCAGTTTTTTCTCGCCGCTCGCGGCGAGTTCCTGCTGGTGGCTGAGCGCGGTTTCGATTTGTTCGGTCGTGGCGAAGCCCATCATCATCGCGCGCGCGCCGAAGGGCTCGCCGCGAGTGGCTGTTCTAAGCGCGACTTGAGACATAATTGAATCCCCGCTCCAGAGCCGCGCACGTCAGTAAGCGGCATCAAATAACATCGTGCATTGAGGGGACTATAATCGGAAAGCGGGTAGCTTGTCAAGGCGGCGCATCATTTTCAAAATTGAAATCCCTTGAACCTTGGAATCTTGAATCTTTGAATCTTGAATTCACTTTTCCACTTCCGCATCATCCCGGTTCCCATATTCGCGCCAGCCGCCGACATAATTGTGGATATTCTCGAAGCCCATCAACCAGAGCGTGAAATACAAATGCGCGCTGCGCCCGCCGGCCTGGTCGTAGACCGCGATGGGGAAATTCTTGTCCACGTTGGTCAGCCGCAGGATCGCGTGAATCTCGGGCGGCGAACGCCACACACGCGCGTTTTCGGCGCCGCTCATCATTGACGACCAGGGAATGTTCGCCGCGCCCGGAATGTGGCCGCCGACTTTTCCGCGCACATCTTCGCCCATGTATTCGGCGCGCGAGCGGGCGTCGAGCAGCGTCACGGTGGGCAGTTTGCCCATGACTTTCACGCGCACCCGGAATTGCGGCAGTTCGATCAGCGAGCAGCAACCGCGCGGCGCGACGCGCGGCGCGAACGTGCCGTTCGCGTCGAGGATCGGCTGCGCGGTGCTAAAGCCGCGCTTTTCCTCGCGCCACTTCGCCACGCCGCCGTTCAAAATCGAAACGTGATCGTGGCCATAGGCGTACAGCGTGAACCAGATGCGCGCAGCCAGGCGGCCGTCGTCTTCGTCGTAGATCACGACCCGCGTGTCGGCGCTGATGCCTTCCTGCGCGCAGATGCGTTTGAGCGCGTCGGCCGGCGGCATGTAATACGGCGGCAAGTTCGGATCCTGAAACAAATCGGATTGAATGTTGCGCGCGCCCGGAATATGGCCGAGTTTGAACGCCGATTCGCCGCGCGCGTCGATCACGACCGTTTTCTCTTTCGAATCCATCCACTTGGCAAGCGTCGCCGGATCGATCAGTCCGTCGGGATGCGCGAATTTGTCGGGCGCGGGCGGCTCGTTAGTCGATGTCAAACGCGGGACCGCGGCAGGGTCGATGCCCTGATCGCCGGCCATGGCGCTCGATGAAAACGCGAGCGCACCGAGAACGGCAATTGTCAATTGGCATTTCGCAATTGTCCTCGCTGCCATAAAAAACGCGCGAAGCGCGTTGCCGCCGTCAGCCCCGAAGGGGCGCAACATCTTAGCCCAGGGCGTAAGCCCTGGGTATCGTCCGCGCGCGAACCCAAAGCCCTGAAAGGGCGACACATCGGGCTTGTGGTTGCGCTTAGGATTTCCCCATGAGTTTGTGTGCATGGTCATGTGTCACTTCTTCAAACGAACGCGCCTGTGGATTGACTCCGTGATTATTCCAACAAGCGCCAAAATTGCGAGAGCAATCAGGAGATCGGCGAGGGCGAGCTTCCAGTCAAACAGAAATCGCGACGGGTTTTCAATTAGATTGCCGTGAAGATTAAATTTCGCTCCGTCAATCTCTTCATAAGAGGTTTCAAATAAAAACGGCCAGGGCCATCCCCGTTCCGTGCCGCCCAGCAACTCTGTATCATCTTGATCTCGATACACCAAGAGATGTCCACCTGGCGAATTCGCCGGAATAGGCTGCGCAGTGCTCAACCAGATCAACCCGCCGGCGGCGATCATCACCACGACCGCCGTCATCAGCGAAAATCGCGGAAATCTGATTTTCATAATCTCGTTTCGCCATTTGTCATTGAAACGAATCCCGCGCATAAACTAAGATGACAAATGACAAATGCCAACTGACAAATCACAAATGACAAATGATCCGTCTACGGATCTGCTCGCGCGCCCGCTCCAATACTTCAAGGGCGTCGGGCCCAAGCGCGCTGAATTGCTTGCGCGGCTGGACTTGCACACCGTCCGCGATCTGCTGCTTTATTTTCCGATCACGCACAAAGACCGCGCTAGCGTCACGCCGATCATGGCGTTGAAGATCGGCAAGGAAGCCAACATCGTCGCGCAGATCATCGACGTGACCTGCAAGCGCTTCAATGGCAAAGAACAGATTGTCGGGCATTTGATGGACGCGCAAGGCGGGCGCATCACCGCGGTGTGGTGGAATCCGTGGATCGCCGACAAGCTCACGCCGTATGGCTGGGGATTTTTTTCTGGAAAAGTCACCAGCTTCGTGGAGAAGAAACAGCTTTCGAATGCGGAATTTGAAATCTTCGACGACGAGGAATCCGAAACGCCGCGCATGTGTTCGTCAGCGCCGGAGTCGATGGTGGGGCCGAGTTTCGGACGAATCGTGCCCATTTATAATCTGCGCCCGAAACATCGCCTGCCCGACGGGCAGGAAGCGCCGGAGATTCGCATCAATCAAAACGCGCTGCGCAAAATCGTCTGGCAGGTGCTCGAAGCCGGCGCGGCGGAACTAGTGCGCGATCAATTGCCGGACGCGCTGCGCGTGGAACGAAAGTTGATGCCGCTGGCCGAGGCCGTGCGGCAATTCCATTTTCCGGATTCATTTGAAAAGGCCGCCGTTGCGCGGCGGCGGCTGGTCTTCGAAGAATTGTTCATCATTTCGCTGGGCGTGGCGCTGCGCCGCGCGCAAATCGAACGCGCCGCCGTCTCGGCGCGCATGCCGCTGGTGCCGGCCATCGTCAACCGCATCAACGCGCGCATGCCCTTTACGCTCACCGCCGCGCAGCAGCAGGCGTTTCAGCAGATTGCCGCGGACATGTCGCGCGCCACGCCGATGAACCGCCTGCTGCAAGGCGATGTCGGCAGCGGCAAAACGGCGGTGGCCGTCGCGGCGCTGTTGTTGTGCGTGGCGCATGGCCATCAAGCCGCGCTGCTGGCGCCGACAGAAGCGCTGGCCGTACAGCATCATCGCACGCTGACGAAGCTGCTCGAAAACTCGCGTGTGGAAATCAGGTTGCTGCGCGGCGGCGCGAAGGAATCCGCGCGCGCGGAATTTCTCGAAAAACTTTCCGCGGGTGCGATTCACATCGCGATCGGCACGCACGCGCTGCTCGAAGCGGACGTGAAATTCAAATCGTTGGCGCTGGCCGTGGTGGACGAGCAGCATAAATTCGGCGTGGCTCAGCGCATGTCGCTGCGCGCAAAGGGCCGCGCGCCGCACGTCCTGGTGATGACCGCGACGCCGATTCCGCGCACGCTCACGCTGACGTTGTACGGCGATCTCGACGTTTCCGTCCTGAACGAAATGCCGCCGGGCCGCGGCGAAATCGTCACGAAATGGCTGGATGAAGCCGACCGGCCCAAAGCGTATCGCTGCATTTTGGACGAAGCCAAGAAAGGCCATTCGACGTACATCGTGCTTCCGCGCATTCTCGGCGAAAATCCGGACGACGAAGACGTTCTCCCATCGCCCCTTGGGGGAGAGGCCGCCGTTCCCCCCTCTCCCCTTGGGGGAGAGGGGCCGGGGGTGAGGGGTCGGCGCGCCAAACATGGCCAGCAATCCCTATGGACCGACGTAAAGGGCGCGGAGCAGGAATTCAAGCGCATGAAGGAGCACCTGCCGACGCTGCGCGTCGAATTGCTGCACGGCCGGCTCGCGCCCGCTGAGAAGCAGCGCGTGCTGGACTTGCTGGCCGCTGGAAAAATCGACGTGCTGGTCAGCACGCAGGTGATCGAAGTCGGGATCGATTTGCCGACGGCGACGGTGATGCTGATCGAAAACGCTGAGCGCTTCGGCTTGTCGGCGCTGCATCAACTGCGCGGGCGCGTCGGGCGCAGCGAGCGCAAATCGTACTGCCTGTTCTTCAGCGATACGCTCACCGACGACGCGGAAGCACGCTTGAAAGCGTTCGAAAAGACGCGCGACGGATTCCGGATCGCCGAAACCGATTTCAAACTGCGCGGACCGGGGCAATTCTTCGGCACGAGACAAAGCGGCATGCCCGAACTGAAAATCGCCGATTTGCTGCAAGACGTCGCGATCCTCAGCGAAGCGCGCGACGCGGCGTTCAAGCTGGTGCGCGCGGATTCGACGCTGGCGCAGCCGGAGAATTCGGCGTTGAAAGCGCGCGTGAGGGAGGCGCTGGGGACGCGGTTGGGGTTGGTGGATGTGGGGTGAAAGTCACTCGTCTTCAAATTCCGCCGGCGTATACCACATCCCCATCCCCCGAAACTCCTCCGGGATTTTATCCTCCGGCCAGACCGGCGCGCCGACGCCGATGAAGCGCACGCGATGGGCGCTCGGGAGCTCCTTCCAATACAGCGCTTGCCACGGCGCGAGTTCGTCCCATTTGCACGACGGCTCGTGCGGCGCGATGCCGCGGAAGATCAGGCTGTCCATGAATTTTTGGAGGTGCTCGCGGTCGGCGCAGCAGAATTCGCCGGCGCGTTCGCGGCGCAGGCTATCAAAATCCTCCTGCGAATCCGCGCCGAACATACCATCGACGTAGCGATTCCAATCGGGTTTCGAAACTTCCTCCCACGCCGCGCCGCCCGCGGGCGTGAGACCATAATCCGCATCGAGTGTGCCGTCCAGCGCGGCGGCGGTGTCATCGGCATTTGGGACGAAATCGCCGCGTTCGTCGTTCGATGCGATCAGCAAGCCTTGCTCGAAAAGACGGGCGAGCGCCGCGATCAGCGCAGCGCGATCCATGCCGTGGTTGGGACGGTCGAAGAGGGCTTCGACGTTTTCCATCGTCAGCAGGCTCAGCGAATGCTTCTGGTCCACGACGCTGTGAAGGAGCCAGTATTCGTTTGGGGTCATAAAACCTCGGGGAATTGTTGGCGCGCTTTCCATTTCGCGAACTGAAATAGGTCTTATAGGACCTATAAGCCCTATAAGGCTATGGAAAAAGTAATTGCGTCTTCGCGACTTTGCGAGAGGTAATCAAGCGACGACGTTGACCAGCGTCCCGATGGGCGCGATGGCGATGCGGATTTCGTCGCCGTGCTGCAGCGTGAAATCGTTGGGCGGCACGATACCGGTGCCGGTCATCAGGAAGCAACCGTTGGGGAAAGTGTTGTCGCGGAAAAGAAAACCGGTGAGTTCGTCGAAGCCGCGTTTGATGTTCGCGACGCTTGTGACGCCTCGGAAAATCTGCGCGCCGCCGCGATAAATCTCCAGCACGATTTCGGTTTCGCGCGGGAGCGGCGTGTCGGCGAAGAGAATGCACGGACCTAGCGCGCAGCTTTTGTCGTAAACTTTGGCCTGCGGCAGATACAGCGGGTTTTCGCCTTCGATGTCGCGCGAACTCATGTCGTTGCCGACGGTGTAGCCGAAGATTTTCCCGCGCGAATTAATCGCCAGCGTCAATTCTGGTTCGGGCACATTCCATTTTCCGTCCGAACGGATGCGTACGGGCTGGCCGGAACCGGCGACGCGGTGCGGCGTGGCTTTGAAGAACAATTCGGGGCGTTCAGCGGAATAAACGCGGTCGTAAAAACTTCCGCCGCCGGCCTGCTGCGCTTCCTCCATGCGCGCTTCGCGGCTTTTGAAATACGTCACGCCGGCGGCCCAGACTTCCTGTTTGTCGATGGGCGCGAGCAAATCGCCTTGCGGAAGTGCGGGCAGGCGTTCTTCGACTTTCAGCGCCGCGCGCAGTTTCGCGACCGGGTCGTCGGCGGTGAAGAGCGCGTCGAGCATCCACGCGTCGGTGCGATAAATGAAGCCGGCGTCTTCGCAGAAAAGGCCGCTGCCGTAGTTGTAAAGCTTCACGCAATTCCTCCTTCATAGGCCGCTTACTGACGTGCTCTGGATTTTTATCACAAAGCGTTTGCGAGCGCCTGAGCAAACAGGTTTCGCATCCAGTCGTTCACCATCGTGTCGATGACCAGGTGGATGCGATCGGTTGCGCCGCGGTTGGCAACTTGGTGCGTCTCGCTTAAGCGCAGATACCAGCACGTGCCGTCGTCCATGATTACGCGCGTTCCATTCAACAGGAATTCGACGTCCGCATTTGTGGTCACAGGAATGTGCAGGCGCGCTTTGCCGTCTTCGAAGCACAGGTCGTGATCGGTATGCGGTTTGATCACGGAGCCGGGCGTCAATTTCATCAAGCGCGCGGCGCGCACGTCGCATTCGAAGCTTGCGAGGACGTGTTTGAAATATGGGCACGCGTCGAGGAACGGCGTGTCCACAAATTCAGTCGCGACGGGATCGGAGTAAATCATCATCACCCGATGCGTCGCGCCTTTTTTTGCGCGCAGCGG
>DATGGK010000023.1:0-35365 GCA_035308565.1 Planctomycetota bacterium | reverse complement strand
CCGCCTGCACTTTGCCTTTACTCTTCTGATCTGCTACGTGCGCCCCCACATCCATCAAAAACAACGGAAACTTCCCCAGCTCGAACAACTCGCGTTTTTTCGGCGTGAAAAAACCCAGTGTCTGGCGCGTGACGGTCAGCGGCAAATTCAAATCCGCCAGCAGTCGCCCGGCCCACGCGCCGGCGCAGACGACGGCTTGTTTGGCGCGGTACGTGCCTTTGCGCGTGCGCACGTGCACGCCGCTTTTCAATGCTTCGACATCCAGGACTTCCTCTTCTTCATGCAGCAGCGCGCCGACGTTGCGCGCGGCGAGGCGGTAGGTGAGGATGCAGCGTTCGACGGCCAGAATCCCCGCGTCCTGCTGCCAGACGCCGCGCATCGAATCGGGCACGACGAATTGCGGGAAGCGCCGCATGATCTGCGCGGCGTTCAGGATTTCGTGCGGGATGTTGTGCTGCGTACAGCTCAACACCGAGCCGCGAAAGAGCGGGCTGTCGGGCGCGCCCATTTCGACAATGCCGGTGGTGGCCAGCAGGCGTTCGCCGCTGAGCCGCTCGAGCTTGCGCCACAGTTCGTACGCGCGCATCACGAACGGAACGTAATCGGGATGCTCGTAGTAAGCGCGGCGGATGATGCGCGAGTAGCCGTGGCTGGAGCCGAGGTCGTGGCCGATGGCGAATTGCTCGAAGAGGCGCACGGAGCGGCCGCGCGAGGCGAGTTCGAAGGCGGTCGCGGTGCCCATGGCGCCGCCGCCGATGATGAGGATGTCGGAGGTGTGCATTGTCTTCCTGGAAATGTGCTTAAGGTATTCTGGATATCTTTTGAGTCAACCGCGCAACATCGGATGCTAATTGATGTCGAGGGCGACACCATCGTGGTGCAGCGGATCGGGAATTGAAAGGACATTTATGAATAACACGGCTGCAGCTTCTGATTTCGGAACCAAACGGCGGTATGTCGTGCGCCAAGTCTCGAAGTTGCGCCACGAAATCGAAGATCTCATGGACTACCTCGACTTGCTGGACGCCCGCGCGCGGAATCTCGGCAAGCCGCGCCTGAGCACGGCGGCTGTCAAGCAGCGGCTTGGGCTAAAATAAGGCATTGAGACGCTGGGAAGTTAAAGCCGCGCGGAATGCCGGCGCAAACCCGTTTCGAATTTCGAGTGCGCGCTGCCGATCCGCACTGGTAGGAGTACCTACCAGTGGCACCCTCGAACGGCTCAAGCCGAGATTGAACGTTTCCAGTGCCACCCGCCTTAGCGCGATGGCGCCGCCGCCGATGATGAGGATGTCGGAATGCACGGAGTTATTGCGGCGACTTGGCATCAATCACTTCCGTAAATTCAATCGTCTGAAACTGCGCTTCGCAATTGAAACAGAAAATCCCAAACGACTTCAAATCAGGAAGTTTCCAGGAATCATGGAGCGAGAATCGCGCGCCTTCGAATTTGTAATTCAATAACTGCTTGTCATTCAGCAACACTCGAATGGATTTTCGGCGAACTTGCACTTTCAAATCGTATGGAACATTATTGCGAAGACTATTTTCAGTGCGCGTTTCATTTTCCTTTAAAAAACTGCCGTTGATCTTGTGAATACCCGCCAGCGAGTTGCCGTATCCCGAGAGCGTAAGTAGCAACTGCTGCTTAAAGTGGACAAGAAAAAAACCGATGTCGCCGCCGCTTTCGTTCGATGTCCGCTTGAAAACAGCGTGGAAATCGTACTCTGTATCACAAGTCGCTGGGAGCCGAATCCGGCCATCCTGCGCGGCCATGTTGCAAATCAACGCGCCGCCTTCGATTTTCCAACCGCCTTTCACAGAGTCCTTTGCCGGGTTGACAACTTTCAAGAGGTCGACCGTTTTCCCCTTCGAAATTCCCGCCATTTCCTCGACACGCTTCTCAACTTTCGTGCGTGCAAGTCCCGTCAACGATTCGAGTGACTTCTCGTACCAAGACGCAGCTCGTGATCGAAAAAGAGCTTTGTCGTCTTTATCGCCGGCTTTCTCCGCGAGCGTCCACCACGCATCCCCCAACGCTGCCTGCCCCGCGCTATCCGCCGGCGCTGCCTGCTCCTGCTTCATCAACTCCATCAACGCCGTGTTCTTCGATTTCGCAATAAACGCCGCCGCGTGTTCAATATCGCCCGCTTGAAGCTTGTACTTTCCCAATGTCAAATTCGCCGCCGCATCGTCCGGCTTGTCGATCAGCACTTTCAGCGCCGACGCCACTTTCGCCAGCTTCGCGTCCGTTATCTTCGACATCGCCGCGCTCAACTGCGCCTTCTTGAAATCCTTGAAATCGCTTTCAAATCCCGCCGCCAGCTTGTCGAGAATTCCCGTCAAGCGCTCCAACTCGCCGGCCTGCGCCGCCAGCCCCGCCGCCTGCGTCAGCAGCACATACCGCGCCGCCGGATCGCTGGCCGATTCGTCCGCCTGCTTCTCCAGTTTCGCCGCCAGCGCCGCTTTGTCTTTGGGCGCGGTCTTGGCGAACTCGTCTTTGTAGAGGTCCTTGATGGTTTTCTCGGCCTCCTTCTGTTTCGCGGCGGCGGGCAGCGCGACTTTTTTGGCTGGATCGACTGGCGGAGCGATTGGATTTTCCCGCGCGGCCGTGCCGGCGTTCGCGGCGCTGGTTTTTTCGAGCGTCATTTCTTTGAGGCTGCGGTCTTGCGCCTGCAAACTCAGGTCGGTGCCTTTGAAACGGTCGGCGACTTCATAAAAACGGACGGCGATGAGCAGGTGTTCGGCGGGGTGCGCATTGGCGTACGCCTCGGCGCGGTTGAAAAAAGTTTGCGCCTCATCAGGCTGCGGCGCGGCTTCGAGTTCCTTCATGCGTTTGGCGAGCGCGGCGTTGACCTTCCCGCCGCTCTTCAGAAATTCGTCCATTTGGGCCAACGTCATTTTCTTTTTGCACCAATACATGAACGAATTCATGTCGGTGGCCTTCCTGGTCTCGCCGCTGGCATCATAAAGATCAGCGGCCTGTCCGAAATAGATTGCGGCGGGGACGACGGCGTCGCCGTCATTCTCCGAAAGCTTGAGCGCAGCGATGCCTTTGGCTGCAAGCTCGTCGGCGTCTTCTGCGCGCGCGGAGACGGTGAGGAGAAGCGACGCGGCAAGGATGAACGGAACGAAGGAGCGCATACGGAGACCCTCCGGTGTGGAGGCGATGTTATAGCAGATTTTCGAGAAGAAGCTCAACAGTGCATTTCTCAGTAATTTGCTTTCACGCCGCTCGCCGGAATTCCAGCGTTTCCAAGAAAATTCTCTTCAATTCGCGCGCAGCCAGGGTGGATCAGAGGGAATCGCCGCTTCGACTGCCTCTTGCTCCGTTCGCTCGTTAAATGTTACCGCGTCCAGCGAGCGGACCTGTGACATCACGGGGCCAAGCACCTTGGTCAAGAATTCCGCAAGCACGCTTATCCGCTCCGCGAGTCCCATCGACCTAAAGCCGTCCCAAACAAGCGTCACGTAATAACCGCCGAATTGCCCGGGAACAATTTCAAGATCGCGAGGTCCACGCCCATTCTGTTCACAGAACTGATTCAGAGCTTCTGAAATTTTATCGATCATAGCCGGCTCCTGAACCATGGGACCAATCCTTTGACACTGTCATTCAACCACGTATCGAGGAGAATACAAGTTTTATCGTCGATGGATGACAAGGTCGGATCGTCGTAACGCATTTCAACCTTCCAGAATTTTTGAATTCCCAGGAAACTCGGATGGACAACCGTATCGCTCATTAATTCGTAATAGAAGCCAGAGTAAAACAAGAGCGGTTCGAGATTATGGAATTCAAAGTCCGTCGGCAGTTGAGGAATTTTCAGGGTTTTGCAAATGGCGCACTTCAAATAGCCTTCAACGGCGTAGCCCGCCATATAAACCGCGGAATGAAAATGTCCCGCTTTCCACAATGCCTCAAAATCGCGAAGCCGTGCATCCGCGATGATCCGAATGGACCCTTTGAGCATGCCGACTTTTGTTCCCAGTGGCTTTGCCATGCGTTCCCCTCTACGCGTGCGCACTCTCCTCCAAAAATCCCTCCAGTTTCCTGCTTCGCACCGGGTGCTGCAGCTTCCGCAGCGCTTTCGCTTCGATCTGGCGCACGCGCTCGCGGGTCACTTTGAATTTGCGGCCGACTTCTTCGAGCGTGTACGTGTAGCCGTCACCCAGGCCGTAGCGCAGCTTGATGATCTCGCGCTCGCGGAACGTCAGCGTGTCCAGCACCTGCTCGATCTTGTCCTTGAGCATCTCGTAACTCGCGACGCTCACCGGCGACTCGACCGATTTGTCTTCGATGAAATCGCCGAAGTAGCTGTCGTCGCTGTCGCCGATGGGGCGGTCCAGCGAAATCGGATGTTTGCTGATCTTCAGAATGCGCCGCGTCTCGCTGATCGAGAGCCCCGCTTCTTCGGCGAGTTCTTCGACAATCGGCTCGCGATGCAATTCCTGCACGAGCTGCTTGCTGATCTTGCGCAGCTTGCTCATCGTCTCGATCATGTGCACGGGAATGCGGATTGTGCGCGCCTGATCGGCAATCGCGCGCGTGATCGCCTGCCGAATCCACCACGTCGCATACGTCGAGAATTTGTAGCCGCGCTGGTACTCGTATTTTTCGACGGCTTTCATCAAGCCGGTGTTGCCTTCCTGAATCAGATCGAGAAACTGCAAACCGCGGTGGCGGTATTTTTTCGCGATCGACACCACGAGCCGCAGATTGCCCGCGCTCAGTTGCTTCTTCGCTTTCTCGAACGCTTCGTAGCGGCGGTCCATCAGCTTGATGCGCAGCGCCAATTCCTCCGGCGGCTCTTTCACCTGCTCGACAATGCGGTCCACGCGGCGGCGCAGGCGTTCCAGCTTTTCCGCTTTGTCCGGATTGTTTTCGATGTTGCGCATTTCGCCGAGGTAACTCTGTGCCTGGCTGTTGAGCTCGCGAACCTTGTCCATCAGCGGCAAGAGTTTCTTCGTGCGCAGGCCCAGCTCTTCGAGCAGCTTGGCGCCGTTCAGACGGCGCTCCTTCAGCAGCAGCCTCAGCAATTTCTCGCGCTGCGGCGACAACGCCGGATCCTTGAGCTCCGCCAAATCCTCCGCGTTGCGATTCAGGATCGAATGCAACGTGTGGATGTGGCCTTCTTTGCGTTCGAAAATGTCGTCGCGTTCCACGCCCGACGAGCCCGACGTCTGCACGGTTCGGTCGAACGCGAGGTCGGCGCGGTTGAGCGCTTCGAAAATCTCGATGGCCTTTTCGATCACGAAATCGCTGGTCAGCACTTTGCGGCGGAAGCCATTGTTCATCAACTCAATCGTCTTGGCGAGCTTGATTTCCTGGTCGCGCGTCAGCAGCGGGATCGAACCCATCTGGCTGAGGTACATGCGCACTGGATCGTGCAATTCGCGGCCTTCGGCCTCTTCATCGACGATCGCTTCGCCGTCATCGACCAACACCGGCCCCTCGTCGGCGGCCAGATTGGCCGCGAGTTCCCGCGTGCGGATGTCGGCCTCGTCGGCCAATTCGATCCCCTGCTCCTCAATTTTTGTCAGGATGGCATCGATCGTCTCCGGCGCCTGAATTTCCGCCGGAAGGCTTTGGTCGAGCTCTTCGTAACTCAACAGCCCCGTTTCGCGAAACCGGTCGATGATCTTCTCAATCTCTTCATCCTGCTTCGGAGTCAACACACTATTCGCCTGCACCAAGATAACTGCTCCTTCCCGCTCCCAAACTCGCGCTCCGCGGCCCCTCGCCAGCAGAGCGTTTCTCGCGCCAACGCCTTCTATAAGTCACTACGGCGCGAAACATAACAGTATACCACAAAAAGATCGAATTACCGCGCGGATTGTTAATTTTATTAGCAATTTCTTTGCGCCATTTCCGGTCAAAAGTTGCACATCGTTCGTAGTCCCGCCTTCAGACGGAACTGGCACTCGCATTTTCGTGTAAAAGTTGCACGTCGTGCCTTAATCTTGAATCACTAAACCTTGAATCTATAGGTTCTTCATCTCCCGTCTCAACCGCGCCGCTTCCACGTACCACTTCTCCTCCTCCGCCTCGTCCCCTTTCATCCGCGCGTGCGCCATGTTCCGGTTCGCGCTCTGCAATTGCTCGTTCAACCCAGCCTTTTTGACCGGCTTCCACAGCATTTCAAACTTCCCCTGAGCCTCGATCTTCGCCCCGCCCGGACCTTTATCCGCAAGCTCGATACAGACTTGCATCAATCCTTCCGTACCCTCATTCGGGAGATTGCCAATCTTTTTAAGCACCTCCCGTGCCACCAAGCTCGACGCCCCGCCCTCACCTATAATAGACGGGTCCGGAGGCAGGCTTCCTTCACCCATAGCCTCCAGTATAAATTGCCCTAAAATGCGCTCATGCTTCCCCGTCAACGCGAGCAAATCGAGCCGCGTCACAGCCGTTTCGAGCCACGCCGGTTCGTGAAACAGGAACCGCAGCAACTCTCGCTCCGCCTTCGCCAATTCCGTCTCCGCCAACGGCGCATCACCCGTCATTTGTACCGCCGGCGTCCCGCCGGCATTTTCTCCTCCTCCCTCCTCCCTCCTCCCCCCTCCCGCCTTCTCAAATTCCAAATCCTTCTCCGCCACGTTGAGCCGCATCGATACGCGCCGCCGGTACTCGTTCTTCAGCAGCGCGTCCGGCACCACAGACACCAGCGCCATCAATTCCTTCGCCGCGTCCTTCAACCCAATCGCCGATCGAATGTCGTGCGCCGCCATCACGCGCTCGAATTTGTAGTCAAACAATTCCGTCGAAGTCGCGAGCGCCTCGACAAATGGCTCGCGCCCTTTCGCGAGCAGAAAATCGCACGGATCCTTATCCGCCCCCGGCAGCCGCACAATTTTCGCCGGCATCTGCTCGGCCATCAGCACCGCCAAACTCCGCTCACTCGCCCGCGCCCCCGCCGCGTCCGAATCCGTCAGCATCACCAGCTCATCCGCCACGCGCCGCAAATGCCGCACATGCTCCGGTGTGATCGCCGTCCCCAGACACGCGACGACATTCGTCACGCCATGCTGGTGGCACATCATCACGTCCGTGTAGCCTTCGACCAGCACCGCCTTGCGCGTCTCCAGAATCTTCTCGCGCGCCAGATCGATCCCGTAAACCGTCTTCGTCTTGCTGAAAAGCGGCGTGTCGCGCGTGTTCAAATACTTCGGCTCGCCGTCTCCGAGAATCCGCCCGCCAAACGCAATCACCCGCCCCTGCATATCGCGAATCGGAAACATCAACCGATCAAAGAAAAAATCGCGAATCTGACCCGTGGCACGGAATTCAGTGGCACGGAGCTCCCGCTCCGTGCCCCTCTCCGCTTGCGGAGAGGGCCGCCGTTCTCCCCTCTCCCCTTGGGGGAGAGGGGCCGGGGGTGAGGGGTCGGTGTCACCCAGCGCGCTGGCATACCCTGAACGTTCCGACGCCAGCCCCGCCAGCAAGATCGCCTTCGCCGGCGCCTTCTGCGCAATCAACCGCGCCACCAGCGGCGACCCGCCCGACGGCGCATAGCCCATCCCAAACCGCGCGCAAATCTCGTCGTTCAACCCGCGCTTGTTCAAATAGGCCAGCGCGTGTTTCCCCTCCGGCGCAAACAATTTCTCGCGAAAAAAATTCGCCGCCACTTCGTTCAGCTTGTACAGATAACTCTTCCAATCCTTCTCTTTCTGATACGCCTCCGCCGCCTTCGGATCCGACTCGACGCGAATCCCCGCCTTGTCCGCGAGAATCTTCAACGCCTCCGGAAATTCGCAGCGTTCGCTGAGCATCACGAACGTAAACACATCCCCGCTCTTCCCGCACCCGAAGCATTTGAAATACTGCCCCTCGACGTTGACATTGAACGAAGCCGTTTTCTCGTTGTGAAACGGGCAGCAAGCCTTCCAGTTGCGCCCGGCCCGCACCAGCTTCCCCACGGAAGCCCGCACCACATCCAGAATATTGTTCGCGTCGCGCACGCGCCGCTTGAGGTCGTCGTTGAACATAGTTTTTATTCGCCGCACCGCACCGCACAAGAACCGCGACCGCAAGGGAGCGGCCGCGCTTGCACGGCAATATTGAGTCGCCTTTTCACTTCCCGTATATACGCAACGCCGGCGCGTTTTAAACAAAGAAATAAAAAGAAACGGCGGAACACGACTGGTCCTTCTTCAGAGGCGGCTCAAATCGGAAAAGGCAATTCAACCAGTCGACCTCTCCTGGCCTGCGCGCTTGGGTCATATTCAACTTCGAGCCACATTCGGACGATATTCTATGAATGAGATTTGTCGACTTATTTGCGGGCCTGGGTGGATTTCATTTGGCATTGAAGCGACTCGGCCACGAGTGTGTTTTCGCGAGCGAAATTGACGCCGAATTGCAACGAGTGTATTGTAAGAATTTTGGAATGATGCCGACCGGGGATATTCGCGCCGTCTCTCCTGACGATATACCGAGTCACGACGTACTTTGCGCAGGATTCCCATGCCAGCCATTTTCGAAAGCCGGAGAGCAACAGGGGCTCGAATGTACAAAATGGGGAAATCTGTTTGATTCCGTCTCGCGTATTTTGCGACACCACCGGCCAAGGTTCGTGATCCTTGAGAATGTCGCGAATTTTGAACGCCACGATTCGGGTAGAACGTGGAACCAGAGAATCAGGCGTCGCCTGCTTAATGCAGGTTACAGCGTCAGTTCCTGCATTTTGTCTCCTCACAAATTCGGAGTCCCGCAAATTCGGGAGAGATTCTTTGCCGTCGCAAGCCGTTCGGGCCTCGGTGCGTTTTCTTGGCCCAAGGGTGAAGAGGGAACACGCCTTTCAATCAGCACGGTGTTGGATACAAAACCGCCGGACGCGACGCCATTATCTAATCAAGGAGTTCGTTGTCTTAATGCTTGGCAGGACCTAATTGAAGCGTTCCCGAAATGGCGAGAGATCCCTTCTCCTATTTGGTCGATGGAATTTGGCGCGACTTACGATTTCGAATCCTCAACACCTTATTCTGCGCCCCTTGATAAGGTGAAAGCATCTCTGGGCGCGTTTGGCACAAAGCTGAGTGGGGGGACACGAGATGAGATCCTCGGCGAACTTCCGTCCCACGCTCGTTATCGCCTGTCAAACTTCCCGGAGTGGAAGAAATCGTTCATTCGGGAAAATCGGCGACTATTCGAAGAGAACCGGCCATGGATGAAGAGGTTCGTTGAGCCAATCAAGCAGTTCCCATCGAGCTTGCAAAAACTTGAGTGGAATTGCAAGGGCGAGACTCGGAATATATGGACCAAACTCATTCAATTTCGAGCGTCAGGCGTGCGCGTAAAACGTCCAACAACGGCACCCTCACTCGTCGCGATGACAACTACTCAGGTTCCGATTGTCGGGTGGGAACTTCGTTATATGACGCCTCGAGAATGCGCGCGGCTGCAAAGTTTAAATGATTTGATCTATTTGCCAGAGGCGAAAACGAGGGCGTTCCGCGCGCTGGGCAACGGGGTTAATGCCAAGATCGTCGAATTAGTCGCACGCTCGCTTTTTTCTGGATAATCCTATTCCGATGGGAAGTGCCTGATACGATCCTGCGTCCAATCGACTAACCGCCGGGATAAGTTTGTGGACGGGAACGCCCCGCCGCGCCTTACGTGTAGAATTCGATGCCTATCCAATAGAAGCATAACACCATCACGACCGGCTTTTTTTCGGAAATCGTCGTGGTCAGGCGCAAACGGCATCGCTAGTCCACGGCGCGGTTCAGTCGTAAATGAAATTAAGTGCTGCCATGTGCGTAAGTCCGGAGTGTGTAACTTTTCGTCCCAGTTCTCTCCGCTGGCGCATTGCACGAGACATATTGGGCGTCCCGATCGCCCGTCTGGAAATGGTTGCCATATAATCAAGTCCAAGCCCGAATCCTTCGCATGCTTCTCCGTCCACTGACCGACAGCCCCCGCGATTTCCTCCTCGCCGATGGCGGCGGCCAACTCATGCACTCGGCTATCAATCGAGCGAGTAGTCTCGTGAGACCAACCAACGGAAGTTACACTCCAGTTGTTTGCGCGTAACGACTCGGCGATAAGATCTTCGAACAATTTGCCTTGAATGTGAAAGTCTGGGCGTGGGATATTTTCTCGATAATGAACTTGCATCGACAAGGCGACACAAAATGAATACGCGGGCCTTTCCCTCCAGTGAGTGCGCCTCACGATGCTTGATCGTTCAATTGCTATCGGCACATCTTGTGACAATGCTTTAATTCGCCGACGTAATTCGGCAAACACTATGTCGACCCATTTGTGCGCAAATTCTTGGTCGCGATAGATCGAGTTTTCGATCAGTCGGTCTACTATATCGCTCCGCGATACCGGATCACCCAAGAACAACACGCTCGCCTCAACCCAATCGACAAACGGCTCAACATCACAATTATGTCGATGAATTGATTCAGAAAATCCCTTTGTTGGCATCCGCAGCATTATTTAATCTCTTCTCGCAGCCTCGACAGCGCACTCGGAAACAGCTTAGCCAATTCGATTGAATCCACACCGAGGCGGGTTACGGCGTCCGCTATTCGGGTCGATGACTTGTGGTGGTGTGCGGCTCTTAGAGCTTCCTCTGCCTCGTCGGCGGCGGTTTCTACGTGAGTGGCGACTTCGCTTTCAGCGACTCCCGCCATCCGGCGTGCAACATCGAAGGACGGCCTTTCGGTTCGTTCAAGATACTGAACGGCAGATTCGCTCAAAAGAACCCTGCCAAATTCATCGACCTTGCGCGAGTCCGAAATCAACGGATCGGTCTTCTCGGTTCCAAACAGCCAACGTGCAAAATTTGCAAGCTGCTTTAGATGGTCACTCGGAACTGGACGGGCCGCAGATTTCGGATCCGCCTCGATATCGATATTTAAATACCTGCGAACGCCCTCGGTGCGTAAGGACAAATAGAGCACGCTGAATCTCTCTTCGACCTTTTCAATATCCACCGCCTCTTCGTTTCCTTCCATCTGCAATAGCAATTTGTATGAGATGTAGTTTTGCCGGACAGTTGGAGTTTTACTTCCGATTCGCTTACGGACGTCATCATAGCTTAATTTGTCTTTGTCGATCAGTTCCACTATGAATTGCGCCTTTTCGGCGGGATTCCACTCTTTAATCCCCGTAACATGACGAAAGCCTAAATATGATTTCACTGATGATCGAGACGGCATCAAGATGTATGGGATTCGATTAAACAGTTCATCTATCCGGGCCTTCGGCACGCCCTCGATTATCTCGCGCCATATTTTAGATTTTTCGCGCCCAGAGGCCGCTCGTTCAAGCATCATTAGTGCAGCCAATCGACGATTTCCTTCAACTACGACGAGCCCTTCCTCTTTTCCGACCTTCTCATGCACGACAATCAGCGCCTCTTGGGGCCAAAACCCGCTTACACAAAATGACGTAGCTAACTCTTCAAGCGTCCATTCGCGCATAATGTCAAGGACTTCGTCCTGGGTTAATCCTTTCGCAATACGCTCGCGTCCAAGACGCGGATTACGCGCATCCAGTTGGAGTTCGCCAAGCTTGGCGTATTCGATTTCGTCCGGCTGTTTTGAGTCAACTTTTGGCACAATCGCCTCGCAATTTTCTTGAAGAGTGTGATCGTTGATCTTAACCGCGCGCGCTTCGCCACGCAACGTCGGCGTTTGGTTGATCGCACGAAACAGAGTCAATCACCTAGCAATCCGGGGATATGCACGAAACTTCTTTTGCGAGATCCCCCGCGTCTCGCCGCATTCCCTTGAGCCATTCCCCATTCCGTGTATCCTTGCCCGCATGCTCAAGCACGATTCAAAAAACCGTCTCAAGAGCGCCGTCAACGCCATCGACCATCCTTCCCGCTCGATCGACGATTCGCTCCGCGCTGCCATTCGCACGCATCTGCAGGACCTTTACAAATCTGCCAAGGCCGACGTGCGCGGCGGCTTCGTCACGCTCAGCGGCTCGGTGAGGTCGTTTCGCCAGAAAGAATTGCTGCACCGCTTCGTGATGAGCTTGCGCGGCGTCAAAGCCGTCAAAGACGCCATCCGCGTGGACCCCGTTGAATCGATCGCCGACAAGCAGATCGCGCAGCACATCCGCGCGGCGCTCGACGCGCACGCCGAACTGCCCTGCGGCACCGCGGTCATCCGCGTCGCCGATGGCGTGGCCACGCTCAACGGCAACGTGCGCTCCGCCGAAGAACGATTTCTGGCCGAAAACATCGCCAGCCACTGCCGCGGCGTCACCGGCGTGATCAACCTGCTGAGTGTCGATCCGCTCGAAGAAATCAGCGACGAAGCCGCCGCGCGCGCCGTCAAAGGCGCGCTAGTCTACTGCGACGATTTTGAAACCGACGGCGTGAGCGTCTCCTGCGCCGACGGCCGCGTCTGCCTGCGCGGCGAAGTCCCCACGATGCTCGACAAAGCCCTCTGCGAACAACTCGCGCGCCTGCAGGCCGGCGTGCGTTCGGTCGAAAACATGATTGTCGTAAACGTAAGTTCGTAGTCCCGCCTTTAGGCGGAAGGGCGCGTCCGCACCGAAAACGCTCCTTCCGCCTAAAGGCGGGACTACGAACGCACTCAGCACTCTTCCGGGAGCCCAACCATGCCGATCATGACCCAACTCTCCATCTTCCTCAAAAACAAGCCCGGCGTCCTCGGCCTCCTCTGCGAAGAACTGGCCGAACACAAAGTCAACATCCTGGGTTTAAGCGTCTCGGACACCGTCGATCACTCCGTCGTGCGCATGCTCTGCGACGACGCGCAGAAGGCGTGCGCGGCGCTGGGCGACGCGGGGATGCTGGTGATCGAAACCGACGTGCTGGTGCTCGATCTGCCCGACAAACCCGGCGTGCTCGCCGATGTCGCGCAGAAACTGGCCAAGGCGAAAATCAACATCGAATACGCCTACGGCACGACCGAGAAAAGCGGCGGCAAACTCGTCCTGCGCGTAAGCGACACGAAGAAAGCCGCCAAGGCGCTTAAGCTGAAAAAATAATCGTCCGATAAATACCACACATGAAGCTCATTCTTCTGGCCGTGGGCAAACTGCGCAGCGCGCCGTTGGCGGAACTCTGCGCGGACTACCTGACGCGCTTGCAGCGTTTCGGTCCCGCGGAGCTCAAAGAAGTCAAACCTTCGTCGCGCACGGATGCGCGCGAAGCGGCGCGCGAAGAATCAGAACGCCTCGCCGCGGCGCTCGAATCGTCCGACCGCCTGATCGTTCTCGACGAACGCGGCGCGCAAACTTCGTCGGCGGAATTGGCGCAATGGCTTTCGAAATACGAACGCGAAGGCGTCAAACGACTTGTCTTTGCGCTGGGCGGAGCGTACGGAATGACTGACGAATTCAAAGCGCGCGGAAAATTGCTCGCGCTTTCGAAGCTGACGCTGCCGCACGAACTCTGCCGCGCCGTGGCGTTGGAGCAACTGTATCGAGCGCGGACGATTCAGCAAAATTTGCCGTATCACCACGCATGAGGGGCAGGAGACGGGGGAGACGGGGGATAGGAATCAGCTTAATTAAGCTGGCGCCAACGCTGAATCTTTGTCGTCGTCATCGTCATCTTTATTACCCACGTCGTGATCCTCCGCAACCTTCGGCATCCCCGCGCTCGAATGGCTGATCTTATCAATCACCTTCGACGTGCTGCGCCCCTCCACCAGCGGAATCAATTCCACGCGCCCGCCGTTGGCCTCAACAATGTCCCAGCCCACCACATCCTGCTTGCTTTTGTAATCCGCGCCTTTGCACAGCACATCCGGCTTGACGGCTTTGATCAACTCGTAGGGCGTATCTTCGTCGAAAAGCACTACCGAATCCACGAACGCCCAGCCCGACAGCAGCCGCGAACGGTCGCCTTCCGGATTCACCGGCCGGTTCGGGCCTTTGTTTAAGCGGCGCACGGAAGCATCCGTGTTGACCGCGACAATCAACGCGTCGCCCAATCGCCGCGCGGATTCAAGGTACTGCATATGGCCGATGTGAAGAATGTCGAAACAGCCGTTGGTAAAAACCACCTTCTTGTTTTCCTTGCGCAGCGTCGCGGCAAATTCCGCGGCTTGAGCGGCGCTCATGATTTTTTTTCTAAAGAGCGGATAACTCACGCCCAGCGCTTCGAGCAATTCAAAATCGGTGATCGCGTGCGTGCCGAATTTCGACACTTTTACCGCTCCCGCCAGATTTCCCAGCCACACGCTCTGCACCAAACTTGCGCCCGACGCCAGCGCCAGGCACGTCGCCGACGCCACCGCGTCGCCGGCACCCGCTTCGTCGCGCGCCTGAATCTGGCGGCCCGGAAACGAACGGTTCGTGCCATCACGCTCGGACAGCGAAATTCCGTGCGGGCCGCGCGTCACCATCACGCCATCGACCTGCAAACCCTCGCGCAACTGCTGCGCGATGCGTTCGCATTCCGAATTGTCCGCGCCGGAATTCAGCGCCAGCACCGACGAATCGTGCGCCGCCAGAAACGCGCGAGCTTCGCTGAAATTCGGTTTGACCAGCGCCGCGCCCGCGTACTTTTTCCAATCGCTGCCTTTTGGATCGACCAGCACCGGCTTGCCCGCCGCGCCGCGAATCGCCGCCGCGCAGATTTTCGGCGTGAGCACGCCTTTGTCGTAATCGCTCAATAATATCGCGTCGGCTTGCGCCGCGGATTTTTCAACGATGCGTTCCAATTCGTCGATCGTCTTTTGCGCGTACGCCGCGCGCGGGTCACGATCCACGCGCACGACATGCTGCCGCCCCGAAACGATGCGCAGTTTCAATGTCGTCCGCGCCGCGTCATGCACGATTGCGCTGGTGTCGATCTTCAACCCGTGCGCCGCGTCGATGAACTGTCGCCCCTCCGCGTCGCCGCCGATCACGCAGCAGAGCGTCACGTTCGCGCCCAACGCCACCAAACATTTCGCCACATTTGCCGCGCCGCCGAGCAAATACTCTTCGCGATCGATCTCGACGACTTGCACCGGCGCTTCCGGCGACAGCCGCGACGAATGGCCATAGATGTAGCCATCCAACATGCCGTCGCCGACGACCAGCACGCGCCGCCCTGTCATCGCGCTCAACAGCGCCTGCACGGTTTGTTGATCCGGTTCCAAAAATTCGGTCATCGTGAAAAAAGTCCTGAGTCCTGAGTGCTGAGTCCTGAGTCTTAAATGGCGAGGGAAACTCGCACGGTTGAAGCGGGGCCGACCCCTCACCCCCGGCCCCTCTCCCCCAAGGGGAGAGGGGAGAACGGCGCGCCGCGATTTAGAATCGTCACATAATCGCTCACGCCCTCCTCCAGCGTATGAAACGCCTGCGTAAATCCGGACTCGCGCAACTTCTCCATCTTCGCTTCCGTAAAATACTGGTACTTGCCCGTCAAATCGTCCGGCATCGGAATGTACTGAATCTTCGGCTCCAAATTCATTGCGGCGAAGACGGCTTTGGCCAAATCCGAAAATGTCCGCGCGCAGCCGGTGCCGACGTTGAACAGCGTATCGATTTTCTCCGCCGGCGCTTGCACACAATGCATCACCGCATCGACGACATCCTTCACATAAATGAAATCGCGCTTCTGTCCGCCGTCGGGAATGTCCGGCCGGTCCGACGCGAACAACTTCACCGTTCCCGACGCCTTGATTTGATTGTAAGCGTGAAACGCCACCGACGCCATGCGCCCCTTATGCGCTTCGCGCGGGCCGTACACGTTAAAGAATTTCAGCCCCGCCCAGCCCGCCGGCGTTTTTTTCTGTTCCAGCGCCCACAGATCAAAGCGCTGTTTCGATTCGCCGTACACGTTCAACGGCTTCAGCCGCGCGGGATCGGCGCGGTCGTCGTAGCCGTTCGACCCGTCGCCGTACGTCGCCGCGCTTGACGCATACACAAACCGCAATCCGCGCTCCGCGCAAAAATTCCAAAGCGTGCGCGTGTACTCAAAATTGTTGCGCATCATAAATTCGCGGTCGGCATTGGTCGTGTCGCTGCACGCGCCCATGTGAATCAGCGCGCGAATCTCGCCGGCATGAGCGTCCAGCCACGCTGGTAGCGCGTCGCGTTCGACGAACCGATCCACGCGCAGCGCATTCAAATAGCGCCCGGCGTGCTCCGCGACATCGACGGCCGCGACCCGCATCTCGCCGAGCGCGTTGAGTTCGCCGATAATATTGGCGCCGATAAATCCGGCGGCGCCGGTGACGACGAGCATGAGTGGCTCCGAAAGTTGCGCCTCAGATTGTACCGGCTTTGATTTGATTTACAAAATCGCGAAGCGGGCGGAAGGATGGGCATTTCTTTGCGACTATGTTTAGATCGAGACAGGCAGCAACAACGGGATTGTTTACGGCGTGCTTATAGCGAGACCTGTCCTTATCGTCGCGGGTTAGCTTTTTAAGGTGTTCTTTCGGACTCGAAATCCGTTCAGGACTTGCGATAGGTTTGCATGGCTTCCATCCGGAACAGACCTTGGCCCTCCCAATCGCATCCAAATCGGCAAGAATCCAAGCTTCAAGTTCCTGCACTGGCACAACAATGCAGTACTTCTCGACTTTGGATGGTTTGATCACTTCTTCCAATGCCTCTGCTCTGCGCGCAGCAGGATCGGCGCGGTCTGCGTCATAAGCGATAATGAAATATTTTACTCCGAGTTTCCGGTAAGTTTCGAAATACGATTTGCCCTTTCGAATCATTTCGCCGCAGCCGGAAAAGCCTTTTGATTTGATTGGAATCGAGTTGTCCTTGTGAATGAGGCGCACAATTGCTTTGAGGCTTTCCGTGTCGGAAACATCCTCTCCCAAAATGGCATACATGCTCATTCCTCCACGACGCTTTCGAGGTAATCGGAGAGAGGCCCGACATTTCCAACGAATTCTTTCGCAACGCTGATTTCCAAGGGCGTCAGCGGCCGAACGTGAGTCGCGCCGTCCTTCATTTCGACCAACCGCACGTCTTCCGGATGAAGCGAATCCTTGACGATGTTCGAATGACTTGCAAGGATGAATTGCGAGGGATCGGCTTCAGTTCGAATGATATCGATCAATTTTCTGAGTAGTCCCGCATGGATTGCGTCTTCGGGCTGCTCGAAAAGGAAAACTGAGCTTTTGTCGAAGATCATGGTTGTCAAGATGCGCAGGACACGGCGAGTGCCCAGAGAGAGCTGCCAAAGGTATAGACTTGAATTGGGCACATCTCCCAATTTGAATAGAATCTGGTACAGTTTGGTCGGTTGAGTATTAGGTGCAGTCACTGTTAGTTCTTTGACCTCGATATCCTCAATCAACCCAATTCCGCTCGATCCGAGAAGACGTTTCACTCGCTCCAATTCTTCTTTCCTCTCAAGATGCATATGCAAAATGCGATTTGACAGCGAATCAAGTGGCTCGTTGCCATTATCAAATTGAATTAACCATTGGGCATATTCCACTGGCGAAATAATTGTCTTCTGAGGAAGTTCGCTAGCCTCTTCCAGAGGATAATATCGAATGGCGCTCAAAAACGGTAAAACTATGGGGATAAATTTCGCAGCTTGGCTAGTTGGCAGAAGTTTCATTATTGCAGGCAAGCACGGCGACAACTTTCCAATGGGAACCTGCTTAGCGTCCGATCGGATGTCGACAATTTCATCCTGCCGCGCGATTAGAGGTATCCATTCCGCACTCTCGTTTCTCCGTTTGGAAAGGGATTCAGAAAACGAAACGTTCAGAACTGCGTATTCATCACCGTCAGTGCCGTTCACCATTCCCTTGGGCGTAATCGGAATTCTGACGGAATACCGAAAGAACTGATTGTCGATCTTGAACTCCAAAGTCACTGAAATCAATGTGCCGGACTCTGCGACAAATGAAATAAGTGCCGATAAGTCTTCAGTCGACGTCGCAGCGTTCGCCGCCCACTCTATCGCCTTCAATATGTTCGTCTTCCCCGCCCCATTCCGCCCCACCAACGCCACCACCGGCCCCAGTTCCGAAAGGGTGACATCCTTGCACGACAGAAATTTTTCGATTTTGACCGCCGTCAGCATGTTCTTTATCCCGTCAACGCACACCGCACAGTATATCAGACTCGCGGCGGCTCGGCATCCAAAATCGCGAGCGGCATGCGCAGCATCATTATCGGACAATGCGCAAAACCCGGTGTAAACAGAGCATGCATTTTTTCATGCCATCGGGAGCCCTTTTGAAAACCATGTTGAAAACGCGTTACATTGCATCCTTGTTCATCACCGTTATTTTTGTCGCTTCCCTCTCCGCTTCCGAATGGACGCTCAAAGACGGCGTCAACACCGTCGAATCCGCGAAGGTCGATCCGCCGGGGCGCAAAGTGGACATCGCGCTCGATGGCAAGCTTGTCGCGCGGTTCATCTACGAGAACAATCCGGAAGTGCCGCGCGGCAAAGGGCAGATCAAACCGTACTTGCATGTCTTCGGCGAAGACGGCGATTGCCTCACCGAGTGGGATCCGAAGCAGACTTTTCCGCACCACCGCGGCATCTTCATCGGCTGGAACAAAATCGGCTCGGACCTCGGCGGCCCGCCGAAGAAAGGCACGACGGAGAAAGATCCCAAGGGCACCTTCGATCTCTGGCATTTCAACAACGGCGGACAAATGCAGGTGCTGAAATTTGAAAAGCTCGAAGGCGGGCCGGACAAAGCCACGCTCGTCGCGACCATCGCCTGGCGCGCGGGAAACAAGGACGAGAGCGGCAGCGATCTTCTGCTGACCGAAACGCGCACGCTGGTGATCTCGCGCCCCGCGCCGGGCAAAACGCAGATCGACGCGAAATTCGAATTGAAGCCCGCGCGCGATCTTTCGCTCGGCGGCGATTTGCAGCACTCCGGCGTGCATTTCCGCAGCACCGCTGAAATCACGCTGCAAAAGCGCAACACCGAAACAGGCTATGTGTGGGAACCGGAAGTGCCCAATCCCGGAGGCCGCGCGCTGAGCAAGGAATTCAAATATGCGCGGCTGATTCTGCCCGTCGGCTCGCACTGGTACTCGGTTACGCAACTGAATCCGCCGAGTAACCCCGTCGAAGAATGGTCGTGGCGCGATTACGGGCGCTTCGGGTTCTTCTTTAAGAAGGAATTGAAGAAGGACGAAGTGTTGGCGCTGAATTATCGCTTCCTCACCGAGTTCGACGCGAACCGGAAAGCGAAATTCTCCGCGGACGAAAAGCCAGAGCAGCGCAAACAGGCGCAGGCAGAGTATGACGAGTACGTTAAAGCGCTTGCGAAGTAAGGTCCGCGATCCAGCCGGCTGGAAGCCGGCGCTCCATCACGCCGGCACGCTCGCCAAATCGCCTTCCAGCGTTTGCTTGTCTTCCGGATCGGTAAGTTCGCTGAGGATTTTGCGCGCCGCGGCGAGATGTTTCTCGGCGCTTTGATCGCCGGCCACGCGCAGCGCTCGCGCCAGGCCTTCGTGCGCGCTGCCGAGGAAAAACCCGGTAATCCCCGCGCCTTCGATGAGCGCAAGGCAGCGCCGCGCGTGATACACGGCAGCCTCTTTCATCTTCAACATCGAATACACGCGCGCGATCTGCCATTCGCCGACGGCTTTGTTCTGCGCGTCGCCCACGAATTCCCAATGCATGCGCGAGGCGTGAGCCAAGTGGATCATGCGCGCGTCGTCGTCGGGCGAGCGGTTCGGTTTTTCGATCAGCGCCCACGTGTCGTTGAAAAACTGTGCGGCGAAACGGCGGTGGAGTTTGGCGTCGTCGCCGCTGGCGTTTTCGTTCATGAGTCATTCCTTTCGTAATCTCGAAGCGGCTTTCCGCAGGTCCGTTTCGACGCTTTCGTACTCGCCGCAAATAATCAGCTCGACGCTGTCCGAATCGAATGCGCGCTTGATGTCGGGCAGCGTTTCCTCCATGCCCATCTTAATCAGACTACAAATCAGGCAGCCATTGAACTCAATCTCGGCGGGGTCGTAATTGCGCATGGCGTCCGCAAGAAATGCAGTGCATTCGGCGCGGGATTCCGGATGATACTTCGCCACTTCGGCGGCCGAATCGAAGCCCGCGGCGCGATAATGCGTGGAGAGTTGCTTGTCGCACACAATGTCGTTCAACGGCTTCACCGACGAAATTCCAAGACGCCCGAATACCACCGGCACGAGTTCGAAGGACCAGTCGCCGAGCTGCAAGTGAATCCGCCGGTAAATTTCGCTTAACCGTTCGGCATAGGAGGCGTCGCCGAAATGCCCAATCGCAATCCAGGCGTGGATGAGCGCATAAAAATCATTTTCCTGATCGGATGAAAGCAGCGCGTCATCGCCGGCCATGCGGAAGAGCTCGGAAAGCTGCTCCCTGCCCAAGCCAAGTGCGGCATAGTCATCAGGCGCATTCTCCTGCGCGTTAGTCGGTCGTCCAAGTTCAAACAACGCCGAAAGCGGCGGCGCGTAGCTTTTCTTCGCCGCCTCGATTTCCTCCGCGGTATACCCGCGCGCACCGTCATGGAGCCATGCCGCAAACAGCGGATGCTTCTCTAAAATTGGATCGAGCGCCATGAGCAGCGACTCCGCTTCATCCATGTTTAAATATTTGTAATCGCGTTCGGTTAACGCCTCGTGAAGATTAGGCGTTTTGTCGTTTGCGCGGAAAAACGCGCCCGACGCATTGAGACGGTCGTCCGCGGCAAAAGACGCGAGCGCTTCGAGCATGTCTGCCACGGCGCCGCTGATATTGACTTCAAGCGAATCGAGGTCGGCGATCGTCCAGAGTTCAAGACCCACCCTCGCCGCTTCTCGCGCCTGCAGAACCGAGTGCAAGGAGCTCAAATCACCGCGCACGGCCAGCCCGAACGCCAGCGGCAGTCCCACGGCGGCGACGAACCCCGGCACCCGTTCGATGGCGTGCTGCAGGATCTCGACGGCCTCGCCGGCGCGTTCCAACTGGCAGTGCGTTTCGGCCAGCCGCATAATTACCCGCAGCCACGGGCGTGCGTCCAGCAGCTCGGTCCATGAGGCCGATCGATTGCGTTCGAAATAATCCCTTCCCAACGCAGCTTCGCCCTTCGCCGCGAGATCCTTGAGCGGGTCGATGCGGTCGGCAATCGGTTTCAACAGAATCAGCGCGGTCAACGCATCGAGCTGTTCCGGATCGGCCCTTAATGCGGTGTCTGCAAAACGCGTCACCAAAGCCGCGGGTGAGCCGCTAGACACGGTCGTTAGCGATTCCATTCCATAATCGCGGCCAATGGCGCTGTTGTTGCAAATGTCGCCGAGGAGCTTCATCCCGTCGCGCTTAGCGATCCAGTCTTCGATTTCAGATTCGCTCATCGCAAAGTCCTCGCGCAAATAACGCGCGGCCAATTGAGCGCGTTCGTGATCCATCGCACGCAACAAGCCAGCGCTACCGGAAAAGCCAGTGAATCCAAAAAAATGCGCGGGCTGATCCCAAATCTCGTCATTATCGTCGCTGCCGCCATTCGAGGATGGCACGTCTAAAATTCCGCCGCCCGATCCGAAGCGCATCGCGTGTTTCTTCTTGCGCAGCTTCTCTTCGCGGCGTTTCTTTTTCTTCTCTCTTTTCTTGTTGTTGGCCATCGGTGAAAGTGCCTTCCTTCGACGCGGAATCGCAAAGCAAAAATTTAAAGATTCCCGATGACTTTCGCCGCCCTTGCGCCAAAATCAAATCCAAATGCAAAAGCAAGTTGCCACGGAGCGCACAGAGATGCACGGAGGGGAGATAGGCGTGTCTCTGTCCTTTTTTCTTCTCTCAGTGACCTCCGTGTGCTCCGTGGCGATCCGTCGCGCCTAACCACTGGCTTATCCTCACGCTTCAAGCTATACTCTTTGCTTCGAATTCGCAGTCGCGGGACTGGCATTTGCATGAAAACGCAGCCGTGCACCGAAGATGGGGCGAAACGAGTCTCGCTGGCGCGCCGTATTGGCATGTTTCCGATTCGCGTCTACCAAGCCACGCTGGCGTGGGCGCTGGGCGGACATTGCCGCTTTACGCCAAGCTGCTCGCATTATGCGTTGGAGGCGATCGAGAAGCACGGTTTTTTTAAAGGCTGGTGGCTGGCCTGCTGGCGGTTGTTGCGCTGCCAGCCGTTTTGCAAGGGCGGGTACGATCCAGTGCCGCCGGCGGGTTCGGGCCGGCGGGACGCCGGCGGTACAGAATCGGTGCCGGTGAAGGGCCGCGGCGCGGAAGACTGACGTTTTTTTCAGGAACACACTCAATGGCTTCGGAACCAAAAAAGTTCGATTTCGTCACTGTCGTCGGCATCGCCTTCGCCGCCATGCTGATGTTCTATGGCATGACGATGCGCGGCAAACAGCAGCAAGCGCAGCAGCAGCAACAGCAGCCGGGAATTCCGCCCGCTCAAGCTCAAGCTGAAAAAGTCGTGACGCCGCTGGAACCAGCCCCTGCGTCGGAACCGCAGGCGGCGCCCAACGTCGTCGTGACGGGCAATTACGTTGAAGTGTCATTCGACCAGACCGGCGCGGCGATCGAGAGCGCGCGGCTGCCGGGCGTGGATCAGGATGCGTACAAGAAGGACAAAAAAGGACTCGATTTGCTCGCTGAAATCGAAGCGGGAAAGCGGACTTTTGGGATTCCGTCTTTTGAAATCGGTCCGCCGAACAAGCACCTCATCTTCGACGGCGCGCAACGCCGCTCGCTGGACCAGCGCGTGTGGAACAAAACCGATTCGGGGAGCTTCGACGCAAACGGCATTCGGACGATTACTTACGATTTGACAATCACGGTTCCCGATACAGATCCGAAGAAACCGCCGCTTGAAAATTTCACGGTCACCAAAACGTTCACGATCAACAACAACCCGCTTGGCGCGAATTTGCTTGGTGGCAATGTCAAATGCGACATCAAAATCGTGAACAAATCCGGCCACGATGTGGAATGCTCGTACCGCATCTACGGTCCGCAGGGAATTTTACTCGACGGCCCGCCGGACGATCCGAAGAATGGCGGGCGCGCGATGGTGCAGGCGGAACTCGCGGGACACAGCGGCACGGACCTTGAACTCGTGCAGCTCTACGCGGCGGCCGCCAAAGCCGAGAGCGAAGACGGACGAAAAGTGAGCTGCACGCCCGACAATCTCTGGGGCGCGCTCAAAAATCGCTTCTTCATGACCTCGTTGGTGTCGCTCGATCCAAAACAGTTGCAGAAGATCGTGGCCACGCACGTTCAAGGGCCGCTGCAAAGTCTGGACAAACGCTTTTCCGAAGAAAACATCGGCATCATCGGCTATCGTTCTGTTTTTACGCTTGGCGACGGCGCGGTACGGAACGATCCGTACGCGCTCTATCTCGGGCCTGCGGATGACATCCATCTCGACGCCGCCGAAGTTGCGATGCAGACGCCGGAGCCGTACTCGATGCGCAGCGCGATTCAGTTCTACGACATGGGCGGTTGGCGCTGGCCGCGCGTGGACTGGCTGGCGCGGCAGATGATGTCCCTCTTCAGATTCCTGCACAAATTTTTCGGCAGCTTCGGCTGGGCGGTGGTGGGAATGACAATCATCATCAAGATGTGTCTGCATCCGCTGCAGCGCAAGATGATGATTTCGATGAGCAAAATGCAGAAGCTGCAGCCGGAACTCAACAAGATCAAAGAGAAATACAAAAACGCCGACGACTTCGAAACCAAGCGCAAGATGACGCTGGAGCAGCAGGATTTGATGCGCAAGCACGGCGCCAACCCGGTCGCGGGCTGCCTGCCCATGTTCATCCAAATCCCCGTCTTCACGGCTCTTTATGGAATTTTCAACCGCGCATTCGACATGCGCGGCGCGGCGTTTTTGTGGATCCACGATCTTTCGCAATCCGACCGGCTCAGCTCGCTGCCATTCTGGCCGGGGCAGCTTAACTTGCTGCCGGTGCTATACGCGATTCTCTCGTTCATCCAAACGCGCATGACGCCACAGGCCAAAACCGACGATCCGCAGCAGGAGATGAACCGCAAGATGATGGCGTACATGCCGGTGATGTTCAGCTTGATGTTCTATTCGATGCCGGCGGGGCTGGTGCTGTATTTTGCGGTCAGCGCGTGCTGGGGCATGACGGAGAGCTGGTACATCAAGAAGTTTTTGATCAAGGATATCGGCGCGCCGACGGCGCCCGTCACGGGCGCGGGCAAGGGAAAGCCGGTCGCAGCGACGGCGAAGTAAATATGTAGAACGGAACTCCTGCTCCGTTCCGCGCTGGGTGGGGCGTGAGTCTCGCGCCGAACGGAGCGGAGCTCCGTTCTACTTAATGCTGCGAATCACCATCCCCGTCAGCAATTTCGGATAGAAGTACGTCGATTTCTGCGGCATCTTTTCGCCGCCGGTGGCGACGTCGCGGACTTGGCCGATCAGCGTCGGGCGCAGGATGAAGCCCATCCCGTACGCGCTGTCCGGCAGCGTCACGCGCGCCAGCGCCTGGCGCGTGTCGGGCGTGTAGCTCACGCCTTCCTTGCGCAGGACTTGCTCTTCGCTCAGCTTCAAGACGTTTTTCAAAACCAATTCTTGAAGCACCGACACGTCCAATCCGCGCCACGCGTCGGATTTGTTGGGCTGAGCGGCTTTCATCGCGGCGGCGGCGGCGGATTCTGTACCGCCGGCGTCCCGCCGGCCAGACTCTTGCCGGCAGGATGCCGGCGGTACAGACATTATTTTCTTCTCGCCATCCGCGAAGACCACGCCGATACGCACGGGGCCGGATTCTTCTTCTGCCAGTGCGAGCAACTGCGCTTCGCTGGCGTCGCGCAGGTCGAAGTACGCTAAAGCGTCGCGCAAAAAAGATTCCTTCGACACACCGGGCGCTTTTTGAATCAGGCGGTGCGTCGGCAGAATGTACAAACCCGGATCGCTCATCGGCACGCACATCATCAGCGTGTAATTGTAGGGCAGATCGCGCGCGCCCGACGGATCGGCGTCCTGTGCGCGGCGTTCGTCGCGGTAATTGCAGCTCGTTTCATAGCGGTGATGGCCGTCGGCGATGAAACAATTCTTCGGCGCGAGCGCCGCGCTCATTTGCGCGCACCATTTTTCGTCGTCGATCGCCCAGAGCTTGTTGATCACGCCGCTGGATTCGGTCAGTTCCACCGCGGGCGCTGAAAGCGTTACGCCTTTCGCGAGCAGCGCTGAAACGGACGCGTCTTCATCCGGGAATAGGCCGAAGACCGGCGACAAATTCGCCGCGCACGCTCGCATCAAATTCAAGCGGTCGGCCTTTGGCGCGCCGAATGTTTCTTCGTGCGGATAGACGCAGCCCGTGCCGAACGGTTCGAGTTTCACCGCGCCAAAAATGCCTCGGCGCGTCACGACTTTGCTGTGCGACGCGCCGCCGTACGCAATGTCGAAAGTCTGCTCGTACAGATAAAGCGCGGCGCGGCCGTCCTGCACGAGGATTTGCTTCTCAATCCAATCCTTAAAAAAATCCGCCGCGCGCGAATAGCGGTCGCGGCCGGGCGCGTCGTCCGGCGCGGTCTTGCCGAATTCGACGCGCACGATGTTGTACGGATTGCGCTCGTACAATCCCTCCTGCATCGCCGCGTCGATTACGTCGTAGGGCGGGCAAACGACGTCGGCCGCGGCACCGGCTTTCGCGAGATTGTAACGCAGTGCTTGAAACGGTTTGACAATGGCCATGGCTTTCCTCAAAAGCTGCGAATGAATCACTCAAGGTGCTGCATCGTTTCCCCTCTCCCTCCGGGAGAGGGCCGACGCAGGTACTCCTGCGCGGGGTGAGGGGAAGTTTCGAATTTCAGTGCGAGGCTTAAACCGCCCCCTCACCCCGCGAGCGAGTACGCTCGTCGGCCCTCTCCCGAAGGGAGAGGGGACGCACCGCAACTTCATCCGATTGCTCACGGGATTTCTTTAAACGAAAATACCGTTTTCCCCACCACATCCAGCCCCGTGCTTTGTCCGTCTTTTTTCCCGTCGATGCGGTATTTTGAATTCACGCTCAATTCGCCATCGACGACGCGGCTGAGCGCGGGATCGAAATAGCAGCGGCCCGCGCCTTTGCCTTCCACGCGCGTGATTTCCACCAGAAGGCCTTCGCCGTTTTCGCCTTTTAAATCGGACGTGTCCCACGTGGACGCGACGTCGATGCGCGCGAGGCGCTTGCCGTCTTTCGTCTCCCAGCCGACGAAGGTCGATTTCGAGCGGATCACG
Source organism: Planctomycetota bacterium (assembly GCA_035308565.1). GTDB lineage: Bacteria > Planctomycetota > SZUA-567 > H5-PLA8 > H5-PLA8 > JANXLS01. The sequence goes on along the minus strand of DATGGK010000023.1, from coordinate 9,274 downwards.
GCGGGTTTGGCGAGCTTGAAGGTGGCCATGTTCGGCAGCGTCTGGCTGTCCTCCCATGAATCGCCCGGCTTCAATTCGCGGCCGGCGAGCAGGCGAAACAGGCCTTCGGCGCCGCTGCCTTTAATCACGTCGATAGCGGTCTCATCGCCTTCCGCTTCGCCGATTTCCTTGCCGGCGGGATCGAGCGTCACGACCATTTCGCCGGCTTCAATCTGCTTGAGTCCCTGCTGAAGATTTTTGATTTCTTCCAAGCCGACGTCGTTGTCGCTGTCCACGATCACCTTGCCGCTGTGCGTGACTTTGAATTTGCCTTTCATCGCGACAATCTCGCCCACGTCGGAGCCAATCGACGTCTTTTCGGAGTAGCCATATTTTTCCGCTTTGACGCTCAGCGGCAGCCCCGGTGTTTTGCGCGCAAGACCTTTGAGCACCAAATCCATTTCCAGGCTGAGATCTTTTTTGAGCGTAAAGACCTGATCCTTCTCGCGCCCGCTGGATTCGGTGTTGGAGAAAGTCGTCCAGCGGTATTTGGCGACTTGGCCGGGCGGGAGTTTAAAAGTGAGGTCAGCGCGGACCTCGTCGGCGGCGAACGCGCGGAGCGCGAACGCGCAATATGCGAGCGCTGAAAACGCGCGCGCAAAACGCCGCGGAAATGGGGCTGTGCGTGCAATCATCGTGGAGGGAGAATATCGCGAAATTTGGGGAAAATACAAAAGCAATTCGAGGCGCTGGCTAAAAGAAAGGGCGCGCCGGAGACGCGCCCGCGCATTTTTATCGTAGAACGGAGCTCCGCTCCGTTCAGATGCTCCCTCTACTCCGATGCTGAACGGAGCGGAGCTCCGTTCTACTTTTCCAACAAAAAGAGCGGCCCGAAGGCCGCTCAATTCAATTTTGAATTTTGAACTTTGAATTTTGAATTTATTTCGTCGCCGGCTCTTCCACGACTTTGTTGTTGCTGGCCGCGGCGGGTTTGTCGTCGGGCCAGGTGGTGGCCATGTCGGCGGCGATCAGCGCGGCTTCGTCGGCCTGCGGGTCTTCTTCGTCCTTCTTCTTTTCAGGCGCGGGCGCTTCGTCGGGGTTCAACTTCTTTTTAGCAGCCAACTCGGCCTCGTACTTTTCCTTGCGCTTTTTGACATCGAAGAAGTCTTTGTACTTCTGATTGTGCTCAAGGCGTTTTTTCGAATTCTCCTGCAGCATCGCGACGGTGTTTTTCTTCCAATCCTGCCAGCGCGCGGCCTCTTTCCTGGTGCTGTCGGCGGCAGTGTCGATGGCGCTGTCGATTTTGCGGAATGGCACCGGATTGTCCGAGGCTTTTTCGAGCAGATCGTCGATCAGCTTGCCGCCGGGGATGACCACGTCGGGAGTGACACCATTCAACTGCGTCGATTCGCCGCCGGCGACGAAATACTGGTGCGTGGTGATCTTGATTTCGCCGGGCAGGTTGAGCGTGTTGCCGAGCGGAATCACGCGCTGCACGGTGCCTTTGCCGAAGGTCTGCGTCGAGCCGACGATCACCGCGCGGCCGTAATCTTTCAATGCGCCCGCGACGATCTCGGAAGCGCTGGCCGACAACTGGCTGGTCAGGATCACCAGCGGCTGCGGGAAGTAGAACGGATCGCGATCCGGGCGCCATTCGACGAAGCCGGCGCCGTTGCGTTCGCCGACGATCGGACCGGTTTCGATGAAGAGGCCCGCGAGATTCACGGCTTCGTCGAGGTAGCCGCCTTGATTCGCGCGCAAGTCGAGCACGATGCCGGCAAGCGGTTTTTCCTTGATCGCTTCCTGCAAACGCTCCTTCACTTCCTTCGAAACGTCCTGATAGAAGCTTTGCACGGAGAGCAAGCCGATCGAACCTTGCGGTGTTTCGATGCGTTTGAATTTCACGCGCTCCTTGGCGAGCTGAATTTCAGCGCGCTTGAGCGTGACGACTTCGGTGGCTTTGGTGGCCTTCTTCGCGACGGTCAGGCGCACGTCGGTGCCTTTTTCACCTTTGATTTTCATCACGATTTTGTTGATGGGCAGGCCGGCCAGCGAGACGCCGTCCACGGCGATGATCTGGTCCTGCTGCGCCAACTGGCCGGATTTTTCGGCCGGGCCGCCTTCGATCAATTCTTCAACCTGCGCGCCCATCGGGCAGGGGCGAATTTTCACGCCGATGCCGGCGAAGCTGGCTTTCAACTGGTCGCCGAACGATTCCTGATCTTCATCGAAATATACCGTGTGCGGGTCCATTGCGGCCATGAACGCTTTGAGGAACACCTTCGGCGTCTCGGTGTCAACGTCAACCTTGGCCCACTTTGTATATTCCTCGGCGATGTTGTTCAGCGCCAGCTTCATCGATTCCTGTTCGCTGAGGTAGGTCTTGTTGCTGCGGAAATACCAGGCGGCGGATTTGATGATGCGCGAAATGCGCTCTTCATGCGTGGCGGGGCGGATCAGCGCCTTCTTGGCTTCGGCGGCGTCTTCTTCGTCCTCGTCGCCGGCGGTTTTGTCTTCGGGCTTGGCTTCATGGTCAGCGCTGTCGGGCTCCTTCTTCGCGGCCTCTTTATTCTCTTCCTTTTTGATTTCTTCTTTTTTGATTTCCGTGCCGACGACTTTTTCGGCTTTTTTGTCGATCATTTTCTCGTCGATTTTGTTCGTGGCGTCGGCGACTTTCTTGACGGCGTCAAGCTTCTCGGCTTCCTTTTTAATTTCATCGGCTTGCCGGTCGAGATGCTCGTAAAAATCCTTGTCGCGCGCGACTTGGACTTTGATGAAATTCTCGAGGATCGAATGGAACAGCGAGAAATCGCCGTTCTTCGCGGCTTCGGCAATCTTTGCCAATTCTTCGTCGCTCTTGTTGATGATTTCGTCAGCTTCGGATTTCAGGTAGAAACGGTTAAAGGGGTCGAGTTCCTGCAAATACTGCTTGATCATGCGCTTGGTGAATTCCGGCGTCATTTCGTGCTGCGACAAGTGCAAGCGGAAAAGCTGGGGGATCAGGTTCGCAACGTTTTCCGGCGTCAACTTGTCGGCTGCGCGCGTGGAAGTGGCGAACGTGGCCGCGAACATGCCGGCCAAAAGAATTACAACGGAGGCGAACTGCCAACCGAAGCGTTGAATCGCGACTTGTTTCCGCACGAAATCACCCTTTCAAACGTTCCGAATTTCGAGAATCCGGACTCTTGTGGTGCAGGCTTCCAGCCTGCAATTCCCTCGATGCAGGCTGGAAGCCTGCACCACAATCGCAAAAACACAGCCCAGCTAAACTTATACCACTTGGTCCGACGCCCGGCACATTAAAAAACGGACACAATTCACGAAAGTGTTACGCTCAAGTGATCTTCGGAGCGGCGGCACTCTTGCCGCCGTTAATGACAAGGCGGCAAGAGCGCCGCCCCTCCTACTTATTCTTGTTCCGCTCAAATTCACGCTGCAACTCCGCACCCAACTGATCAAGACGTTCAAAAAGGCGCTTCAGCGGCCTCTTTTTCCGCCGCGCCAGCGCATAACTGGTCAGCAGCGGCAAAGCGACTGCCGAATCCACATAACACACGACCATGTCGGGAAGTTTGTTGGGATCGACTTTGCCCCACGTCACCGCTTCGCCCGGCGTTGCGCCGGAAAGCCCGCCGGTGTCGGGGCGCGCGTCCGTGATCTGAAGAAAGTAATCCTGCCCCGCTTCGGGAATGCCCAAAATCTCCTGTATCTGCGGCTCGGTCTGCAGCATGAAATTCTTCGGACTGCCGCCGCCGAGCATCAGCGACCCGTGCGTGCCCGTCCCGCCATAAGCCCGTTTCGCGCCCAGAACGATCGCTGCTGATTGATTGACGCACACGGAGGGATCAATCTTCAGCCTGTTTCCGCGCATTGCCAAACCCGCGATATTCATCCCAATTGTGCTATCGCCCGGCGCCGAAGTAAAGATCGGTACGCCCGCGCGGTATGCCGCCGCCAGCACGCTCGCGCCGGGAATTGACGCTTTGCGCTCGTACTCGTCGGCGTAGCGACCGATGCGGTGATACATTTCCGCGGTGCCCATTTCCTTCTGAAATTCGTCCTGCTTTAAAATATCGCGCAGAATCGCGTCGGTGGCGAGTAAAACGTCGTCGTAATGCAAAAAAACATCGTAGATGCGCACAATCCGATGCTCGCGCAATTCCACGTCGGGAATGGCGGGGCTGCCCACACGCAGCGGCAGATTGAACGCGAAATGCAGGTCGTGGTACATGTTCGCGCCGGTGGAGACGATCCAATCGACGAAGCCGGCCTCTATTAATGGGACTAGGCACGAGCAGCCCAGCCCGGCCGGCGTCATCGCACCGGAAAGCGTCAGCCCCACGGTGGCTTTGTCGTCGAGCATTTTTTCGACGAAGAGGCGGCACGCTTCGCGCAGGCGCGCGCCGTTGTACGCGAGGAAGCAGGAGTCGATCAGATCGGCGGCGTTCTCCGCGCCGGAGATGGCCGGCGAAAGCATCGAACGGCCTTGCAGATACGGATTCTCCGCGTCGCCGACGCGAGCATTGGGCATGACGCGGAATTCGGGGGAGGCGGTGCCGGCGTTTTGGAGCGGCGGCACTCTTGCCGCCGTTTGCATCTTCGCCCACGCCTCCGGCCCCGGGCAGCCTGCGCGGCGTTTTTTCTTCGCGGGTTTTTGAGAATGCGTGCGCGCGCCCATTGGCGGTTCCTGAAGTGGAGTGGATGGGAGCGTTTTAACGTGGAACCAGGATTTGTCAGGTTGCAATTGGAGTTTGGGACGGCGGTATTCCGCTCAACCGCCTTCCGCTTTCTTTTTCGTTCCGCGCATCATTCGCGCCATCAGGCCGGCGGAGGCGCCGACCATTCTGGCGCGGCGGCGGCGGATTCTGTTTTCAAGCACCACCGCCGCACCGATGAGGACCAACACAAATACAGCGCAGTCGCCCGCGGCTTTGAGCGGATTCCACTTCAGGCCGTGTGGATACGAATTTTCGATGGCCGGTTTGTTTGCGGCATAATCGGGATGCAGCGTTCCCACTTCCATTTTCTCGGCTGCGTCGAAGGGCCATCCCCACGCGGTGACGACCATGGGGGCTTGCAGCGGCGACATGGACGTGATGCTTGCCGAAAGCGACGGCTTGTCGGGCGAGCTGGTGGGACCGATCAGGATCGGCGGCGGAACGGTGATCGTCGCGTCGCGTTTGGTTTCGTGGGTATTCAACCACGACAACGCGCCGGCGAGGAACAGAACGACCAGGGCCGTGCTGAGATGGATCAGTGGCAAGCGCATAACGCTCCTCAATTCGCACGATGTTTCAGGCCAACTGCTCGAATTATCCATCGCTTCGGCCACTTTTATCGCCATTTTAATGTCGCGATGTGAGTGCTTTTGTCGCTAAATAAAACTTGAAGTATTGTGCTGGACCAACAGCAGTGCGTGTCTTTGGCAAAGTCCGAGAATGCCGAAGTCAAAGTCGCGATTTGCCCCGCCTTGACACCTCGTGCCAGCGTTCTAAAATGCGCGCGTCTTTCGTGTGGACGCGACTTGGAACTGCCATGCCATCGCCGGACGACCTGAATCTCGCGCGCCGTGTCGTGGCTCAGGGCATGTGCCAGCGCAGCGAAGTCGAAGAGTGCCTTGCGGCGCAGCACCAGAGCGAGCAGCGCGGCGCGCCGCAGGGGCTTTCTGAGCTGTTGGTCGAACGCGGATTTCTCACACGCACGCAGCTATCGCGCCTGGTCGATCCGGGAACCAGCGCCGCGGGTCCGGTGGCAGGGTCGTCCACCTCGCGGCTTGGCCCGTATGAACTGCTGCTGAAATTGGGCGAGGGCGGGATGGGCGCGGTCTACAAGGCCAGCGACACGCGCAACGGCAAGGTTGTGGCGATCAAAGTGCTGCCGCGCAGCAAAGCGAAGGACGAGAAGTTCCTGAAGCGCTTTGAAATGGAAGCGCGCGCGACGTTCGAACTCGATCACCCCAACATCGTTCACGGTTATGACATCGGGCATTCGGATGGCTACCATTATCTGGTGATCGAGTTTGTGCAAGGCTACGACCTGTGCGCGATGCTCGAACAGCGCGGGCGTTTCAGCGAGCCGGAAGCGCTGCTGATTCTGGAGCAGATGGCCAAAGCGCTGGACCATATTCACAATGAACATCTGGTTCATCGCGACATCAAGCCGGAGAATATTCTGATCGCGCAGGACGGCGTGGCGAAGCTTACCGACATGGGCCTGACCACTGACGATCCGGCGAAAGGGCGGCGGCGGCGTTTGACGGAAGCGGGCATCGCGATGGGCACGCCGTTTTATCTTTCGCCGGAGCAGATCAAAGGCGAAAGCGAAGTGGATATTCGCTCGGACATTTACGCGCTGGGCGCGACGACCTATGAAATGATTACCGGGCGGCCGCCGTTCGAAGGCGATTCGCCGGCGGTGGTGATGCTGAAGCACCTCAACGAATACGTGCCCAGTCCGCACGATCTGGACCGCACCATTTCGCTGAATTTCTGCCACCTGCTGGAACGGATGATGGCGAAGGATCCGTTTCACCGCTATCAGACGCCCTACGAATTGCTGCAGGACATTCGCCGCGTGATGAAAGGCAAGCAGCCCGCGGGGATTCGTCCGCCGGCGGGGCGTTCGAGCATCGCGCGGCCGGAACTGCATCAGGACAGCCAGCGCGTGCAGCCGATCAAGGGAACATCGTCGCACGAATTGCCGGTGGCGCTTCCAACGCCGGTGCCGGCGCCGAAGACTGCCACGGTGCAATCCGGTTCGCGCAACGCGGCCATTCAATCCAGCCCGCGCAACGTGGCCGCTCAATCGAATCCGCGCAATCCCGCGGCGGGGTCGAATCCGCGCAACGCGGCGGTGCAATCCAGTCCGCGCAATCCTGCCGCGGGTTCGAATCCGAGAAATCTCGCGGCGCAAATCGCGACGCCGCTAAACACGCCGCCGCCGCTGCGCATTTCCGATACGCGCGGGCCAAACGATCCCGGCTTGCGCCCGCCATCGACACATAAGCCCAAGGGCAGCGATCCGGCGATCAAGGCGGCGACGGCCGCCGACACGGCGCCGCTGCCCGTGCGCGTTTCGACAGCGCGCAAAGTGCCGACGGTGCGCGCGCCATCGGTTAATTTCTGGCTGCGCGCGTGTGTGGCGGCACTGGTGCTGACGGCGGTGGGCGTGCTGGTTTATTTTTTTGTGTTGAACAAGAAGCTGCCGTTCTTCGATTCGGAGAACGGGACGAAGCCCCATACGACGGCGCCGGAGACGAGCGAGAAATAAAGCGGGTGCAGGCGGCGGCAGTTTCGATAAAATCGCGGCATGGGTTTTCGCCGAGCCATTAAAAACAGCCTCAATCGCATGCTGGCGGCGGGCGGCTACACGCTTGCGCGCGTCGCTGGGGTTGCTCCGGTTCCGGCCATTTCACCCGCCCCCGCGCAAAATACGCCGGCGCCCATCGAGCCGATGGAGCAGGCGCTGACCGCGATCGTGAAGCGCCAACATGCGTTCAAAACGGTGATCGACATCGGCGCGTCGGACGGGCGCTGGACGGCGATGGCGCTGCGCCAATTTCCGGCGTGTCACTACTTGCTGGTCGAAGCGCAGCCGGTGCACGCGGCGGCGTTGAATGCGTTTGCGGCGGCGCATCCGAATGTGCAGATTGCGCTGGCCGCGGCCGGCGAAAAAACGGGGACGATCAATTTCGACGCGACGGACCCATTCGGAGGCATCGCTTCCGAGCAGCCTTTTCCGGCGAACAACATCGTCGTGCCCGTCACCACGCTCGATGCGGAGGTGCGCGCGCGCAAACTGGAAGGACCGTTCCTGCTGAAATTCGACACGCACGGATTCGAGGTGCCGATTCTCAACGGCGCGGCGGAGACGCTGGCGCGGACCGAGGCGATCGTGATGGAATGCTACAATTTCAAAATCGCGCCGCCGTGTTTGTTGTTTCACGAGATGTGCGCGCTGATGGAGCAGAAGGGATTTCGCTGCATCGATCTGCTGGACGTGATGCGCCGGCCGCTGGACGGCTGTTTGTGGCAGATGGATTTTGTGTTTGCGCGCAACACGCGGGGGGAGTTTTCGGTGGCGAGATACCAATGACGGCCATCTTTAACCCCTGCCGGGGTTGAACAGCGGATCGGCGCTTCGCGCGGCGTTGCGTTTAAACTGCAATCAATGGGCGTTTTCTTTGCGAACGGGCGGACTGAAAGCGGCACTGGCAAGGCCAGTGGCACACGAACGGCGATTACACTGACGGTGGAGGTGTGTTGGTTTAATTCAGCGCGCTTTTTCGCAATGGAGAGTTTTTGCGGCAATCTTCGCGCTCAAACCTTAGTCGATATAGCGCCCTTATTCTCCCGTTGCCAAAATCGCCGGCGCCGGCACCGGCGCCGCATTGCTCGCCGCGCCCGCGGCGAATTCCGTGGACGCGATTGATTCGTCCGCTGCATTGAAGCGAATCGCCAACGCCGACACCGACGCAATGAACACGCCGATTCCCATGTAAGCGATGGCTTGCCAATAGCTCACGCCATTGACTTTCAGCAAAAAGCCGCCCAGCATCGCGCCCATATTCCCGCCCGCGCCCACGATGCCGGCGACCGAACCGAGCACCTTCTTGTTGATGAACGGAATCACTGCGTACGTTCCGCCCGCGGCCATGTGCACGAACAAGCCGAAGATCAACAGCCACGTCACCGAGCCGGCCAGCAGGCTCGATTTGGACAGCAGCAGCATGGCGATGCTCTGCAAAAGAAGGTACGTCGCGAGCGTCAACACGCGTCCTTTGAGGCCGTTTTTGCGCGCGATTTTATCGCTGATGTACCCGCCCAATCCGCGCGCGAAAATTGCCAGCCCGCCAAACGCGCCAGCGATCAAGCCAGCGGTGGTGGGGCTGAGCGAAAACGTGCTTTGGAAATTATCCTGCGCGGTGCCGTGCATCACCACTTCGACGCCGAAACACGAGCCGTACACAAGCGCGAGAATCCAGACGCGATAATCCTTGCACGCAATCCAGAATCCGCCCTTCACCGCTCGTTTGCTGTTCTCCACGCTTTCGCCGCGCTTGCGCAACTCGTCGAAATTGCCGGCGGGACAGTCCTGCGTGAAGAGGTAATAGCATACGCCGGTGGCCAACACCATGATTCCCGGCACGATCATCGCCAGCCGCCAGCTTGAATGCGGCGTAACGCCCCACGCGACGAGGCCCGTGAAGATGAACGGCATCACCGCGTTGGCCGCGCCGCCGCCCATGTTGCCCCAACCCGCGGCGAAGGCGTTGGCGGTGCCGACGCAGTTGGTC
>DATGGK010000022.1:0-25886 GCA_035308565.1 Planctomycetota bacterium | reverse complement strand
GTATGCGCTCGACGCTGATCGGGCTTGCCAAACGCTGGTCCGCGGATCGCGCGGATATTTCGCGCGAAGCGGCTGCGTTTTGCCGCGCGTTCAAGAAAGAAACCGAGCACGTTTCGCAGCGTGGCGCAATCCCGCTCGATTGCCTTAACGTCACCGCGCTGAAATTGCAGTCGCTCTTTGACCGCGAATTCGGCGGCTTCCGCTCGCCCGCGCCCGGTCAATTTCCCGAACCGCGCGCGCTCGAATTATGTCTCGCGCATTATGCGCGCACGGGCGACGCGAAGAGTCTCGAAGTGGTCGAAGTCACGCTCGAGCGGATGCTCAACGGCGGCATCTACGATCAACTCGAAGGCGGCTTTCACCGCTTCACTTCGGACAAACGCTGGCTCGCGCCGCGCTTTGAAAAAATGCCGCTGCTCAACGCCGAATTCATCGCGCTGCTGCTGCACACGTGGCAGGCCACCGGCACGGCGCGCTACCGCGACGCGGCCGAAGAGTGCCTCGCATTTTGGCGCAACGAATTGGACGCAAACGGAAAATTCTTCTGCGCGTCGATCGCGCCCGAAGTTCATTCGTACGAAGACGGCGCGTACTACACGTGGTCCTTGCGCGAATTGGAATTGCTCTTCGCCGACGACCCGCAAGACCTGCGCTTTGCGCGTCTTTATTTTGGCGTCGATGAAATCGGCAACCAAACCCATACTGCGCCCGACCGCAACGTCCTGCACGTGGCCATGCCGCTTCACGACGTGGCGCGCGCGATGAACATTGGCGTGGACGCCGCGCGCAAGCGGCTTGAACGCGTGCGCAACCGTCTGCGCGCCGCGCGCGCCGAACGCCCGCGCCCGCCGCGCGACACCACGCCCCTGTGCGACGCCAACGCCATGCTCGCCGCCGCGTTCATCGAAGGCGGGCGCCTTTTGGGCCGCGACGAACTCACGGCGCAGGGCCTCAAAACGCTGCACGCCATTGTGACGGAGCGCGTCACCGATCTCGACACGCCGCGGCCGGTCCGCCATGTGCTCACCGATCCCGCATCGCCGGCACTAGCCTTTGACGAAGCCGCGCGCGCGTGGGCCTGCGTGCAGGCGTACGAAACCACGAGTGACGCGAGTTACAAACAGCTTGCGATCGAGGCGCTCGACCGCCTCGACCGCGATTACCGCGACCAGCTTGACGGCGGCTACATCGAACGCAGTTTCAAAGCGCCGCCCGATTTTGCGAAGCTGCTCAACTGGCGCACGAAAAGTATTCAGGATACCAGCGAACCGTCGAGCAACGGCCTGATCGCGCAGCTTTTCGCGCGGCTCTATGCGCTCACTGGCGAAGTCGCCTTTAAGGAGCGCGCTCAAGGCGCGCTCGAATCGGTCGGTGCTGCGTTCAAGGCGCCCAGCCCGTACACCGCCACGCTGGCTGCCGCCGCGGACGCTGTACAGCACGGTGTCGTGCGCATTAAAATCATCGGGCGCGAGAAGGACCCGGTTACGACCGCGATGCTTTCGTTGGCCAATGCGCGATATTATCCGTGGAAAACGGTGATGCGTTTCGACAACGCTGACGCATCTGGCGAAACGGTCGCCGCGAATCGAGAAAAGCCGTGGGCGATAATCGAGACGCAAGGGGAGAAGCGAGTCGCCGCAACGCTTGAGGAGTTGAATAAAATTCTCCGCGAAGCGCTGCAAGCGAAACGGTGAAATGCGGAAGACGTGCCGGCTTCCTTCGGATAACGTTCATTCCCATTCTGGAAAATCAGTGTATCCTATTTCTGTTCGTCATCCTTGCGGAAAGGGAAGCATCTTGATTCCGATGGAGTCTGGCGAGGGTGCCAGCAACCCGACGCACGGCCGCACCGAACTCACCGGCCCCGGCTCGCATTCGCCTGCCGCCAAGGTTCCGCCGCAACTTGTCAATCATCCGCGCTACCGCGTTATCAATCTGCTGGGTGAAGGCGGCATGGGCGCGGTGTATCTGGCCGAGCACATCAAGATGGAAAGGCGCGTGGCGCTGAAGGTCATGCGTGCCGATCTGGTCAGCGACGCCTCGCATGTGCAGCGTTTTCAGCAGGAAGTGCGCGCGGCATCGAAGCTGTCGCATCCAAACATCGTTACAGCGTATGACGCGGACGAAGCCGGCTCCGGCGCGAACACGGTTCATTTTCTAGTGATGGAATTTGTCGAAGGTGAAACGTTATTGGATTACGTGCGGCGGCGCGAGCAGATCCCGGTTGCCGAGGCGTGCGAGTGTGTGCGCCAGGCGGCGCTGGGCTTGCAGCATGCCTTCGAGCAGGGCATGGTGCACCGCGACATCAAGCCCGCGAATTTGATCCGCTCGGCCAAAGGCGAAATCAAAATCCTCGACTTCGGCCTCGCGCGCCTGGCGCTTGAGCGCGGCAGCACGGCGCCCGCGCCACTCACCAATGAAGGCATGGTCATGGGCACCGTCGATTACATGGCGCCCGAACAGGCCGGCGATTCGCACGGCGTGGACATTCGCGCGGACATTTACAGCCTCGGCTGCACGCTCTACCAATTGCTTGCCGGCTGCGTACCCTTTCCGGACGGCGCCGTCGCGGCGCGGCTTGTCCAGCACGCCACGCGCGCGCCCCAAGATGTACGGAAATTCCGGCCGGACGTACCCGCCGGGCTGGGCGCCGCGCTGAAAAAAATGCTCGCGAAAAAACCGTCCGACCGTTTCGCGACGCCCGCGGATGTCGCCGCCGCGATGGAACCTTTCGCCAATCTTGCCGCCGGCACAACGATTGACGCGCGCCCGCGGACGCTTCCCAGTCCGCTCGCACACCCCTCGGTCTCGCGAAAGATAGCGTTATGGGGCGGCGCCTGCGTTGCCATTTTGATTGCGATGGGATTTAGCGCGTGGAAATTGTTCGGCTCGAAGCGAGACAATGCATCTTCGGGGACTGTCACAGCGGCGGCGCCCGCGCCATTGCCCTTAACAACATCCGCCAATACCGCGCCCGCCGTTTCGAACGCCGCTGCGAAACCAACCACCACCGCCGCCCCGGCAACCGTGCCAAGCGCCTCTGCGGGCGCCGGACAAACGACCAAGCCCGCCGTCACCGCTCCGCCTCCGTTGCAGGGCAATTCCGAGAACAAACCGCCCACGACGGGAGCTGCCAACACGCCGCGTCCCGCGCCGGCGAACATGGTTGAAGAAGGCGAAGAGAACGACAAGGAAGCGGCACTCTACGATAACCCCGGCGCGGCGGTCAAGTCGGAGAAGGACTATTCCGAAGCCCACGGCCTCGCCAAGGGCGCGTTCTCCTCCTGGCTGGAAGGCCTCCGCGCAAAGGAGATGATCCCCATCGTCATGAATGCCCAGGCCGGCCCCAGCGATCCGCGTTTCAACGCCATCGCCGTCAAAGACCCGCGCTCGAAGAACATGCAGATCGAATTCGACATGGCCATGAGCGCGCGCGAATTGCCGGCCACCGGGCACCTCTGGCTGAGCTGCCTTTACGTCGTGGGCGACGCCATCAAGCGCGCGCGCATCCTGATGTCCGACCGGCGACTGGGCACGCATTGGATGGGCCCCGTGGAGTCGATGAAAGAACGGCTGGCCGAGCACGCCGGCCAGCACCAGCACCGCCCCGTGAACATTTCCGCGGCGCAATTGCCCGGCGGCTTCAACCGCGAAACCGCGAAATTCGGCGCGGGTAAATTGAATTGGGAAGTGCATGCCGAAGTGCCCCAGGAAAAGATTCGCGCCCTGGAAGCTGAAATCCGCCGCCGCGGCTGGCGTCCCGAAATCGTCGAGCCCTACGGCTACGGCGACACCTACCACTTCACTGTGCAGGAAGTCGAAAATCCGCAAAAGATCGAATGGTCGATGCTCTTCGACATTTCGCGGCCTCAATTCGAAACGGCGTTGAAGGACAAAGCCAAAAACAACATGCGCCCGATCTGGATCGGCTCGTGGGGGACGCTGGACAATCCGCGTTATACGGCGATATGGGTGCAGATGGCGACTCATTGAAACTTGAATTTCTATTTTTTCTCGAACAAAGCACCTGCGAATCGTGATAACATTCCCGGTGCATCGTCAAGGGGGCATCCGATGAAAAACCTTTCCAAATCCACCCGCCGCCAGGCACTCGCCGCCGCCGGCACGGCCGCTGCAAGCTTTTTTGTCCTGCGCAACCTGCGCGCGGACGATGACAAGACGCCCGCGAAGATCAACGGCAACATCAACCAATCGCTGTGCAAGTGGTGCTACGCCAAAATTCCGTTCGAGACGCTTGGCCCTGCCGCGAAGAAATTCGGGTATAAGTCGATCGAACTGCTCACGCCGGAACAGTACGCGCAAGTCAAGCCGTTCGGGCTGACCTGCGCGATGCTCAGCGGCATCGGCAGCATCCCCAAGAATTGGAATCGCAAAGAGAATCACGCGGAGCTCGAAAAGAAGGGGCGCGAGCTAATTGATTTCGCAGCCGCCGAGAACCTGCCGAACGTGATCACTTTCTCCGGCAACCGCGACAAAATGCCTGACGATGAAGGGCTGGAGAATTGCGCGGAAGGCTTGAAGAAACTGATGAGCTACGCGGAAGAAAAGAAAGTCACCGTCGTGATGGAACTCCTCAACAGCAAAGTCAACCATCCCGATTACATGTGCGATCATACCGCGTGGGGCGTGAAGCTCTGCAAGAAAATCGGCAGCGAACGCTTCAAACTGCTCTACGACATTTACCACATGCAGATCATGGAAGGCGACGTGATTCGCACGCTGAAAGAGAACAAAGACTACATCGCGCACTATCATACCGGCGGCGTGCCCGGCCGCGCGGAGATTGACGAGGGACAGGAACTGTATTATCCGGCGATCATGAAAGCGATTTTGGGGACGAAGTACACGGGATTCGTCGCGCAGGAATTCATTCCGAAGCGCGACCCGCTCACGTCGCTGGGGCAGGCGTTTAAGATTTGCGATGTGTAAAAAAACGAGTGCTGAGTGCTAAGCGCGATGTTCTGATTCCTCACTTCCATTTTCTCCATTCGATTGCGGCACACGGGTTGCGGCTTTCAAATAGAAGAAGAAGAAGGAGATCAGAATCATGTCAGCGACTCGAACTGGAACCATGCGCACGAAAGGCAACAGCCGAAGCAAATTCGCGACGCGCTCGCGAGGCAAAGCGCGGCGCACGCAGATGACGACGAAGAAACGCAAGCAGGTGCTTGCGGAACCGGATGTGATTCATATGGGGCCGATGGACGCCGACGAAGATATCTTCGCGCACAACAAGCCCGCGGCGCCAGCTATTTAAATCTGGCGACGATCCAGAAAATCAGCGACACGACGACGGAGATCGCCAAGCAGGTGACCCACGGAAAGTAATACGTGTAGTCTTTGCCTTCGACTTTGATGTCGCCGGGCAATCGGCCAAAGAACGGAACCCTGCCGAAAACCAGCACTACGCCGCCAAGCGCTGAAATCAGCAGCCCGACGACCAGCAGACTCTTTCCGACATTCAACGAATCCATGCTTGAAGCCTCGCTCAATTTCGAGCCTGCCCCCGTCGCTGGCTGATAACGCAAATCTCGCTCCCACGGCTCACTTTCTTTCCGTTTGCACGATTAATTCCATGAACCTCACCCTGACTCCTGACCCCTGACACCTGACTCCTGACCCCTGACTCCTGAAGTTACGCCTCTTGCACCATCCTTGACGCAAACAAATAATCGATCCACAGCGACGTCAATTTCTCCGCGGTGCTATTTTGGCGCAATCGCGCGGAAAGATTCTTAAAGTCGACGGCATCCAGTTCCTGATCCTGATTAAAGCACGAAAACACGAACGATTCCTTGCCCGTCGCGGGATCGACGTGCCGCTGCAAACATTGCGCGCAAATTTCCTTCATCATGCACTGCATCGGCGAATTGATCGAGCCAATCGCCTTCGCGGATTCCGGCAGTTCGCAAGCCAGCGTGGTGCGGCGAGCGGTCTTCACCGCGTCCATCATGTTATTCGAACCGATAGTGATGATGCGCTGCACTTCGCTGATCGGAATCGTTATCGGCCCAAGCTTGCCCGTCGTGTAGGCTTCCATCGCTTGCACGATCGTCCCGACGAAACTGCGATCCTGCGGGCGGCGAGGAGGAATTTGCGGCGCGGTGTCGGTGCTCCACACAACCAGATCGCACGCGCGCTCGACTTCGTTGCGCTTGAACAGATCGTCGGCGTGTTTGTAGCCGGCGAAATACAGCACGCGGTTGTTCTTCGTTTTCAGCGCCGCCGCAATCGAAAACAACACCGCGTTGCCCAATCCGCCGCCGGCGAGCAGCACAGTTTCGTTCTCGGGGATTTCGGTTGGCGTGCCAGTCGGACCCATCACGACCACGTCCTCGCCCGGTTCAAGCAGCGCGCATATGCGGCTTGATCCGCCCATTTCGAGCACAATCATCGAAAGCAATCCGCGCTGCTTGTCCACCCACGCGCCGGTAAGCGCGATGCCTTCCATCGCCAGCAGAAATCCCGCGGCGCGCTCCGCGTAATTCTCGAAATTCTGCAAGCGATAAAATTGACCCGGCTGAAAATTCCGCGCCGCCAGCGGGGCGTGAACGACGACTTCGACGATATTCTTTGTCAACCGCACGACATCCACGACGGTGGCCTTGATCTCATCATCGATCACTTCCGCAAAGCGCACCCAGTCCAACTCGCGGTCCGACTGTTCGGCCGGCGCGAGTTGAACGATGTCTTTCGAAAATGCGCGCGCCACCTCTTTGTGGCCATGCTTCGCCGACGCCATTGCTTTCACGACATTACCCGCGTAGGTCGGATGATTGTCGCCGTAGAACGAAATCAGCTTTCCGTCTTTCTGATACGACGTAAAGAACCCGACTTCGCCGCGCGATTTCACCGGTTCTAATTTCCATCCTTCGCCCGCATCGACCAGTTTGTGCCCGCGATAAAATTCCTTCGCATCATCCATCGCGAAGGTGCCCGGATATTCGCGCTCGTACGTCGCATTCGGATGCGTCCCAGCGGCGACCATCACCGCCTTCGCCGGCATGGTCACGAACTGTCCCGTGCTGCTCCACTTTCCGTTCTCAACTTTTTGCAATTCAAATTTCACAGCGGAAACCGCGCCGCTTTCGCCGGGGATAAATTCCACCGGATTAAGACAATCGGCGAAACCAATTCCCTCCTCGAGCGCCTTCACCACTTCCTCGTGATTCAAGCGATACGCCGGCGAATCCTGCAAGCGTTTTCGATACGCGATTGTCACGCCGCCCCATTCGCGAATCAGCCGGTTGAAATCCGGCGCGCGCCCCGCTGCCGCTGCCGCCGCGCGTTCGGTGCGCACCGCGCGGCCGTGACGAATCCAAGTGTCAAGCGTCCCCGCTTCTTCCACATCGAATTTCGCGCGAATCTGCGCTTCGCCCAATTTTGCCGCAATGCGCTCGTAGCGTTCGAGCGTTTTTTCGACTTGAACGATGTAATACGCCTGCAATTCCGTCGCCGTGTCGATCGCGGTCAATCCGCCGCCGATCACAATCGCCGGCAGTTGCACTTGCAGATTTCCCAAACTCGTTTTGCGATAAATGCCCGTGCCCTGCAAGCCCATCAAGAAATCAGACGCCGCGCGCACGCCCCGCACGAGATTGTTCTTCACGCTCGCCAGTGTCGGCCGCCCCGCGCCCGTGGCGAGGGCGATGTGATCGAAGCCCAGGCGCCAGCAGTCCTCAATCGTCAGCGTCCCGCCGAAACGCACTCCGCTGTAGAGCCTGAATTTTTTGCGGCGCATCAAGACGATGTAGTTGATGTCGAGAAAATTTTTGTCCCAGCGCACCGTGATGCCGTATTCGGACACTCCACCGAATCCGAGAATTACGCGCTGGTCGAGCGGCCCCGTCACTTCATTAATATCCTTGATCGGCAGCGGCACGCGCCGTTTCGCGCCGCGCATGCGCTTCGAGAGCGGCTCGACTTTCAGGCCTTCGATGCCGACGACGCCGAATCCTTCATTCAGCAGATAATGCGCCAGCGTGTATCCCGCCGGACCCATGCCGACGACAAGGATTTTCTTGCCGTTATAGGGCAGCGGATAAGGCCGTCGCACATTCAACGGATTCCAGCGCGTCAGCAGCGAATAAATTTCGAAACCGTACGGCAGATTCAGCACATCCGTCAAAATGCGCGTCTCGGCTTGCGGAATGTTGACCGGCGTCTGCTTTTGAAAAATGCACGACTTCATGCAATCGTTGCAGATGCGGTGCCCAGTCCCCGCGCAAAGCGGATTGTCGATCATAACCATCGCCAGAGCCGCGATCGCGTGCCCTTCGCGCTTGAGCAGATGCGCTTCGGAGATTTTTTCATCGAGCGGACAGCCGTCGAGCGAAATGCCGAGTGGATTCTTCTGTATCTTTCCGTCCGCGGCGTTCAATCCGCACGAACATGAATCTTTCCCGCGCGGGTGGCAGATCAGACAATAATGCATCTCGCCCAGAGCTTGCCGCTCGCTGAAGCGCTTGTCGGTCAAATCGAATCCGTCGCGGTTTCGCCGTGTCTCGTCCGGCCCGTGAAACAGAGTCGGGTTATTACCGCTGTCGAATTTGCGCTCGACCAAATTTTCGTAATCCATTTTCTCAGGACGCACCAGCAGCACCCACTTGCGCGCGCGCTTTTTCACCACGGGATGAAAACTCAGCGCGCGTCCCCACGCAACCACCGGCTCGAATTTCTTCGACATGCCCGCGCGCGCACCGGCCGCCGCGCGCTCAGCCTGCTTCTCCAGCGCCAGCGCCACATGCGCAAATTCGCGCTCCGGATCGGTCGCCAAACTTCCATCGGGCACAATCTCATCGACGATCAAACGATACGCGCCCTCGAGCGCATTCAAATCAAGCGCCGCGATTTCCGTTTCGGAAGGCTCCGGTTTCCACACGCGCCGCTCCATGAATTTCTTGCGGCATTCTAAAATCACCTGATCCGCCAGCGCGCGCGAATCCAATTCCTCCACCGCTTCGTCAATGTGAAAAATCTTTGCGATGAACGAACCCAACTGGCGGCCCGCGGCGATCAGCGTCTCCGTGTAATTTGCCGAAAGCGCGCCGTTTTCAGCGGTTGCGCGCAATTCTTTCAGGCGCTCGACCAATGCCGGATCTTGCTGCGCGATCTCTTCGAGAAAAAGCGCGTCGAGCGCCATCAATCGGCGCACGCGGTTGAGATCGGCGAATCGAAAGCCCGAAATTCCCAGCGGAAAATTCCACGTGGACGCTTCTTCTTTGGTGCTGGGAAGGTGGACATAGGTCATCATGAACGATACCTCATCGCTGTCGGAAAATTCCATTCGGCGCAAAAGCCACTCTACGATAACACTTGGCGTGCCATCGAAAAGTTTCAATCGCAATTGCGCAAGCCAATGGCTGCAGTGATGTAAGAAATCGGGCGCGAAATGAACAGTGCGAAATTTGACAATCCATTCGCAACTTTTGGAACCCGTGGTGCAGGCGTCCCGCCTGCACAGCCTGATTTATTGCGCCACAAAGATATTCTCTCGCGCCTGCTCCCACTCCGCGCCCTGTTTGTACAATTTCAAATAACGCTCGCCGCCAAACGCGCCGTGTGCTTTCAGCAGCACCGATTGCAGCGAGTGCTTCACTTTTTTGCTGCGTTCATACGGCCATTCTTTCGTCAGATCCTCCGCGTACGGGATCAGAAAATCGAGGGCTTTGCGCACGCTTGCGCCGTCCTTCGTTTCATAATGCAGCACATCGACCCCAACGTGTTCTCCCAGCGTTGCGAGCGCGAACCACGCTTCGACATTGAATTTCGAATACCCGAACGAATCTTCGCGCGCCAGTTCGAGCGGCTGCGAGCCGTCCGGCTTGATCTGCGCGGCGATGCGATTTTCGAGCGCCGCCTGGATCGTCTTTTTCGCGAAATCCGTTTCGCCTAAAAACAGCGCGTAATGAACCATCTGGTTGTCGTAGAACGTTCCGTGATTGTTCTTCGCGTTCGATTCATCCTTGCCGTTTTTGCTCGTGCGCGACCAATCGAAAAACGCGCGCATCCATTGCTTGAATCCAACGCGATCCTGAGCGCTCCAACTCTTTGAGCCTTCGAGCAAACTCGCCGCGTCGCAGCAGAATTTCAAACTGCGGCTCTCGATCATACCCGTCCCGCGCCCCGTGTTCACGCCGGGCACGGCCTGTGCATAATCGAAATTCGGACTCATTTTCGTCTCCGCGTCGATGAAAAACACGCGCAATAATTTCGCCGCATGCTCCGCGTACTTTTCGTCGCCCGTAAAATAAAACGCGAACGCCAGCGTTTCTGCGTTGCCCGCGACTCGCCCCAATCGCGGCGAATCCGAAAATTCATTGTGGCTTTCCGGATTGCGCTGCCCGTCTTTGCGAATGTATGGGAGGCCATCCTTCTTCGTGGGGTCCGGCCAGAAATACGGAGCCGTGCTGAAATAATCGTGCTTGTCGCCGCTCGGACCTGCCTTTGGCTTGTCCATCACCGAGACCGGCTTGACGCTCAACGCTTTCTCCGCGTCCGCGAGCAGTTTGTTGAATGCAGGCTGAAGCGCGGCGTCCATTGCTGTGAAACGCGCCTTTGCTTTGGCCAGCGCACCGGGACTGACGCTGTAGATGCGCGGCGCGGACTCCTCCGCGCAGACGCTTACAAAAATCAAAAGTGCCGCGACAATCGCGCCAGTTTTTTGCGTCATTTGAATTTCCTCGTTTTGCTAAGGCGCATTCGAAAACAGCAGCGTCCCAAACCCCACGCAATCTGGCCCCGGCCCCGCGCCTTCGGGACGAATCTTCTCCGCGGCCTGTTTTGTGAACGGCGCGTCGACCTTTCGGCGATTGACATAGTGATTCATCACCATCTCATACACCGGCCGAAATCGCCCGCGTCCCTGCGCCGAAATGGTCTTCCAATTGTTCACGCCGGTCGTGTCTTTGTATTGAATGAACGGCACATCGTTGCCGAGATTGTATTTCGCCGTGTATTCGAAACCCTTCAGCAAGCGGTTGTCGTCGGCGCCGTACATGTCGAGGCCCTGATGCCAGCCGATTTCGCATGCCTCGGCGAGCAGGCCAAGGCCAAGTTGCGTGTGCTGCTGGTCGCGCCCGCTCTCCTGGCATTGGCCGGTTTCGTTGATGATGTAATGCGTCAGCCGTCCGTTTCCCGATCCAGATTGAAAATACTCAACCGCGCGATTGAACATCGCACGGTCCTCGCAGAACACGCTGATCGCCATGTTGGTCTTGATGCACGCGCCGTCCCAATTGCCGTTGGCGAATGTCGCGAAATCTTTGAGCGGCGGATAAATGACTTTGTTGAGCATTTTCTGAAATTGCTGGATGTCAGCGTCGCTCCATTTTTGGTACGTGTATCGAATCAGTTCGGCGGCGCTGACAAATTTGAACCCGTTCAGGCCCGCCGAAAGTTGAAGGTCGTGACCGTCCATCTTTTTGAGCGTTCCGCTCCACGCGTTCAGAATTTCAACTGCCTTTTCCGCGTGCGCCTCTTCGCCGGTGATGCACCACATCAGAGCATTCTGATACGCCGCGTTTCCGTCCTGAACCATCTCATCGTTGTGAACACTGCCGCGCGGATCGCGCGTGACCGATTCGAACGGCCCGCGCATTTTCCACGTTGCGCTCGACTGCGGATGGGTTTTCAATCTCTCGAAGCCGCTCTTCCAAGGTTCCTCGCCGGCGGCGAGTTCCTGTTTGATCAATTCCAAATCGGCGCGGGTGTGCAGAATTCCCGGATGCACAAACGCCTTGCCGTCCGCAAGCCGCAGCGTTTCGCTCGCTGCGACGCACGGGCTTGCCGCCACCAACACGGTCACGAGCAAATGAAGGGCACGCATTTCGCGCGCAGAGTAAAAGCGCGGCGAATTCTCGTCAAGACGATTCACGCGATAGAAAATTGGCGCAGCCTCGGATAAACTTTCGCGAAACACACGAAAGCGGAATTCGTTGTCCAATGAGCATCCATGCAGGCGCGATCATTTCAAAAGATGCGATCCTCGGCGAGAACGTCACCGTCGGTGCGTTCGCGACAATCGAGGCCGGCGTCACGGTCGGCGATGGCTGCGTGATTCGCGAGCGCGCACAGCTTTGCACGGGTACGACGCTTGGCAAAACCTGCCGCGTGCACATGAACGCAATCGTCGGGCATACGCCGCAGGATTTTGCGTACAAGGGCGGGCCGATTCGCACGATTCTCGGCGAAAACGTGGTCGTGCGCGAGAACGCGACGATTCACGGCTCGGCTGGCGAGAGCGGCACGCTCGTCGGCGACAACAGCTACTTGATGGTCGGCAGCCACGTTGCGCACGATTGCAAACTCGGCCGCGGCGTGATCCTTGCGAATGGCGCGCTGCTCGCCGGCCACGTGCAGGTAGATGACGGCGCGTTTGTGTCGGGTAATGTGGTGATTCACCAGTTCGTGCGCATCGGCAGTTTGGCGATGCTTTCGGGCGGTTCGCGTTTTGGGATGGATGTGCCGCCGTATTTGATCGGCGACGGCGCGAACGCGGTGACGTTCCTGAATGTCGTCGGCCTGCGTCGCGCGGCGTGGCTCAACGAGGACGATCGGCGAGAAATTAAAGGTGCTTACAAAATCCTTTATCGCAGCGGGCTCGATTTGCCCGACGCACTCCAGCGCCTCGAATCCGATTTCAAAAGTGCCGCGGTGAAACATTGGGTCGATTTTTTCCGCACGCCAACCAAGCGAGGCTTCTGCCGCTATTCGACGGGCGGGCGGCGGCGGGAGCAGGAATAAATGCAAAATTCAAAATTCAAAATGCAAAATTGAACGACGGCGAGACCGCTAAGCAGGTCGCTCGCCGGTGTCTGACTCCGAAATTATTTCCCAGAAATAATTCCCACGTCGATGTACTGGCCTCCCGCGTTCTGGTGGCAGTGCACGGCGATCACGTTCTTCCCTTTTTGCAGCGCCTTCTTCCCTTCGGGCGTGATTTCGAATTCGGTGTATTGGGCGACGTACCCCTTGGCTTTCGCGGCCAAAACGCCATTCAGGTATACTTCGAAATCGTCGTCGTGATGCGCAAGCAGCATCGCGTTGTCGAAGTTTTCTTCCGCGATCTCAGCCGTGCGCCGAATCCAGATGTCGTTCGTGTTCCAAACCGTGCGGACTTTCGCGCCGGGAGTGATGTCGGTGCCGAATCCCGCTGGACCTTCCTTCCATTTTGAATCGTCGAAATCGGATTTGAGCCACTCGTCGGCAGGTTTTTCCGTGGTGTAGCGCCAGGTGTGCGCCTCCTTCTGAGAAGTCGGCACAAGCTCCGTGATTCTGTACGCGCCCAATTCGCCCTTGTTCGCGGCGGCGATGCGCTTGGCGTCGCCTTTCATCACTCGGTCGTACGTCAGCAGCCCGTTCGATTCCGTTTCGACATCCGTGATTTGCGTGTAAACCGCAGCACTCAAGCCCGCGTCCTGCACCAACCCGTACGTCTTCCGCAGCAGCGTTTCGTAACGCTTGGTCAAGCCATCGGCATCTTTTTGAAGCCCATTGTAGCCCCAATTTTTGTTGCTCTTCACCCACTGATGCCCCTCGACGGCCAGCCCCACGCCGCCGAATTCGCCCAGCACCGCCGCGCGCGTCTCCTCCCATTTCGGCGCGCCCGGCCCGGGGTAGTTGTGCATGTCGATCACGTCGCCGCATTTCTTGTCCGTCCAGCCGCTGGCATTGTTGACGAGGCGCGACGGATCGAATTTCTTGGTCCACTCCGTGATGCGTTCCGTGTCGTACTGCCCCCAGCCTTCGTTGAAGACGACCCACATCACAATGCACGGATGGCTGCGCAGATTTTCGATCATGCGCTGCAATTCGAGTTCGTGTTGCTTCTTGCCTTCGTCCGAACGGTCGCCGCGTTTGCCCGCCGCGTGCTCGCCGCTGGGCATGTCCTGCCAGACGAGCACGCCGAGTTTGTCGGCCCAATAATACCAGCGCTGCGGCTCGACTTTGACGTGCTTGCGAATCATGTTGAAGCCGAGTTCTTTCGTCACTTCGATATCGAACTTCAGCGCGGCGTCCGTCGGCGCTGTGTACAAACCGTCCGGCCAGAAACCCTGATCGAGCGGCCCCATTTGGAAGAGGAATTTGTCGTTGAGCATCAGCTTGGTGATGCCGTTGTCTTTACCGAGGGCGATTTTGCGCATGGCGAAGTAGCTTTTGACGGAATCGACGTTGCCGCCGACGCGAAGAGTCAACATGAGATCGTAGAGCTTAGGTGACGATGGACTCCACAATTCAAGCGCTTTGGCATCGAGCATGAAGGACGCGTTTGTGTCGGTGACCATCGATGGAGGCTTCATAGCCTCATTCCCGGGCACATCGACGGTCAAAGTTACCTGAGCAGGGTCTCCTGCGAATTCAAGGTCAAGTTTCAGCGTCTTTTTATCGGCGTCCGGAGTGAGAACAATGTTCTTGATATACGTCTTCGGTACCGGTTCCAGCCACACCGTCTGCCAAATCCCCGTCGATGGCAGATAAAAAATCCCGCCCGGATTGGTCACCTGTTTCCCGCGCGGCTGCTCGCCTTTGTTCGCGGGATTGTAGGCGGTGACGACCAGTTCGTTCGCGCCGGCCCTCAGCGCATCGGTGATGTCGTAACTGAACGGATCGTAGCCGCCTTGATGCGTGCCGAGATTTTTGCCGTTCACAAAAACGCTCGACTCCCAATTCACCGCGCCGAAATGCAGCAGCACGCGCTGGCCGGCCCAGTCGGCAGGCGTATCAAACGTGCGCCGGTACGCGATGCGCTCGGTACGTTTCATCACGCCGCTGAGCGCCGATTCGACGGGGTAGGGGACAAGGATTTGATCGGGCAGTTCCTTGCCGATGGGCGGCGTCTTCGCTTCGTCGGCGTCCTTGACGAGTTGATACTGCCAGAGGCCGTTGAGGTTCATCCATTTTTCGCGGACCATTTGCGGGCGGGGGTAGTCGGGCGGCGGATTGTCGGGTTTGACATCGGCGGCCCATTTGGTCATCAACGGGCCGGCGGCGGGTTTCCATTCGGCGCGGAGGGAAAGGGTGACGAACGACAATACAATGAGAGCAGCGGCGAGTCGGCGCATGGCAATCTCCAATTAAATTCTCTTGCTCGGCGTCTTCGGATTATATGCGCAGTTCAATCGTCGCGCGCGCAAAAAAGCAAAAGTAGAACGGAGCTCCGCTCCGTTCAGTTCCCGCGGCGGACAGAAGCTCCGCTCCGTTCAAGCGCGCCTCGGAAGAGAGCCGTGCTTTGCGTTTTATGCGGGGATTCGGTTTGCAGCCTGAACGGAGCGGAGCTCCGTTCTACGAATGCTGAACGAAGCGGAGCTTCGTTCTACTTGTTCTTGTCCCAATCGAAGCGCCAGCCTGACTGCTCCCATTCCGGACGAATCCAACGAGGGCAGGCCGCACCAGCTAAGTGCGCTTTCGTGGGATTTGCGCCGATGTATTGCACGATACGGTACAAATGCTCCTCGTCGCGAACGATCCGATCGAAGCTTTCGTCCTGCCAGATTTTTCCAGAAGTTCCATTCAACCGATTAATTTCGAGCGCGGAATGCACTTTTATCGACTGCAGAATTTTCTCGAGCGAAAAATCACATTGGGTCGGCTTTACAATCAAATGTACGTGATTGGGCATAATGACGTAACATCCCAATTCGTATCTTGCATTATCGAAGTGATGAAACGCATCGGAAACAATTTTCGCAACACGGGTATCGCGCATTAAACAACTTCCCATTCCTTGATCCAGCCACGCCTCTATCCGACGCATGACTTCCAACGCCAGTTCTTCCTTCTGTGCCTTCGAAAATGGCAGCGGCCGATTCTTCATCCATTCGTTCCGATATGATTCCAACTCGTCCAATTTGCTTTGTGGCAGGGAATCGCATAGGCGAAACGTCACAAAATAAGTCACGCCGTCTTGACGCCAATGAGGCAAATTGCGTTCATACATGGTCACTGGCAGATCGGAACGAAGGCCCTGAAATCCCGGTGGACCCAGCAAATTCCACATTGCATGATCCCTTGATATGTAGAACGGAGCTCCGCTCCGTTCGCGTTTGCGCACTGTCCTCACGCATATACACAATGCGTGCGCTCACCGCAAGCTCGCACTTGAACGGAGCGAAGCTCCGTTCTACGAACGAAACCATGCCTGAACAGAAGTAGAACGGAGCTCCGCTCCGTTCCGGTACGCGAACTGATCTCACGCATCTACACAACGCATGCGTTCACCGCAAGCTCGCGCCTGAACGGAGCGGAGCTCCATTCTACTCAAACACCTTCCCCTTATATGGACACAATTCCACGATCGGACACCCCCCGCACCGCGGCGTCGGCGCTTTGCAAAATTTCCGCCCCAGCAGAATCATCTCGTGTCCCAGTGAGGTCCAGCGCTCCTTCGGAAAAATGCGCATCAAATCCTGCTCGACTTTCACCGGATCCGTGTTCTTTGTCAGTCCCAACCGCCGGCTGATGCGGCCGACGTGCGTGTCTACCACCATGCCTGGCACATTGAACGCATTCCCCAGCACCACGTTCGCCGTCTTGCGCCCGACGCCGTGCAGCGCGTGCAGCGCTTCCAAATCGTCCGGCACTTTGCCGGCGTGCAGCGCGACGATGTCCTTGCACGCCTCGCGGATCGACTTGGCTTTGCTGCGGAAAAAGCCGGTCGATTGAATCAGCTTCTCCAACTCCGCCGGATCGCTGTTCGCAAAATCGGCGGCGGTTTTGTAGCGCGCGAAGAGCGCCGGAGTGACCATGTTCACGCGCGCGTCGGTGCATTGCGCGGAAAGAATCGTCGCAATCAGCAATTGCAGCGGATTCGCGTAATTGAGCGAACACTTTGCATCGGAAAACGCGACGCGTAAGGCGATGTCGATTTTTTTCGCGCGCGCGACGAGTTGCGGGGAGAGGGCCCTGAGTTTGGGTTTCATTTAAAATCTCGTTCTGTTCGCAAAGTCAAAATTCATCGCAGATAAACGCAGATAAACGCGGATGTGCGCAGATAAATTTTAAGCGTCGATTTCAGCAGGGTTCGTAGGACGGGCTGCCAGCCCGTCGATCGCTCAATACGCCAAACCGGACGGGCTGGCAGCCCGTCCTACTGAAATACGCTCAAAAGAAATCTGCGTTCATTTGCGTTTATCCGCGATGAATCTTGAATTTCGAATACATAAATCGCGTTGGATGAAATCACGCGTGCTCCGCCTGCATGACTTCCGCCGGCAGCGTGCGGCCCATGGCTTGCGCTTTCTTGAATTGTGCTTCCGCTTCCTTAGTCATGCCCATGCCCAGCGCTACATAGCCAAGCTGCTCGACGACCGCGCCGTTTTCAGGCTCCAGCGCCAGCGCGCCGTCGAAGGCGACTTTCGCCGCGGAGGCGTTGCCCTGCAGCGCGGAGAAATAGGCGATGAACAACTGCGGCGCGGCGGCTTCGGGATTGTGCTGCGCCGCGCGCTGGAACATGCCCAGCGCTTCGTTGTCGTTGCCGGCTTTGATCAGCGCCAGCGCCAGATCGAAATAACATTCCGCGAGAGGCCGCGGCGCGGGGTGCGCGGCTTTCAGCGCCTCCAGGCCCTTCTTTGCCGACGTTTCCAGCAACGTGATGCGTTTGCGCCCGCGCTCGGCGGCAACCGGCGCGGGGTCTGAAGTGACGTGCGCGAACCAGTCCTTCGCGGCTTTGAGATTGCCGCGGCGCGCGGCGATCGCGCCCAGCAGCGCATTCGCTTCCGGATTCGAGGAGTCGAGCTGATTAGCGCGCGTGAGCGCCTGCTCGGCTTCATTGATTTTTCCGCGCCGCGCGTACGTCGCGCCTCTGCGCAGATGCGCCAGCGCATAATTCGGCAGGTTGTCCAGCGCGTTGTTGTACGCGGCCAGCGCTTCGTCCAGTTTCCCCAGCGCCGTCAGCGCGTCGCCCAGCGAAAGGTACACCTGCGGCTGCTGCGTTTTGTGGGCCAGCGATGCGCGAAAATAATTGACGGCCTCCTCGTTGCGGTCGAGCTGTTGGAGCGCCAGCGCCAAATTCGCTTCCGCCGCGTGCCAGCCCGGGAAGCGCCGCACGGCTTCCTGCAGCGCTTCGCAGGCTTCGGCGGGACGGCCGTCGTACAGGAGCGCCAGGCCAAGATTGTTGTACGCCTCCGGGTAATCCGCGGCCATTTTCAGCGCTTTGCGGAATTCTTTTTCGGCTTCGTCCCAAATTCCCTTCTCAATAAACGAGCAGCCTCGTGTGACGAGTTCCTCGGCGAGCGCGAGCGGGCGGGTTTTGCGCGCGGGACCGTCCTGTGCGATGCCGCTGAACGCGCCCATCGTTTGCGGCGATTGATGTGGCTGATTTGGTTTGACCGCTTTTCGAATCGGACGCACGTTCGCTCATCCTTTCATCGGCTTGGTTTAGACCTGTCCGCTTTGATTACACCGCGCCGCACGCCACCGCTGAGGGGCAGTCATTCTTGTCTGCCAGCGCAGGCAGACAGGAATGCCTGCGCCACTTTGAATTAAAAGGCTATTTCCTTTTTGTCAAATGCGCTAAACTACTCCGCGCTTTGCCGCACACAACTGAAACCCCAGGAGATGGACCGTGCAAACACGCGAAGTCAATGTGGCGGGTGTAAAAATTGGCGGGGGCAATCCGCTGGCCCTGATCGCCGGGCCCTGCGCCATTGAAGCGGAAGAAGCCTGCCTCGACCAGGCGCGCCTCGTCAAAGACGCCGCAACGCTGGCGGGCATCGGCGTGATTTTTAAGGCCTCGTTTGATAAAGCCAACCGCACCTCTGGCAGCAGTTACCGCGGGCCGGGTATGAAAGAGGGTTTGCAAATTCTGGCTCGCATCAAGCGCGAATTTCACCTGCCGATTCTCACCGATGTTCACGAACCGGCACAGTGCGACATCGTCGCCGAAGTCGCCGACGTGCTCCAAATTCCCGCGCTGCTCTGCCGCCAGACCGATCTGATCCAGGCCGCCGGAAAAACCGGCAAGGCCGTGAACGTCAAGAAGGGCCAGTTCATGGCGCCCGGCGACATGCGCAACGTCGTCGAAAAAATCCGCGCCACTGACAATGAAGATATTCTGCTCACCGAGCGCGGCACGAGCTTCGGCTACCATTATTTGATCAGCGACATGCGCGCGCTGCCGTCGATGCGCATGCTCGGCTATCCCGTGGTTTTCGACGCGACGCATTCCGTGCAGACGCCCGGCGCGATGGGCAACAAATCAGGCGGCGAGCGCCAGTTCGTCGCACCGCTGGCGCGCGCGGCCGTCGCCGCGGGGATCGACTGCATTTTTATCGAAGTCCATCCCGATCCGGAAAAAGCGCTGAGCGACGGGCCGACGATGCTGCGGGTGGAAGATTTGCCCGCGCTGGCCTCGCTGCTGCTGCGCATCGACAAAGATGTGAAAGCGGCCATCGAGCAGGAGAACATCGTCGAAGCCAAGCGCAACGTCACGCGCGCGACGGGCGTGTTTCGGCCAATTTAGAATTTGTGGCGCAGGCTTCCAGCCCGCAAAGCCAGCCGATGCAGGCTGGAAGCCTGCACCACAACCCCGGCGCGCCGAAGACGCGCGCTACGTTTAGAACTTGCTTGAAATAAATCGCGCGATGTCGTTGTACGTCACGAAGATCAGTAAGAATCCGATGATCGCGATGCCGGCGTACATGAATTTTTCCTGCACTTTCGCGGGGACCATCGAGCCTTTGATTTTTTCCACCAGCACCATGACGAGATGAAAGCCGTCCAGCAGCGGGATGGGCAGGAGTTGCATCACGCCCAGATTCAGCGAAATGAAGGCCAGCCACCACAGATATTCGAGGAACGTTTGTTTGCTCGCGACATCGAAGATCGTATGGCCGATCCCGACCGCGCCGGAGAGATTTTTTGCGTTGACGCGCTGCGTGATCAGGTTGCGCAGCGTGGCGAACATGCAGCCGGTGTAATGCCGCGTGTCGTCCCAGGATTGGCCGATCGCGTCGCCCCATCCGCCGTTCGGGCCGCCCGCTTTGAAGACTTCGCTCACGACGTAACTCTGGCGGAAGATCAAGGGCGAACTCGCCGTTTCAGGCACTTTTAATACGGCGGAGGACGGTTTTTTATCATCGATCGTTTCGACCCAATAAAGCGTCCCGGATTTCCACGGATGAATCGTGGGCGAATCCGCATCGAAGCCCCTGACCAGATCGCCTTTTCGCAATCCTGCTTTGTACGCATCCGAATTCTCGTCAATGTCGTCGGTTACTTTGTGGTAGGCGCCCTGAGCGATTCCAAAACGATAGACGCCGTCGTCTTTGCTCGCTTCAGCGGCAATCGTGAATGGCTCCTGCGGCTTTCCGTCGCGCTCGATGTGGAAAACAAGCGGCTTGCCTTTCGATTCCGCCGCCGCGCGAATGAGCGCAAGTTCCGAATCCATCTTCATAACAACCGGGTGCGCGGGATCGCTCTCCTTGTCTTCGAGCGACAGTATGTGGTCGCCCTTTTTGAGTTGCCCGCTGCGGCCGGCCGGCGTGTCTTTCTCCGGGTCTTTCAGCACGTACAGGCACAGTTCCGTCGAGAATCCGAGCGGCAGCGGCTCCTCCAATTTATAAATCGTATCCGCGCCCAAACCAATGTTTGGCACGCCCTGCCGCTTGTCCTGCTCCATGTTGACCAGCACGTGCTGGCGGACGGCATTTCCGTTGTGGTCGCGCTCCTTGCGTTCGATGTACAACTCCACCGGCGCGTTGCTCGATTGCGCCGTGACTTGCAGCATCACGTCGAAATAGCTTTTCACTCTTACGCCGTTGACGCTCAGAATGCGGTCGCCCTTTTTAATATCCGCCGGCGTGTTCGACTTGTTGTTGTCGATGATGGTGGCCTGCGCCAGCGGCTTGTCCTTCGAAATTTCGCCGAGGCACGGCGACTGCACGTTATAGCCCGCGTAATAGCAGATGCTGAAGATGATCAGCGTCGTTGCAATGTTGAACGCCGCGCCCGCGGCCAGGATCGCGGCTTTCTGTCCCGGCCGTTTATTGCGGAAATCGGCGGGATTCTTGTTCGCGGCCATGTCTGCGTTGAGGTCGTCCTGGCCCATGAGTTTCACGTAGCCGCCGATGGGAATCAGCGAGAGCGCGTAGACGGTCCGTTTGTGCGTGAATGAAATCAAATACGGGCCCATGCCGATCGAGAAAACGTGGACATGCACGCCGTTCCATTTGGCCAGCAGAAAATGGCCCAGCTCGTGAATAAAAATAAGGCCAGAGAATCCCAGCAGCAGCCCGGCCCAACCGTAAAAACTTTCCATTTACACATCCTTGTTTGTATCAATCGAACAGATTACCGGTGCAGATTTTCAAATTCGCCCCATTCGCCCCATTGGGCCTATCGGCCCTATAATGCCTATACGTGGCATTACTGGCGCCGGCGCTTCCTTTTTACCCTCTCACACTTTCAGACTTCACAAAATCCCGCGCCCAACGATCGGCTTCGAGCACCGTTTCCAAATTCTCAACCGCTTTCTCGCGATGAGCGGCGAGCGAAGCGCCGACGAGTTCGAAAATGCCGCAGAACTTGATTTTATCGTCCAAGAACAAACTCACTGCCTGTTCATTCGCCGCATTCAACACCGCGGGCACCGTTCCGCCGCGCGCGCCCGCATCGTAGGCGAAATTCAAACTAGGGAAGCGCTCGCGATCCGGCGCTTCGAAATTCAAATTCTTCATCCGCTCCAACGTCAGCGGCGGCAGCGCGCCATCCAATCGCTCCGGGTACGTCAGCGCGAATTGAATCGGCAGACGCATGTCCGGCAAACCCAATTGCGCGACGACCGAACTGTCCGCGAACTCGACCAGCGCGTGCACGATCGACTGCGGATGCACCCAGACTTCGATGCCACTATAAGGGACGCCGAAAAGGAAGTGCGCTTCGATGATCTCCAGCGCTTTGTTCATCAGTGTCGCCGAATCGATGGTGATCTTCGCGCCCATGTTCCACGTCGGATGCTTCAGCGCATTCTCTTTGGTTGCCGCGCGCATCTGTTCCAGGGTCGCCGTGCGGAACGGCCCGCCGGACGCCGTCAGCACGACTTTGCGAATCTCCTTCGGCCCGCCCGCGCGCGCCGATTGAAACACCGCGCTGTGCTCGCTGTCGATGGGCAGAATCGTCGCGCCGCTCGCTTGCGCGGCGGCGAGCATCAGCGGCCCGGCCATCACCAGCGGCTCTTTGTTGGCGATGCCGACCTGCTTGCCTTTTTTCAGCGCGGCCAATGTCGGCAGCAATCCCGCCGCGCCGACGATTGCGGAGACGACGTAGTTCGATTCGCGTTCTTCCGCGAGTTCCACGAGGCCTTCGACACCGCCGAGAATATCGCCGTTCCAGCCGGCGGCGAGGCGTTTGAATTCGGGAATGGAATCTTTGTTGGCGATGGCCACGCGCGCCGGGCGCACGGCGAGGACCTGTTCGGCGAAGAGTTTGGCGTTGTTGCCGGCGGTGAGGCTGCGCACGCGGAATTTATCGGGGAATTGCGCCACGACTTTGAGCGTGCTGACGCCGATCGAACCGGTGCTGCCGAGGATGCAGAGGTCTTTCATTTTGCCGCCAGAGCCGCGCACATCAGTAAGCGGCCAATTCTCCCTGAAATCGAGCGCAATAGTTTAGCGGATGGAGGAGGGTGGGGCAATTTGAATTTGAGTTCGATAATTTAACTGGGTGTATCACCGGTCTTGCATCGCAAAAGGAAGCAGGCATATTTCGGCCCGCGTCAGCAGCAGCGGCGTCGAGTGGTGGAAGCGGAAGAGTTTCATATGTTCAATATCTAACCCCGATAGGACGATATCTTGATTAGGAGGCAGTTTTCTTGAAACAGAAGATCGTCCTATTATCAACGCTCGCAATTGGAATTGCCACGTTTCTTTTGAGATCCCACTCCACGCCCGTCGCACAGAATGACGAACCGTCTGTTCCGATCGCAGTGTTGGATGCCACCCCAGAACCGACCGTCAATGCGCCGGATCCCATTCTGCATGGACACCCCATTCACATCATCCGACGCGCGAAGTTTCCGGATGAGCTCCGTTTCACCGGAACCGCGTTGTTCACAACGCCGGCCGAATTCCTCGCATTCGTCGGTACTAAAAACGCGCGCTACCTTCGCTGGAACAACGTGGACTTCGCAACGCAATCGCTCCTAGTCTTCGCGAAGAAATACTCGGGCGGTGTACCACCCCTCAAAATCCAATCCCTCGAACGCGCCGGCCGCAAGCTTATTGTGAATGTGTTCGAACCCGCGGTCAACGGCTCTGTCACCGCCAATATTACGATCCGGTGGGACGCCGTAGTAATCCCAAAAACAGACCCTCCCTTAGAATTCCGCGTACAATTCGAAACCAATTAACTCCCTTCCCCGATGTTTCCTCCGCGCCTTCGCGCGTACCATTGAAAATTCCGCCCCCGCCTCTATACTCCCCCGAATGAAAACCCTCATCCTTTGCGCGTTCGCCTTGCTATCTCTGTCATTTTGCGGCTATTCCGCTGAACCTGAGAAAGACGGCGATAAGCCTTCCGATGCTGCGCAGCCCGATGCGTGGGCCAATGGGCAGCGGCCCAAGTATCCATTCAAGGTCTTCGACGCCTCCGACGAAGGCCAGACGGCGATCAAGAAATTCAAACTCGACCGCGACTTAAAATGCGAGCTTTTCGCAGCGGAACCGATGGTCGCCAACATCGTCGCGTTCACGGTCGATAACAAAGGCCGCTTTTATGTCGCGGAAACGTTTCGCGTGGGCGAAGGCGTGATCGACAACCGGCAGCACATGGATTGGCTGGAAGAGGATTTGAATTCGCGTTCCGTCGAAGACCGCGCGGCGTTTCAAAAACGGCATCTGGGCGCGAACGTCATTAAAGAAATGGGCTGGGCCAGTGAGCGGATCAAGATTGTGGAGGATCGCGCGGGAAAAGGGAAGGCCGATTTTTCGCAGGTCTTCGCGGACGGGTTTGACACGATTCTCGACGGCGTGGGCGCGGGCGTGCTGGTGCGCAAAGGCACCGTGTATTACACCGACATTCCGAATTTGTGGATGCTCAAAGATGAGAAGGGCGCTGGCTACGCAACGACGCGCAAGTCGCTGGCGTACGGGTTTGGCGTGCGCAACGCGTTCATGGGGCACGACCTTCACGGCCTGCGCATGGGGCCGGACGGGCGGATTTATTTCAGTATCGGCGACCGCGCCGCGCGCGTGAAGACCGCCGAAGGACGGCTGATCGACAATCCAGATTCCGGCGCCGTGTTTCGCTGCAATCCGGACGGTTCGGGCCTGGAGCTTTATTGCACGGGACTGCGCAATCCGCAGTGTTTGTCGTTTGACCGCTACGGCAATTTGTTCACCGGTGACAACAACGCCGATTCCGGCGACAAAGCGCGCTGGGAGTACATTGTCGAAGGCGGCGATTACGGCTGGCGCATCGGCTGGCAGTACATGCGATCGCCGGCGCTCGGTTCGTTCAACACCGAAAAGATGTGGCACGAGCAGGAACCCGATCAGCCCAGATTCATTCTGCCGCCTGTAGGCTTAATCGCGGCAGGCCCGTCGGGCAATCTTTATTACCCAGGTACGGGAATGCCAGACCGCTACAGCGAACATTTCTTCCTCTGCGATTTCACCGGCGGGATCACTGCGAAAGTGCATTCGTTTCGCGTGCAGCCGAAAGGCGCGTCGTTCGAATTGGTGGACCGCGCTGTGTTGATCGAGGGCTGCCTCTGCACCGACCTCGCGTGGGGCGTCAACGGCGGAATCTATGTGTCGGATTGGGTCGAAGGCTGGACGAAGACCGGCAAGGGGCGCATTTACCGCGTCTACGAAGACAAGAGCGCCGCCGATCCGCTGGTGGGTGAAGTGAAAAAATTGCTCGCGGAAGGGTTCGACCAACGTGGCGTCGATGAACTGATTGGCTTGCTGAATCACAAGGATTTGCGCATTCGGCAGGAAGCGCAATTTGCGCTCGCGGACAAAGCCATCGCGGGTGACGATGCGCCGATTAAGGCGCTTGACGCCGTGCTCGCGAACAAAGACAGCGCGCAGCCGTCGAAACTTCATGCGATGTGGGCGCTGGAGATGATTGCCCGCAAAAAGCCGCAGGCGATCGAGGCGCTGATTCCGCTGCTTGAAGACAACGACACCGCGATCAAAGGCCAAGCCGCGAAGATGCTGGGCGAACGGCGCTGCGAAAAAGCGGCCGATGGCATCCTCAAATTGCTTCAGGACAAATCGGAGCGCGTAAAATTCCACGCGTCCAATGCGCTCGGAAAAATCGGCAAACGCGAAACGATCCCGGCGATTCTCGACATGGTTCGCGAGGCGAAAGACGCCGATCCGTACCTGCGCCACGCGGGCGTGATGGCGTTGGTGTGGATCAACGATTTCGAAGCGATTGTGGCCGCGGGCAAAGACCCGTCGCCGGCGGTCCGCATGGTTTCGCTGCTGGCGATGCGGCGCATGGAGCGCAACGAAATCAGCATGTTCCTCAACGATTCCGACGCCAACGTGGTGCTCGAAGCCGCGCGGGCGATCAACGATGTCCCTATTAATGGTGCGATGGGCGAACTGGCGGCGCTGATTGAAAAGCCATCGTACAACGACATGCTGATGAAGCGCGTGCTGAACGCGAATTTCCGCGTGGGCAACGTCGAGACGGCCAACGCGCTGCTGCGCTTTGCAATGTCCGACGGCGCGAACCCGAATTACCGCGCCGACGCGCTCAACCTGCTCGGTGATTGGTCCAAGCCGCCGTTGCGCGATCGCATCACGAATCTGTTCCGCCCCATTGAAGCGCCGCGCGAGCAGGGCGCGGCGGCTGATGTGCTGCGGCCGGTCGTCAACGACCTGCTAAAGACGTCGATTGAGCGGCAAGTGCCCGAA
>DATGGK010000021.1:0-20259 GCA_035308565.1 Planctomycetota bacterium | reverse complement strand
GTAAATAATGGAGTGCTCCAAAATGCGCGCGGAAGGATTCTCCGGCGCCCCGGTCGCATCCACCTTCGTCTCCGGCAAATTTCCCGCCGCGGTAAACAATGCCGGCACCGCGCGCTTGTCGCCGATATGGCCGAGCGCTTCGGCGGCGGCGCGCGGCAGCGCCTCATCTGTACCGCCGGCGTCCCGCCGGCCAGTTTCCACGCCGCGGGCGCCGCGCGTCACAATTTCCATCATGCGCTCAACTGCGTCTTTGTCGCGCCAAACGCTCGCCGCATGAATCGCCGCGTGAACAATCGATGCATCCGCGCTGTTAAATGCCGCGCGCACAGCCTCGCGCGCGGAGGGCGCATCGATGCGGGAAAGTGTCCACACCACGCCGCGGCGTGATTCGGCGCTCTGCGATGTTTGAAGCAATTTGCTCAGCGCCGCGGCGGATTCGTCTGCTTTGTGTGAACTCAATTCGGCCATCGCTCTGCGCCGCACAAACAGCCGCGGATCGTCGAGATGCGCGGCCAGTTCTGCCGCCTGCAATTTCCCCCAATGAATTTTTAATCCGCGCGGATCGTCGATCTTCGGCGCATCCTTGCGCCGCACGCGATAAACTGCGCCGAGCACGTCGGGCTTCGCAAGCTGCGACGTAGGACAGCAGATTTTGTACCAGCCGCCGGTGTCGCACACGATCAAGCTCCCATCCGCATCTTCGAGCACGTCCGTCGGATGAAAATCGGGACTGTCCGATGAAATGAAATCGGAATCCTGCGTCGTGTAGGTTGCGCCGTCCGGAACAAGAATTGAAAGGACGACTTTATGGAGATTGAAACAGCACGTGAAGAGATTGTTCTGAAAATCATCGCCGAGAATTTTCGATTCGTAACACGTCAATCCGCACGGCGCCGCCGCGCCCAAATGGTCAAGCACCGGCATCACGCCACCGGTGGCTTTATGATTGTTGATGACATCGTGGATTTTTCCGTACACGCCGCCGTAAATCGCGTGAATCAAGCCGTCGCGTTTTCCGCCTGCGGGATTTTGCAGAAACGTGCACGACAGAATCCGCTCGCCGTTCGGCAGCATGGTAAATCCAACGGGATTGTCCATTCCACCCGTGAGCACCGGTTCGATGCCGCTGCCGTCGAGGCGCGCGCGAAAAATGTGCGCGGCACGCGTGACGAACGCGGGCTTGCCTTCGCGCTCGTAGGTCTGCTCGGCAAACGCACCCTTGCACCAATACATCCACCCGTCGCGGCCAAGATACGGTCCGTGCAAATCGTTGCCGCAATGCGTCACTGTCTTGCCGTCGAACCAGATTTCGCTCTTCTGCGCCACGCCTTCGCCGCGCGTGTCGGTTAGCTTGAAAATCTGCGGCGGCGCGGCGACGTACAGCGACCCGTCGCGCCACAAACAGCCTTCGGGAAAACCCATCTTGTCCGCGAAGACAACGCTCTTGTCGAATTTTCCGTCGCCGTCGGTGTCTTCGAGCCGCATCACGCGGTGCGGCGTGCTTTTCGCCATCGCCGGCGCGTCGCCGGCCATGCCAGCGGAATCGGTGATGTACAAATGTCCCTGCTCGTCAAACGACATCGAAATTGGCCGCTCGATCAGCGGCGGCGCGGCGATCAGTTCGACTTCGAAGCCGTCGGGAACAGTGAGCGTCTGCGCGTCGAATTTGAATTGCGCGGCGGTGGCGCTCAGCGCTATGAAAAGCAGGATCGAAGCAGCAATGCGTTGCATGGAATTGCCTCGCGGGATGATGTTGAGAATAACCCGCGATGGCGATGCGGCGCTGAGCATTTCACATTTGAAATTCGTGGCGAGTATGAGTTGCCTATTTTATCCCCAGCGTCAGCGCCACCACCGCCGTCACATCCTTTTCAATCGTCGATGTATCGAAAATCCCCGAATCGCTCACCGCCGTCGAATTCGGCTGCGTGATCTGCAGCACGCCCATGCGCGCGTGGCGCACTTCGACGACTGCGCAGCCGGCGTTGTTGACGACCTGATCGGCGCGGGCTCGGGCGTCGCGGCTGGCTTCGCCGATCATCTCGACCTTCAAGTCGGCGATTTTGCTGTAGTAATATTCCGGTGCGCATGAGACGACTTTCACGCCCTGTTCGATCAATTCCGTCACCGCGCCGGACGGCACGGCGACCGATTCCACGCGCGGCGTGGTGATGGTGTAGCCGCGCGTGAGCGTGTAGCTTTCCGCGTCGCGCGTCTCGTGCTGTTCGGTGCCGCTCCAGCCCTTGAACTCGACACGATAATTCGTCTTGGTCTCCACGGCATGAGCGGCAATCTCGTCTGCTTTGAAGCCGTGCTTTTCCAAAAACGCGCGGGCCTTTGCGTCAGCGTCCTTCAGAATCTTGTACGCATCCGCCAAAGTCTTCGCGTCGCTGGTCAATTGGAAATGCCACAGCGCCACGTCCGAATGAATCCGCTTGCGCGCGGAGCCGGTGACTTTCAATTCGCGCTCGCGGTTGTCGTGATGCTCGTACTTGAATTGGTAAGTCTTCGATGCAATCAATGAAACGGCCACCACGCCGCCCGCGCCGCCCAGCACCGCGATCGCCACCGCGCACACGATGTACTTCCACGCTTTGGAATCCATGAGCATATTCCCCCGATAATGAGTGGTTGGGGGCGATAATCAGAATGGGTTCGGCCCGCTGGAAGTGTCGGCGGAAGGGCGCGCGAGTTTTAATTTAATTGTGTGGAACCGAAACTTTTCAATCCATCAATCCAATTGCGTGCATCCGCGTTTATCTGCGATGATTTTAGACGCTCGCATTTATTCAGCGTTCCCCATCGTCGCCACGGTATCCCGAATGCAATCGTCCAGCGTCCTGTGCGGCTCGTAGCCAATCAGGCGCTTCGCTTTCTCCAAGCTCGGGACGCGGCGGTGCATGTCCTCAAAGCCGTCCACGTACGCTTCCTCATAAGGCACGGTTCGAATCTCCGACGCGCTCCGCGTGAGTTCTTTCACCCGTTGCGCCAACTGTAGAATCGTCACTTCGTCGCTCGTGCCGAGGTTCACGACTTCGCCGCGTGCTTGCGGGGTGAGCATTAGTTTGGCCAGCGCGCCGACGACGTCCGCGACGTGGCAGAAGCAGCGCGCCTGCTGGCCGTCGCCGAAAACCGTGATCGGTTTGTTCGTCAGCGCTTGGCGCACGAACGTGGGCAGCACCATTCCGTAGCGGCCGGTCTGGCGCGGGCCGACGGTGTTGAAAAGTCGCGTGATCATCACCGGCAAGCGCGTTTCGCGAAAATGCGCCAGCGCCAGAAATTCTTCGAGCGCTTTCGCCGACGCGTAGGCCCAGCGCTGCTTGTCGGTCGCGCCCATCACCTGGTCGCCGTCCTCGCGAAACGGCGTCGCCGTCGATTTTCCGTAGACTTCGCTGGTCGAAGTAATCAGCACCGGTTTGCGGTAGCGGCTGGCGAGATTCAGCACTGAATTCGTGCCCTTCACAATCGTCTCAATCGACTGCACGGGCCGTTCCAAAATCAATTTCACGCCGACCGCACTGGCCAGATGAAAAATCGCGCCGCAGTCGCGGATGGTGTATTCGAGCAATTCTTCATCGAGCACCGATCCGATCAGCAGGCGCACGCGCGGATGATTCTCCAAATGCGCGACGTTCTGATAGCTGCCCGTGGAGAGATTGTCGAGCAGCGTCAATTCGCAGCCGGAATCGAGCGCCAGAAGATGGTCGGCCAGATGCGAACCGATAAAGCCGGAACCGCCGGTGATGAGATATCGCACGATGAACGCGCCTCCTTTGTGGGGATTATACGGCGATGCGGGCGCGATGGTTGGGAGGAAACCCGAGAAATTACCTCGGCAACAATGTTTCAAATTGTTGCGCGTATTCTCGTTTTATCGAGCGATACTCGTAGCGCTCCTGGCATTTCTTGATGCGCAAATCGGTGCCGCATTCGCTGCACCACCACTTATTCCGCGGTTCCAATGGAGTTCCGCATTCGGCACAGATTTGCCAATGATCCTGCTTTGGAATGTACTCATCGAGTCTATCCAAGACCACCTTGGCCGTCGTGTAGCCCAGTTCATGAGCGCGCTTCAAATAATACTCAGCTTCTCCTCGGCGATGCCACCGCATGAGTCTGCTGCCCAGACGGTAAACCCAGCCAGCTTTCTGCGGATCAAGCTCAATGGCTCTGTCCACATGAAACCTCATCAGTTCGCGATCATCGGATTTCGCGGCAAGAAATTCGGCATAGCATTGATGGGTTATGCCCAGCGTTGGGAGAATTTTGATTGCGGCGATGTAGTGTCTCTCTGCCGCGCGATTGTCGCACAAACGCCAACAAAGGTTCGCCAAATACAGCCGGCTCCAGCCGTCATTCGGCTCGAAATGAGTCGCCGTTTCCAATAGATGGCGCGCTTCACGAAGTTTGTCTTCATTTTTGTGGGCCAATCCGCCCAATAGCTTACCCAATTGCGCATACGCGATTCCGTAGTTCGGATCGATGGCGATAGCACGGCGAAAATGGAGAACCGCATTGTTGTCGTCCTTTGCTATATGATATTCCACTCCCAAGTTGTAATGTGCCTCGTCAAAGTTTGGGTCGATCTCCAGCGCCGCTTTGTAACTCTCAATAGCCTCGGTGCTCCGCTTTGCGTTTGCCAGGGTGACGCCCAAATAAACGTGCGCATAGGTTGTGCGTTGTAGGGCCAGGGAGCTACGAAAGGCCTGCTCCGCTTCAGGCCACATGTTTTGTTCAAAGTAGACTTGACCGCTGATAAAATAGGCATGACGACGTTCATCCGGAGAATTCTCGGCATGCTCAAGCGCTTGCAGTGCTTCATCGAATCTGCGGAGTTTCAGAAGCATCGCGCCATACGTCAGCCATGCTCTGGCAAAATCCGGCGCCAGCGCCAGGCATTTCTCGTAATGTCGCTCCGCGCCAGCGAGATCGTAGGCCTTTTCCGCTTCCCAAGCGTGTTCAAGAAAATCGCAAGCGTCGTCCACAGTTCCATCCCCTAAATATCAAACATATCATACCTCATTCGTCGCTGTGTTTGCAAAAGGGAATTGGTTTTCGTACTGTAACCGAGTGCCCGGAGTTTTAATCGTTGGACACCATCGTCGCCCTCTCCAGCCCGCCCGTCATCGCCGCCGCCAATGGCGCGCCGTCGCTCGCGATCATCCGCCTCTCCGGACGGCGCGCGATCGCGATCGCCGATTTCGTTTTTCGCGTGGCGTTGCCGGAATCGCTCAAGCCCGTCGCCTCATCGGTCCTTCCGCGCGCGGCGAAACCGGCGCGCAAAATCGCGGCGACGCTCGCTGAAGCATCCGCTGAAAAAAAATGGCTGCGCGTGGCGGGGCGCGTGCGCTGGCGCGGACACGAGCTTGATGCTCACGTGTACATCATGCGCGCACCGCGCAGCTACACGCGCGAAGATGTCGTTGAACTGCACGTGCCCGGGCTGCCGTGGCTGATCGAAGAACTGCTCGACCTGCTGATCGCCGCCGGCGCGCGCGCGGCACAGCCCGGCGAATTCACGCGCCGCGCGTTTGAAAATGGGCGCATCACGCTCGAACAGGCCGCGGCCGTCGGCAAACTCATCGCCAGTTCCACTGCCGCCGAGGCGCGCGCGCACGCGGCGAGTCTGACGGCGCACGCGGGCGTTAAACGCCGCAAGTTCAAGGCGGAACTTGAAGAGTTGCTGGCGAAGGTCGAGCTGGGACTCGATTTTGCGCACGAAGACGTGGTCGTCATTTCGCTCGACGAGCTGGCCGGGCGTCTCGACGAATTGCGAATCAGCGCGCGGATATTGGCGGACGAATCGGCGCGCGAATTCGAACGCGCACCCAGCGCACGCGCGCCGCGCATTGTTCTCGCGGGTCCGACTAACGCGGGAAAGAGCCGGCTTTTCAACGCGCTTCTCGAACGCGATGCCGCCATTGTGAGCGCGGAACGCCACACCACGCGCGACGCCGTCGAGGCGCTGATTGCGTTTGAAGGCGGGCTCAGCGCAATGCTGATCGACAGCGCGGGCAGCGGCGACGGAGACGCGGAGACGCGGAGACGCGAAGACACGGAGATGTTTCGCGACGAAGCGCTGCGCTTGGCGGCGTGGTCGGCGACGCGGCGGGAATTGGGAAGGGCCGATGTGTTGCTGCTGGCGCTTGACCGCTCGATCCCGCCCGATACTGCGGATGGACTCGGCGCGCTATTGGTGGAATTGAAAGCGCTGACACCTGCGGCGTCGGCGTTGATTTGGACGAAGTCGGATCTGCCCGCGGCGGCGAGTTGGCGCGTTGATGCGCCGCTGGATTTTGCGGCGTCGGCGCGATTCGAAGTGTCGGCGCTTAGTGGGTTTGGCATCGATATGCTGCGCGATTTTTTGGCCAAACGCGTCGCGGAACTTTCCGCGCGCTCGGCCGAAGCGCACGCGGCCGCGGGCGCGGCGATTCGCGCGGCGGCGCGCGACGCCGCGGATGCGCTCGACCGCGCGGCGGAGGCGCTGCGCGCCCGTTCGGGCGAGGACGTCGTGGCCGTGGAACTGCGCGAAGCCATTCACGCGTTCTGGCGCGCGGAAGGAATTCTGATGCGCCACGACGCGGTCACCGAGGCGGCGCTGGATAAGATCTTTGCTGAGTTTTGCATTGGGAAGTGAAGATTGCCTTCACGCGGCTTGCGCGGCTAATTGAAGTTCGAATCCAAGAACCGAATCTGTGTCAAATTGGCTGCATTGTTTCCCGCGAGCGCCTTCCCCTCACCCCCGACCCTGTCCCCCAAGGGGAGAGGAGGAGAACAGCGGCGCGCGATTTTTTATTTGGAATCGTTTTGGATAGTATTGACACAATTGACAGAAGTGTATTTAATAGCGTGGAATTTGCGTACACCGACAGAGGACAAGCCATGCACACACGATTTCTTGCGGTGCTGTTATCCGCACTAATGCTGACCGCATCGTTTAGCCAGGCGCTTGAAGTTGCAACGCTCGAACGACGAAAGACGCCGGCGGATGCGTCCTTCGCTTATGTCATGCTGGACATCATGCAGGAGGTGACCGGCAACGAAGTGGAGCGGGTCGGCGCACGGCCGACCATCATCTCGCGGCAGATGGGCATGGTGGTCAACGCCATGTACGACGCGTGGGCATGTTACGACGACAAGGCGGTGGGAGTGTGCTTTGGCGGAACGATGCGCCGGCCGCCCGAAGAACGCACGCTCGAAAACAAGAAAAAGGCCATCGCTTACGCAATGTACCGCGTGATGCAGGACGTGTATCCGAATGACTATGCGTATGCGACCGAGAAGATGAAAGCGTTTGGCTTCGATCCGAACGATCTGTCCAGTAATACCGCCACGCCGCAGGGCATTGGCAACCGCATCGCCGCAACCATCTGCGAGACCCGCCACCACGATGGCGCGAATCAATTGGGCGATGAAATCGGCAGCGACGGCAAGCCGTATTCGGACTACACGTATTACAGGCCGTGCAACCCGCCGGACTCGATCGTCTTCCCCGACCATTGGAAGCCGATTCCGTTCGACGACGGCAAGGGCGGCAAAATTCTCGTCGGATTTTTGACGCCGCAGTGGTATCGCGTGAAACCGTTCGGTTTGAAAAGTCCGGAACAATTCCGCCCGGGTCCGCCGCTATCGGATAATCTCGAGCAGCTTAAGAAAGAAACGTTGGAGTGCATCGAATGCAACGCCAACCTGACCGACGAGCAGAAGGCGCTCGTTGAATTCATGCGCGACGGTCCGCGTTCGACGGGGCAGTCCGGGCATTGGCTGCGATTTGCGCAGGAAGTTTCCACACGCGACCACAACGATATCGACAAGGACGTGAAGCTGTTCTTCAGTGTGGGCATGACGGCGATGGATGCCTTCATTTCAAACTGGGAGACCAAGCGCTATTACGACACCTCGCGGCCCTATTGGTACGCGCGCTATTTTTTCAAAGATCAGGACATCAAAGGATGGGGCGGGCCTGGCAAAGGCACGATCCCCATGAAAGGCCAGGATTGGATTCCCTATTCGCCGTCCATCTTCATCACGCCGCCGTTCCCCGGATACACGTCGGGGCACGCGACGATCAGCGGCGCGTGCGCGAAGATTCTCGAACTGTTCACGGGCAGCGACAATTACGGCATCGAAGAAATCCGCCCATGCTGCAAACTCACCGAACCGTCACCTGGAATGAAAAACGTGCATTTGAAGTTTCCCACGTTTTCATCCGCCGCTGAGGCCGCCGCGCTGTCGCGCATGTTGGGCGGCTACCACATTCGCACGGACAACGAAGTGGGCTTGAAGACCGGTCAGAAAATTGGCGCGTACGAGTGGCCGATTTTGCAGACGTACTTCGATGGGACGCATAAGTAAGGGGTCGGGGGGCAGAGGTCAGGGTCAGGGGTCAGGGGGAGAGAGAGGTTTGATGTACTTCACGCGCTTGAAAAACGTGCTTTTGCTGATTCTTTGCGTTGGAGTTTTCTTCGCGCCGCTTGCCTTCGCTGCCACCGCCACACAATTAGTTCTCGCCGCTGGCGACAACCAAACCGCGCCCGCCAACACGCGCGTGCCGGGTGTCGTCTGTGTGCTCGCGCGCGATGCGAATAACCAGCCGGTGCCCGGCGTGACGGTGACGTGGGGCAGCATCACCGGCGGCGGGAGCCTCGTCGGCGCCACCGAAAACACGGATTCGACCGGCATCGCGACGCTGGGCGGGTGGGCTCTGGGGCCGACCGAAGGCGTCAACACCGTCACCGCGACCAGCCCGGGTTTAAATTCGGTTACTTTCACGGCGACGGCAACGACGGCGCTGCCGGTTGGAAATGTCGTGATTCAATGGAACGACCAAGCTCTGCTCGTGTTTCAAAACACGAACATCGCGCCGACGCTTTCGGCGCGCGCGCTGGGCGAATTGCACACCAGCATTTACGATGCGTGGGCCGCTTACGATCCGGTGGCGATC
This sequence comes from Planctomycetota bacterium, assembly GCA_035308565.1. Taxonomy (GTDB): domain Bacteria; phylum Planctomycetota; class SZUA-567; order H5-PLA8; family H5-PLA8; genus JANXLS01. The sequence goes on along the minus strand of DATGGK010000021.1, from coordinate 11,315 downwards.
GGCACGCAGCTTGGCGGCCAGTTGCGCCGCCCTGCGGGCGAGCAAACTGAATCCAACAAGGAAACTGCAATTTCGTACGCGGCGTATCGCACGCTCGTCGATTTGTTTCCGCCGCAGCAAAGCCAGTTCGATGCGCTGATGGCGTCGCTGAATCTCGACACGTCGGTGACCAGCACCGATCCATCCACGCCGGCCGGGGTGGGCAACGCGGCGGCGGCGGCGAACATCGCCTTCAGGCATAGCGACGGCGCGAACCAGCTTGGCGATTTGAATCCCGGCGCGTATTCGGACTATACGAGCTACACGCCGGTCAACGATGCGACGACGCTCAAGGACCCCAGCCGTTGGCAACCGCTGCTCATCAACGGCCAGCCGCAGGTTTTCTTGACGCCGCAGTGGGGATTGGTAAAGACGTTTGCGATTGGAAATGGCACCGACGCCTCGCGCAAAAAGCTGGTGCCCAAAGCGCCGCCGCAATATCCAAGCAACGCATACACAAAGGAAGCACAGGAGGATTTGGATTTGTCAGCGGGACTCACCGATTTCACGAAGAGCGTGGCGGCGTATTGGATCGACAAAGCCGGCACGGTGACGCCGCCGGGGCACTGGTTTAATTTCGCGCAGTTCGTTTCGCGGCGCGATCAGCATACGCTGGACGACGACGTGAAGCTGTTCTTCGCGCTGGGCAATGCGATGCTGGACGCTAGCGTCGAAGTCTGGGACATCAAAGTGAAATACGATTCGGTGCGGCCGATCACGTCGATCCGGCTTTTGTTTAAGGGCCAAAGCGTGAAGGCGTGGGGCGGGCCGAATCAAGGCACGCAGACGATTCAAGGCGAGACGTGGCAGCCTTACATTGTGACGCCCGGTTTTGCCGAATACGTATCAGGGCACAGCACTTTCAGCGCGGCGGGCGCGGAAGTGCTCTCCGAGTTCAGCAAGTCGCCCAAGTTCGGCATGTCGGTGAACATTCCCGCGGGCTATACCTCGATCGAATTGAACACGCCCGCGCAGCCGGTGACATTTTTCTGGAAGACGTTTGTGGACGCGGCCAACGACGCCGGCATCTCGCGGCGTTATGGCGGGATTCATTTCAAGGACGGCGACCTGCAAGGGCGCATGTTGGGGAAGAAAGTCGCGAAGATTGTGGTCAAGCGCGCGAAGGATCTTTTTGCGGGCAAAGCGCAGTGAGTTTGTAATCCCGCCTTTAAGCGGAAGCCGTTCCGCCTAAAGGCGGGACTACGGAACACGGCGCACGGCGTTGATCGCTTCGACCCGATTGCTCGCGCCCAGTTTGCCAAACAGGTTTTGAATGTGCGCGTTGACGGTGTGGGGCGAGACGCCGAGTTTCTGCGCGATTTCGCGATTGCCCAAGCCCGTGGCGATCAGCGCGAAGACGCTCGCTTCGCGTTCGGTCAAGCCGGCTTTGCGGGCGAGCGCGCGGTCTTCGTCGCGCGCGATCTGCACACCGATTGGCAACAGGCGCACGACCAGCACGGAACTGCCGGCGGCGTTGGTGCGGCGCTGCGCATTCAGGCCAAAGCGGCGTCCGTCGTGCGCTTGCCAGACGATGTTCTCGCCAACCGCCCCGATCGCGCGGGCGGCCAGCGCGATAAATTCCTGCGCGTGTTTGTTGCGGGAGATTGGCACTGTGTCAATCCCCAGCGCCTGGCGCGCGGGGCGCGTTGCCGTGGCGAGCGCCAGGCGGCCGGAACCTTCAACGCGCAGGACGGCGAGCGCTTCGGCGGTTCCTTCTTCAAGCGCATCGGCGTCGAATTTCAGCGCTTCCCATCTGTCCAGACAGGCCAGGCCGCGCTGCATGGCGGGCGCAATGGAATGCAGGAAGCGGAAGTCGTCGCGCTTGAAAAAACCTTTTTTGGGATGGCCGAAGCCAATCGCCCAGAAGCGCTGCGCTGACGACGGTCCGAACAAGGCGACGCAATCGGTGAGTTTTGCCGCCGCATACAGGTAGTCGATGTAGAATTCGGATTCAAACCAGGCTTTTTCGCCGACGACTTCGTAATTGCGGAAGACCGAATTCTGCTGTTTTTTGAGATGCGGAATGAGCGGATTTTTCCACGCGTAATACTGCTGCATCGCCAGCATGTTGCGCACGGAGTCGGTTGCGCCTGAAAAATACTGCAGCTCCGGCTCTTTGCGCAAATACGCGTTCATCTCGCGCAAGTGCGCGACCGTGGCGTTCATCAAGCGTCCCAGCCCAGCCGTCAACTGTTGCCGCGCGGCGTTGATATCGCTGTGCGTAAATGCATCGAGCAGCACGCCTGCAATCTGTTCATTCCTGTTCATCGATGCGCCGCACCTGTAGGTTTGAAATGCAATGTCAAAAAAGATATTCGAACGCGCTTCATTTTTCATTCACATTTTGTCCAGATGCGATCATTTCCCGCAGGAAACGCCGTCTGGAACATATCCCGCCAAACTGCGCAAAATGTAGCTGTCCAAACATGAACACTGATAAATCATACGATTGCCGGGCCAATTCCATTTAATAATATTGGCGAATCCGAGTCATGGCCTAATACTCGATAGTTTTTTACGACTAGTCCGATTGAACGATAGATTTAATTTTCCCTTTCAACTATTCTACAATCTTAATTAGCTTTTTTTTTGTGGCTTTCAACCCTAAACCGGGAATTCGCCTTCGGATGTTTAATAAGGATTTAAGCGAATTATTCCACTTGTTGGTCCCGCATGCGTTCGAAAGAATCTGCGCCTGCGGACGATTCAACCCGGTCGGCGCCTGGATACACGCCGATGGGAAAGTCACGCCCCACGTCGGCAGGCGCGCCGGCAAGAATCCCGCAACTGGCCGCTATTTCATCTCCATCGCCAAAAAATTTCGCCTCGAAGCGCAGGCCGGCCGCATTCGGGCCGCGGCTTTCTGCTGTTCGGCGACCGTCGCCTTGCCCGATAACGCCGGAAACTCCCAAGCGATTCGCTGCAGCCTCGAACACAAAAATGGCGACGCTTACGACGCTTTCGTGCCGTACGCCGTCAATCGGCACGAGAAGGAAATCGAATTCGGCCCCGTTTTCGCCACAAAACGTCAACCGGCGTATTTCTGAATCGTAAGGTAGACGTTTTAATTGTCGATTTCCAGACACTCTTTCAGAAAATCTTCAGCAGCGGTTAAAGCTTGCGTGAATTATCTTGCCCTTTCCGACGGTTTCGCTTATCACGCGGCGAGAGTGGAGGGTTCAATTCATGTTCGGCGCATGGCATTTTGTTCACGGTCACAGCGGCGTGGTTGAGCGTCCGGATTACGTGCTGGGCTTGGAGCGCAAAGGCTGGGGCTTGTGTTTTCGCCAGCGCGCGGGGACGTTCAATTGGGTCCATTTCGCGATTCCCACCTTTGCGCTGTACAACTGGCGCATCGATCACGTGCACGTCAAATTCACCGCGGGCGAATACGCGCGCGTCAGCGAAGTTAATTTGTGGGACGGCAACATTAAATTCTGGGAACAGAATTTGAATTACGCCGGCGGCGAAATCGATGCGATGATCGAACTGGACCGCGAATGGGAAATCTTTCGCGCGCTGGGCGTGTCGCTCAAGGTTGAGGCGGATTCCGCGGGCGATGCGCATTTTATGTTTCATGCGGTGGGAGCGAATTTCAGGCAATGACGGCCAAATTCAAAATTCAAAATTAAAAATTCAAGACGCTATTGCTCGTGCACGACCAGCGGCGGGACATTCGCGTCCACGCTGACCTGATCGAAGACCTGCACTTCCGACAACACCACGCCCCAGCCTTTGCGCGCGTCGCATTTCACTCGCACGTAACGCGCGGTTCCGGGTTTGGCGAAGATGATGCGGTACGGATACGCCAGCCGTCCGCCGGCGGGGAGATTTTTGTAGAGCAGCGATTCGTCGAGTTCCCACGGCGCGTAGTCGGCCGGCGGTTCGAAGACTTGCTTGAAATCGGCTGAACCCGCGGGCGCGAAGGTTGTGCCGTCGGTCGAAATCTCAACTGTGATTTTGTCCGGAAAGGTGAGATGAAAATCTTCGGACTGCATCGCGTGAACGCGCACGGCGGCAACGGACTGCGCGCTGCCTAGATCGAGCGTGATGGCGGGCGAGACATCTTTGGCGAAGATCACGTTTGTCGGCATCCATTTGGCTGAGACATAGTTGTCCGGCGGCGCGACGATGCCGTCGGTGAGGTCGCCGCCGGCGTCGGGGTTGCGTGCGTCCTGAATGCCATCGAGCGTGTAGGGTTTGCCGAGCGCCAGATTCTTGCCCCACGTGTAGCGCGCCCACGGCAATTTCGCGGCGGGGCCGACGTCTTGGCCGTCGGAATAGCCGAGCTTCGCGTTCGCGCTTTCCACGGCAGGGCCGAAGCCTTTCAGATTCATGCGCACCCATTTCATGGTCGGATTGCTGAAGCCGCCGACGTTGATCGTGTAGTCGTGCGGCGCGGCAGTTACCAGTTCGGTGTGCTGGCGCTCGACATCGCCGTTGTCGCGGTGTTCGATCCAGCAATACGTGACTTCAATCGGCGCGAATTCGGTTTTGCGCGGCTGATGGTGAACCAGCATCTGCGCCATTTGAATGCCAGGGCCGGCGTAGTGTTTGGCGTATTGGTTCGTTTCGAATTCATAGCGAAAAAAGGCGGTGCGCGTGTCGGGCGGCACAATGGTGATGGCGGTGTTGATCATCAAATCGTTGGGCAGCGCATCGTCGGTCTTTTGAAAATCGCTGGCGTAATTTTTATCGTCCCATGAATGCAGCAGCGAGACGCGGTCGTTTTTCACTTTGACGCAGACCGTTCCGCCGAAACTCAAATCGGTGATGGGCGTCGGCGTTTCGATTTTCCACGTGACGCTGCACGGCGTCTTCTTTTCCGAGGGGCGCAGCGTGGCCTTGTAATAATCGGGCTGCGGATCGACGTCGATGTTCGTGGATGCATACGCCGTCTTCGCGTGATTTCCGCCGACGACGCTGGGCTGAAATTGGATCGTTTCGAGTTGCGGGCCGAGTTTCACTTGCACGCGGTTGGGGCCGCGGACTAATTTTGGCAGCGCGGGGCGATTGAGTTGGGTGATGGTGTCGATGGAGAATTCCGAAAGCAGCGCCTCCGCGCCATTCAATTCGATTTTGACGAGATACTCCGTGAGGCTGGCGACTTGGTCGAGCAATTCGGCACCGCCGGATTTCGCATCGACATCAATCCAATGCATTCCCGCATCGCGCGACACGGCAACCGCGGCGTTCTTCGCCTTCAATTTCAATTTCGCGGAAGTGACCGCATTCGCGGCGCTGATTTTGAAAATGACTTCTCCCCTCTCCCCTTGGGGGAGAGGGGCCGGGGGTGAGGGGATGGCGGCTCGAATTCCCTCCGGCGTCCATTTCACATTCGAATCCGAATAGATCGAATCGCGCGTGGCGCGGTCGCGCAAATTCGGCGCATAGTGCCAGGCGCCATTGGCGCGGAAATATTTGTAGGTGTCCGGATCGGGAGTTTTTTTGTTTCCGGTGGGGAGAAACGTGCGCGTGCCCGATGGAGCGCCGGCTTCCAGCCGGCTGGAAGCCGGCGCCCCGGTGGTTAGCGGCGCGTCTGCGGGCAGCGGCTCGAAATAGCGCGTGTAGCTTTCGCCGGGGCGGAGATTCAACACGTAGCGGCGGCCGAATTGCGCGTGCAGATCGAATTCCTGAATGCTGCTTGTCGGCTTGTACGAATCGACGCCGTTGGCCAGCGTGCGCCGATTCTCGACGGGGCGGTCGGAGGCGCAGCGCCAGGCGCGCTGGTCGTTCTTGTCGCGCGCGGGATTGGTCCCGCATTCGGGCGCGAAGTTCTCGAGATAAAAGTGCGGGTTCTGCACGATTTCGCGCACGCCCGCGACTTCGCCCTTGTCGTTGAAACAATAGATGCTCATCGACGCATCGAACATGTGCCACGTTTTTCCGCCGTTCCAGGAGCATTCGGTGACGGTGTGATCGCCGAGCTGGACGTAATGCGCTTTCCAGCCCATGCGCAGCCAGAAGGCGTCATTGAGGCCGGAGATGATGCCGCAGTTGCAATAGCCGAAGCTGTTGAACAGGTCGATCGGGTCGAGCACGTACTGGCCGTTGAACATCGGATTCGTGTTCTGCTTGCGCAGCCGCTGCGACCAGCGCCAGATGGCGATGGCCTTGTCCTGCGGCTTTTCGTATTGCGAGGTGATCGAGCGCAGGTAGCTGTCGATGTCGGTGAGGTCAGGGGTGCTGTCGGTGACGAGGGTGATGTTGTAGTCGGAGGCGGCGAGCACCGAGGCGAAAACTGCGAGAAAAAGCGCGTTGAGTTTCATGTGAATGAATACAAAATGCGATTGTTCGCGGCCGGATTTTTCTTTGGAAAATTTAACTGCGCGCGTTAGTCTCGATGGTGTACGAAAGCGAGCGCTCCCATGGTTGAAACACTGCCCATCACAATTGAAGTCGATGCACGCATTGCGAAGGCGTACAACTCGGCATCCAAGCAGGACAAGCTGAAATTGGCCGCCTGTGTAAACATGAATTTGAGCCAATTGATTGGATCAAAAAGAAGCCTGGAAGAAATCATGGATGAGATGAGCCGCGAAGCTCAATCGCGCGGTCTGACCCCGGAAATATTGGAAAGCATTTTGAAAGACGAATGACGTGCGATTCGTGTTCGACACCAATGTGATCGTCAGCGCGGCGCTTTTCGTGGCATCCGTGCCAGCGCAGGCGCTCCGGCTTGCATTGGCCAAAGGCCAGATAGTTCTTTCTCTCGAAACACTCGAAGAAATCGGCAGCGTGCTTCGGCGAACAAAATTCGACCGATACGTGAGCGTGGAATTGCGCGAAGAATTCTTGCGCGAATTGGTGTCGCGCGCAGTGATGGTTGAGGTTGGCGAGCGGATCGACGTTTGCCGCGACCCTAAGGATAACAAATTCCTGGAATTGGCGGTTGCCGGCGGCGTTTCGCATATCGTTACCGGCGACAACGACCTGCTTGTGCTGCATCCATTTCGCCGAATTACGATATGCAACCCGGCGGCGCTGCTGTCCGAACTGGTCAAGGCGTGAAACAATCCACTCATTTCGCATTCATCAGCTTGAAATGAATCTGCGCCACTTTTCCCATGTAATGGTTCTGCGCGAATTCGGTCGCGGCTTTTTCGATGTGCTCGCGCGCTTTTTCGGCATCGCCCGCAGCTTCGTAATACAGTCCCAAATACAAATGTGCGTAACACAGGTTGTTCTTTAATACAAACTCGTGCGGATCGTTTGCTTTCGCCGCGGCGAGCACGTCGTCGGGCTTGGCTTCGCCTTTGAAAAGCAGATACACCTGCTTCATCGGCACGCGCGTGTCTTTGTCGGTGTCGATTTCGATCAGCGACTTGCCCGCCTCTTCGATGCTGGTCGCTTTCGCGGCGCAGAGGAAATGCCAGGCCGCGTTTTCGACATCGTTGGGGTTCACTGTTTTATGCGACTCGAATTGCTTGCGCGCGTCGTCGTAGCGTTTTGCGTAATAAAGCGAAATGCCGCGCTCCCACAGTTGCGGCGCCTGATCGGGAAAGTGCTGCGCGAAATCGTCGAACGCTTTGACCGATGCTGCGAAATCGCCGGCGAAAAAATATTCCGCGCCCAGGCCGCGCAGCGCGTCGTAATGTTTCGAACGTTCTATCGCGCGGCTCAAATCGGCCGCGGCTTTGGCGTTTTCATTCAACAAATGATACGCCGTGGCGCGCGAGGCGAGCAGCTCGTCGTTTTTTGGATCTTTTTCCAATGCCGTATTCAAAAGTTTCAACGCGTCGGCGGGCTTGCCGCTGTGCAAGGCATCGTTGACTTGATCGAGAATTGGCTTTTCGGCGGCGGTGCACGCGCCGGCGAGGAGGGCGCACGCAAATAAATATACGCCCAAAATAGGATGAAATTTCATGGAGTCTCGCTCGTGATTTATTGCGGTTGCGGCGGCTGCGCGGCGGGCGGCAGCACTTGGGCGTTCATCGTTCCGGAAACCGGCTGCGCCAGCATCGGGTTGCCCAGCGCGTTCAGCGGCATGGCGTTCTGTCCCGGCTGAACGTTGGGCTGAATTTGCTGGCCCATGCCGACGATGAATACCGCGCCGGTCCAGAAGGGCATCATGTCCACGAAGGGCACGAGTTTCCCCAGCGCCGACGGCACAAAAACCCAATGGAATCCGAGCAGCGAAACCATGATGCCGGCGACGAAAATATCGAGGATGTCGTTGATCGGATCGACGATGCCGAATTCGGAACCCAGCGGAATCAGCACCCACTGCAAGATGTCGGCGATCACCGCCACGATGCCGGCGATGATGAGTCGGACGGATTTGAACATGGCTGCGCTCCCTAAAGCTTTTCAATAAGGCGCGCTCAAGACGCGCCCTACAAATAGACGCCGCACACCTCTATAATACACAATCTTTCGCCAATGCTTTAAAAAAGCCGGGGCGCGGTTTATAATTATCGCGGTTTTGAAATCAAACTCGAAAGTCTCTCGCAACAAGGAACTCGGATGGGTAATTCGAAAAACATGGCTTCGGCGCAAAAGGGCGGCGTGAAGATCACTGAGTTGGGCACGCAGCTTGGCGTGGACCCGCGCGAAATTGTCGCCGCGGCCAAAGAAATGGCGATGGAAAACGCCAAGGTCCCCGCGAGTTGGGTGACGCACGGGCAGGCCGAACGGCTGCGCGCGAAATTCGGCGGCAACAAGGAACTCAAAGCGCGCCTCGAGCGCATCCAGCGCGCCAAGGAAGAATCGGCGCAGCCCGCCGCGCCGGAACCGGAGGTCAAAGTTCATCACGTCAAGTTGGGCAAGAAGACGTTTGAAGCCGATCGCCGTTCGGTCTTCGGCGTGATCGAAACGCCCGGCGGCGTGCGCCTTGGAGCGCCGGCTTCCAGCCGGCTGGAAGCCGGCGCTTCGTCGCACAAACCCAAAACGGAAGCGCACGCGCAAGAACCGCGACCGCAAGGGAGTGGCCCTTTGCGCTCCACCGACGAGCCGCGACCGCAAGGGAGCGGGCCAGACGCAACTCACGCGGGCACGCCCGCCGCGCCAGAATCGCCCGCGCCAACATCGTCCGCCGTCAACGAGCCGCCTAAAAAATTCATCGGCGTTCAAGTCGCTGCGCCGATCCGGCGCGCGCCTGAACCGGCCGATCCGCGCTTTGGCGTCGTGGTCCCCGCGCCTGAAGTGGCGACGCGGGAATTGAAAGCGCCTGCGTCTGTGGTGCCGACTTCCGGCCTGTGGGACAAGCTCGACGACGGCCGCGTGCAGCCGGAGTTTATGAAAGAAAAAACGGAGCAAGAACCCGCCAAAGAATCCGCCAAGCCTGTGCCGCAAGAAGCAGTCGCGGACGCCGCGCCTATTGTAGAACGGAGCTCCCGCTCCGTTCCCGAATCGCGCGAGCAAACTGGCGCAAGCGCTGAAGAAATGGAGCGGGAGCCTGGTTCTACTGCAAGAACGGAGCAGGATCTCCGTTCTACGGATGAATCCGCGCCTGCCGCCGCGACCGAAGCGCACGAAGAAGCCGTCGAGTACACGCCGCCGCCGCCAAAGGCCGAGGATGTGCCGCTCAAGTGGCAGCCCAGCCACAAGGCTTTCGGCGCGAAACACAAGCTCAAGCATAAAAAACACAAGCTCCTGAAATCGGCGGCATCCACGAAACACGCGGAGCCGAAGCACAAGGAAAAACACGAGCACAAGCACACCGAGCCGGCGCACGCTCACGCGCCGAAACATCACGCCGAGCACAAGACTCACGCTGCGCACGGGCATGGCCAGTCGGAAGGAATATTGAAGCGGCTCGTGCGGAAGCTGTTCAAAAAATGAGCGTAGGGCGCGTCTCCAGCGCGCCCATGTTTTAGAGGGTGTTTAAAAAGTGGGTGCGAGCGGAAAACGAGCGATTTTTGTTCGGATCGAGGCGCGAACTTCATGCGCTATCCGCAGGAGATAACGCTTGAAGTTCGCGACGAAGAGCCGGACAAAAAGCGCCGTTTTACGCCGCGCTCACTTTTTAAACACCCTCTTAGACCTCGCAACATCGACCTTTGGCCTATTGGCCCTATAGGGCCTATAGGGCCTATAAGGCCTATTTGCCCGCCGAAAAACAGCCCTCCCAAAATTGCATTAAGCTAATCCCCAATCTTGCCGAAACAGTCTGTGGATTCTCATCGGAGAGGACTGCGTTCGTGGAGCTATCGCGCTTTGCGTTTTCGACGCACGCTTACACCAAACAAACGCTCCAACACGCCCTCACTCAGATCGCCGCCGCCGGATTCAAAGCCGTCGAAATCCTCGCCGACAAACCGCACGCGTGGCTCGACACCTTCACCGCGACCGATCACGCGCGCCTGATCAAACAACTCGACAAGCTCAAACTCTCCGTCTCCAGCATCGACGCGCGCTGCACCAGCGGATTCTGGTCGGACCCGTCGCCCGAACCCGTCTTCGAGCCGTCGCTGATCTCGCGCTCGCGCGAATTGCGCGAATGGCGCATTGCCTATTGCCGCAAAGCGCTGCGCCTGGGCAAAGCCGTGGACGCGCGAAACGTCACGTTCGCGTCCGGCCGTATGCTCAACGGCGTCCCGCCGGAACTGGCGCGTACGCTGCTGCTCGACGGCCTCAAACGCCTGATCGACTACGCCGACAAACTCGGGCAGCGCTTTTCGCTGGCCTGCGACGCCGCGCTCTTCATCGAAAAAACCGACGAACTCGCCGCGCTGGTGAAAACGCTGCATTCGAAAATTTTTGGTGCGGCGCTTAACGTCGGACACGCCGCGGCATGCGGCGAAGACCCCAGCGCCGCTGTGCGCAAACTCGCGGGTCATCTTTTTCATGTCGAGCTCGCCGATATCCGCGCGAAAAAGCGCTACCCGCGCGTTCCGGGCGAAGGCGAGCTGAATTTCCGCGCGATTTTTGCGGCGCTCAACAAGGCCGGCTACGACGGAGCGCTGACGTGGAACCTGTACGCTCACGACGAAGACCCGGACGCGGCGTGCAAAAAGACGATCAAGTATTTGAAGCGCATGAAGTAATTCGGATCGGATCAGCGCCCCCAAATTAAAAGCGCGCTCTCGCCGACAGCTTGTTCGCCGTTCGTGTGCACTGGCCTTGCCAGTGCGAATCGGAATCGCGTGTCCAATTCTCAAAAAAATCTCCGCCGGCAAAAGACGGTTACTGCCGTTCAATTTTTCATTTTGCATTTTTCATTTTGCATTGACGTATTTCCTCCTCAATCTGATCCCAAGTCTTCATCGCTCTCGTCGCCCGATCCAATTCCGCCGCATCCCACTCCCTAAACTCTTTCTTCAACCCCGTCCACC
>DATGGK010000020.1:0-8843 GCA_035308565.1 Planctomycetota bacterium | reverse complement strand
TGGGAACGAAAGGGGCGAACAAAGGACGACGGGTGCGGCAAATCGTCGTGTGGTGTTTCTTTCCAATAACCTATAACTTTAAGCACATTTGTTTCCTTGCGCGGTCAAGTATCACTTCACTGCGAAACTCACCGACGCCCCCGTCTTCGATTTCTTGAACGTCACCGGCACGACGCTGCTGTAACTTTTCCCCGCGAACGTGGCTTGGACCACCATCAATTTTGGAAGATTGTTTTTGTCCAGCGCGACGCCGGCCGTAAGACGGTCAGCAATATTGCCGGTGAGTTTGAAAGTCACCGAGCCGGTCGTGCCGGTTTTTTTGCTCGTCGTAACTTTCAACGTTACGGAACTCTCTGAGTTCTTGGCTTTGCCTTTAGAATCGAGCATGTAATTCTCGCTTAAGCCGCCCAGCGCAACGCTGAGCGATTCGCCGCCTTTTAATTTGGTCACCGATGTTGCAAAAGAACCGCCCGCCGAGGCCATGCTTTTGGCGCCGGCGAGTTTCACGCTGCCTTTGACTTTCGTCAATGTGCTCGTGCCGGGAAGAACTTTTCCGGCTGCGACGGTGATGGAAAAAAGCTGCGTCGTCGGCGCGCTGGCGCGCGCGTTTTGCGCGGTGACGGTGATCGAATAAACGCCGGCGGCGGCGTAGAGATGCTGGACGGGCGAGCCGTCTGCTGTGGGCGAGCCGTCGCCGAAGTCCCACGTCACTGTCGTATCGGCTGGCACCACGACGGCGGTGAATTCGACGGTCAAATCGGAAACTTGCGTGGCCGATGTAAGCAGCGGCGCGATGACCGGCGACGCCGCGGGAGTGCTCAAGAAACCGGGCAGCACCGTGACATTTTGCATCGCCGTGGACGTGACCGCATTGCAACTGGCGTTGATGGATGCGCTGGCGGCGAGCGTCAAGTTGAACGCGCCGACGTCGCCGGCTGTCACGGTGAGTCCAGGAATTTGATCGGATGTGAGCGTATAAATTCCGGCGTTGGGCGTGCCGGCGCTAAGCGACGCGTTCGCGGGGACGCCTGAAATTTGCAGAGTCAGCGTTTGCGTCACTGCGGGATTTCCGGGCGCGAGACTGATGTTAAGCGGAATTGGAACGCCGGCCTGCGCGCTGATGTCGGCGATGTTGAGCACGGGAGTGCCAGGAATGGGGATCGTGGCGGTTGCCGACGCGACGTTGTTGGCGGGGACCGAATCCGATTCGGAACTGGAAACCGCAAACGTGTTGGTGAACGTGCCGCTCGCGGCGCTTTCGTCGAGAACTGCGATGACTGTGAAATCCGCCGTGGCACCGTTAGCTAGTGTGGGGATTGTGAATGAAACCGCACCGGCCGTGCCGACGGGCGGTGTGATCGCCAGCCAGCCGGCCGGCGTGATGGTTGAGACAAAGGCGGCGCCGGGCGGAAGCACATCGCTAACGACAACGTTTGTCGCAGCGGCGGGGCCATTGTTTTTGGCGGTTGCCGTGAACGTGACGGAACAGCCGCTTGGAACCGGGTTGGAGTTCGTCGTAATCGACAGATCGGTCGTGCTGCACGGGCCGCCATTGTTGGCGGTGGCGGGCGGGACGCCGGCGACGGTGAGCGTGTAAGTGGGGACACCGGCGCCGGGAGTGATTTCGTGAACGACGACGACAAACGTCGCGCCGGCGGCGACGGAGAACGACATGGTCGTGAGGTTGTCGCTGACGCCCGTGTCGGCCAGATAATTTGTACACAAACTCGCGGGATTAAAACTGGTGAGGTACGCGACGCAGAATGCATTGTCGCTCTGCGTCGTGTCCGCAAGCGTGACGGTGATGCAGGCGCTGGCGGAGCCAGAATTCGTGAAGGTGTAGGCGTCGAAAAAGCGCGCACCCGTGGTCGCAAATGTACCGGGACAAGATTTTGACGCCGAGCACGTGCTGGCGGGAAGATTCCGATTCAGGCGCCCCGTTTGAGTCGTATCGCCTGCGGCGAGACTGCCGGTGACTGTGAACGGCGGAGTCGAAGGCGGCGTGACGCCGAGCGTAAAAGTGGGCCCGCCGGCGACCGTGACGGTGAGGAGAAGATCGACGGGAATTCCCGCGCCGAAATTCGCCGACGTCACGATGTGGAATGGAATGAAGTTGGCGCCCGATGCGCCGCTGGCGAGGTTCGGATAATCGGACGTGGGTTGAATGATCGTGACGTTGGGCACGCTGCTCGAAAGTGTCGCCGTGATGCCCGTCGCGGCGGCGGCGCCGGTGTTTTTGAGCGTGACGGTCAATTGGTTGCATTCGTTGGCGTCGACGAGGCTGTTGCCGTTGCCGCCAGTGGCACTCAGCGAGAGCGACGCGACTTCCAGCACCGGACCTGTCGGCGCGGGCGCGGCTTGGACTGCCGGCAGCGCCATCACGATGCCCGCGCCGGAATTGACATCGAAGCCGGGCGCTTGAATGTCGAGCGCGGTGCTCATCATGGCCGTGCGAATTTGCGCGTTGGTCAACGCGGGGTTGTACGATTTGATCAGCGCCGCAATCGCTCCCGCGTGAGGCGCCGCGGCGGACGTGCCAAAGAAAGGATTCAGCCCGCTGACGGCGGATGTGGTCACGACACCGTCGGCGGCGGTGATGTCCGGCTTTTGCAAAACCAGGCCGCCAGTGGACGAAAAATTTCCTGGCGTGATCGGTGTTCCGTCGGGGTTGAAAAAAATGCGGCGCGGGCCATCGGAACTGAAAGTTTCAACGGGATTCGTCGCGCCGCCGGTGAACGGGTTCGGAAATGAATTCGCAACATCCGTGGCCGAAACACTGAACGCATTGGCCGCGCCGCTGGCGTTGTGGCCGCGCACGTTTCCGATCGTGCCGGTGGTGATTACGTTGCGGCCAGTGTCCAAATGCAGGAAGCGATCCGCGCCGGAGAATTTCACGATCACGATGCGGTCGCCCACGTTGAGCGTGCTGACTTGCTCGTATGGGTCTTGTGTGCCGCTCTGTGTATTCGTCGAACTTTTCAGGACCGTGCCGCTTGAATTGACGATGTAGAGGTCATAGTCGTTACTCGATCCGCCGAGCGGGTCGGCCCAGAATAAATCGGCGCGGTTTTGGCCGCCAATCTGGGTCACCGCGTTGAATGTGGTGCCTCCGCCAAAATCGTGCAGCGTTCCACCTCGGCCAATCGCAGTGGCGCCTCCGGCTTTGAAATCGCCTTCCCACGTACCGCTGGTGTTGTCGGCCACGTTTCCGGAATTTCGTGCTGACGAAAAATAGAGCACGCCCGTTGCCGAGACATCGTTGACGGCCAGCGATATCGTAGCGTCCTGGAACGGCGATTCGCTGAAATAGGTGAAGTCGTCGATGATGATGTTGCAGCCGGCATCGCGCAGCGCTCGGATATTCTGCGCGAAAATGGCGGCGCCGCCGTTCGCCGTCGCGTAGAAAAGCTGCGCGCCGGGCGCCAGATCGTGAACGATCTGCAGCATCGCCGTTCCTTCGTCGCCGGTGCTGGCTTGGCCCGCGAGCACCGTCACCGTGCCCAGATCGCCGGAGGTTTGTGCGGCCGTCAGCGAATCGACGCCGTCGGACATGACTCCGATTTTTACGCCGCTGCCCGTGACGCCGAAGGCTTCGCGCGCAGCCTTCGCCTGATGCGTGATATCGCCCTGCGAGTCGAAGCTGCCGGCGCGCGGTGCGGCTTTAAGCGCATTTGCGCGAGCTGGCCGAACGGCGACGTGGGCCATCATGTCCGTGCCCGGAATGAGACCCCAAACGGTGGGCGAATCCGCGCGCGGGTTGGGATTGGTGCTGCCTTCATCGGCAGGCCGGACGAAACGAACGTCGAGCCGTCCAGCGATGGTTTCGACTTGAGTGATCGGAAGGATGGCGCGGACGGCATGCAAATCGGGCACGCTGCTGATCACATTGCCGCCAAGGGTCGCAATGTGGTTGAGCAATTGAGGCGAGACGTCCGCGGCGTCGATATCGACGAGCACGCGGCCATCCGGCTGGTAGCCAAGGTCGGGCGTCAAATCGGTAATGCCGTTGGCGATGGGCCTGCCGGCTTTGAGCTTGGCGGCGTAGATGAGTTGCGAGTCCATCTTTTTCTGCGCCGGCGTGCGGTTGGCTTTTTCTTCTTGCAGCGAGGCGATCTGGTCGAGCGTTTTCTGTGGGAGAGCTTCGGCGGCGCATGAAAAATGAGTGCAAACCATCGCGACAAATGCAGCCGTCGAGAGCACTTTGTTTTGTGCGCGCATAAATTAATCCCTTGCGATGAAGACTATAGTTGGTGAGCGAGTTACAGAATTGGTTTCTATCGCGAAAGATGTTTTTTGAAAAGACAGAAACTGTGGATGGCGGCGGGCAGAATTCAGAACTGTTTTTCGGACACATCTTTTTTCGCGTCTAACTGCTTTTCGAAGGGCGGCGCGAATGAGCGGCGCGGCCTGCGGCCCCCGCCGGGATTGTCGGGCGAGTTGTTGGTCACGACTTTGAGCAGTTTGAGCACGGGACGAAATTTCGTGTCCAAGCCGCTGAGCAAGTCCGGCGATTCGGCGGGGTCGATAAAGAATTTGACGTCGTGCGCGTCGGTTTCGTAATGCTCGACGATGTACGCACCATAGTCCTGCAGTGCGCGGGCGAGTTCGAACGCGGGACCACGCAATTCCAATACCGCGAGATCCACGTCGGGTGGAATGGCCAGCAGCGAACCCAGATAAAGGTTGCCTGTTTTTCCATAAGCCGTTTCCCACTTTGCGAGCGCGTTGCTGGCGGGCCAAACGTAAGGGCGCCCGCCGGGCGCGTTTGAATTCAGCGCGGACTGATGGACGCTGACGCCGAGCGCATGGCGGATGCCGCCGCTGAGTTCTCCTTTGCGCACGATTCCGCCCATCGATGAGCCGCCGTAGATGCGCGTGCCATGCTGCTTGTTGTCGCTGTAAACGCCCATGTGCTGAATCGAATTAAAATAGCAGGCGGTGACTTGAATGCTGTCATCGTCCTGAAGCTTGACGCCGGTCATTTCATAGACGAGGAGATGATTGGCGTCGATGACGTTCATGAAACTGAGGTAGGACGGTTCGGGTTTGGCGTTGCGGGGTATTTGCAGCGGCTTTGCGCCGGTGCGGTCCGGATTGCGATAGAGCAGGCGCTGCGGATCGCCGGGCGCGGCGACGTAAATGGGGATACTGAAGCTGTCATAAACGAATTCGACGCCGTTGGCGGGATCGAAACGCGGCGAATTGATCGCGGCGAATTGCGCGCCCGAACCAATCGGGTAATTCCACGGGCTTTTCGGGCTGAAAGGCCACAGCGCCGGATCGCGCGTGGTGGGAACGACGTCGAGCGGAATGCCGGGGGCGACGCTTGCGGAATGCCCGGCGCCGACGAGCACGGTTTCATTTTTGAGCGCGCTTTGCAATTGCACTTTGCCTTCGGCGACATCAAGGCGTGTGGCGGTGGGGTTGGCGATGAGCGTAAAGCGCGTGCCGACGATCGTTGCGCGGCTTTCCGGCGTAACGACGATCATCGGCTTTCCGGCCGGTTGCGGTGCGACTGTGGCTTCGATGGTTCCTTGTTCCAGAATCAAGCAGATGCCGTAGTCGGAATCGGCGTGCAGCGCAGGCAGGCTGGGCGCGCTGGCGGAAGGCGGCTCATTGATGACGCCGGGAATATTGGGCGGCGTGACGGTGGTGCTCTGCGAGGCGGGCAGCGATTTGGGCTGCATTGTGAGCCTGGTTTCCATTGCGACTTCGACGCGCGTCTTGTCGGGATAGTCGAGCGCGAGCGTGTCGTGTTCGGTGGTGCTGATGACATCGCCGGCGATGACCGGGCGCTCTTTTTTGAGCGAGAGAGTTTTGGAGCCACGTTTGACTTGCGCGGCGCCGCCGGCTGGTTTCGCAGTGGCGACGGACGACTCGCTTGGAATGGCCCAGGCGATGTCGTCGGGGTCGGTGGGGAAGGTGATTTGCGTGGGACGTGTCTTGAGGTAAATGAGGACCGCAATGCAAACGAGCGCGGCCGCGGCGGTGGAGAAATAGAGGAAGGCGTTGGAACGGCTGCGTCTTTGTGGTGCGGGCGGCCCGCCTGCGCTGGTTGCAGGCGAGCCGCCTGCATCACAATTTGCAGGCGGGACGCCTGCGCTACGAACTGGATTCAGATTGGCAATAGGAGCACGCGTCCCCGCGTGGGGCGTTTTTTTTTGCAGTTTCTCCATGATGCGCGTGATCGCGCCTTTTTTCTGCGTCGGATCGCGCAGCGCGGCCTGCACGCGGCGCCCAACGGTGAGGTTGCCGAGCGTTCCGCGGCGTTCCAGGACCGCGTGCATCGCGGCTTGAACACGCAGCAGTTCGCAGAGTTCGCGCGATTCGCTGACGGCGCGGCAAAGCTCTTCCGCGGCCGCGTCGTCGAGTTCGCCGTTGACGTACTGCTCGGCAATCTGTTGAAAGCGAGTTTGGTCCATCATGCGCTCGCCGCTTTCATCCGTTGTTCGACGCATCTCTTTAATTCGTTGCGCAGGCGAAACAATGTCGTCGCGACCCAGCCTTCGCTCTGCCCGAAGTGTTCCGAGATTTCGCTCGCGGACAATTTCTCCTCGTACTTCATTTGCAGCATGGACTGCGAACGCTCGGGCAGCGCCTTCATGCATTCACTCAGGATGCGCGCCGTATCGCTCTCACCACAGCTTTCCAGCGCCTCCTCTGCGGAATGCGCCAACACCACGCGGATGTGTTCACCGTAATTCTTCCGGTTGTAGGCGTCGGCGCTGAATTTTTTGAGCTCGGCCATGATCATGTATTTGCAAATGGTGCGCAGCCATTGCCCAAAATCCTTGTCGCGCTGAAATTGTTCAAGCTGTTCGTAGGCGCGGATGAAAGTCTGGTGCACGACTTCGTCGGCCAGGTCGCCGTCGGGCACGCGGAAGGCAGCGAAGGCCAGCAGCATGTCCTGATGCGCCTCGACAATTTCGGCATAGGCATCCTTTTCGCCGGCCAGGACGCGGTCGATGGCGGCGTGGAGCGAGTCGGTGTCTTGGCTCACGTCGTGTGTGTCTCCTTTATGAGGGGACTGAATATCTTTCGCCATTTTAAGGGCGACGCGCGGAAATATTTTAACTTTTCGCGGCGAAAAATTTCTTTGCGCCGTGGCGTTCAGCCGTCGTGATTTTTCTCACGCAGAGACTTAGCGCGGCCAGTGGCCGCAACCAAATAGAAAGGCATTCTCAATCGAGGTAGAGTTGTGTTTACCAAGACGCAACTGAAACCAAGAAGGAGAATGCCATGCTTGAATTTATACGCAAACACGCGGCAAATGTCATCGGCGTTTTGTCGGGATTTGACCGGCTCTACTTTCGCGGGCTGCTGAGGAGGCTGCATTTTCCTTCCGGGTTGAACCTGTATTTGTGCCTGCATCGGATTCCCTTCAAGGATGCGTCGGATCATTTTATGGAGGTTTCTGAACGCATCAAAGCCGCGTCGGTGCGCAGGGCCGAGGAGCAGGAGCGTCGCGTGGTCTATCTGGAATCGCCTCAGACCAATAAAGAACAAGAAGCGTTGAAGATCGCCCGGCGCGATGGCGTTCGTGAAGGGTTGATCTGCGTCTTGAGCACAGTGGAAATGTGCCGCAGCTTCCAAATTCGGCGCAATCGCCGGAGCAAGCTGCTGGAACTGCATCTGGTCCCGCGCAAGTGCCTGCACTACTACCATTATTTCCAGCATCCGCGGCTGGGTTTGATTCACGCGCGGCTGCAGACGTGGTTTCCATTCAACCTGAACATCTGCATCAATGGACGCGAGTGGCTGGCCATGAGTTTGGAGCGTGAGGGCGTCGGGTTCCGCAAAAGCGACAACTGTTTCACGTGGATTTCCGATGCGGCTCGCGCGCAGAAACTGGCTGACGCGCAATTGCGGACGAACTGGGAAAAGCTGCTTTCCGGCATTGCGCTGGAAGTCAATCCGCTGGTGAACGAGGCCTTCGGAAAATTTGAGACGGAGTATTACTGGACGGCGTTTCAAAGCGAGTGGGCGACGGACGTGATGTTCAAGTCGCCGCAGGCACTGGCAGAATTGTATCCGAGCTTGGTGCGGCACGGGATCCTAACGTTCAAGAGTCCGGACGTGCTGAGGTTTTTGGGACAGAAGTGCGAGGGGCAGGTGCATGGAAATTATAAAGGGGAGGTCAGCAGCGATGTGAAGACGCGGCATGAAGGAGTGCGGATCAAGCATACCGTGGAGAATAACTCCGTGAAGATGTACGACAAGGCAGGCAGCGTGCTACGCGTGGAAACGACGATGAATCGGGCGTATGGGTTCAAAACATATCGGCCGAAAGAAGGCGATCCGAATGGGCCGAAGACGTGGCGGATATTGAGGAAGGGCGTGGCGGACATGCAGCGCCGTGCGGAAATCTGTCAAAAATGCAACGAGCGCTATCTGGAAGCGCAGGCGAAAACCGAGAATGGGCGAACGCTGGAAGAGTGTGTCGGGAACGCCGGAAAGCGAGTGAGGTGGAAAGGCCGTCCGGCACGCGCACTGAACTTGCTGGGACAGGATGCCAGGGTGCTGGAAATCGTGGGGCGCGGAGAATACGTGTTGAAGGGATTTCGAAACCGCGATTTACAGACACATCTATACGAGCAACGAGCGGCATCAAAAGAAGAACAGAAACGCCGGTCCGGACAGGTGACGCGGCTGCTGCGCCTGTTGCAGGCACACGGAGTCATCCGAAAAGTGCAAAAGACGCATCGTTATCAGTTGAGCGCCAAAGGGCGCGAACTCGTGGTTGCCCTTGCCACTGCTAAAGCCGCAAGCGTCGAGAAGTTATCCGCACTTGCCGCATGAAATCTTTGAATTAAAAAAAGATTCGAGACATTAGCAATGCAAAG
>DATGGK010000019.1:0-11207 GCA_035308565.1 Planctomycetota bacterium | reverse complement strand
CAGCCTTTTCAAAGCCAGCGCCAGATTCAGCGCGCACGTCGATTTCCCCACGCCGCCTTTTCCCGCGCCCACCGCCACGATGTGTTTGATCTGCGGCAAAAGATTGATCGCGTCCGAGTTCGTCGGAATCGACGCGCCGCGCACTTTGCCGGTCATGTTCAAATTGACCGTCTGAATCTCAGGCATCTCCGCCGCGATCCGCGAGCGAATGTCGGATTCAATTTGCGCTTTGACTGGACACGCGGGCGTGGTCAATTCGCACGTCAGGCTCAACGTCGCGCCGTCGATGACGATGTCCTTGATCATCCCCATCGCCACAATCGACGAACCGAGGTCCGGATCTTTGACGCCCTCCAGAATTTTCAACACACGCGCTTCGGACATTTTCGCCCCATCAATTGCGGGCAGACACGAATGTCTGCCCCACCACTTCTGGTCAGGTTGCAGGCTGAGCGGCGCGCACCTTCCGCCGCGCCGCCTCTGCTTTCAGCGTCGCAAACAAAAAGCGATCCACCCCCGCGTCGCCGACCTGAATGTCCGGCGTCAGCGACGGGCCGTGAAAATCGCTCCCGCCAGAGATCGGCCGCTCGTAACGCCGCGCCAGCCCCGCGTAATATTTTCGCAGCACCGGCGAATGCGAGCGGTACAGCGCTTCGATCCCGTCCATGCCGCGCTGAAACAGCGGCACAATTAATTCGTCGTGTGGCGCGCGGCCGGGATGCGCCAGAATCGAAAGCCCGCCCGCCGCGCGGACGACCGCGAACGCCGCTTCCGGCGTCAAACGATGCTTCGGCACATAGCCCGGTTTGCCCTGCTGCAAATAGCGGTTGAGCGCTTCGTACGGCGACATCGCGTATCCGCGTTTCACCAGCGCCTCGGCAATGTGCGGCCGCCCGATCGAATCCGCCGAGCCGGCGGCTTCGATCACGTCGCTTTCTTCGATGTGAACGTTGGCCGCTTTAAGTTTCGCAATCATCGACAGCGCGCGAAAGCGGCGGTGCTGCTGCATCTGCTGGAGAAATTGTTGAAACGCGCCGCCCGGCGAAATGTCGATGAACAGCGCCAGCAGATGCAGTTCGACATTGCCTTCATACATCGTCAATTCGCAGCCGGGCACGATTTCGACGCCATGCTTGGCACCGTATTCCGTCGCCGCCTCGACGCTGCCGATCGTGTCGTGATCCGTCACCGCAATCGCGCCCAACCCTGCGTCGATGGCGCAATCGACCAATTCCTCCGCGGTCAGTTCACCGTCGGAAGCAACTGTGTGCAGGTGCATATCGGCGAAGAGTTCGGCATGAGGCATAAGCGTGCGTTTCCGTCCCAGCGAATTATAAGGCTTTCACGCAAAGACGCAAAGGCGGCGCAAAGTTCGCAAAGGAGAATTCCTGTCACTTCATTGAAATTCTTTGCGCTCTTTGCGCCGTCCTTTGCGTACTTTGCGTGAAAAAGGAAACGGAGATTTATCGCTGCCGTGCGACCTTCACTTTAGTCAGACACGCCGTTACCGCACCATACAACTGCGCGCGGTCGCCCAACTCCGCCGGAACCACCTCCACCTTTCCCGACATGAACGTCGGCAGATATTCCTGCACCGCCGCGCGCAATGGCACAAACAGCGCATCGCCCGCGAGCGAGACGCCGCCGCCGATCACGACGCGCTCAACATCGTACGCGCTCATCGCCGCCGCAATGCCGCGCCCCAGTTCCCCGACGCACCGTGCGCGCGCCTCCACCGCCCACGGCTCGCCGCTCACCGCCGCATCGAACACATTCTTCGCGCTGATGACTTGTGGCGCAGGCGGCCCGCCTGCACGAACTTTCTCCAACGCCGCGCGTCCTTCGCGCTCCATCGCCGGCCCGCTCGCCAGCGCTTCCAGCGCGCCCGGCTTTCCCGCGGCGTATTGCGGCGCACCCTCGCGGCCGTCCATAATCATGTGCCCAAATTCGCCCGCTAACCCGTGCGCGCCGCGCCGCAGTTTTCCATCGAGAATCACGCCGCCGCCGATGCCGGTGCTCACCGTAAAGAACAGCATGTCGCGGCATCCGCGCCCAGCGCCCCAATGAAATTCGCCCAGCGCACCGGCGTTGGCGTCGTTCTCCACAACGATATCGCCTCGCCCCAAATCAAACGCGCGCGCCAGTTCGCCACTCAAATCGACGCGCTCCCATCCGGGCACGTGCGTCGATTGAATCCGCCCATCCGGCGCCACCGGCCCGCCAAATGACACCGCGGCGTAGCGCACTTTTTTCGCGCAAAGTTTTTTCGCGCCATCCAGCAAAACCGCCAGCCACGCGGGGCCGTCCGCGCCAGGCGTTCGTTTGAACGAACTCACCTCGCCGAATTCAAATGGCGTTGCAGAATCTTGCGTGCAGCGCGCCAGCGCACAGCGGCCATGCGTGCCGCCAATATCGAACGCCAAAATCCGAAACGAATCACTCATGACAACTTCCTAATCTCACAACGCATACGTATTTCGCCCCAACATTTCCCTCTCCGCGCCTTCCTCCGCGCCTCCGCGCCTCTGCGTGAGACGGATTTCGTGTTCCCGCGTCTCCTTACTCCACCGTCACGCTCTTCGCCAGATTCCTCGGCTTGTCCACGTCGCAGCCGCGCGCCACGGCAATGTAATACGCAAACAACTGCAGCGGAATCGCGCACACAATCGAATTCATAATCCCGCGGTCGTCGTGAATCGGCAGGACATCGTCCACAAGGTTGCCGATCTCGTGATCGTCGTGGCTGGCAATCGCAATCACGCGCCCGCCGCGCGCTTTGACTTCCTGAATGTTGCTCACGATTTTTTCGTAGCGCCGCCCTTTGAGCGCCAGCACCACCACCGGCATTTTCTCATCGATCAGCGCAATTGGCCCGTGCTTCATCTCGGCGGCGTCGTAACCTTCGGCGTGAATGTACGAAATCTCCTTAAGCTTCAGCGCGCCTTCCAGCGCCAGCGGAAATCCCGTCCCGCGCCCCAAAAAAAGCGCGTTGTTGGCGTCCTTGTATTTGTGCGCCACGGCCTCCACGCGCGCCGCGTTCGCCAGCGCTTCTTCGACGCGCCCCGGAACTTGCAGCAAATCCTGCACGCGCCGCGCCGCGTCGGCGGCCGAAAGCGTCTCGCGCAAAAGCCCAAGATGAATCGCCAGCACATACAGCGCGGCTATTTGGCCGGTGAAGGCCTTCGTCGAAGCGACGCCAATCTCCGGCCCCGCGTCCATGTAAATCACCCCGTCGCTTGCGCGCGCTATCGTGCTATCCACCGTGTTGATCACGGAGAGCGTCGTGCAGCCGCGCTCGCTCGCCAGACGCACCGCGCCGAGCGTGTCCGCCGTTTCGCCGGATTGCGAGACGGCGATGACCAGCACGCTCGGATCGAGCACCGGATCGCGGTAGCGAAAATCGCTCCCATATTCCGCATAGACCGGCACGCGCGCGCAGCGTTCGATCATGTTGCGCGCGACCAATCCCGCGTGAAACGCAGTGCCTTGCGCGACGATCACGATGCGGCTGATGTCGCGCGCTTCCATGCACGTGAGCGGAAGCGAATCCAGATTGAAAACCGGCGTGACGACATGCACGCGAGCGGTCTCCACGTCGCTGCTGTCGCGCGTATGCTTCGATTGAATTTCAGTCGATCCCGGCGACGCAACCAAACTCGCCGCCAAGCGCCGCAGCGCGCCCGGCTGTTCGTAAATTTCCTTCAACATGAAATGCGCGAAGCCGCCGCGGTCGGTTTCTTCGACGCTCCAGCGGATCTCCTGAATTTTCGGCTCGACCGCGCGCCCGTGCGCGCGCAGCGTAAAGCGCCCCGCTTCGAGCACCGCGACTTGATCGTCGTCGAGGTACGCGACACGCCGCGTGTACGCGATCAGTGGAAGCGCGTCGCTGCCCAGCAGCATTTCGCCGTCGCCGATGCCCACCGCCAGCGGCGAACCGCGCCGCGCGCCGACGATCATTTGCGGATGATCGAGCGAAATCACCGCAAACGCAAACGCCCCCTCGATGCGCGCGATGGCCTTCTCAACCGCTTCGACCAGATCGCCGCGATACAGACTGCCGACGAGCATCGCCGCCACTTCGGTGTCCGTCTCCGAAACAAAGGCGCATCCCGCCGCGCTGAGTTCCGCGCGCAGTTGCGCGTAATTTTCGACGATGCCGTTGTGGACGAGCGCGATGCGGCCGGTTGCATCACGGTGCGGGTGAGCGTTGAGTTCGTTCGGCCGCCCGTGCGTCGCCCAGCGCGTGTGGCCGATGGCGACGCGAGCGTCCGGATGCAGCGCCGCGACTTTTGCCGCGAGCGAATCGACGCGCCCGACCGCGCGAACAACATCCAGCCGCGGCACGGCGTGAGTCGCGCAGGAGATGCAGGCCAGCCCCGCCGAATCGTAGCCGCGGTATTCGAGTTTGCGCAAGCCCTCGAGCACCACATCCGTGGCGTTGCGCGAACCAAGGTATCCGACAATGCCGCACATTCCGAAACAATCGTAGAGCATCGCGCGGCGCTTTCAAGGCAACCGCCTTGCGCAACAGGGCTTTCATCCGTGCATTCAATTCCCCGGCCAAAACGCGCGCGGCCTTGGCCTGTTGGACCTATCGGCCTTGGGCCTTAAATAGGGCATATCGGGCCAATGGGCCGAGGGCGGCAATGAATTCGAGTTTTCAATCCGTGCAATTGACTCTGTGCTGGCGTGCACTTTAGAATGACGCGGCTTTGGAAATCAAAAGTAAAAAATTATCGCCGCCTGGCCGGCTGGAAGCCGGCGCCCCGGCGAGGCGCTTGCGTCTGAAGATGCCGGCGGTGCGCTATGGCGCAGCGGTGTTTTCGGTGGGAGTGGCGTTCGTCCTGGTCATGCTGGTCCCGTGGCTGAGGCAGCGCGAATCGTTTATTCTTTTTTTTGCGGCGATCTCGTTCAGCGCATGGTACGGCGGTTATGGGCCGGCGCTGTTGTCGTGTGCATTGACGGCTTTTTTGCACGATTACTTCGTGTTCTATCCGCCGTGGGAGTTTTCGTTCGGGCTTGAAGAAGTCGGGCCGCTGCTGCTGTTTCTGGCCGTCGCGATCATGATCAGTTCCATGACGCACTCGCTGGCGCGCGCGGAAGCGCAGGCGCGCGATCAGCGGCAGTGGCTGGAAGTGGTGTTGTCGAGCATCGGCGACGCGGTGATCGCGACCGATGCGCACGGGAACGTCACGTTCATCAACCATGTTGCGCAAGCGCTGACTCAGTGGAAACCCGGCGAGGCGCAAGGCCAGCCGATTGCGCGAGTCTTCGATCTCGGCCAGTCGCAGCCTCCGGCGGAAGTCGAAGACCCCATCGCCTGCGTACTCAAGGATTGCGTGACGCTGAATCTTCCTCCGGGCGCGGCGCTGCCGGCGTTGAACGGGGCGCGGATTCCGATCGAAGGCAATGCGGCGCCGATTAAAAATGCGGAGGGGCAGGCGATTGGCGTGGTGATCGTTTTTCGCGACGTGAAAGAGCGCGAGGAGGCGCGCCGGCAGATTCTGGAATACCAGCGCAGTTTGCGTTCGATGGCGTCCGAAGTGTCGCTGGCCGAGGAGCGCGAACGGCGCGCCATCGCCACGGGGCTGCACGACCGGATCGGACAATCGCTGGCGCTGGCGCGGATCAAACTCGGAGCGCTTCGCGCGCGGCTGGCGCAGCCGGAACTGGCCGCGGAGACGGACGAGGTCTCGCATGTGTTGAAGCAGATTGTGAGCGAAGTTCGCTCGTTGACATTCGAGCTCAGCCCGCCGATTCTATACGAATTCGGATTGGACGCGGCGCTGGAGTGGCTGACCGACAGCGTGCAAAAGCAGCACGGTTTGACGTGCCGTTTTGAAAGCCGAGGCGAGTCGAAGAAGCTGTCGCAGGAATCGAGTGTGCTGCTGTTTCAATCCGCGCGCGAATTGTTAACGAACGTGGTAAAGCATGCGCGGGCGAAGACGGCGGCGGTGCGCGTGGTCAAGGACGAGCATCTTGTGAACGTGACGGTCGAGGACGACGGCGGCGGTTTCGATCCAGCGAAAGCGATGCTGATTTCGGAGACGACGAAATGTTTTGGGCTGTTCAGCATTCGCGAGCGCATCTCGCACATGGGCGGAACGTTTGCGGTCGATTCGGATGCGGGGCGCGGGACGCGGGTGACGCTGTCGCTGCCGGTGGGCGCGTGATTTTTTCACGCGAAGGCTTAGCGCCTTTGCGTGAGAATGAATGGTAACAACAGAAGGAGTGTCGATGAGCGTTCGAATATTATTGGTGGACGATCACAAGATCGTGCGCGAAGGGTTGAAATCGCTGCTTGAAAAAGAGCCGGGGTTTCAGATTGTGGCCGAAGCGGAAGACGGCAACGCGGCGGTGCGCAGTGCCAGCCAGTTGAATCCGGACGTCGTGATCATGGATGTGGCGATGCCGGAATGCAACGGCATCGATGCCACGGCGCGGATTCGCACGGCTGCGCCAGCGGTCAAAATCATCGCGCTGACGATGCATTCGGACAAGAATTACATGACGGGCATGTTGCGCGCGGGCACGGTGGGCTATCTGCTGAAAGATTGCGCGGCGGAGGAATTGGTGAAAGCGGTGCATGAAGTGATGGCGGGCAAGGGTTACATCAGCCCTGAAATCGCGCCGCTGATTCTGGAAGATTATTCGGGCGCGTCGAACACCGCGGGCGATGGCGCGGAGTTGACTGCGCGCGAAAAGCAGATTCTGCAGTTTGTTGCAGAAGGACTTTCGACGCGCGACATCGCGGAACGTTTGCAAGTGAGCGGCAAGACGATCGACCGCGCGCGCACGGCGATCATGGATAAGCTGAAGCTGTTCAGTGTGGCGGAACTGACGAAGTATGCGGTGCGAAAAGGGATTTCGCCGCTGACGTAAAGCAGAGCGCTGAACCCTGAGTGCAGCGCCCGAAGAAAAGAGACGCTGCTCCGGCAAGGTAACGCGGCTGTTACGGCGGCATCCGGCGCACAAACTCGTGACGCAATTCCAGAAGACGCAGCGCTTCCAATTAAGAGCGTATTTCAGTAGGACGGGCTTCCTAGCCCGTCCAACATTGCGCTTCGAAGACGGGACGGGCTGGGAAGCCCGTCCTACGAAGCCTACTGAAATAGGCTCCAAGTCCGAAGGGGCGTGAACTGGTGATCGCGCTAAGCACCGCTAAAACAGCCCGCATCGAGAATTTATCAGCACTGGCCGCGTGAAATCTTTGAAGTAAAAGGAGATGTGAGACGTGAGTCATACAGGAAGCCCTTCCCACGATCTACGCGCCTCACTGCTGCGCACGGTCAGAGAGAGGTTTCTTGTCGCTGTGCAACCAACTCAGGACTCAGGACTCAGGACTCAGCGCTCAGCACTCAGGACTCGGCACTCAGGACTGGCCTTATGAACGACGAGACGACTGAACTCAATCCACTGGATGCGCTGGTCGAGGAGTTTTCTTCGAAGCTGCGCTCGGGGTCGGCGCCGTCGGTGGAGGATTTTGCGCGCGAGCATCCGAAGCAGGCGGGCGAGCTGCGAGATTTGCTGCCGGCGGTGGTGGCGATGGAGCAACTCAAGCAGCGGCGGCGCTCCGGGCAGCCGATTCATGCGCCGGCGATGCCGGACCACATCGGCGATTTTCAGATCGTGCGCGAGTTGGGGCGCGGCGGGATGGGAATTGTTTATGAGGCTCTTGAGCGCACGCTCAATCGGCGCGTGGCGCTCAAGATTCTGCCCGGTCACGCGGTCTTGAGCGGCGTGCGCTTGGAGCGTTTCAAACGCGAAGCGCAGACTGCGGCGCAGTTGCATCACACCAATATTGTGCCAGTCTTCGGCATCGGCGAGGCAGAAGGGCTGCATTATTTTGTGATGCAGTTTATCGAGGGAAGGACGCTGCATGAGGTGGTAGGCAAGGAGATAGGAGATAGGAGACAGGAGATAGGAGTCAGGAATCAGGAGTCAGGGGTCAGGAATCAGGAGTCAGAAAAACAAACTACGCGCTCGCTCGCCGAATCTCCTAACTCCTATCTCCTGTCTCCTAACTCCTATTGGTGCTGGTCCGCGCGTGTCACGCAACAAGTCGCCGAGGCGCTGACGTACGCACACGCGCACGGCGTCGTTCATCGCGATATCAAGCCGGCGAATATTCTCATCGATCCGAGCGGAACGGCGTGGGTGACGGATTTTGGGTTAGCAAAGTTGGGCGATCAAGATGGCTTGACGCGCAGCGGCGATATTCTGGGGACGCTGCAATATCTTGCGCCGGAGAGTTTCAACGGAACATCGGACGCGCGCGGGGACATTTACAGTCTGGGCTTGACGCTGTACGAAGTGCTGACGCGGCGGCCTCCGTATTCGGAGACGACGACGGCGGGGTTGATTAAAGAGATTTCGATGCACGAGCCGATCCGGCCGCGCAAGCTGGACCCGCGCATTCCGCGCGATTTGGAGACAATTGTGCTGAAGGCGTCGGCGCGTGCGCCGGAACAGCGCTATCAGAGCGCGGCGGAATTGGCGGAGGACCTGCGCTGCTTTTTGGAGGATCGCCCGATTCGCGCGCGCAACGCGGGGCCGATCGAGCGGACGGTGCGCTGGTGCCGGCGCAACCGCGCGGTGGCGGCGCTGGGTGGAATCGCGGCGGCGGCGGTGGTGCTGGCGGGCGTGGCGGGATGGGTGGGTTATTCGCAAACATCGGCGGCGCTGGGGCGAGTCGCTAAGGAAGCGCAAGCTGCGCGGCTGGCCGAGCAGCGTGCGGACGCGAACGTGGAGATGTCGTTGCAGGCGCTGGAAGAGATGTTTGAGCAGTTGAATTCGAGCGATACGCAGGACAACGGGCGCGTGTTTCAGATTACGTTTCCGATGTTTGGAAACGATAATTCCGGGCGGCAGGGCGGGCTGGCTGGATTGTCCAATTTAGTTGGGCAAAACGTTGCGATTCAAGGGGAGAAGGCGGGCGATAAAAATCCGCCGCCGCCGAACGATAAGAATCCGGGCCCTCCGCACAATGACCGGCCGCAAATCGAGCCGCGACCGCAAGGGGGCGGACCGGACGACCACAATAGCGGTGGAGGAGGTGGCGCAGGCGGACGCCGCGGTTTTGTCGGCGGGTTCGCCATGCAGCCGGGTTTCCGCAGGGGCAGCACGGAGAACGTTGAACTGGTGCAGAGCATTTTGACGTTCTACGAACGCTTCGCCGAGAAAAATGCCACGAACACAAAGCTGCGCTTGGAATCGGCGCGCGCGTATGAGCGCGTGGGTGAATTGCAGTGGCGGCTGCGACAGAACGAAAAGGCGGAGCAGGCCTTTCATAAGACGATTGCAATTGCGGAAGAATTGGGCGCGCAATTGCCGAATTCGACGGAGTTGCGCCTGGTTTCGGCGAAGGCTCAGGCGCGGCTTGGAGAACTCGCGTACGAACGCAAAGATTATGATGCGGCCGGCGAGGCTTATGTGAAGGCAATTGCTGAATTGGAGCCGTTAGCGGCGGCGGACCGGCGCCAGCGCGCGGAGTTGAGTCAAGTGCGTCTGTGGTACGTGGAATCGCTTAAGCAGCAGAAGAAATACGAGCAGGCGATTGCGGTCGCGCAGTCAGCTCTTGCATCCACGGATGTTGGCGAAAATCCGATGAGGAATATCGAGGCGGGGTGGGCGTATCGGCGCTTGGCGGAATTGTATGAACTCAGCGGCGATCCGAAGGCCAGCAGCGAAGCGTTGAAGAAGGCCGATGAATTTGGACCGCGGGGACGCGGACCGCGGCAATAGTTAGGCTTCCGTCCGCGCTAAACCTCCGCGTGAAAAAAATCAGCCGCCGAGGAGTTCGCCTTTCAGGAAACGCCCCATTAATTCGTACCCGCGCTCCACAAAAATCTTCGACAGCTTCGCTTGATTCTCATTGTAACGCAAACCGTTTGGCATAAAACCCGGACCCCAAGCGACGAAGGGGGATGGTTCCGTCGCGTGCGCTTTGAGCGCAATGGGCGTCGGGTGGTCGGGGCAGACGAGGATTCTCAAATTGCCGTTTTGCGCGTGGGCTGACGCGAGGATTGGCGCGACTATGTCGGCGTCGATGCGTTCGAGCGCGGCGACTTTGTTCGGCGCATCGCCTTGGTGGCCGCATTCGTCCGGCGCTTCGACGTGGACGAAGACGAGGTCGTGGCGGTCGAGCGCGTCGATGGCGTAGCGTCCTTTGGCGGCGTAATCGGTGTCGATGTAGCCGGTGATGTTGGGGACGTTCAAGACTTCGAGGCCGAGGTACAGACCCAAACTGCGCAGCAAATCGACGGCGCTGATCATCGCGCCGCTGAGGCCGTAGGAAACTTTGAAGAGCGGCAGGGAAGGGCGGGGGCCGTGGCCCCACAGCCAGATTTGCGTCGCGGGTGTTTCGCCGGCTTTCACGCGCGCTTTGTTGACAGCGTGGTCCGCGAAAATCGGTTTTGATTTTTCCATTAGATCCAGCAGGAACTGCGCGTCGTCGCCCTTCGGCAAATAACTTTCGACAGGTTTGCCGGTGATGTTGTGCGGCGGCGTGCACGCGGCTTTCATGCCGTCCGGTTTGCGGACCACGAGCAGATGGCGGTAGCTGACGCCGGGATGAAAGTGCAGCCCGTCGCGTCCGTAGCGCGCTTCCATTTCCTGAATGAGCTGGCGGCTTTCTTCGGTCTTGATGTGGCCGGCGGTGAAATCGAACATCAGGCCGTCTTCGATCGCGACAGTATTGCAGCGGATCGCGATGTCGTCGGGGCCGAGATCGATGTCGAGCGATTTGGCTTCGAGCGGCGCGCGGCCCGTGTGATGCTTGGCGGGATCGAAACCAAGCAGCGACATGCAGCAGATGTCGGAGCCGTTGTCCATCCCCGGCGGAATGTGCATGGCACGGCCGACGGTGCCTTCCGTAGCGAGGCGCGCGAGATTGGGCAGGTTACCGGCTTCGAGCGGCGTGCGGTTTCCGAGCGAGGCGACGGGCCAATCGGCGCCGCCGTCGGGACAGATGACGATGTGCTTCATGAATCTCCGGTTTCACGCAAAAGATTTCACGCAACGGCGCAAAGATGGCGCAAAGGTCGCAAAGAAGAATTTGGAAGATTTCTTAGAGGGTGTTTAAAAAGTGAGCGCGGCGTAAAACGGCGCTTTTTGTCCGGCTCTTCGTTGCGAACTTCAAGCGTTATCTCCTTCGGATAGCGCATGAAGTTCGCGCCTCGATCCGAACAAAAATCGCTCGTTTTCCG
>DATGGK010000018.1:0-4191 GCA_035308565.1 Planctomycetota bacterium | reverse complement strand
ATCGCCCGCGTCGGCTCAGGCGACGCCGCCCAGCCCTTCTCGCTCGGCCTCACCAAAGATTTCACCGCCCCCGTAGCCGGCCGCCTCTTCCTCGGCATCAATCAAAGTTACAAAGACGCCGGCGCCGCCAAAGGAAATTTTAACGTAACGATCGAAATCCTCGATCCCGGCTCAAGCACCGCCGCAGCGATGGCCGTTGGCGGCCCAGCAGAAACAAAAGTCGCGGGCGTCACGCCCGATCTCCTCGCTTCCATTCCGCGCCGCATCTCTGACAAGCAAGGAAATCCCGGCGACATGGTGAATATCCTCATCGTCGGCACAAAAGAGCAGCTCCTTCACGCGTTCTCCACCGCCGGCTGGGTCAGAGTTGACAGCGACGTGCAATCCACCGTAATCGCCGGCCTCATCGACACAATCCAGAAAAAAGATTACCTGACGATGCCGATGAGCACGCTCTACCTCTTCAATCGCCCTCAAGATTACGGTTTCGCGCACGCCGAACCCGTTCGCGTCGCCATGTCCCGCAATCATCTGCGCGCTTGGCAATCGTCCCACATGATCGGCGGCCGCCCGCTCTGGTGCATCGCCGCCACCCACGATATCGGCTTCGAGCGCGACGAACGCAACAACGGAGTCACTCACAAGATCGATCCCGAAATAGATAAAGAGCGCGAATACGTGAACGACACGCTCTCCGGCACAGGTATGGTCGTCGCCCGCGAACACATCGCCCCGCCCGATCCACTCACCGAAGCCCGCACCGCCACCGGCGGCACCTTTCGTTCCGACGGCCGCATTCTCGTTCTCGTCCTCGATAACACAAAATCCACGACGGCGATCACAACGACCTCAACCAGCAGGTAGCCACGCCGCTTCCAATGTCGCTCCAATAATTTCGGTCAGTCATTTTCCGGATTGTCTTCGCCGCGATCCTTCGTTGCTCTGAAATACGAAGCGGGCGTAGTTCCCAAAGTTTTTCGAAACATGGAAATAAACGCGCTCGGCGTGCTGTACCCGGCTTCCAAAGCGGCATGCGTCACCTTCGATCCTTCCGCGAGAAGCTGCATCGCCCGCACCAACCGCAACTGTTGCCGCCATTTTCCAAATGTCATCCCCGCATCCTGCTGAAATAGCCGCTCGATGGTCCTCTTGCTCGCCCCACTCAGCCGGCAAAGTTCAGAAAGCGGCCGCGAATCGCTCGGATCGTCGTAAAGAATCCGTGCGATCCGGCCCGCTCTTGCATCAGTCACATTCGGGAGTTGCAGCGGTACCGTCTGTATCGCGTCGAGCTGATCCAGAATTATTTCGACCAAGTGTCGCTGCCGCAAAACTTTTCTCCTCAGTTCGCGAAATCCGCACGCTCGCAGAATAAGCTCGCGCAGAAGCGCCGAAACATTCACCACGCAGCAATTTCGAGGCAGCGCCTTCGCCAGCCGCCTCCTCAAATAAAGAGTCCGCATCGCCACAATTCCCGACATCGCGATCGTGTGCGGAATCCGCGCCGGAATCCAAACCGCCCGATCCGTAGGAACCACCCAGATGCCGTCCTTCGTTCGCACCGTCATCACCCCGCGCGACGCATACACCAACTGGTCCGCTTCGTGAAAATGGAGCTCAATTACGTGCCCAGCGGCGTAATCGTGCACAAGAGTCGTAATCTCGGCGCGCCTATGACCGATCCGGTCAAATACCGCGCGGCCCATTTGACGCTTTTGCAACATTCATTGTCACAATATCGAAAGTATGCAAACCGCGCAATCCATAAGCTGCCCTTGCAAGCCTGGACGCTCGTCAGGAATTCGAGGATTACCAAGTGAACTGGATTCACAACCGCTTGTGCCGCTCCGAACGATGGCGACGAACCGTAGAGCGCCGCCTGCCATGGGCGCTCGCGCACGTGGATTTAGGCGCGAACGTGCTGGAACTGGGGCCCGGGCCCGGCCTCACCACCGATCTCCTGCGCAAGAGAGTGCCGCACCTGACGGCAATCGAAATTGATCGCCGTTTGGCCGAATCGCTCGCTTCTCGTCTCAGCGACAGCAATGTTGAGGTCGTCAAAGGCGACGCCACCGAGATGCCATTCGCAAACACACAATTCTCCAGCAGCGTTTGCTTCACGATGCTGCACCACGTGCACACTCCCGGGCTTCAGGACCAACTTTTCCGCGAAGTTTGGCGCGTCTTGCAACCAGGCGGCGCTTTTGTCGGTACTGACAGCCTGCAGAGTCTATTCATGCGGCTGATTCATGTCCGCGACACACTTGTGCCGATCGCTCCCGACACTCTTGGCGATCGCCTGCAAGCAGCAGGATTTCAAGTGCTGGACATTGAAAAAAATTCCGAGGCGTTTCGCTTTCACGCGCGACGGCCGGTAGCGTTCTAGCACGTGATCCGAAGTTTTTGGGTACGACAAATCACTTGAGGAGGTAACACGTATGCTAAAGCAGGTTGCTGTTCAAAGTCCGCAGGTTTTGAAAAAGATCCTTTCGATTTTTGCATTAGTTCTGTGCATCGTCGTCGCGCCCAGCGCATTCGCCGCCAATGGCCCTGGAACGTGTACGACAAGCCCAGAAAGCCGGCAACTGGATTTCTGGCTGGGCGACTGGGCGATTTCATCTTCGGGCGCCTCCTGGGGTGCGACGAGCACGGTGTCGCTCTCGCTCGATAGCTGCGTGATCACTGAAAACTGGGACGGCGGAAAGGGTCAGCGAGGCGAAAATATTTTCGCCTACAGCTACGGCGACCAGGGCTGGCGCGGCTTGTTCGTGGACAATGAAGGCCGCGCGCATGCCTTCGTCAACGGAAAAATCTCCGCCGGCACGGCTGAGTTTCTCGGTCCAAACCGCGGCCCCAATGGAGAAGAAGTGCTCAATCGAATCCGCGTGGTGCGCCTGAGCGCGGACAAGGTGGAACAAACCTGGGATAAGTCCACCGATAAAGGCGCTACATGGTCGCCCGTTTTTCGCTTGGAGTATTCGCGGAAAAAATAACCACGGCGAGTTTGGTGCGACTCACATTAATTCCGGCGCGGGCGTCTTGCACCTGGGCGGCAATTACTTCAGGCCAAACGCCCGCGCTTCAAATTGAAGCGAAGCCGGCAGATGCTCCGCGAAATACGCCCAGTCGTGCCCGCCCGGGTAGATATGAAACTCATGCGCGATATGCCGCGACGACAGAATTTTGTCGAGCACCTCCGCGCCGCTGTTGAACCCGTACCCATCTTCCGATCCGCAATCAAAATAAATCTTCAATCCCGCGATGTGCGCCGTCCGAGCCAGAGTGAGAGGGTTGTTGCGATCCCAGAACGCCCGATCCGGCGGCGAACCAAACACATCGCCCAGAAGCCTCATTCGCGGATTTTGCGCCGCTTCCGCCACACTGATATTCGGCAATTTCTCCATTAGCGCCGCGCTATGAACGCTCACCGAACCAAATAAATCAGGATGCAAGAACGCAAGCCGCAACGCCCCATACCCGCCCATCGAAAAGCCCGCAATTCCGCGCGTCGTGCGCGTGGCATTAATGCGGTACCGGGCTTCAATAGCCGGCATGAACTCCTGCAGAAAGAAATCCCCGTACCTTTGCTTCCCGTCGTGCGAATTGATGTAAAAACTGGCGCCCGCCGCAGGCGTTACGATCACGAACTCGCCCAGTTGGTGCTGTTCCCACAAATCTTCGACCAGATTCCACCCGCCCGAGTGCAGAAACATCTGCTCGTTGTCGCCGAGCCCGTGAAGAAAATAAAGCACCGGATAACGCTGCGTCTTCTCCGCGTCGTAGCTGGGAGGCAACAAGGCGCAGTAGGCGACGCTGCGCGCGAGAATCTTGCTCTTTACGCTCTGGCATTCCGCGCGCCCGGCTGCGGCAGCTTGCGCCGGCCGGACGGCGACTGCACAAATCACAAGAACTAGCGCAGTCAACGCAAGCTTTGCCTTACTCATACCGCAGGGCCTCCACCGGATTCAGCCGCGCTGCCCGCGACGCCGGATAGAGCCCCGCCATCAAACTCACCACCACCGAAAATACGATTCCGCCAAAAATCAACCACACCGGCACCGAGAACACATGCGCTGGCGGCAAATCCTGTCGCCGCAAATAAACATTTGTCCCGAACGTCACCGCACGACCAATCAGCCAGCCCATCCCCACTCCTAAAATCCCGCCCATCAATCCCATCACACCGGCTTCCAC
>DATGGK010000017.1:0-35822 GCA_035308565.1 Planctomycetota bacterium | reverse complement strand
GTCTTCGTGGTCGTCGGGCGCGAAATTGTCGTCAATTCAAAGAACGGATTGACCTCGCAGCTCATTCACAACGGCGGCGGAACCGTCACGCTGAATCTGACCGTGGAGTCGGTGCCAGGGGCGGTGAACGCGAAAACGTTCTTCAAGGATCTGCAGGGCAATGATGCGGGAATGCCTCCGGTGGGAACGCTGGGCATTGCCAATCCGCGAGCCACGCCCGAATTTGGGTTGAGCGTGCAGCGCGTGTTCACCGATCCGGGAATTTTTGTGGCCGAATCGCACGCGCTCGACTCAGCTTCGAATTCACTGGCGTATGTGCGCAAAACGATCGTGATCGGCAGCGCCGATTTGGGCGCGTCGCCGATGGCGCGCAGCGACGGAACGGAAGCGGCCACGCCGCGCGATGTGCCGCCCGCCGTTATCACGCTCAATTCGATGCACGGGAAATTCCAGTTTACGTCGTCGAAGCTCGACAAAGTTAATTTCTCCGGCACGATCACGCTGCCGGCGGGATTCGAGCCGAAGAATCCCGCGGGGAACGACATCGCCGTCTCGATGGGCAACGTGATCGACACGATCCATCTGGATTCGCATCGCCGCCTGGTGTTGCCGACCGCGACCAGCCGCGTCACGCGCTTCAAAATTGTCCCGCCGCATTTGCCCACGGGCGTGGCGACGGGCATGGAGACGGCGCGCGTCAACATCGATCTGAACGTCGCCGACCTGGACGTGCTTGGCTTCGATTCGGAAGGAATCACGGTGTCGGTGCGCTCGGACGAGCAGGGGCAATCGCCCGTCGATCGCTTCATCCAAGTGGACATGCTGATTCAAGGGCAGTCGTTTTCAGCGGTCGTGCCGGTGGATTACACGGTATCGAGCAGCGGGTTTGGGTCGATCACGGGAAGATAGGGACATTCAAGATTCAAGATTCAAGAATTTTAAATCTTGAATGTTGAATCTTGAATGTTGTACCTCGCGCGATACACGGCGCCGTTGTTCACGTAATGCTTGAACGTCGCGGCGAGGCGCTCGCGCTGCAGCGGCGAGAGTTCCTTCACTTGTTTGGCGGGGCAGCCGGTCCAGAGCGTGTGCGGCGGAACGATGGTGCCTTCGAGGACCACGGCTCCCGCAGCGATCAGCGCGCCTTCGCCGATGACGCAGCGGCTCAGGACCGTCGCGGCGATGCCGATCAGCGCGCCGTCTTTGACGACCGAGCCGTGGACGATCGCGTTGTGGCCGAGCGTGACGCGCTTGCCGAGGATGCACGGATAGCCTTCGTCGATGTGGAGGATGCTGCCGTCCTGGACGTTGGTCTCCTCGCCGACTTCGATGAATTCGCTGTCGCCGCGCAGCACGCAGTTGTACCAGATGCTCGCGCGTGGGCCGATGCTGACGCGGCCGGTGACGACGGCGTTCGGCGCGATCCACGCGGTCGGGTCGATGGTTGGCTCGCTGAAGACGGCGGCGATGTCCACGTGGGCGTCGGGGTAGGGCAGGGCGATGGAGGGAGTGGATTGCATGAGCGGCTCCTCAAATCAAATCACGCAGAGGCGCGAAGACGCAGAGAACAGAATATCTGAATGGCGAAGAATGTAAGCGAAAATTAGTGGGTGGGGCAGACAATCTTGTCTGTCTGCACCACCACGCAGCGTGGAAATGCGGGGCCGAACGGTTGCCAATTTCGATGCCGTCCTCTATAGTAGATGCGTCAGGTGAAAGGTCCACCCATGGCCGACGAACCGGTTCGCCCGCATTCGAAGATTGGCAAACTCTCCACGTTGCTTGGCGCGCTGGCCCTGCTGATGGTGACTGGATCCGTCGCGGCGGTGGTCTTAAGCAGCAGCGAGAAAAAAATCGATGCGCTGTCCGTGGCCGGCGGCGTGGGTATGTTGATCGCGCTGGGCGTATCCGGCGCGGGCGCGCTGCTTTCGCTGGCGAGCTTGCTCTTTTCATCGCGAAAAGTCTTCGGTGTGATCGGCCTGATTCTCAACGGCGCGATCATCCTCGCGTATCTGGTGCTGACCTTC
Source organism: Planctomycetota bacterium (assembly GCA_035308565.1). Classification (GTDB taxonomy): domain Bacteria; phylum Planctomycetota; class SZUA-567; order H5-PLA8; family H5-PLA8; genus JANXLS01. The sequence goes on along the minus strand of DATGGK010000017.1, from coordinate 33,795 downwards.
GGCGTTCCGCTGTTCCGATAAAATTGCGTCGTGAAAATTCGTGCAATTCGTTGTTGAAATGCAGTTCAAAGCACCTTCAGCTTTTCGATCGCGCGCGCCAACGTCATTTCCTCCTGCGCCTTGGCGTTCAAATCCTTCAGCATCACCGTGCCCTTCGCGATTTCGTTCCCGCCGAGAATCAGCGCGTACGGAATGCCCTTCTTTCCCGCTGCGGAAAGTTGCTTGTCGATCTTCGGCTTTTTCTCGTTGTCGAGCAGCATCTCCGCCGCAACGCCCGCCGAGCGCAGCGCGCCCAGCGCGGCCAGCGCGGCGCTTACGCAAGCGGCGTCCATGGGCACCACGCACGCGCGGCTGGTCGCGGCGGAGGCTTTCACTTTTTTCAATTCAACGAGGCCCGCGAAAAGGCGGTCGATGCCGACGCTGATGCCGACCGCCGGCGTGGGTTTGCCGGAGTAGCGTTCGATCAATTTGTCGTAGCGCCCGCCGGACATCACGCTGCCGTAGCCGGGCAAATCGGTGAGAAACGTTTCGTAGACGGTGCCGGTGTAATAATCGAGGCCGCGCGCGATCGAGAAATCGAGCAATAGGAGCGGCGGTACTCCTGCCGCCGTGGAAGCGCTGATATCGCTGCGTTCGGCGGCAAGAGTGCCGCCGCTCCTGGATGTCATCGCATCGACGAAGCCCTTCACCGCGCGCAATTCCGCGACGGCTTCGTCGCCGGCGCCTCCGACCAGCGCGCTGAATTGCGCCATCATCGCGTCGAAATCGCCAGCGATCTCGACGAACTTCATGATCGTCTCAATCTGCTCGGCGCTGCATTTCGCGTCGCTCACAAGCAACTCGCGCACGCGCGTCTTGCCCTGCGACGGCAGCTTGTCGATCGTGCGGAAAATCGCCATCATCTGGCGCTCGTCGGAGACGGCGAGCTTCTGGCCGAGCGCGCTCAAAACTTTGCGGTTGTTGAAGCGCACTTCGGCGTTGACGCCGAGTTCCTTCATCACCGCGAAATCGAGCGCGATGCATTCGGCGTCGTAGATCAGCGAGGCCGAGCCGACGATGTCGCAATCGCATTGAAAGAATTCGCGGAAGCGCCCGCGCCCGGGATTCTCGGCGCGCCACACCGGCGCGACCTGGTAACGCTTGAACGGCTTCGGCAAATCCGCGTATTGCGCGGCGACGCGCGCCAGCGGCACCGTCAAATCGTAGCGCAAACACACGTCGCGCCCGCCGTTATCTCTGAATCGGAAGAGCAATTTCTCCGCGTCGCCGCCCAGTTTTCCGAGCAGAATGTCGGTGTATTCCAGCGCCGGAGTTTGCAGCGGCGCGAAACCGAAGCGCTCGAAAACGCGCGTGATCGCTGCGATCATCGCCTGCCGCGGCAGCATGTCCTCAGGTAGATAATCGCGGAAACCTTTGAGCGTGCGCGGCTCGATGACATTGCCGCCGGATTTTTTTGCGGATTCAAAATCCAGCACGCGCAGCGCATCGCCGAGGAATGCTTTCAAGTCGTCGGCGGCCACAAGCGTTTCAATCAGCGGATCGCCGCTGGCGGCGGCGATGTTCTCCGCATCGAAGACGCGCCCGTCCGCGACGACTTGCAGTTTCTTTTCACTTGCCGCAAACGGGGAGACCGCATTCATCGGCGCGCCGAAATCGGTTTCGATTTTCTCCTGCGGATAGTAGTCCGCGTCTTGGCCGAGCAACCTCGAAAGCAGCTTCGTGTCCAGCCGTTCGGGCGTCGGCAGCAGCAGCACGAACGGCGCGCCGGTCGTTTTGAATTGCATCGCCAGCGCTTTCACGCACTGTTCCGGCGCGACGCCAAACGCTTTGCCCAGCGCCTCCGCGCGCTCGCGCGGGTTCGCCGGCGCGGCGGGCAGTTCGCAGCGCTTGAGGATCGAGAAACCTTTGGCCGTATAAACAGACTCGTACGAAGCCATCGTCAAAAACTCGCAGCTAAAAAAGTAGGACGGCTCTCCGAGCCGTCCCGATTCCAGCGGTGCGCTATTATGCACACGGGAAGGCGCGCGGCAACTGGGAATGCGTCATTCGCGTTCGCGACGCGTCAGCGCGATCACAACACTTCCAATCGCTAAGAATACCATGCTGAAAAACCACGTTCCATACCCTGGAGAGTTGTAAACCGCGAAGCCGCCCGGACTCGAATCATGGACAGTCAACGCCAGGCCCGCAGCGAGGAGCGCGCAGATGCAGGATAGCCAGCGTCGGCCCTCGGAGAGAAAAGCAACCGCCGCCCAGAAGCATGGATTGGCCATCCAAGCTGCGCGGAGGATTTCCTCATGGCTTGAGTGTGAACCAGTCGTAGGCAAAAAACTGATGACACACCAGAGGTAAGCAACATATCCCCACGCGTCGCCCGCGCCTTTCATCGGAAGCAAAAAGGCAAGTGCATAGATAAATACGGCGATAAATAGGACGATGCGCGCGCGCCTCTCCGGGAAAAAACACCACCGTGCGAAATAGCGCTTCCACGCATACCACACCATCGGAACCAGCCACGCCGCGACGACCGACGCGGCAATGATGGCGGCAAAGACTATCGCTCGAGTCCGCGCGCCCCATTGCCACATGGACGCAAGATCAACAGCGATGAAGAATCCGACGCCGACACAAAAAAGCGGAAACGCCGCCGATTCCCAATTGGCGCGGTCGAACCGCCACGCAAGTGTCAGCCCAGCCATTATTGTAAGGATGAGGAGATCTTGAATCCAGATTTGCAAGCGCGGCGGCGTCAGCATTTTTTCGGCTCGCCGCAAAGTTACCACCAAGAGATGATCTGCGGCATCGACGACCAGCAAAATCACTGGCAATAAAGTGAGATAAATCCAATATTCCACAAGTCTCGCTCTCGAGTTGCCGGTGACAGTGCTGGCTGCCAATGCAAAATACAGAGTTGAATTTCGCTGCCGCGCTGTATGTAATCCAAACGAACTCAATTCTCAAACTCATTCCAGAGGACCGCCCATGTCCGCTGAAGCACCTGTCGTTACGCGCGTCGAACCCGCCGAACGCCTGCTCTCGCTCGACGCCCTGCGCGGCTTCGACATGTTCTGGATCGTCGGCGCCGAAGGCATCGTCGCCGGCTTGAAGAAACTCGGCGACAATGTGCCGGTGAAATTCGTGGCAAATCAGCTTGAGCACAAAAGCTGGCAGGGTTTTCATTTCGAGGACCTGATCTTCCCGCTCTTCGTTTTTCTCGCCGGCGTCTCGATGGTCTTTTCGCTCGGAAAATCGCTCGAACAAAAAGGCCGCGCACGCACGATCGCGAAATTATTTCTGCGCGCCACACTGCTCTTTCTCGTCGGCATTTTTTATTATGGCGCGCTCAAAAACCAATGGCCCAACATCCGCCTGCTGGGCGTGCTGCAGCGTATTGCGCTCAGTTACTTTTTCGCGGGGCTGATCTTCTGCTGCTTCGGCCTGCGCGGGCGCATCGTGGCCTGTGCGGCGATTCTGCTCGGCTATTGGGCGCTGATGTCCTTCGTGCCAATTCCCGTGGACGAAGGCATCGTCGCCAAGCACAGAGGCGCGCCGCCCGAAAGCGCCATCGCCGAGCGCTTCGACGAAAACACAAATCTCGCCAATTACATCGACCGCCATTTTCTGCCTGGCCGCCGTTGGGATGGAAAAGCGCCCGAGAGCCAGAAGGATTTTGCGACCGGCGATCACGATCCCGAAGGCATCCTGAGCACGCTGCCGGCCATCGCCACGTGCCTGCTCGGCGTCTTCGCTGGAATGCTGCTCAAATCGCAGACGCAAACCCCGCTGCGCAAAGCCGGCATTTTGTTGGGCGCGGGCGCGCTCAGCATCGGCGCGGCGTACCTGTGGGATTTGCAATTCCCGATCGTCAAGAAAATCTGGACCTCGTCCTACGTGCTGCTCGCGGGCGGCTGGAGTTTGATTTTGCTGAGCGTTTTTTACGCTGTGATCGACGTGTGGAAACTCAAGAAGTGGTCGATGCCTTTCGTCTGGATCGGCGCCAACGCGCTGGCGATATATCTTTCCGAACAGTTCTTCAAATACGACGAAGCCGCGCGCCGTTTCGTCGGAGGCGACATCGCCAAGAAGCTGGGCAATTGGGCGGAGTTGGTTCAAGCGCTGGCGACAATGGGCGTGCTGCTGCTCGTGGCGAATTTCTTCTATCGGAAGAAAGTGTTCATCCGGCTTTAGGATTGTGGTGCAGGCGGCTCGCCCGCACGTGCAGCCCGGCCGGCTGCACCACGGATCAGCAGCACTTCCCGTCCGCAGCCAAAAACCCCGCGGCGCGCAGCACGTTTTCCAGCGCGACGCCGCTGGTGGCTTTCTCGTCGTAGGTCACTTCGGCGCTGTGATCGTCGAGCGACGTGATGACTTTGACCACGCCGCGCGTGTTGAGCAGCGCCGCGCGCACGCGCCCCGCGCAGCCGACGCATTGCATGTCGCTGACCGAAATTCGTTGAGTCACCATCGCCGCGCCGCTCCTTCGTGCGGCATTGTAGCGCGATGCAGGCGTTGGCGTCAATCAATTCGTTCCGGCTTGAAGTTCACGCGCCGCCGCATAAGCTTACGGCATCTCATCAGCGAAGGACGTTTGAATGGCTCGTGTCATCTGTATTCTCAATCAAAAAGGCGGCGTGGGAAAAACGACGACGGCGCTGAATCTTGGCGCCGCGCTGGCGCTGCGCGGCAAGCGCGTGTTGCTCGTCGATCTCGATCCGCAAGCGAATCTCACCATCGGGCTCGGCCAGCGCGCCAACGATTTGAACGAATGCGTCTACGTTCTTCTCACTGATCCTCACGGCGATGCCCTGAAACTGACCGTCCCAACCAAATGGGAACGCCTCGACCTCGTGCGCAGCCACATCGACCTCTCCGGCGCGGAACTTGAACTGATGCCGATGATCGGGCGCGAATCGCGCCTCGACCGCGCGCTGGTCAACGCGCGCAAGCAATACGATTATATTTTGATCGACTGCCTGCCCAGTTTGAATCTGCTCACGGTTAATGCGCTGGTCGCGGCCAGCGAAGTGTTCGTGCCGCTGCAAGCGCACCCGTTCGCGCTGCAAGGATTGGGGAAGCTCTTTGAAGTCGTGCAGATGATCAACGAAGGCATCAACAACAAGCTCAGCGTCACCGGCGTGCTGGTCACGATGTACGACGGGCGCACGAATGTGTCGAAAGAAGTGCTCGAAACGCTGCGCAAAGACCCGCGCCTCAACGCGCAGATTTTCACGACGACCGTTAAGCAGAACATCAAAGTCGCCGAGAGCCAGAAGGAAGGCGTGCCGGTGATACATTTCGATCCCTCCTGCATCGCCGCGCGCGCGTACATGGCGCTCTGCGATGAAGTGCTCGAAATGGAGCGCGGCACGATCGCCAACGAATGCGCGGACAAAATCATCGCGCGCGAGGAAGCGTCTGGAATTCCCGAGCGGACATTCACCAGCGATCTGGTCGCCAACCCTGAGCGGCTCGTGAAAAGAAATCCAATCATTCCCGGCGATACCAACGGCATCGTCGTGCCGCCTTCGCCGGAAACGCACGCCAGTCCCACGAGCGCGCTGATGGGCAGCATCGAGCCGGGTTCCGCACCCAGCGATCCGGCGTCCGAGACGCTGCACCCGTCCAGCGGCGCGCGCGAAGAAAGCGCGGCGGCGTGGAACGTGAATCCGTAAAGCAAACTTTCCTGGCCGCAGATGCCGTTCCCCTCTCCCTCCGGGAGAGGGCCGACGGGCGTACCCGCCCGCGGGGTGAGGGGAACGCGCGGCACGATGGAAGGCGCTAGAATCTCGCCCCTGACTTTTGATTTTCCCACCGCGTCGCGTATAGTCATTCATCATTCATCATTCATCGTTTTGGAATTCCACGCCGTGATCCCCGAACCCACACCCACACCCACTCCCGCTCCGCGCAAAACCCGCCGCTCGGCCAAAGCCTTCGAACTCGCCTCGCAACTTTTCCCCGGCGGCGTCAATTCGCCCGTGCGCTCGTGGCGCAGCGTCGGCGGCGATCCGTTTTTTGTGGATGGCGCAAAAGGCGCGTGGCTGCGCGACATTGACGGCAACCGCTACGTCGATTTCATCGGCTCGTGGGGGCCGATGATTCTCGGCCACGGGCACAAGCGCGTGGTCTCCGCCGTGCGCAAACAGGCGCGGCGCGGCTTCAGTTACGGCGCGCCGACCGAATTGGAATCGCGCCTAGCCGAACTCGTTCGCACCTGCGTGCCGTCGATGGAAATGCTGCGTTTCGTTTCGTCGGGCACGGAAGCTGTCATGCACGCGCTGCGCGTAGCGCGCGGATTCACGGGGCGCAGCAAAATCGTCAAATTCGAAGGCTGCTACCACGGCGCGTCCGACGCGGTGCTGGTCAAAGCCGGTTCCGGCGTGGCGACGTTCGGCCTGCCGGATTCCGCCGGCGTGCCGGCCGAAAGCGCCGGGAACACCCTCACCGCGCCGTTCAACGACTTGGCGGCGGTGCGCGCGCTCTTCGAAGCCAACAAAGGCCAGATCGCCGCGGTGATTTTGGAGCCGGTCGTGGGCAACGCGGGCGTGCTGATTCCGCACGACAATTTTCTGAAAGACCTGCGCGCATTGACTGCGGCCGAAGGCGCGCTGCTGATTTTCGACGAAGTGATGACCGGCTTCCGCCTTTCGCGCGGCGGCGCGCAGCAGTTGTACGGCATCGCGCCGGATTTGACGACGCTCGGCAAAATCCTCGGCGGCGGATTGCCTTGCGCCGCGTATGGCGGGCGCGCGGAGATCATGCACTGCGTCGCGCCGTTGGGGCCCGTTTATCAAGCCGGAACGCTCTCGGGAAATCCGCTCGCTATGGCCGCGGGCATCGCGACGCTCAAAGAACTGGCCGAGCCCGGCATTTATTCGACGCTCGAAGAAATCTCCGCCGAAATCGCTACGACGATTTCAGCCGCGGCGGCGGAAACAGGCTGGAGCGATAAAGTCTGCATCAACCGCGTCGGCAGCATGTTCACACTCTTTTTTTGCAAAGGCCCCGTCTTCGATTTCGCCGGCGCAAAAACCGCGGACGCGAAATTGTACGCGGCGTTCTTCCGCGCGCTGCTCGACGGCGGCGTGTATTTTCCGCCGAGCCAGTTTGAGGCGGCGTTCGTGAGTCTGGCGATGAACCGCAAAGCGCTCAAGCGGACGGCGAAGGCGGTGAACGCGGCGTTTGTGGCGCTGGGTGCGGGATGATCACGGATGGTCTGGCAATAAATAAACCATCCATCCTTCGATTGTAGGGTACCAATGCCCAACGATGTAGCTGCCGACGAGTACGCAGAGAATCAAACTGAATTGGTTGCGCGCGATCTTGTCGGTCTCCCGGCGGAATTGAAGCGGCAGCAGCGAACGGGCGATCCAATAGCCGTCCAGAGGCGGAAAGGGCAGCATATTGAAGATTGCCATAATAATGTTCAACAATGCAGCCCACGGCAGTACCGCCATTGGCATCGAGATTGTTGTTCCGTCATAACGCCACACGCCCGGAATCCAAAGTACTCCGATAAAAAGAGCTGCGAAGAGGAGGTTTGTAACCGGCCCGGCGAGCGCGACAAGCGCGTGGTCGCGCAGCGGGTGGCGAAAGCGCGACGGATCGACGGGAGTCTGCGCCATGATCATGAAGCCGCCGCTGGTCATGAACATAAACAAAGGGAGCACGATCGCGGTTATGACCGGCTTCAAATGCGGAATTGGATTAAGCGTCAGACGCCCGTAGCGACCGGGCGTCGGATCGCCGAAATACGTCGCGACATAGGCGTGTGCGGCCTCGTGATAGGCCGTGGGCAGAATCACGAGGGAAACAATTAACAGCTTGACTATTTGCAATTCGGTCAAATCGCTCTCCGCGCGGAATGCTGCATACTCTAATGGCATTTGCAAACTCGACAAGCGCGGCCAAACGGCTTGGCGATTTTGAACGCCACGAGATTCACTTCACCGGATATTTCACCGTCACACCATTTGCCCCGGCCTCCGGCGGCATCGTCGAAGACAAACCGCCCGGCCACGCCACTTTCACGCTTTTCACCGAATGCGCGCCGATGCCGAAGAACAGCGTCGCGCTCGATTGCGACAAGTAGCCGGACCCGCCGTACACTTCGGCGACTTTGGTCGAATCGTCATCCAGCGTCAGCGTCACGCGCGCGCCGATGCCCGCGGGGTTGCCGGCTTTGCCGCTGAGTTTTACCGTGAAACTGTGGTTGGTTTTCGAACCGGTGTTGCGGTATATCTCGAGGGCGTCGTCGTTTTTCCCAATCACAAAATCCGGCCAGCCGCCGCCAGTGAGGTCCAGCGTCACGAGGCTCTTCGCGTCGCCGGGCACGACGAAGCCGCTTTCTTTCGGCCAAACTTCAGTGAACGTGCCGTCGCCATTCCCGCGCAGCAGCAGCGAAAGGCCGCCGTCCATGTGGCCGGTTTCGACTTGCGGGCCGTAGAAATTACCGACGAGATAAATGTCGGGCTTGCCGTCGCCGTCCACGTCCACAATCGCGCAGCCAAACGCGGGGAAAATCTGCGCGAGTTTCGGCAGCGGCTTGTAAGTGAATTTGCCGTGGCCGTCGTTGAGCAGCACGCCGGATTCGAGCGTCGTCGCTTTCAAATGCATCGAGGTTTCGAGCTTCGGCTTCTCGTAAATTTTCTCCAGCGGCGCGGCGGCCCAATCCTTGTACGTCTTGAATTTCTCCTTCAATTCAGGCATCGCGCGGCTCGAACAACTTCGGCCGCGCACGGGGAAGAGCGTGTCGTCTTCGTATTCCGCTTCAACGATCTGCTTGGTTCCACTGCCGTCAAAATCGCCGTAGAAAATCTGCGTCGGTTTTTCTTTCGACGCGTGGTACTTGTGGTTCGTTCCAAAATTGGTCACGACAAAATCGATGTGCCCGTCGCCGTTGAGGTCGCCGGCGGCGATGCCGTTCCACCAGCCGGTTAATTCGCTCAAACCCGCTTCATTCGTGCGGTCCACGAGCTTGCCGTTTTCGTTGTGGAAATAGCGCGGCGTGCCCCACTCGATGGTCAGCATCAAATCCAGCCAGCCGTCGCCGTCCACGTCGGACCAGACTGCGCCGGTCACCATGCCGATATTTTTCAAGCCGGGCGCAACCTCGTCGGTGACATCGACGAATTTCCCGCCCGTGTTTTTAAGCAGATGACTGTTGGGCGTCGTCGGCCACGCGCCGATGACCAGCCGCCCGCCGACGAACAGATCGACTTTGCCATCGCGGTCGAAATCCGCCGCCGCCACCACGCCCGCGCTGTCGCGGTTGTCGGGCAGCGCGTCGAGTGGCGCTTTGGTGAAATGGCCTTTGCCATCGTTGTAATAGAGCCGCCCGCGCAGCAGCGCGTCGCCCGGATTGCACTGCACGCCTCCGCTGGCCACGTACAGATCCATCGCGCCGGTGCCGCGCGAATCGAAGAACACCGCGCCGAGACTCGTCGAAGCTTTGTCCGCGTCGAACGCCGGCTGCGGGCTGCGCTCAAACTTCCCGTTGCCTTTGTTCAAATACAACATGCACGCCTGTCCGGCCGCGCCGGTGACGAGCAGGTCGTCGAGGCCATCGCCATCCACGTCCGCGACGGCCAGCGCCGGTCCAAGCTGCGCGAGACTGTTGGGCAGCAGCGACTGGCCGGGGCGCTTGAACTCGTTGAACGGGCTGCCGTCTTCGCCCGGCGAAAAGCGGCTGACGGGAATTTCTTTGTGTTTTTCAAACGCAACCGTGTCGATTTTCTCAAACATCGCCGGCGGCGGCGCTGTGGGCTTCGCGCGCGGCGGCGGAGCAGTATCCGGTTCTGTGATCGTGTAGAAGCGGTCCGCGTCGAGGTTCTCGAATTTCTGCACGTGCCCACTGGGCCATTCGACGCTCAGCGTTTTGAGCTTTTCTTCCTTGCCCAAACCGAAATGAATCACCGAATCGTTTTCGGCGAGGAATCCCGTGGTCACCGTCAACATGCGCATTTGTTTGCCCGCGGCGGTTTCGATGCGCACCAGCGAACCGATGCCGTACTTGTTGCTCTTCACGCCTTCGAGCTGAATTTCGACACGATGCCCGCCGACGGAACGGTTGCGGTAAATCGCGACTTTCTCATCCAGCCGCGTGACGATCAGATCGAGGTTGCCGTCGCGGTTGAGATCCGCATACGCGGCGGCGTAATTCATGCCGAAATGATCGAGGCCCCATTTTGCGCCGACTTCGTCGAACTGGTAGCCGCCGCGGTTGTGAAACGCGAGGCATTTTTCCGGGCGCGGCGCGGTTTTTTCGTAAATGTTCCATTCGGTCTGGCCAATCAACATGTCTCTGCGGAAAGGAATGTCCGAATCGTTGAAGTTGCGCGCCATGCCGTTGCAGACAAACAAATCCACGCGGCCGTCGTTGTCGAGGTCGCCGAATTTCACCGACCACGTCCAGTCCGAATTGGCCAGCCCCGCCCAGAACGCGCCTTCCATGAAGCGCCCCGCGCCCGTGTTGATGTACAGAGCGTTGCGCATGTATTGCGGCGGCTGCGTGTGCTCCAAAAACCACGCGTTGCTGCCCATCGCGCCCATCGTGGTTTTGTTTTTGTAATGCGTCGTTGCCGACATGTCGCCGACGAAGAAATCGAACATGCCGCGGTTGTCGATGTCGGCGAAATCCGAACCCATCGAAAACCAGCTCGTGTGCGGCATCATGTTAATCACGTCGGTGAACGTGCCGTTGCCGTTGTTGTGATAGAGCTTGTCGGCGCCGGTAAAATCGTTGGCCACGTACAAATCCGGCAGGCCGTCGCCGTCGAAATCCCACCACGTCGCGGACAGCCCCTGTCCCGCGCCGCCGATGCCTGCCTGCTCGGTCACTTCGGTAAAGGTGCCGTTGCCGTTGTTGTGGTAGAGATGGTCGGGCGTGCCGATCGAGTCCATGTCCCAGTTTGGCCGGCCTTTCGCGTCGTAGCCGTTGCGCGTCAGTCCGAAGTAGCGTTGGTACTCGGGCAGAATTGTCGGCTTGTTCTGCGCATCGAGGACGGGGTTTCCTTTCGAATCGCGCACGACCGGCGGATCCTTGGGCCGTCCGTTGGGCAGATGCAGGCGATTGGTGAGCAGATACAAATCGAGATAGCCGTCGCCGTCGTAATCGCAGAACGCCGGCACGAGGCTCGCGTCGACAATGTCCAGCCCGTACTTCTTCGCGCATTCGGTGAACGTGCCGTCGCCGTTGTTGATGTAGAGTTCGTTGGGCGCGTCGTAATTGCAGATGTAAATGTCGAGCAAACCGTCATTGTTGATGTCCACCATCGCGGCGCCCACCGCCCAGCGGTCGCCGCCGCCGATGCCGGCTTTCGCGGAGATGTCTTCGAATTTGAAATTACCCAAATTGCGATAGAGCTTGTTTTCACCGGGACCATTAAGCAGCAGAACGTCGGGAAGGCCGTCGTTGTCGATGTCGCCGACACACACGCCGCCGCAGCCGAATCCTGAATGGTAGAGAAACTTGAGCGGATGATTCGTGTCGATTTTGTTTTCGAAATCGATGCCGGTTTGTGCCGGCGAAAGCTCTTCGAACATAAGGCCGGTCGAACCCTCCTGCGCCGCCAGCGGCACGGAGTGAATTGAGCCGGGCGCGTTTTTCGGAAGGCGCGCATAGGCGCCGTGGTACGGCAATTCGCCTCCCTTGTTGTCAGGCGCGTTAGAGTTCTTAAAGATCAAATACACGCCGGCGGAGATACAAATCAACCCCACCACAATCGCTGCGGATTTATTCATGGCTCTATTGTTCCTCGTGACCGACGTGGGAATTATAAACGATTTTTTATCGCGTGAAAACAACCGCCGCGCAATATCAGCGACTCTTTCGCCGCGCGGCGCATCCGTTTGATGGCGTATTCGCGCTTGAGCGCCGCGCTTTGCGACGAACTCCGCTGGGCCCATACGAGCGCGACGGGCCGGCGTGAGCGCGTGTACCGCGCGGCTTTGCGCGACGCATTGTGTTCGCCGATGCGGCGCGCCACGTCCTTCGCGATCCCGCAGTAGAGCGAACCGTCGGCGCAGCGCGCGATATAAATCCACCACTTAAGGGCGGGCGGCTTTCGAGACAGCTTTGAATTGGGTTTGCGCATCGCCACCAATATATCGGCCGCTTTTGACGTTCGCTGAAAATCGCGCTGGTGTAACGTAACGAGATGATTAACTGCCATGATTTTTCGATGACGCTTTCGCGCGTTATGCTTGCCACCTGCCTGATCGCAGCAGCCTGCGGCTGGCCGACAGAAAACGCCATCGGCTGGCGCGGCGACGGCACCGGGCGTTTTCCCGACGCAGATCCTCCCATCAACTGGGGGCGCGTCAGTGCGGAGGTAAAAGGGCTGCGCTTTCAAGCGGCCAAACCGGCTAACGATCAGCCGGCGGGCACTGCGATGTCTGACGGCGTGGTGCGCGAATGGCTGCTGCTCGGCCCCGTGCCGATTCCGCCCGATGTGCCGAAGGCGATTGAGCAGGATACGCTGCCAAATGAGACGCAGCTTTCGCCCGTTGACGGCGAAAAAATCGAAAGCGGGCTGGCCTGGAAAAAAATCGAAGCCGACGGCGCCACGCTCGACTTCAATTCACTCTTCAGTGTGAAACCGAAACCCGCTGACACCGCGACAACCACACCGGCTGCATCGCCGCAGGAATTCTTCGCGTACGCGCACACGTACATTTTCTCCGAAACTGGCGGCGATTTTCTGCTCAACCTCACCCACCGCCACGCCGCACGCGTGATCCTGAACGGCAAGCAGCTCTCCGCCGATTCTGGCACGGGCGGGCGGCACGCGAGCGCGAAATTGCAAAAAGGATGGAACCGCCTGCTGCTTAAAATTGCCTCTGATAACGGGCAATGGTTCGCGGTTCCGTTTTTCTGCGCGCACGGGGCCAAGCAATACGAAGCAAGCAACATCGCGTGGTTCGCTCCGTTGCCGGGCGCGCGCGTTTACCAGGGCACTCCCGCCGGGCCGGGCGGCCCGATTGTCGTCGGCGATAAACTCTTTGTGCTGTGCGAGCCGCACGATCTTTTCTGCCTGAACAAAAGCAGCGGCAAAGTGCTTTGGGCGCGTTCGAATTCGTATTTCGACGCGCTCACCGACGCCGAAAAAAATGCGGATCCCGCATTCAAAGAAATCGAACCGCTCGCCGCGAAATGGAACGCGCTGAACGATGAATATGTCGCGGGCAAAGTCACGACGAAATCCGAAGAGCGCGAAAAACTTGAGAAGAATCTGTACGACGCGCTGCGCAAAATCGACAAGAAACGTTTCACGCGACCGGACGGGCAGGACATCGGCTACGCGGGATTGACGCCGGCCAGCGACGGGAAATACGTCTACGCGTGGTTCGCTCACGGCGTGACCGCGTGTTATGACCTCGACGGCAAACGCCAGTGGATTCGCATCGACAATCACGAAAAAGTGGAGCACGGTTTTTCGTCGTCGCCTCTTCTGATCGGCGGAAAACTCGTCGTCTTCATGCGCGAACTGATGGCGTTCGACGCGAAGACCGGTACCGAAGCGTGGCGCATTCCGATTGTCGGGCCGACGGGCATGAATCCCGGCGGCTGGTTCCACGGCTCGCTGTCGCGCGCGCGCATTGGCGACGTGGAGACGATCGTTCCCGCGAACGGCTCGATCATTCGTGCGTCCGACGGCAAGCTGCTCTTCAGCGACAAGCGCCTCGCGATGAACCAGGAAGTAGCCACGCCGGTGATTCAAAGCGGCAAGGCGTACATCATGACGACAGCGAGCGAGAAGCTCAATATTCTGCGCCTGCCCGATGCCGCGGGCGAAACGCTCGCGCCCGAATTCGTGACCGAGCTAAGAATCCCAACGACGCAGTTCCCGACATTTTATCTAGGCTGGCACCTGGCTTCGCCACTGGTCCACGCCGGGCTTGTGTACCTGATGAACAACAGCGGCGTGCTCACGGTCGTGGATGAAAAGGCAAATTCGATTGTGTATCAGCGCGTGCTGGACCTCGATCCTTATCAGGACCACAACGAAGCGGCCGCGCGCGGATTGGGCATCAGCCCCGCCTATGCGGGCGGGCGAATTTATTTTTTTGGAAACTCCGGCGCGGCGCTGGTGCTCGAACCCGGGCGCGCGTACAAGCAGCTCGCGAAGAACAGAATTGAAGGGCTTGCCGTGCCCGGCACGTGGGGCGAACGCCCGGACCGCGCGGTGGCGTTTCCGTTTTTTGACGGCGGGCGGATTTATTACCGCACGGAGATGGGTATTTACGCTATCGGCGAAAAATAATTTGGTGGGGCCAACTCATTTTGTTTCGCCCGTGCACTGCTGAAGAAACGACAGCAAATCGCGCAGTTCCTGCATGGTCATCAAATCCACCAGTTTGTCCGGCATGACGGAGCCTTTCTGCGCGGCGCGGCGGTCCACGCTGGTTTCTTTGACTTTCGTGATGGCGCCGTTGGAGTCGCCGATTTGGACCACGCCGTCGTTTTCTTCGACGATGGTGCCGGTGAGGCGGCGGCCGTCGGTGAGGACGAAAGTCCACGGCACGAATTGCGGCGCGACTTCGCGCGCGGGGTCGAGGATGGATTCGAGCATTTTGTCGCGCACGACGGTTTTGCCGATTGTGGACAAATCCGGCCCGATGTTGCCGCCGCGCCCATTAATGCGGTGGCATTGAAAACAGCGCGGACCGCGCTCGTGATAAAAAATGCGCGCGCCGGCGGCAGGACTGTCGGCGGGGTTGGGCTGCGCGATGAAGGCTTTCCATTCGGCTTCGGTGGCAGGACGCGGGCCGACAAGCGCGCTGAGTTTCTGCTCAATCTCCTGCGCAACTTTGCCGCCTGCTTTCAGCGTGAAGAGAATCTGCTCGGCCATTTCCTTTCGAACGCCCGCGTCGATTGCCGGCAGGTTTTCCGCGAAAGTCAGCACAGCATTTCGCTCTTTCTCCTGGCCCGCCGCCGGGCGGAGCGAACGCAAGGCCTCGCGTTGCAGTTCAAACGGCAATTTTGGATCCAGAAGAGGCAGAAGATATTCCCGTGTTTCCACCGACGTTGCCGCCGATCGCGCCAAGCCCGCAACCACGTCCGCTCGCAAATCTAATTCATGGATGCCCGGGGTTTCGTCCGGCGGGCCGGCGTCGATCCAATGCGAAGATTGCGGGTCGAGTTTTCGCAATTCCGCCTGCGCGTCGGGATGATGGTGCAAAGACAACGCGCGGATAACTTCGGCGCGCATGTACGGATCGGGGTTGGCCAGCAGCGGCTTAAGCTTCTCGACCGTCATCCCCGGATGATCCACGCGCAGATTTTTGAGCGCCAGCACGCGCAGCCGCAGCGGGTTTTTGTCGCTCGGAAAAATCTGCGCCATCTGCGATTCGATGTACTCGCCCTTGTCGGGCTTGTCGCCGCTGAGCAGACTTTTGGCCGCGAGATACGCCTCAAACAAATCCCGCGTCATCGGTAATTTCGCGACGTCGTCAAGCTGCGCGGCAAATTCGGTGAGGCGTTCTTCGCCGACCCACTGCATCGCGGCGCGGCGGACGGCGGCGTCGGGATCGGCGAGGAATTTCGGAAGCGTGGTTTTGACGGAGGCGTCGCCGCTCTTGCGCAGCGCCAGCAGTACACCCAGGCGCATGCGGGCGTTGGAATCCTGGGCGTGGTCGAGGAGGAGACTCATATTGCCGAACCGGGCCATCGTCACAATCGCTGCGCTGAACGAAAATGGATCGACATCCGACAATTTTGGTACGACGGATTGCGCAAATGACTTTTGGTTCAACGCTGACAGTGCGATACTGCGCACTTCTGCTTGCGGATCTTTCGTTGCATACTCACGAAGTGTCAATTGATATCCACCGTTATCGGCGAGTGCCCTTGTGGCTTGTAGGCGCAATTCGATCGCCTTGTCGTTGAGTGCCGCGTCGACTGCGAGTGGCCACTCTTCACGCTTTTTCATTCCAGCGAGAAACGCGGCATTGCGAGCGCGAATATTCGGATCGTTTTTCAACACTTGAAGCAGCGTGTTTATGCCGCCGCGCGATAAGAGTTCCGCGGCTCGAACGCCAATTGTCGGTATAGAAAGAAGGGGACGCAATTGCTCACCATTCATCGTTTCAACGCTGGGTACCGGAGCCGCATCCTTCATCTTAATTCGCCAAACTCGCCCTTTCCCGTGCACCGGATACGATTCGCTGACCCAATCGGTCACGACCAGCGAGCCGTCGGCCGCTTGCACCATTCCGACGGGGCGAAAATTCGCGCTGCCTTTGACGATCACTTCGGGCATCGCGTGAAACGACGCACCCATCGGCTCCAGATGAAAACGCTGAATCACATGATCGCCCCAGCACGTCACAAGCAAATCGCCCAGCCACTCTTTCGGCAGCGCCGGCGATTCGCACGCGTAGACGGCGCACGGCGCTTCGCCGGTGCCGGCGACCATCGGCAGCGTGCCCGGGATTTCGCCATTCCACGCGACGAACGGGTGAATGCCTTTGCGCCCGTAGCGAAATTTGTAGCCGTAGTCACCATTTGTAACGATGTGAAGCAGCCGGCACGGCGGACGGCTGTCTGGGTCGTTGTCCACGGCGAAGAGACGGCCAAACGCGTCGAAGCCCAAGCCCCACGGATTCCAGAATCCCGTCGCGATGCGTTCCACTTTGCTGCCGTCGAGGTCGCAGCGATAAATGTTACCGCCTTCGCCGCCGCCGGTAAGCGTCGTGCCGTCCGCGCCGATGAGTTTGTACGGCTCGCCGAGATTTTCGCCGAGGCCGAAATAGAGTTTGCCGTCCGGCCCGATGGCCAGGCCGGCCAGCCCGTTGTGCGGGTAGTTGCCTTTCGTCTCAAGCTTGATCAGCGTGACGCGGTTTTCGGGCGCAAGTTTGGAAGGAAACAACGTAATCTCCGAACGCGTCGCGAAAACAATTCCGCCGTCTTTTGTGAAAACGAGATTCATCGAATTGCGGAAACCTTCGGCCCACACAGTGACCTTGCGCGCGCGACCGTCGGGGCCGAAATCGTCGAGGATTTTGATGCGGTCGGACGGCGCGCCTTTGTAATTCTTCGGCGTGAAATGAGTGTTGTTTTCGATGACCCAGATGCTGCCGCTCGAATCGACCGCCACACCGGTGGGCGTAACGATGTCGGGCTCCTGCGCGACCAACTCAATGGTGAGGCGGTCGTCGAAGGAAACGGGCATTTCGACGGCGCGGGCGGCGGCGAAGTAAAAGACGGTTATGAGTGCGGATAAGATTCGAATTGACACTGAATTTTGCTCCTGCCTTTTGACGAGGACATCTTTTTGAATTACACCATGGAACGGTTATCCAATCCAATTCGGCGAAAACGCGGAGTCTGAATGAAGACGCACGATCACTCTTTTAAAAATTTGGCGCTCGATTACGCGCGCTTCACGGCCGAATTTGTCGCGTCAAAAGAAATCGGAGAATTGCCGCCGGGCGCGGTGATCACACCGATTCGCGAAGAACTTTTGAAGGAGCGCCTTGGCGACCGCTTCTTTGAAATGGACGTGCCGCTGAAAATTGAGTTCCCAAACGGGCAGCGCGACGCGATCGTGATTTGTTTTGAACAAAACACGCGCAATTTGAAAGGCACGCTGCTACGCCACGCGGTTTATTGTCTGCAATTGGCTGAGATGATGGAGACGACGCGCGTGATTCCGGTGGCGCTGTATCCGTTTGAAAGCGCGCCGGTTGAAGACAAATTGACGCTGGCCGCGGATCACGGCGCCTATCTGGAATTTCGCTGCGTCACGGTTACACTGGGATCGTTGGACGCGCTGAAGTATCTGGACAGCCGGAACCTGGTGGCGCGGCTGTGCCTGCCGCTGATGCGCTGCAGAGAAGAGGATAAACCGAAAGTTGTCGCGAAAGCGTGCGAAGGATTGGCGGAACTGGAAACCGATTGGGACAAGCGCAAGAAATACATTCAGTTCATCACGGATTACGGTAAACTCGATAAGGCGCAGAGTGCGGAGATGAACGAAAAGTACGTCGAACGCAGCCCGTTCAGGGAGGACATCATGAGTTTGTACCAAGTGTTGACAGAAGAAGCGAAGGAGAAAGGCAAGATTGAGGGCAAGATTGAGGGCAAGATTGAGGGCATCCTCGACCTATATAAAATCGGCGCAGTGTCGCCGAAGAATGCCCGGGCGCAATTGCGACTGCTGGCGGTAAAGGGCCTCGCGCCGGCAAAGCTCGTCCAAAAGGCGCTCAAGCAGATTTCATAGTGTCGTACGCATGGACAACGAAACGCTATGGGCGCCGCCGCCCATTCAAACGCTGTAATTCTCGCATTTCGTAGTGTTTTTTTCCCGTAACCCTTCCCCCGCTAATCCGTACCGGTCACTGGAGTGTTGATTGTCCGCAGCATCCTTATGCCCTCACCGCACTCGCGGCGCCGCGCGGCTGATCGTCGTGGCGGCGGCGTGCGTGTTGGCGACGGCGTTTGTGGCGTGGCCGATGCTGCGCGCGGATCGCGACGGCGAGCAACTGGCGGCGAATGGCGGCGGGACGATCATTCTCGGCGAGCAAGGCGAGAAGCTCGGCGAATTCCAACAGCCGCGCGGGATCGCGGTGCTCACCGACGGTTCGTTTGTGGTCGTGGACCGCTTCGCGCGCGTGCAGCATTTTTCGGCGGATTACAAACCGCTGTCGTTGTGGTCGATGAAGGACCACGCGCTGGGCAATCCGAAAGGCCTCTGTGCGCTGCCCGGCGGAAACATGCTGGTGTGTGACACGCATTATGGGCGCGTGTTGAAGATGACGCCGGACGGTGAGATTCTTAAAATATGGGGCGAGCCGGGCAAGGGGCCGGGGCAGTTTGTGCATCCGTTGTCGGCGGCTGTGGATGCGGCGCGCAAGCGGGTTTATGTTGTTGAGTACGGCGATTACAACGACCGTGTTCAAGTCTTCGATCTGGACGGAACGTGGCTGAAGGCATTCGGTTCATGTGGCATCAAGGATGGCGAGATGCAGCGGCCGAGCGGCGTGGCGGTGGACGCGGATGGTTTTGTATACGTCGCCGATTCGTGCAACCACCGCATTCAGAAATTCGACGGTGACGGAAAGTGGATTAAGACATTTGGAAAAGAGGGGAGCGGCGACGGCGAGTTGCGTTATCCTTACGACATTGCGCTGGGCGCCGACGGATTGTTGTACGTGGCGGAGTTTGCCAATCATCGAGTCAGTGTGTTCGACCGCGACGGGAAATTCGTGCGGCGATTTGGCGGGCCGGGAAAAGGGCCGGACGAATTTGCGCAGCCGTGGAGTCTGACGGCGGATTCGCGCGGGCGGCTGATGGTGTCGGACACGGCGAATCATCGCGTGAAGATATTTCAAATCGTGAAGTAGGACGGGCTGCTAGCCCGTCGGGCTTAAGTTGGATTTATGGACGGGCTGGCAGCCCGTCCTACTTTAGCGCGGCGCGAGTATGAGCGATCGGATTCTATTCTGGCTGGTGTGCCTCTTCCCCATCGCGCTGATGGCGGGCGTGCTGTTTCGCGCGCGTTGGAAGCGGCTGGGGCGCGTGCCGAATCGCGATATTTTTTTCATTATGGCGTCGCTGATTGCCGTGGGCGGGTTGGTCACGTGGCGGCTGCTCAAGCCGGCTTCGGCGTCCACGCATGTCTTCATTCAAAATCCGTACGTGCTGCTGCTCGCAATTCCGGCGTGCGTGTATTTGATTTGGCTGCAGCACCACACGCTGGCGGGAATTTCGCGCGGGCGGATGTGGCTGGCGTATTTGTTGCGCAGCGCGATCGTGGTGCTGCTGGCGCTCGCGCTGGCCGGGTTGCAGATGATCATTTCGCGCGACGCGCTGACGGTCATGTTCGTGATGGACGTCTCCAAAAGCATTCCCGATATGGAACGGCAGCGCGTGGCGGATTTCATCAAGAAAACGCGCGGAGCGATGAAGGAGAATGATGAGGCCGGGCTGATCGTGTTTGGCGGGCGCGCCGAAGAAGAGATTCCGCCGACGCCGATGTTTGAAATGCCGGAGTTGAAGGAGCTCAAGTCGGTGGTCGATGCGAACGCGACCAACATCGGCGGCGCGCTGAGGCGCGCGGCGGCGTCGTTCGACGAGAGCTCGCGCAAACGGCTGGTGCTCTTTACCGACGGCCGGCAAACCACCGGCAACGCGCTGGAGGAAGTCAAGCGGCTGGTGAGCGAAGGCATCGACGTGTGGATCGTGCCGCTCAAGAACGGCGAAACCGCCGAAATGCTGATCGAGAAAATCGTGGTGCCCAGCGAACTGCTGTGGGAGCAGGTCTTCGATGCGAACGTGTACGTGTGGTCGAATGTCAAGGCGCGGGTGCGCGTGCATTTGTATCCGGGCGACAAATCCGGGCCGGCAAAATTGACGCAGACGGTGGACGTGATTCCCGGAAAAAACCGCGTGCCGTTTACGGGATTGCAGATGCACTCGGGAGGGTCGAAGGAGATTCACGCGGTGTTGGAGCCGCTCGATTCGCGCGACGACACGCTCACCGAGAACAACGAAGCGTGGGCGTTCACCGACGTGCAGACCGACAGCCGCGTGCTGATCATGACCAGCGACTTGAAAGAAGTGCAGCATCTGCTCACGGCGTTGGAAGGAGAAAAGATTTCGGTGACCACTTGTTCGCCGCAGTCGCTGCCGAACAATCCGGAAGAATACCGCGCGTTCGATTGCATCATTCTGGCGAATCTGGCGCGCGGATTTTTAAGCAACGGGCACATGGAAGTGATCGAAAGCTGCGTGAAGGAGCAGGGCGCGGGGCTGATCATGATCGGCGGCGACCAGAGTTTCGGCGCGGGCGGGTATTTGGGCACGCCCATCGAAAATGCTCTTCCCGTGCGGATGGATTTGCTCGACAAACGTGTGATGCCCAGCGGCGCGCTGTGCATTGTGCTGCATACGTGCGAGTTTGGCGAAGGCAATGCGTGGGGCAAAAAGATTTCGAAAGCGGCGATCAACGTGCTTTCGCCGCAGGATTACGCGGGGCTGATCGACTACGAAGGCATGGCCGGCGAGTCGTGGTGTTTCAAGCCGACGATGCTCTCGGGCACGCGCAAGCAATGGATGTTCGGCCTGATCGACGGCTGCGATCCGGGCGACATGCCGTCGCTGGAACGAATTTGTTCAATGGCAGTCACGGAAATGGCGAAGCTGCAGAACGTCAGCAAAAAGCACATGATCGTGATTACCGACGGCGACCCGCAGCCGCCGCAAGGATCGACGATAAACGCGGCGAAAGCCGGCGGGATCAGCATTTCGACGGTTTCGATATTCCCGCATGGCGGAGCGGACATCGCGTCGCTCAAAGACGTCGCGACGCGCACGGGCGGGAATTATTATTCGGCAAACGACCCGAAAAAACTGCCGCAGATTTTCATCAAGGAAGCGGCTGTGGTGCGTAAAAGTTTGATCTGGCCGACCGACGGGAGTGCAGTGCCGGTGATGCTGGGCGTGCCCGGTCCGACGCTGAAAGATTTCGGGACGACCTTTCCGCCGGTGCGCGCGATCGTGATCACCGAGCCAAAAAAAGAAGCGGAACTGCAGCTTTACACCATTCACGAAGGCCAGAAGACGCCGATTCTTGCGACGTGGCATTACGGACTGGGGACGACGTTCGCATTCACGTCGGACAGTTCGGAACGCTGGGCGCCGGAATGGGTAAGCTGGCAGGCGTACAAAAAATTCTGGACCAACGTGCTGCGCGACGCCAGCCGCAAGCGCATGCCCTCGAACCATTCCGTCTCGGTGCGCATCGAAGACGGCGTGGCGCATGTGGTGGTTGAAGTCTTTGATAAAAATGGCGCGATAAAACCGATCAGCAAACTGGCCGGCAACTGGATCGCCCCGAAAGGTTCGAAGGATGAGATCAGCGGCTCGGAAACGCTGAATTTCACGATGACCGAAGCGGGAAAGTACGAGGCGTCGTTCAAAGTGGACAAGCCGGGCGCGTACGCGATTACCATCGTGGATCAATCGGACCCGCGCAACCCGCAGAGCATCGTGACGGGAATCGCCAACAGCTACAGCGCCGAATTCGCGCACAGCGACAACGACGACGCGCTGCTGGAACAGATGGGCGAAATAGCGACGGGGAAATACAAAGAAAGCCGTAAGAAAGACCTCGTGGCGCTCAAACCGCTGGAGTGCGGACTGTTCGAACACGATCAACCGCCCGCTCAGCAGCCCACGGATTTGATGAAGTATCTTTTGATCGCGGCGCTGTGCCTGTTCCCGCTGGACGTGGCGGTGCGGAGATTGGCGATCGATCCGGAGAAAATGTGGGCTTGGGCGTACGCGTTTATCGAGCCGGTGTTGTTGAAATTGAAATTGAAGAAGCGCCAGTTGCAGGCCGCGGCGGCGCAGGCGCTGGGCGGAACAAACACGGCACCGCCCCCGCCGCAGGACATCGTGCCGACCGGCACGGCCAGCCTCGACGCGCAGAGCCGCTACGAACAAGCCGGCGGGAGTGAGGCGGCGCAGAACATGAACTTGGATCCCGCCGCGCAGGAAGCCGCGCGGAAGAAACCGATGGTGGGCGGGACGAAATTGACGCCTGTCGAGAAAGCGGCGAGCGAATATACTGGGGCGTTGTTGAAGGCGAAGAGACGGGCGAAGAAGGAATAGGGAGTAGGGAGTAGGGAGTAGGGAGTAGGGAGTGGGTAAGAGGCGTGAGTTCATGCGAACGACAAGACCCAAAGTATTACGTTGGTCGCGCCGGGAGTACGATCAAATGACCCGCATTGGGTTGTTCGAAGGGAAAAGGGTCGAACTTATTCACGGAATCATTTATAAAAAGGACCGCCAATCGCCGCAACATGCCTACTGTGTTCATGCAATTGCACGCATTTTGGAGAATGCATTTGGAGACAACTATTGGGTCAGGCAGCAACTTCAACTGCGCCTGTTGAAGAATTCCGATCCTGAACCCGATATTGCGGTGGCGCGCGGATCGACGTATGAGGATTTTAAGAATCATCCAAGTGCTGCAGAGTTGGTCATTGAAATCAGCCACACCGACCGGGATTTGGCGTTCTGCCGCTCCGGCAAAGCTGCTCTTTATGCGAAAGCCGGAATCGAGGACTATTGGATTGTCAACTTGATGAGTTTTCAACTCGAAGTCTTGCGTGGCGTGAAAAATTGCGGCGATGTAAAATGTGATTACTCGAATCGATTTATACTGCTGCCAAACGAGATGGTTTCGCCGTTGCGCGCGCCGAAAGCGAAGATTGCCGTGGCGGATTTGTTGCCGCCGAATGAATAGTGCGGGAAGTGGGGAGTGGAAGAGTTATGCAAATTATGCGAACATGCAACGCCGGCTCAAACACTCTCGTGACAACGTCCTTTGAGCAATATCGAGACGAAGAAGGATTTGCGCCGCTTTTTTTGTGCGGAGACTCGCTGACCGTTCTTTCCGAGATGCCGGATGCGTCGATCGATTGCGTCATGACCTCGCCTCCATATTGGAACCAACGCGACTATGGCGCGGGTGGAATCGGCCTTGAGCCAACGTGGCAGGAGTATGTTGCAAATCTCGTTGCGATATGCAGCGAACTGAAAAGAGTGCTTAAACCGAGAGGGTCGTTTTGGTTAAACATTGGCGACGCCTACGAAGGGAAGAATCTGCTTGGCTTGCCTTGGCGCGTGGCATTTGCGCTGACCGATGGGCAAGGATGGACGCTGCGAAACAGTGTAATTTGGAATAAAGTCAAAGGCGGCATGGACAATTCCATAGACAAGCTGCGAAACGTGCATGAAAACATATTTCACTTCGTTAAAAATCCGAAGGGATATTTTTACAATGTCAGCGCAGTACGACGGCAGCCGCGAACGTCCAAGGTGGTGAACGACAGGGTAGTGTCAGCGACGGGTGTCAGCGGCGTTCGCTATCGGCGTCAAATCGAATTGGCTACCGCCCTGTTGCCGGAAGAAAAACGACAGGCGATGGCCGCGCTTGAATCCATGCTGCAGGAAATGCAATCTGGAAAGTTGGCAGATTTTCGAATGATTATTCGCGGCGTTCAACGAGCCACGCATTCGGACTCAGAGAGAATGTCAGGGCGGGCCAGGGAACTTAACGAAAAGGGATTTTATTTTCTGAAATACCACCCCGATGGCAGCAAGATGGGCGACGTGTGGGACATTATCCCGGAGGACACGCAAAGGCGAAATTCCCACTTCGCGCCCTATCCCGAAGACCTGTGCAAGTTGCCGATTTTGACCACATGCCCGGAAAGCGGGATAGTTCTGGACCCATTCGCAGGCACGGGCACAACAAATTTAGTTGCGTTCAATTTGTCGCGAAAATCCGTGGGAATCGAAATTGGCGAAGAGCACGTTGGCAACGCACGGGAACGGTGCAGGTTTCTCCTATGACCACAAAAATCTCGGAACTCTATGGCGTGTCAACCGCATCGGTTCCCATGCACGGGGGTTGGTCTGAGGTTGCGTCACACCAGACATGTCCGTTCTTGAGCCGAAAATGCCTAAAGAACCGGAAAAGTGCGCCTGAGCAGACAATTGGCACGTGTACTCTGTCGCATGGCAAGGTGTCACAGAAGGTAATGATTTGCCCCTTCCGATTATTGGAGCGCCGGCAGATTTTTGAGGACTGCAAAGAACTACTCGCGCTGCACCAACCGGGCAACGAGTGGCACATCGTCCCCGAACTCCAAGTGCCCGGCGGCAGCATTGACTATTGTCTTGCGTCTGTGCGCATGAAGAAAGTGATCGATTTCATCGGCATTGAACTTCAAACGCTTGATACCACGGGTACGATTTGGCCCGAGCGGCAGCGGTTTTTGCGTGCTCAGGGAGTTCACGTCAAGACCAAAGACTGCGCGTCAAGGAAGCCCTTTGGCATGAATTGGAAGATGACGGCAAAGACGATCCTCGTACAACTGCATCATAAGATTCAGACGTTTGAGGGGATTTCAAAAAAATTAGTTCTGGTACTGCAAGATCATCTCATGGCGTATATGAAAAAAAGCTTTCGTTTTAGCCACTTGACTCTCGCTCGCCGCGGCGACCCCATGCATTTTCATTCGTATGCTCTTTACGAAGACAACCGCAACCTAAAACTTCAGCTCGCCGAGCAGCTTAGCACGGATACGGTAGGAATTGCCGCTTGTTTGGGACTTCAGTCCGAATCGCGCGTCGAGTTTCAGCTTATTGTCAATCAAATCGAATCGAAGCTGTCCGATGCGACATTGATGAGTCCTGAGAGCCCCGCACTTGCCGCTTCGCTTGTCAAAAAAGCTGCCGGGGATGAATCGAGATAAATTTTCGATAACAACAGAACCAAGGAGTCTTCATGAGCGCAGAACCCATCACGCAGCAGGCCGCCGAATTTCGCGACATCTTTCAGAAACTTCGCGACGAGGTCGGGAAGGTGATGGTGGGGCACCGCGAGATTGTCGATGGCGTGCTCACCTGTATTTTCGCGGGCGGCAATTGCCTGCTTGAGGGTGCGCCCGGTTTGGGCAAGACGCTGCTGGTGCGCACGCTGGCGCAGTGTCTCGAGCTGCGTTTTTCGCGGATTCAATTCACGCCCGACTTAATGCCGGCGGACATCATTGGCACGAATATTGTAACGGAGTCGGATAGCGGGCACCGCGAGATGAAATTCCAGCCGGGGCCGATCTTCGCGCAGATCGTGCTGGCCGACGAAGTCAATCGCGCGACGCCCAAAACGCAATCGGCGCTGCTCGAAGCGATGCAGGAACATTCGGTGACGGTCGGGCGCACGATCTATAAATTGGAGCAGCCGTTTTTTGTGCTGGCGACTCAGAATCCAATCGAGCAGGAGGGCACGTATCCGCTGCCTGAAGCGCAACTCGACCGCTTTTTGTTCAAGCTGAATGTCGGCTATTCCGGGCGCGCGGATTTGGCGGAAGTGTTGCGGCGCACGACGGAGACGGCGAAGTACGACGCGCAGAAAGTGATCGCGGGGGAAGACCTGCTGCGCTACCGCATGTTCGTGCGACAGGCGCTGGTTGCGCCGCCGGTGCTGGATTTTGCCGTGCGCCTGACGCTGGCGACCGTGCCGAATGGCGAATTTGCGACGGAGACGACGAACAAATACGTGCGTTACGGCTCGTCGCCGCGCGGCGCGCAAGCGCTGGTGCTGGCCGCGAAAATCCGCGGGCTGCTCGACGGCCGCTATCACGCGAGCTTCGAAGACATTCAAGCGGTCGCGCTGCCATGTCTGCGGCATCGCATCATTCTGAATTTCGAAGCGGAGGCGGAGAACATCAGCCCGGACGAAGTGGTGAAGGATATTTTGAAAGGCGTGCCGAAGCAGTATGAGGACGCGGCGTAAGGGAGACACGGAGACGCGGGGATATGCCAAAAAAAGATGCGCGCATCGACGCCTACATCGCCAAATCGGCCGACTTCGCTCAGCCGATTTTGACGCACATTCGGAAGCTCATTCACGAGGAATGTCCGGACGTGGAAGAGACGCTTAAATGGAGCATGCCCAGTTTCATGTACCGCGGAATTCTGTGCAACATGGCCTCGTTCAAGCAGCATTGCGCGTTCGGATTCTGGAAACACAAGCTGGTAGTGGGCGGCGAGCGCGTCGGGATGGGTTTCGGAAAGATGACGTCGCTGGCCGATCTGCCCAGCGACGCAACGATGCGCGCCTACATTCGGAAAGCGATGAAGCTCAATGAAGACGGCGTGAAAACTTCGCCGGCGAAAAAGGCAAAGAAAGCGACTCTGCTGGCCGCACCGCCATATTTTTTGAATGCGCTGAAGAAGAACAAAAAAGCGCTGGCGACGTACGACGCATTTGCGCCGAGTAAAAAGAACGAGTACATCGAGTGGGTGACAGAGGCGAAGGCCGAAGAGACGCGCGCGCGGCGGTTGGCGCAGGCGGTGGAGTGGATGGCGGAAGGCAAGGCGCGGAACTGGAAGTATGAGAAGTGTTGAAGTCGAACCTGTAGGAAGGTGATCTTTCATGCCGCATGGAGTTGTAATTGAAAACTTTCCAGCGGCACGCGCTGAAGTCTTTCAGTTATTGCACAACTATGATCGAAGACTGGAGTGGGATACGATGTTGCAAGCGGCGTATCTCAGCGACGGATATCGCACTGCGCAACTTCACGCCACATCGATTTGCAAAGGCCGCTGGTATCATGGCGGGATTGTGGTCAAGACGGAGTACGTTGTGTTTAATCCGCCTGACGTGGCCGCTGTAAAAATGACCAATAAGCCTCCATTTTTTGCGACGTTTGCCGCTTCAATTCATCACCGGGATATTTCGGATGGGATGTCTCAAGTGGAGTACACATATACCTTCACGGCGCGCCCAACGTGGATGCGTTGGCTACTGCATCCAATCATGTCAGCATTTTTTCGATTTGAAACAAAGAAGCGTTTGCGCGCACTCCGCGCGTTCTTCACAAAGCGGCGAGGCGAAATGACCGCGCATTGAGATTCTTCGGCTGACGCGACTTTCGACTTCTTCGACTTTCGACTATACTTCTCTCCATGCGAAAAAAGCGTACTGACGAAGCGCCGGTTCTGCCCGAGGCCGGCGACGTGCTGCCTGTTGTGGAAATGCGCACGCGGTATTCGTCGAACCATCCGTGGATTTTTCGGCGCATGGTCGGCGGGCCTTACGACGAGCTGGATCCGGGCACGCTGGTCGATGTCGTCGAACGCGATGGTCGGTTCGTCGGGCGCGGGTTTTACAATCCGCATTCCGAAATCGCCGTGCGGCTGCTCACGCTTTCGAAAGATGCGTATCCCGACCGGCGATTTTTTCTTGGCGCCGTGACGCGCGCGGTGAAATTGCGGCATGACGTATTGCAGCTTCCGAAAGTCACGGACGCGTACCGGCTCGTTCATTCGGAAGGCGACGGGCTTTCGGGACTCGTCGCGGACAAATACGGCCCGTGCATCGTGCTGGAATTGTTCAGCGCGGGCATGCATCGCCATCTCGACTGGCTCAAGCAGGCCTTCACCGAGAATTTTCCGGGCAGCGAAATCATCGTGCGCAGCGATCATCGCACGGAGAAACTCGAAGGCCTCAAAATGGACGGACCGCCGCCGGCCACGCGCGAGCTGACCATCACCGAGCACAATCTCAAGATTCACGTCGATCTGCGCCGCGGGCACAAGACCGGCTATTTTCTCGATCAGCGCGACAACCGCCGGCGCGTCGCGGAACTCAGCGGCGGGCAGGAGGTCTTCGACGGCTTCTGCTACACCGGTGGTTTCGGTCTTTCAGCGGCGCTCGGCGGCGCGAAATCCGTCGAAGCGGTGGACCTCGACGAAAAAGCAATCGACGTCGCGAATAAAAACCGCGCGCTCAACGGCATCGGCGAGCAGTTGAAATTTGTGCATGCGAATGTGTTCGATTACCTGCGCGATCAGCGGCAGGGCGGAAAAAAATACGACCGCATCGTTCTCGATCCGGCCAAGCTTGCGCTGTCGCGGCTGGAAATCCCGCGAGCAATGAGCGCCTACGCCGACATGAATCGATTGGGCATGCAATGCATCAAGCCGGGCGGCGTGCTGGTCAGTTGTTCGTGCACGGGGCTGGTCAGCGAAGAAGATTTGCTCACGGCACTGCGCGCGGCGTCAATCGAAGCCAACGTCGAGATGCAGATCGTCGCCATTCACGGCGCGCCGGGCGATCACCCGTGGTCGGTGCGCGTGCCGGAAGGACGGTACTTGAAGGCGGTGTATTCGAGGATTATGCCTTTACGCTAAACGGATCATTTGTCATTTGGCAGTTGTCATTTGTGATTTGTCATTTGCCCACACGCGCGCAAATGCGCTCAATCACAAATGCCAAATCACAAATGCCAAATGACAAATGGCTGTTCAAATGTCGCAACCCATCTCAGTTCTTTACCACGCCAACGGCCTGCTCGCGATCAACAAGCCTCCGTCGCTGAGCGTTCACGCGGCGCCCGGCCCGGGCGGGTCGGTGCTGCGCGAATTGATTGCGCAGACGGGACTGCGCGAGCTGACGCCGGTGCATCGCCTCGACAAAGACGCCAGCGGCGTGCTGCTGCTGGCGGAATCGAAAGCGCTTGCGGCGGAGTTGCAGCGCGATTGGGCACGCGCGGAGAAGACGTATTGGGCGCTCTGCGACGGCGTGCCCGCGCAAACGAGCGGGGTCATCGATGCGCGGATTCTCGAACATCAAACCGGAAAGCCTGAGCGGTTGCGCAATGCCGTGCGTTATTTTCAAAAGCAAAATCCCGGCGCGGAACTGCCGCCGTTGCCGGCGCCGAAGACGAGCGCGATTCATCCGGCGGGACGGGCGAGCCAGACGCGGTACAAGGTGGTCGAAGCGTTCGAGCATTTCTCGCTGATCGAAGCGCGGCCGTTGCAAGGGCGGATGCATCAGATTCGCGTGCACCTCGCATACCTCGGTCATCCGCTGGCGGTCGATCCGCTTTATAGAATGCGCGCGATATTGATTAAAGGCGATGCGGTGTTGCTGACGCGGATGCCGCTGCACGCGGCGCGGTTGCAATTTGAATTTCGAAAAGAAACGATCGCCATCGAGGCGCCGATGGCAGAGGATATGCGCGCGGCGGTTGAGTTTTTGCGTGGCGGGATTCGTCGCGCGTGAAGAACTTTGTTAAATTCGAGAATCTTTATCCGATCCGCACTGGCAAGGCCAGTGGCACGCGAACGGCGAATAAACTGCCGACTGAATCTTCGGAAATTCGAGAGCTTTTGTCCGATCCGCACTATGCCGGCGAGAGTTCTGCTTTGATTTGGACGCGCTGGTCCGATGCGGATGGTAAGCCGCCTAAAGGCGGGACTACAAACGTTGCTTGCTGGCGAGAAGTTTTCTTTAACTTGGACGCGCCGCTCCGATGCGGGCCGGCTGGAAGCCGGCGCTCCGATATTGCGGGCGCTTCATTTTTGTCGGCGCTCCGCTTACGGCCCGTTGCCCGCGGCGGTCGCCGTCTTGCCGTTGCGCGCGAAGAGCACGACGGTTTTGATCGACAGGTCCACGCTCTGCGCGCCCACGCTCAGCGTGACCGGGACGCTGATCGTGATCGGCGCAGTGGACGTGCCGGGGACAGCGCCCGCGTTGGCGAAGGCGGTGGCGAGCGTGCCTTTCTTGACGGTCAACAGCAGCGCCACGTCGCCGGGATTGGCGCCTTGTTTCACGGCGAAGCGCACGTTCGGCTGCGTGGTGTCCTGCAAGTTGGCGTCGAGCGTTCCGGTGTAAGTGACGCCGGCGATAGTCACGCCGACGGTCGTGCCTGCCGCGACGGGCGTCGTGCCGACGTTGGTGACCGCGTTGAGATTCAGCGTGTCGGACGCGGCCACGGCGAAGTTGAGCTTCGCGATGTACTGCACGTGGCTCTTGAGCGTGCTGTTGGCCGCCAGCACTTGGATCGTGTGCGACACGCTTGCAGTCTGGCTATTCTGATCGGTTACGGTGAGTGTGACGGTGTACGGGCCCGCGGCGGCGTACGTATGCGTCACCTTCACGGTGTTGCCAGTCGTCGTATCGCCGAAATCCCAAGCGTAGGTGACGATGGTTCCGATGCTTGACGAAGCGTCGAAAGTAATCGGCGCGCCCGCGACGGCGACGACGCTGCTGCTCGTGAAGCGCGCGACGGGGCCCGCTGCGGCGCCTACGATTTGCACGGTCACGCTCGCAGAGCCGATGACCGTGTTGCCGCTGGATGCGGTCACGGTTGCCGTGTACGTTCCGGTGGCGCTGTAGGCGTGCGTGGGATTTTGCTGCGATGAGGTTGTGCCGTCGCCGAAATCCCAGGCGAACGTGGCGCTGGCGACGGGCGTGGCCGATGCAATCTGCGCGAAGAACGCGATCGGCTGATTCGGCGCGGCAAGCGGCGGCGAGCACTGCGCGAAGACTTTTGTGGGCTTGGGCGCGAGCACCATCACGGAAACGTTGCCGGTGGCCGTCGCGCCGTTGGCGTCGGTGACTGTGTAGGTAAATGTATCGAGGCCGGCGAAATTCGCCGCGGGGACGTAGGTCAACACATTGGCGTTGTTGGTCACGGTGCCGTTGGCCGGCTGCGTAAACGACGTCACGTTCAGGCCGGTGCCGATGTCGTTGGCCAGCACGGGAATGTCCACGCCGGTGCTGTTCTTCGTGGTCGTGGCGAAGTCTGGATTGCAATGCGGGCCGGCGGGCACATCCGCGACGTTGACGCTGACTTTGCCAACAGCGGTGTTGCCGGCGGTGTCGGTGATCGTGTAGGTGAATTGATCCGGCCCGACATAATTGGCGTTCGGTGTGTAGGTCACGCCGGCACCGTTCTGCACGATTGCGACGCTGCCGTTGGCGCCCTGCGTCACGGCGGTGACACTGAGGCCGGTGCCGAAATCGTTGGCCAGCACGTTAATCGGATTATTCTGGCTGTTCTTCAAAACGCGCGCGAAATCGGGGTTGGCCACGATCACGGGCGGCGGCGGCGGGGGCGGCTTGATGCCGATCACCGCGACGGTCACTGTGCCAGTGGCGGTCGCGCCACTTCCATCGGTGATCGTGTACGTGAATTGATCCTGTCCCATGAAGTTGGCCGCCGGTGCGTAGGAGACGCCGGCGGGTGCCGTGTTTGTGGCGGCGACGATGGCGACCGCGCCGTTGCTGCCTTGCGTCACGGCGGTGATGGTGAGTCCCGTGCCGAGGTCGTTCTTAAGCACGTTGATGAAATTGGCCGCGCTGTTTTCGGGAACCGCGGCGAAATCGGGATTGGCGACGGGTCCGGGCGGCGGCGGCGGCGTGGTGTCGATCACCTCGATGTAGACATTGGCGGTTGAGGTCGCGCCGTTGGAATCGGTGATCGTGTAGGTGAACTGATCCTGCCCGGCGTAGCCGGTGTTGGGCGTATAGGTCACGCCGCCGCGGCCGCCTACGTTTGAGACGGGAGTTGGCGCGATGGCGACGGTGCCGTTGGCGCCTTGCGTGATGGCGGTGATGGTGAGTCCCGTGCCGATGTCGTTGCGGAGCACGTCGATGAAATTGGCGGTGCTATTCTTGGCGACTTTGGCATAGTCCGGATTGGCCATCGCCGGCGGAGGGGGCGGCGGCGTGTTGTCGATGACGGTGACGCTGACGAAAGCCGTCGCCGTCGCGCCGTTGGCATCGGTGATCGTGTAGGTGAATTGATCCGGGCCGACGTAGCCGGTCGCCGGCGTGTACGTGACACCCACTCCGATCGCGGTGGCGCCCGCCGTGGCGTAAATAATGGTTACCGTGCCGTTCGCGCCCTGCGTCACGGCGGTGACGGACAGTCCGACGCCTTTGTCATTGGCCAACACGTCGATGGGATTGCCGGTGCTGTTCTTCAGCACGATGGCGGTATCGGGATTGGCGACGGGCGGCGGGGGCGGCGTTTTGTCGATCACGGTGACGGAGACAGTGGCCGTGGAGGTATTGTTGCCGGAGTCGGTGATCGTGTACGTAAACTGATCCTGTCCCACATAGTTGGCCGCCGGCGTGTATAGCACGCATTGCGGCAGCACATTGCCGGCGTTGTTCGGCGAAATCGAGACGGCGCCGTTCGTGCCTTGCGTGACGGAGGTGATGGTCAAGCCGACGCCCGTGTCGTTGAGCAAAACGAAAATGCGGTTGTCGGTGCTGTTCTTGGCCACATTGGCCGTGTCCGGATTGGCCACGCACGGCGGCGGCGTGGTGCCGACGACCAGAATGCCCACGGTTGCCGTGGAGGTCGCACCGTTGGCATCGGTGATCGTGTAGGTGAATTGATCCTGGCCCGCGTAATTCGCCGCGGGCGTATAGGTCACGCCTGCGTGGGTATTCGTGCTTGCCGCGGCGATCGCGACCGAGCCATGCACGCCCTGCGTCACCGCGGTGATGGTCAAACCGGTGCCGGTGTCGTTAGCCAGCACATTGATGAAATTGGCGCTGCTGTTTTCGTTGACGGTCGCAGAATCTGGATTGGCCATGCACGGCGGCGGTGGCGGAGTGGTATCGACGACGGAGACGCTGACGTTCCCGACGGCAGTCGCGCCGCTGAGATCGGTCAGCGTGTAGGTGAACTGGTCGGGACCGACGTAGTCAGTGTTGGGCGTGTAGGTCACGACTCCGGCGGTGATGCCGGGCGTCAGCAAAATCGCAACGCTGCCGTGGGCGCCCTGCGTGACTGATTTGATGCTCAAGAAATTGCCGATGTCGTTGGCCAGCACGTTGATCACGTTGTTGGTGCTGTTCTTGTTGACTTTTGCGAAATCGGGATTGGCGATGGGCGGCGGCGGATTGGTGGGATCGATGACCGTCACGCTGACATTGGCCGAGGCCGTCGCGCCGTTGACGTCGGTGATCGTGTAGGAGAATTGATCCTGGCCGACGTAGTTTTGCGCGGGGGTATAGAGCACGATGCCGACGCTGCCGGCGTTGGCGGTCGGAGCGATGGCGACTGTGCCGTGCGCACCTTGCGTGACGGCGGTCACGGAAATGCCCACGCCTTTGTCGTTGAGCAGCACATTAGTGGGGTTGTTGGCGCTGTTCTTCACGACGGTCATGCTGTCGGGATTGGCGACCGGCAACGTCACCGGCGGCATGGTGCCGGCGGCGAACAGCGACGACGCGAAAAGCACTGCGGCAAGCGAGAAAACAACTTGTCGATTCATAGGAGTCCCCTCCAAAATAGTGGCTGTTGATTTATAGCCACATTCACCTTCTTTTGTACACTAAAAACGTAGATTCTGAGCAACCTGTACGGACATTAAGTTTTGTTAATCGCAGAGCCAATGTTGCCGTTCGTTCATTGAAATGTGCGATGAGCGGCGGGGGTTATCAAAAACTGTTTAAAAAGCCTAATCGC
>DATGGK010000016.1:0-6224 GCA_035308565.1 Planctomycetota bacterium | reverse complement strand
CTCGCGTGACGAATGGAAGTCCCAACAATTGACGGCTTAAAGAAGCAGCATTGGGCGGGTGGCACTGTTAACGCCAATACTCCTGAGCCGTTGACTGCGGCTTGGGCGAAAAAGGGTGCCACTGGTAGGTACTCCTACCAGTGCGGATCGGAACGAGGCGTCCGCATGTCCTCAGACTCCCCCCGGCAGCTTGACGCCCCAGAAGGCGGCGGGCATGATTTGAATGTTTGGTCGGAAAAATACATTTGGACCAAACTGGAATACATGCATAATAATCCCGTGCAAAGGCGGCTGGTAAGTTCGCCGGATAAGTGGCGGTGGTCGAGTTGGAAGCGTTGGCACCGGCCCGAATTGCCCATTGATCCGGAATTGCCGAACGTGAGTGTTTTGAAGTTGTAAGAGCGCGCGACTGAGTGCCGGCGGGAACGTGGGGTAAGCTTGTGCGCGTCTTCCCGATCAGCACTGGTAGGAGTACCTACCAGTGGCACCCTTTTTCGCTCAGTGGCCGGCGGAGGCGCAGGGGTTGTGAGCGTAAACGGTGCCACCCGCCAAATCGATACGATACGAAATCACTCGAACCAAGGATTCGTGCATTGAGTCTATCGGACATTTACGGAGGTGTTTAAAATGAGAGCTTTGATCAAAACAATCTTGATTGCAGTGTGCATCCCGATTGGATCCGCCGTCGCCGCACAGGAACTATCCAGCGCCGAATTGGCCGGGTTTTTCGCTTCACCGGATATGCCCGACGCTGATCGGGGTTATAAAGATTTTGAAAGTGCAGTTCCGGAAACGTCACGCACAGCAGCCCTAGTTAAGATTTTGGAGACATCTAATAACTCACAGTCCGGCCGAACAATTCAAGCGCAGGTTATATATTATATTCAGATCCGCAAAATCGCATGGATAGAATCCCCACTTTTGTCCGCATTGGTTATGGAGCGAATGCGTAGCGGAATAATACCGCGATTGGCGGTTTTCAACTTGATTGTCGCGACATGTACGGGTGAAACAAAAAAAGCGTTAGTGCTGACGTTCCTAGCAGATTCTGAAGATGACCTTAGAAGCCGCGCAATTACAGAGATAAACGGCTTTAATGGCGGTGACACGATTTTGAAGAGTTATATTAATGAGCATGAATCGGACAAAGAATATAAGACTTCTGTCGACCAAGCCAAACGGTGGTTGAAATATCGGGAAAATCAGAAAGGAAAATGAAATACGGTATTCGGGGATGGAGAATAGAAAATCCGGGACAGTGGAAATGAGCGGCGTACCACTCACCCATATCGGAAACTAGGGACAGTCACCTATAATACAAGGTAATAATAGGTGTCTGTCCTTATTTTCCCTCATTCATCATTCATTTCGGCGCTCCCAATGCGCGCAACCTATCCTGCGCCGCCGGAAGGTGAATGCTTTTGGGGCAGTCGGCGATGAGTTTGCGGTAGTAGCCGATGGCGCGTTCGGGTTCTTTGGCCATTTCGCTGGCTTGGCCGGCGATGAAAAGAGCCGCGTCGGCCCAGGCGGATTGCGGGTCTTCGGTGAGGATGCGCAGGGCTATGTGTTTGGCGGCGGGGGCGTCGCCGGATTTGAGGGCGATGTCGGAGAGGCCGAGCAGGGCGCGTTCGGCGACGTCGTCGGAGCTTTTGTCCGGCAGGATCAGGTCGGCGTCGAGTCCTTTGGCGCCGAGCGCTTTGGTGAAGGCGTCGCGCGCTTTTTCGGATTCGCTTAAATGCAGGCGCGATTCGCCGAGGCCGCACAGGGTTTCGCGCAGATTGACGGCGGGATATTTGTTCGCGTGCGCTTCGAAACTTTCGGCGGCTTCCTTGAAGTTACCGGCTTGGGCTTGGGCTTGGCCGAGCAGGAAGAGCGCTTTCTGCGCGAAGTCGCTGGTGGCGTGATTTTCGACGATGTCTTTCCAGAGCGGCATGGCGTCGGCGTTTTTGCTTAGCGCGACGAGGACGCTGGCGCGTTCGAAGAGCGCTTCGGCGACGTAGGGGCCTTTGGGATCGCCGCTGACAACATCGGCGAACATCTTTTCGGCTTTTTCTTTTTCATTGCTGCGGCGCAGCGCGAAGGCGAGATTGAGGCGTGTGGCGGCGAGTTTTGAGGGCGGCAGATCTTTGAGTTGCGCGCCGGCAGTCAGCGCGCGGTCGTACATTTTCACGGCGCCGGCGTTGTCGTTGGCTTCGAAGAGAATGTTGCCGAGCAGGTTGGGCACGTCGAACGTCGCGACGCCTTCGAGTTTCTGATCGGCAAGTTTTTCGAGCAGCGCTTTGGCAAGTGGTGCTTCTTTCAATTCGAGGTGAATCACGGCCAGGCGCAGCGCGGCGTCGGCGGCTTCCTGCGGGGTCGCGGCTTTGGCGGGGTCGCTGAGCGTCATGAAATCGGCTTTGGCGTCGGCGTATTTTTTCTGAGCGAAGAGCAAATACGCGCGGCGCGAGAGGCCCTGGCGGACTTCGGGCGCGTCGGCGGGGCCTTTGGCGATGAGGTCGTTGAGCGCGGTGAGCGCGTCGGATTCCTTTCCTTGCTGCGAGAGCAGCGCGACGGCTTTGATCAGGCGCAGCGCGGGGAGATTGAGTTTCGGATCGTCGGCTGATTTGTCGAGCAAGTCGCTGGCGTCGGCGAGCGCGCCGGGGAATTGATTGAGCTGCAGGCGCGCGGAGGCGCGCAGTTGCGTCGCGATGTTTTTCAATTCGGGTTTGGGCGCGGGCTTGTCGAGGATTTGATTGAGCTTGGCGAGCGCGGCGTCGTATTGTTTTTCTTTGAATTGAAGCACGGCGGAATCGAAGAGCGCGTCGTCCACGAAGGGCGAGGCGGTGATTTCGTGGGTGAGCAGTTCGTTGAATTTGATGGCGTCGGCGGCGTTGCCGGTTTTGTTGGCGGCGGCGGCGCGGACGTAGAGCATTTCGTCACGGTGCGCGCTTTTGGGGAATGCGTTGAGCGCGGCGTCGAGGACTTTGATGGCGCCGGCGTCGTCGCCGGTTCCGTGGAGGCTCCAGGCGAGTTTGCGCGCAACATCGTCGGCGTGTTCGTCTTTGTCGCCGTATTCTTTTTGATACTCGTCGGCGAAGGCGGCGGATTTTTTGTGGTCGGGTTTGCGGAAGGCGAATTCGCCGGCGGCGAAGAGCGCGTCGCGTTTGAGTTTGGCGGTTTGGTCGTTGGCGGGCGCGGTTTTGAGCGATTCGAGCAGGGCTTCGGCGTAGGCGAGCGCTTCGTCGATGCGGCCAGCTTCACCGGCGAGGCGCGCGAGTTCGTATTGCGCGGCGGGAGCGAAACGGGTTTGCGGGAATTTCTCGACGAGATCCTTATAGATGGGCGTGGCATCTTTGGACATGAGTTCGCCGAGCAGCATCATCGAAGCGGGCTGTTCTTCTTCTTTGAGTTTGGCGTCGGTGAGCGCGGCAGCTTCGGTGACGGCGGTGCGCGCGGCGGCGACGGCTTCGGCGGTGCGGTTGAGTTCGAGGAGCGAGCGGCCTTTCATGCGCGCGATGGGAGCGCGCGAGGGCGCGGCGGCGGGGTTGGCGGCGGTGAGAGTCAGATAGAGGTCGGCGAGTTCAACGGTCTCGGCGAAGTGTTTGGTTGTGTACATCTTCGAGGCGGCTTGCGCGATCGTCGGCGGCGTTGACGGAAGCGCGGCGTAATCTTTGGCGAGCACGCGCAAGTTGGCAAGCATTTCGGTGGGATTGTCGGAATTGAGGAGCAGTTCAGTGAGGCGGAGTTGGCTTTCGGCTTTGAGCGCGTCGTCGGCGCCTGGCAATGTTGGCGCGAGGCGGATGGCGGCGATGGCTTCGCTGGCTTTC
The DNA here is from genome assembly GCA_035308565.1 of Planctomycetota bacterium. GTDB lineage: Bacteria > Planctomycetota > SZUA-567 > H5-PLA8 > H5-PLA8 > JANXLS01. The sequence goes on along the minus strand of DATGGK010000016.1, from coordinate 2,418 downwards.
TTCAATTCGGCGAGCGAGCGGCCTTCCATTAATTTGGACCAGGCGATGCGCAGATTGTTGGGTTGTTCGGCGACGGCGTGAAACGCGGCGGCGGCTTTTTCGTAATTCTTTGCGTTAAAATAAATCCAACCGAGGCCGTAATTGGCTTCGATCATCAGCGCGGGCTGCTGCGTTTTGGTGAGGAGTTCCTCCCAATAGGCCTGGGCTTTGGCGAAATCTTTCAATTCGTAGCTGCTGTCGCCGGCGTCGTAGAGGGCTGTGGCGAATTTGTGGTGGATGGGGTCCTGCGGCGCGGCGGTCTTTTCGGCTTCGCGGTTTTCTTCGAGGTACGTGTGCGCGTGTTTGAGCGTGTTGCGGTAATCCTTGCCGTTGCTGAAGGCTCGCGCGGCTCGGAGCAGCGCGTCGGGGCGGTGGGCGGATTTTGGGAAATCGGCGACGAAGGCGTCGAATTGTTTGGCGGCGTCGGCGTAGTTTTTGAGCTGGTAGTAGCTTTCGGCGAGGAGGAGTTTGGCGTCTTCGAGGCGTTCGGATTTGGGGTAGGCGCCGACGAATTTGGTAAGGGCGTCGGCGGCGAGCTGGTATTCCTGAAGGGTGTAGAAGCCGCGGGCTTTTTGAAAATCGGTGTCTTCGCCGCCTCTGACGGTGAGGGATTGGATGGAGGCGGCGAGCGCGAATACGAGGATGAGGCGCGGGACGGGCATTGAGTTCTCCGAGAAGAAAGAGGCGGTACGCACGAGTGCAATCCTGATTTCTAACACACGAGTGGGGAAATTGTAACGCGGGAATTTGCGCGCTGCCCCTCACCCCGCGGGCGGGTACGCCCGTCGGCCCTCTCCCGGAGGGAGAGGGGAACGGCGGCGTCTTGCTGCGCAAGACTCGGCGGCAAGAGTGCCGCCGCTCCATCACCGGGCGGCGGCGCCTTGCGAGACGGACGTGCAGGCGAGACGTCTGCACCACAAACTATTTGAGCAAGGCTTCGTTCTTGATGATGTCGGCGAGCCAGCGGGTGCAGATGTCGGTGCCGGAGGGGACCATGTGGCCGTAGTCCTTGTAATTGGCGTCAGTGAGGGTTTTGCCGTCGGCGCTGATTTCTTCGGGGAATTTGGCGGATTTGAAACTGGCGCCGACTTTTGCGGCGAGGTCGCGGGTGACGCGAATGTGCTGCTCGTATTCTTCGGGGAAGAGTTTGTCCACTTCGTTTTGATAGGAGCGGCGGTTGGGCATCTGCAGGACGAGCAGGCGCACGCCGTCGGCTTTGGCCAGCGCGGCGAGTTCTTCGAAATAGGCGATGTAGAGCGGGTGGGAGTTGAAATGCTTGTAGTAATTTTTGATGCGCTCGCGCGAGATCGGCGAGTTTTCAGCTTGCTTGAGGCTTTCGACTTCGGTGCCCGGCGAGCGAACCATGCGATCGGCGTCGAGCGCGATGCTTTCGTGGCGTTGGGCGAGATGCAGCGAAACCAAGATGGACTTGGGCAGATAAGCAAGCTTCATACGCATTTGAAAGAGCCAATCGACCAGCAGGAGATTGCGGCGGGTGCGCATGTAGTCGAGGGTGGCGGCGGCGCGCTTGGATTTTTCGTCGGGCGATTCTTCCGGGTGCGGCGGGGCTTCGCCGGTCTGCACGAAATTCCAGCGTTCGATGAAAGGCGCGGAGATGCTGAGCTGTTCGTCGGCGGTGACGCCGGAACTGAAGGTCCATTCGTCCACGGCGACCACGAGCACTTTGACTTTGGAGAGTTTGGCGCGGTTGCGCTGGTAGAAGTTGAACCATTCGTTGGTGCGTCCGCTGAAGATACTTAAGTTTACGGAGGAATAGGGCGGAAGATTTAGCGCTTCGTCGAGCGTCACGGGGGAGAAAGCGTCGGCGGCGCGGGACGTGCCGAAGATTGCGATTTGCGGGTGGTCGAAGCGCGGGAGGACTTCGTGTTCCATGTAGAGCGCGAGGCCGAGGCGCGAGGAGTAGGGGAGCAGCCAGCGGTCGGGCGCGAGACGCAGCGCGAGTTCGAGGGTGAGCACGAGCGCGGCGGCGATGAGCAGCGCTTTGGGCACACGCGGGGTTAAGCCGTGCAGCGATTCAAAATTGAAAATAGATGAAGGGGACATTGTCGAGGCCTCGCATCATGACGATCCAGACGAACAAGGTTGCATAGAGAAGCGCTCGCCGGTAGAGCGGCCATTTTAGCGCGACGCAGTGGTCGCGCGACAGGAATTGGGGGAGATCGATGACGAGAAGAAGGATGAACGCGGCGATGAAGGCGTGTGCGACGTTGCCTTCGATTTTGAAATTGGGCGACGAGGATTTGTGCATGCGGGTGAAGAGGCCTTTGACGAATTGCAGGGCGCTATCGGTGGAATCGGCGCTAAAGAAAATCCATGAGAAGGCGACGAGGTGAAAGGTGGCTAGCCCCTTCAGGGCTG
>DATGGK010000015.1:0-59310 GCA_035308565.1 Planctomycetota bacterium | reverse complement strand
CGTAAAACGGCGCTTTTTGTCCGGCTCTTCGTTGCGAACTTCAAGCGTTATCTCCTTCGGATAGCGCATGAAGTTCGCGCCTCGATCCGAACAAAAATCGCTCGTTTTCCGCTCGCACCCACTTTTTAAACACCCTCTTAGCCGCGCTGGCGGCTAACTGCGTTTTTCCTCAAACCCCTTTGTGAAGATTCGTGAGATTCGTTGTTCTTGCTTCTCCGCGCCCTCCTCTGCGCCATTGCGCCTCCGCGTGAAAAAATCGTCCCGCGTGAATTAAAAACGTCCGCGCCTCAACTCCTCCGCCTCTCCGTCCGATAATGGATTATGCGCTATTTTCAGTAGGATTTTTACGCGCATCGCAATCCATAATTGCGGGCCTAAAAAGCGGTTGCGTAACTTTGGACGAAAGCGCTTTGTCCGGTCCTATGGAGGTCTTTGGTTTCATGATTCAGCCGAATTCACATCCGCGTTTCGCCTTCGCGCGACTGCTGCTCCCCTTACTCTGCCTCGCCGCCGTCTGCGCCGTTCGCGCTGAAGACGACAGCGACAAACCCGAAGCCAAAAAACTCACCCGCCAGGTGCGCCCGGAATTGCTCGCGCCCGAAAACGCGGTGCTCCTGCTCTCCACGCCGGACGTCAAAAAAGCCCGAGCGGCGTTTGAACACACCGCTTTCAAAAGCCTGCTCTCCGAAGACGAAATCCTCACGCCCATCAACGCCGCGTTCGGCAAATTGCGCGAAACGTACGTCAAAGGCGACGGCACGCGCGGCGAAGCGGAACTCAAACGCCGCAACGAAGAAGTGGACATGCTGCTCAAGATCATGCCCATGCTCGAATCGCAAGTCACGCTCGTCGTCGATGCCGATGCCGCCGCGCTCAACTCCCTCAGCAGCGGAAAGCTGCCGCGCTTCATGCTCATCGCCTCCATGCCGCCCGGCGACGCGGGCAGCCTGCGCCAGCAGGAAATGGAAAACGCCTTCGACCAGTACCGCGGGCGCCTGGCCATCGACGCGCATTACCGCGACTTCGATTCCGACCGCGGTGTCTACAAAATCCACGGCCTCGAAAACACCGACCTCGGCATTTACGAATCCTGGACCTTCGTCGAAAACCTCTTCATTTACGCGCAAGGCAAAGGCCTCGTCGAAGACGCGATCGAACGCTTTTCCACCAAAAAAGGCGCCGGCTCCATGGCGCTCAACGCCTCTTATCAAAGCGCCTACAAACAAGTCGGGCGCGACGACAAAGGCGAAGCGCTGGTCTTCGTGCAATTCCAGCCGCTGGAGCTGGTCAGCGCAGCCGACCGAAGTCCGTGGATGAAAGCCCTCGCCGGCGCCATTTCGCTCGGCGCCGAAAATGCCCGCCCGCTCCTCGCGCTCGGCATGAACGTCCCCGACGGCAACGACGCCGCCATTCGCGAAAAATTGTTCGTCCGCGCCGCCGCAAAAGACATCCCCAAAATCACCGACGGCTGCAAGGGCTTGAGCGCCAATTTTGTCGCCAACGACGAACTCTTCTACTGGGCCTCGCTGGGCAATCTCTCCGACATCTTCGCCGCAAGCAAGGAATCGCTCGGCTCTTTCTTCGGCAGCGCCGCCGCGATGGAATCGCGCCTCTCCGGCGCCATTGGCGCGAAGGACCCCGCCGATTTGAAGAAGAAACTCGACCTCTTCAAAGGTGAATTCTCGCTCTTCCTCGATTACGCCCCGCGCAATTCCAAGATCGCCACCTGGGGCGACATCCTCGGCAATTTCCAGTACGTCATCTGCATGGAAATTGACAAGGACAACGTGAACTACGAGCGCGAATTGAAGGATTTGATGACAAAACTCGAAAACGGCACCGGCATCCAATACCTTACCACGAACACGTCCGGCTCGATCATCCGCTACCAGCGCGGCGCCGCGAAAGGCGAAGACCCCAGCGCGCTCAAGCTCGGCCTGCGCGACAACCTCGGCAACACCGAATCCAAAACCACGCCATTCTTCGCGGCGTGGGCGAAAGTGGACATGGACACCGAAGGCTCAACCGGCCAGCGCCATTTCGTGCTGCTCACCGACGATCTGCCGTCGTTGCGCAAAGCCATGTCGCAGCGCAGTTCGCCGCGCACGTCGTTGTACGAAGACCAGCGCTTCAAAACAGTGATGAAATCATTCCGCGAAGCGCGCAGCGAAATCACGTACTTCGACCTCGTCAAACTCTCCACGATTTACAACCAGTTGATGCCGTTGATGACCAAAGCCGAATTGATCGATCGCGAATCGATCGACAAATACCCCAGCGCCAACGCGCTCCGCCCGCATCTCTTCGCACTGGCCGCCGCGCGCTCCGCCGCGTCCAATGGCGAAGGCATCCTCACCGAATACTCGTCGCCCACCGGCAACCTCTCGTTGGCCGCGCTGATCGCCTCCGTCGCGTGGCCGGCCATTACCACGCAGCGCCAGCGCAGCATCTCCGACGACGTGGATTCGAAATTCAAGCAGATCATGCTCGCGCTGCAGTTGTACTCCGCCGATTTCGACCGCTACCCGCCGCAGCTCTCCGATCTGCTCTCGTCGAACAGTTCCGGCCTCAATGTCTCGACCGGCTACATCGACATGAAGCGCATCAATCTCTTCGAATCGCCCTTCAACCGCGGCGCGCTGGCGGCCCCGCAGGACGTGGACAACGCCGACCTCACCAATCTCGTCTACGTCGCCAATCACACCCTGCAGGATTTGGGCAGCGAAATCCTGATGTACGAAAAGCAGCCCACGCGCCTGGAAAAAGACATCGGCACCGGCAACTGGAAGCTCGTGCATCACGTCTTGCAAGTGGACGGCAAAATCCGCGGCATGACCAAAGCGGCGTTGGAACGCGTCCTGCAGAACAAGTTCACCTCAACCAAGAACCTCGACAACAAAGGCGCAGGCAAAGCCGGAACAACGCCCGCCGCCAACACGCCCAAACCGCCGCCGCCGCCCAAGAAGAAAAATTAGCAAAGGAGCGGCGGCACTCTCGCCGCCGCTTTCCTTAGACCGCCTCCCAGGGACGATGTTTGCCCGTTGGTCCCACAGGACCCTCACTGCTGTCCAAATAATTGCGCTAAGCAAGTTGCCGCCGTTTGCCCCGAAGCGGCAGAACATCTTAGCGCACGGCAAGCGCTTTAGCGCGCCGCCCTGGGTTGGCGGATCGAGAGTGAATCTTCGCCCTGAAAGGGCGACACAAGAATTCGCGGTCATGCAAGCGTTTTCTCCCATGAATTCCGCAAACATTTTGGACAAATGTGAAGCCCTATAGGCCCTATCCGGCCCCTCCTCTAAATCCCCTTCGCGAAGATTCGCGCGATTCGTTGTTTAAACATTTCTTGGTTTCGTCGTGGTGTATGAATAATCAGCCCTTTAAGTCTGCGTTAAGATTCTGTGTTAAGGAGAACAGCTATGAAAAAGCAACTTCGTATGCAAAAACAGTTCAGCCGCCGTCAGTTCCTCGGCTTTGCCGCCGCAGCGGCGACGGTGAGCATCGTGCCCAGCCACGTGCTCGGCGGTCCGGGCAAGATTGCCCCCAGCGAGAAAATGAACCTCGGCTGCGTCGGCGTCGGCGGCATGCAAGGTTTCAGCGACGTCAACGGCGTCAGCAGCGAGAACATCTATGCGCTGTGCGATGTCGATACGAAGCACATGGAAAAAGCCATTGCCAAATTCCCCGCCGCAAAACAGTATCGCGATTTCCGCGAAATGCTCGACAAGGAGCAGAAGAATCTTCACGGCATCACCATCACCATCCCCGACCACATGCACGCCACGGTGGCGTTGTGGGCGATGGAGCGCGGCATTGCCGTGCATTGCCAAAAGCCGCTCACTCAAACCGTCTGGGAAGCGAGGCTGCTTACCAAGGCCGCCCGGAAGTACAAAGTGCCCACTCAAATGGGCAACCAGGGCTATTCGTCCGAAGCGACGCGCACCGCCTGCGAAATCATCTGGCGCGGCGACATCGGCGACGTCACCGAAGTGCACGCCATGAATGGCGGCGGCTTCTCGCGCGGCATCACGACATGGCCGAAGGAAGAACCCGTGCCGGTGAATCTGAACTGGGACCTCTGGACCGGCCGCGCGCCGGATCACACGTACAGCTCAAAGATTGCGCCCATCAATTGGCGCGGGTTCCTGGACTATGGCACGATGATGATCGGCGACTGGGGCATTCACATCCTCGGGCCGGCCAATTGGGCGCTGCAACTGGGAGCACCGACGAGCGTCGAGTGTACGTTCGTCGAAGGCGCCAACCCGGTGACCTATCCGAATTATTCATGCAAGATGGAATTCCCCGAGCGGCCAAACGCGAACGTTCCCGCCGGGAAGATGCCTCCGGTGGCCATTAATTGGTACGAAGGAAACGCAACCAAGAAATTCACGCCGCCAAAAGACCTCACGCCCGCTGACCTCAAGGACATCAACGAATTCTTCATCGGCACGAAAGGCCTGCTTGGCACCACCGGACGCGGCGAAGGTTTCCGCATGCTTCCGCAATCGTTAATGAAGGACTTCAAGAAGCCCACTCCCGTGATCAAACGCTCACCGGGCCATTTCAAGGATTGGATTCAAGCCTGCAAAGAAGGCGGCCACCCTTCGTGCTCCGACTTCAGCATCGCCGGCCCTTACACCGAATGGATGCTGCTAGGCGGCATCAGTTGGCGCTTCCCCAATGAGAAGTTGATGTGGGACGGCAAGAATTTGCGTTTCACGAACAACGACAAAGCCAACGAGTACGTGATGCCGAAGTTCCGCAAGGGCTGGGAACTCAAAGATATTTCGGAGTAAAGCGGCGGTTTTGTGGTGCAGGCTTCCAGCCTGCATGGAACAAGTGGCAGGCTGGAAGCCTGCACCACAATTACCGTCACTCCGCCGCCGGCACATCCTTCAGTGTCACGTCGGCCTCAAACCGCTTCTCATTTCGCGTCAGGGTCAGGTGCAGTTTCGTGCCCGCGGGTTGATTGCAGAAAATCGCGCGCAGCGACGGCCCCGGCCCGTTTTGCGGATTCGCCACGTCGGTCGCGCCCACTTTCAGCAGCATATCGCCGTCGCGAATGCCCGACGCATAAGCCGGGCTTTCCGGCGTGACATGCGCGACCAAATCCGCGCGCTTGTCCCAATCGCGCACAAACACGGCGCCCACGCGATTGAATCCGTAACTCGTCGCCGCCTTCTCGTTCGGCCGCGTGTAAACGATTCCATTCTTCGCGTCCACGATCAGCTTCAAGCGGCTCAGCGCAAACGTGGCCAACACGCAATCGCAGCGCTGCAACGCGCGCGCCTCCGACGCCGTGAACGAGCGCACCGGCACATCGTCAAGCGCGATTCCGCCCAGCGCAATTTTGCGCGCATGCGCCACCGGGCTGATCACCATTCCATCGTCGGCGGAGCTGAAACAATCCAGCGTGCAACACCGCCCCGGATGCGCCGCGCACCAGTTCTCCCATTTTGGCTGGCTCAGCCAAACACCATCCGCCGAACCCGTGTCGATGCCGATGCGCGCGGTTTCGGTGCCGCTCTTGCATTCAAAACCCAGCATCCATTCCACGGGCGTGAGCTTGTGTGCCGTCCATTCGTTCACATCGCGCGGGAGCGCGCTCAGCACGCTCACGCAATTTTGCGCCATGTCGATTTCGATTAGTGAATCTTTCAATTGATTCCACGACAGCACGCCGTCGCAGCCGTCCGGCAAAAATGGCGTGCAATTGAAAACCTGCGGCCTGATCTTCATCGCGCCCGCCGGCGACGTGAGCGTGCATTCGTCCGCCTGGCTCATCCCAACCGGACAATCCCGGCGCATCGCGCCGCGCGGCAATTCACGAATTCCCAATCCCAGCCGCTCCGCCGACGAGCGGAACAGCACCGTCGAAGACGCGCCGGTATCGAACGCCAGCTTGACCGGCTGCGCGTTGATCTGCGCCGTGATCCAGATGCGGCCGTCCGAGACGCTCGCTGCGCATTTCGCCGGCTCGCTTAACCCGCCCAGCGATGCGGCAGCGCCGGCGAAGCTGTTGCTTTCGGCGGCAAACGCGGCGAATTGGACCACCACTATTATTGCGGCGAACGCGAGCACGCGGCGACAGTTTAAGTTTTGCAAGGATAGCTCCGAACGGATGCGACTGCGTAATGGAGACGGATTTGCCGCATGTTTATTGAACCAAAACGGAAAATTAATATAGGCGCGGTGGGGCAGACATTCCGGTCTGCCAGAGACGAACATCGCACTTCGGTGTATAGACCATCAACCTCATCCTTGAAAGGACTCCTCATGCGTTCGAACTGGCTTCCGTATTTCGTCTCAATCCTCTGTCTATCAACCATGCTCCGCGCCGCCGACGCGCCCAAACGTGACGACTCCGCGTCCGAAAAGCTCGGCATCAAACTCTCGCTGCAATGCTACACGTATCGCGCGATCACCTTCTTCGAAACCGTTGACAAAGCCGCGGCGATGGGCATCAAGTACCTCGAAATCTATCCGGGCCAGAAACTCTCCCCCGCCAGCACCGCCAAAGTCGAATGGAGCAGCATGAGCGACGCTGCTATCGACGAAATCAAAAAGAAACTGGCCGAAGCCGGCGGCTTGAAGCTCGTCGCGTACGGCGTCGCCGCCATCCCGCCAAAGGAAGAGGATGCGCGCAAAATGTACGAATGGGCCAAGAAAATGGGCATCGAAGTGCTCGTCACCGAAACGAAGCCCACCGAAATGCACGACAAGCTTTGCACCGAATTCAACATCAAAATGGCGCTGCACAATCATCCGAAGAGCTGGCCGCCGGACGAAGTGCTGGCCGCGTGCAAGGACCGCTGCCCGTTGATCGGATCCTGTTCAGACACCGGGCATTTCATGCGCCGCGGTTTGGTGCCGGTCGAGCAGTTTAAGAAACTCGGCGCGCGCGTGCTGCACTGCCATTTCAAGGATTTGAACGACTATAGCTACATCAAAGACGCGACCCACGACAAAGACGGCCCCGGCGTGCACGACCTGCCTTGGGGCACCGGCAAAGGCGACGCCAAAGGCATGCTCACGCAGCTCAAAGCGCAAGGCTTCAAAGGCTACACGTCCATCGAATACGAATTCGGCAGTGTAAAGGAACTCGACGAGAACCTGCCGAAGTGCATCAAGTTTTACGATGAGACGCTGACGGAATTGGCGAAATGAAAAGAGGGGTTCAAGGATTCAAGGTTCAAGGTTCAAGATTCAAGGTTCAAGGTTCAAGATTCAAGATTCAAGGTTCAAGGGTTGCATTCTGCGGCCCTTGAGCCATTATTTTCAAATTTCGCACGCTAGTCATTTCCGCCCTGCGAAGATTCCTCGTAATATTTCCCGCCCATCCGCTTACTACCTGCGTGGAACACAACACTGGACCGTGAATCCAACGGCCGACGAGCAACGCATCCGCGCGCTTGCTTTCGTGTAAAACGTCGCGCGGAATGGAGAGATTCATAATGAACACGATCGTTCGCGGAGTGCGGGGGCTGTGCGTTTTGGCGGCGGTGGCTGCGTTGATTTTTACGGCGGCGCGCGCGGAAACGTTGGACGGCGTCGAGAAAGCCATCAGCGAAAAGTTCGACAAGCTCACCTCGGCTTCTTATGACATGGAAATGAAAGCGGACATGTCGCAGGCCGGATTTTCGATGACCATGCTCTCCAACACGAAATATGAAATGGCGAAGGACGGCGATAAATGGAAGATTCGCATGGAATCGAAGACCAGCCAGAACATGAACGGCACCAAATCGGACAGCACCAGCTTGATGGTCGTGGACGGCCAGACTGCGTATTCGATGACCGATACCGCCGGACAGAAGATGGTGATGAAGATGAAGCCCGATGCGTACACCAAAGGCGCGGGCGGCAAGGGCATGATTCAATCGTTGAAGGAATCGGGCGACGTGTCGGTGCTGCCCGATGAAACGGTGGATGGCCAGGCCGCGTACGTGCTCGAAGTCAAATCCAAAACGCCCGGCGCTTCGGCGATGAAATACTATTTGAGCAAAGAAAACGGAATGACAGTCCAGATGCTTACGCTGGGCGCCGACGGAAAAACGACCGGCACGACCAAATTCAGCAACATCAAGATAAATCCCAGCATTCCCGCCGATCATTTCACGTTCACGCCTCCGGCGGGCGTGCAAGTCATGGACATGACTAAGCAGTAACTGGAAGTCAGAGAGTAAGAGGGTATGAGAGTTGAGAGTATGAGGGTGCGAAACGCGAATCGTTACTCTCGTACTCTCATACTCTCGTACACTGCATTAAAGCATGTACCGAACCCAGCCGAACAGTCCGCGGAAGAAATCCACGATTCCAAACACAATCGCGCCCCAGAAAATCAAGCCGGTGCCCTTGCCGAGCGCCAGCGTCACCGCGGTCAACACTGCGCCGCCCACGCACCACAAAATGCCGGCGATCATGTGCCGAAAATAAGCGTTCGAGAGTACCTTGCGCTGCTCTTGTGTCAGTTCCGCCGTGTTCGCATTCATCGCCAATTCTCCTATGGATTTCGCCGAAGTCGTTGTGACTTTCCGGCCAGTTGGGAGATTGACGAATGGCGCGCGGCGCGATGACGCGGATTTTGAATCGCTGGGCGAATTTAGGAATTCTCTTGACTGCGTGATCAAATGCGTTAAAAGTTTTGTTCTTGATTTGAAGTGGACAAATTCGGAGGAGAGCGGTGACTAACCGTTCGCTTGGACTCCAGAAAGAGCAGACAAGGAATGCCTCGTAAGAAAGGCAGTTACACGCCGTCACGCCGTTATCGTGAATTGGCCGGAAAAGTCGATCCCGTCAAATCCTATTCGGTTGACGAGGCCGTCACGATCCTGAAGTCGGGCCAGAAGAAGACCAAGTTCGACGAATCCGTCGATCTGGCGATCAAGCTCGACATCGACACCAAACAAGCCGACCAACTCGTACGCGGTTCGTTTTCCCTGCCGAAAGGCACGGGCAAGACGCTGCGCGTGATCTGCTTTGGCGACGGCGCCATCGCCGAAGCCGCGCGGAAAGCCGGCGCGGTTGAAGCGGGCGGCGAAGACCTCGCGAAAAAAGTCGAAGGCGGGTGGCTGGAGTTTGACGTGGCCATCGCGCATCCGGCGACCATGCGCTACGTCGGGCGCTTGGGAAAAGTGCTCGGCCCGAAAGGCTTGATGCCCAGCCCAAAATCCGGAACCGTGACGACCGATGTAGCGAAAGCTGTGCAGGAATTTAAAGCCGGCAAAATCGAATTCCGCAACGACACGTTCGGCAACATTCACGTCGTTGTCGGGAAACTCAGTTTCAGCAAAGAAGATTTGGCGGCGAACATCAAAGCGATGCTCGACCACATCATCGCGCTGCGTCCGCAGGCGGTGAAAGGGAATTATTTCCGCAAAGCGACGCTGACGAGCACGATGGGGCCGGGGCTCAGAATCGCCGTGTAACGGCGAATTCCAAATTCAAGATTCAAAGATTCAAAGATTCAAGGTTGGTTCGCGAATCTTGAATTTTGAACCTTGAATTTTAAATCTTGAACTTTGAATTAAAGATTGGAGAGGAATTGAAATGGCTGATAAGCGACCGAAAGACAAGAAGCCGAAGGGCTCGGGGAATCCGAATCGGATCAACCGGCTGCTCGTGAAGAAGGCGAAGACGGAATACGAGAAGCTGACGAATTTGATCGTCGTCACGAATCTTGGAATCAACAGCGAGCAGAATCAGGAAATCCGCTCGAACCTGCGCGAGAAGAAGATCAAGTTCACGTCGGTGCGCAACCGGCTGACGATGCAGGCATTCAACGACCTTGGTTTGAAAGATTCGGCGAATCTGTTCAAAGGGCCGACCTGCATCATCAACGGCGACGATCCGGTGGCGAACGCGAAGGCCGCGGTCGAGCTGACCGAGAAGTACGCCAAAGCCGTGAAGCTGATCGGCGGATTGCTTGAAGGCAAACTGCTTTCGCCGGACGAAGTGAAGTCGCTTTCGAAATCGAAATCGAAGCCGGAGTTGCTGGGCGAGGTCGTGGGACTGGCGCTCGGTCCAGGCGGACGGATTGCGGCGGCGCTCAAAGGGCCCGGCGGCCGGGTGGCCGGCGCGATCAAGGCGCTGGTGGAGAAATTGGAGAAGGCGGCGGTGCCGGTTGCGGAAGCGGCGGCGGCACCTGCTGCTGCTCCTGCGGGATGAGGATGGAGAATTTGAATGAAAAATTAAAAATGCAAAATGCAAAATGGAACACGCGCGTTCCTTGGCATTTCATTTTTAATTTTTAATTTTTAATTTTGAATTTTCAAGCAGCGCCGGGCTTCTACGGCTGTGCTTGCATGGGGTCGCGCGGGATTTTTCGCGCGAGGAGAAATAGTTCAGATTTGCCGCTGCGAAGCGCCGGATTTGGACCGGGGGATTGGCCGGATTGCGGAGCGAGAATCTCCGACCGGAACGACCCGTAGTTAAAAGAAAAAGAGCGGCGCGCGAGAATGTTTAATCGCGCGAAACCGCGCTGTTTAAAAAAAGGAGAAGGCAATCATGGCGGAATTCGCCCCCGAAGTAAAGGAACTGGGAGACAAGATCGCGAACCTGACGCTGTTGCAGGCCAAGGCGCTGGGCGATTATTTGAAGGAAGCGCACGGCATCGAAGCCGCGGCGGGTGCGCCGGTGATGATGGCCGGCGGCGGCGGCGCGGCGGCGGCGGCAGCGCCAAAGGCCGAAGAGAAGACCACGGCCGACGTGATCCTGGTCAAGGTCGCCGACGCGACGAAGAAGATCGCGGTGATCAAGATCGTGCGCGAGCTGACGGGCCTGGGCTTGAAGGAAGCCAAGGACGTGGTGGACAAGGCGCCGCAGCCGGTGAAGAACGGCGTGATGAAGGAAGAAGCCGAAGCGATGAAGGCGAAGCTGGAGAAGGAAGGCGCGACGGTGGAGTTGAAGTAGGCGGCGCGCTTGGGCTTCGAATTGTCGTTTTTGAAAACGGGGGCGCGATGAGCGCTCCCGTTTGCCTGAGATGCGTAAGAAGTTTCTTTGAGATTTTCGCCGGTTTTAAAGAGCCGATTCGCGGCCGGGAGGCAGAATGGACGCTGAAGAAATGCGTGCGATGTTGTCGGAGAAACCATTCAAGCCAATGCGCCTGTGTCTTTCGGACGGCGAAAAAGTAATAATCATGCACCCGGAGTTGGCGCGTGTGTTACGGCGTAGTATGATCGTGAATGTGGTTGGCCGTAATCCGGAAATCGCCGACGACGAAATCCGAATTGTTCTGATACATGTCGTCCGCGTTGAGTACGTTAGCCGCAAAGCTCGAAGCGATGTGGCAGACCCGGGCTTGAACTGAATTGTGGAGGTGAAACTCATGCGCGCACAGCAACTCGTTCAGTTTTTTCACAAGCCGCCTCGAAAGGCGTTTCGTCTGAATTTGAAAGATGGCTCGCACGTCGACGTTCGGCATCCGGATTTAGCGGATCTGTACTGGTGGAAAGTGGCCGTCAATATTCCGGAGAAGAACTCGACCATCATCGAGAAGCGGCACGTTATCGGCTTGGACGAAATCACTGGCGCAGAATACATTGCGTCGCGCGCAAATGGTAAACGGAAGAATATTCACGCGAAATGAGCGTCCGAGACGAATGAAAATCTCAGTTGTATTTCTTGCCGTCTCCATTGGCGCATTTACCGCCGCCTTCGCCGAAGACCCGGCGCCGGCTTCAAAGAAACTCCCCCCGCAGCCGTGGCATCTCGCCGACATCTGGTGGGATTTCGCCGCGCCGACGCCGCATTTCGAAACGCTTGACATCGACGTGACGATCGACCGCGACGTGCCGTCCACGGTGAATCTGTACGTGTCGCCGTGCGGGTTGGGGCAATTGAGCGGGCAGCAGTTTTACGGCGGATTGCAGACGAATGCGAACGGCTGGCCGTCGAAGACGGAACACACGCGCGCATTCATCGGAAAGGGCGGGATTTTTTCGCGCTGGGGAAAGAATTCTCTGAGCGTCGATTGGGCGCGCGGCGCGGAAGGCACGCATTTCGAAAGCGCCGGTTACGAAGGCGATTTTGTGAGCGTGCGGCGTGCGTTCGCGTGGACGAAGGGAACGTACACGTGGAGCTTGCGCGCGTGCGACACGGAGACGATCGACGGAAAGGATTACACGTGGGTCTCGTGCTTCGTGACGCCGCACGACGTATCGGGAACCGGCATCACCGGCGCGAGCGGTTCGCGCTACATTGGCAGTTTGCGTTTTGAAGGCAAGGACCTCACTTTCTGGCCGCGCCATTCGGCGTTTGTCGAGGTGTACTCGACGGCGAAGATTCCGCACAGCGAAATCCCCGAAGTGACGGTGACATTCGGATACCCGCGCATCAACGGGCAGCAGCCTCAGTTCAAGAAGGCGTCGGTGATCCATCCCGCAGCCGGCGAACGGTCGGGCGCTCCGGACTGCGCGACGGCGGAAGCGGAAGGCGACACGATAGTTGTGAAAGTTGGAAAAGTTTTCGATCGCGAGGCAAAGGACCGGCGGCATGGGCTGGAGTTGAAGCAGACCGCGGCAGAGAAACCGGCGCAATAAACAAATGGTTGTGCGCCCAACGCGAATTACGTCGTAAGAATCGGCTCGCACAGAGCCGCGAGGCGGCCGAAACGCGGTGGAAGTCGCTCATTTATCAAAGCGCGCATGAATTGCAATTTTTCCCCGTTGCATTCCGCTCTTTTGACCATATAAAGCAAAAACATAACACCGTGCTCGATTTGCAAACACCCGTTGCGCCATCAATACGGTCAATTCCAGAGATTTCGTTACTTTTTAAATTAAAAAAATAGATTTTCACTGGATTCAATCGCCAGATATGGTAAATTCTTAACGTTCGAAGGCAATTCCATTCGGGAACCTCCTGCTCGGAAAGTCTTGCACTGCCAGCGCCCCCCGATTCGGAAGTTGACACACGGGGGAGCGCGGTTTCGCCACCCGTCGAATGGCACATAAGGCCCTTCGACATTGGCTGCGGCATCAGCTTTGCTCTCTTGCCTGTCAATTGTCGTTCGAAAGGTAAATTTTCGCGCGTCCGCATAGTACGCGTGCGCGTCGTCGTGAGTCGTAACCAGACTCGGAAACCGAAACTGGGGCGCTGTGATTGCGTGCCTCCAGTCTCTCGTCTCCAGTCTAATTTGAGGGACTTATGGAACACCCCGGCCACCCCCCAGCGCAGGGTCTCTTTGACGGCGTCGAACGCGATGCGTGCGGCGTGGGCTTCGTCTGCAACATGAAGGGCAAGAAGTCGCACAAGATCGTCGAAGACGCGCTCAAGATTCTGGTTAACCTCAAGCACCGCGGCGCGTGCGGCTGCGAAGCCAACACCGGCGACGGCGCCGGCCTGCTGATTCAGATTCCGCACGCCTTCTTAAAGCGCGAAATGGCCAAGCAAGGCGTGGTGCTTCCCGAACCCGGCGAATATGGCGTCGCCAGCGTCTTCCTGCCGCCCACCGCCGCGCAGCGCCAGCAGACGCAGATTCTTTTTGAAAAGGCCGTGCGCAAAGAAGGCCAGATCGTCCTCGGCTGGCGCAAAATCCCGCAGGACGACAAGGACATCGGTCCCAGTGCGCAGATTGTCGAGCCGGATATCCGCCAGTTCTTCATTGGCCGGGCGGCGAACGTGATTGACGAGGACGCATTCGAACGCAAGCTCTTCCTGATTCGCAAACGCGCGGAATCCAAGATCGCCGCGTCTGATCTGATCGAAAAGAAATTCTTCTACGTGCCCAGTTGCTCGTGCCGCACGCTCATCTACAAAGGCATGCTCAACGCCGACCAGATGGAAAGCTTTTTCACGGAGTTGCACGACCCGGCGGTGGAGTCGGCGCTGGCGCTGGTGCATCAACGCTTCAGCACCAACACGTTTCCGACGTGGTCGCTGGCGCACCCGTTCCGCTATCTCGCGCACAACGGCGAAATCAACACGCTGCGCGGCAACATTAATTGGATGCGCGCTCGGCAGGGATTGTTCGAAAGCGATCTTTTCACCAAAGAAGAAATGGAACGCTTGATGCCCGTCTGCATTGAAGGCGGCTCGGATTCGGCGATCCTCGACAATGCGCTCGAAATGCTGGTCATGTGCGGCCGCTCGCTGCCGCACGCGATGATGATGCTGATTCCCGAAGCCTGGTCCGGCCACGAAAGCATGAGCCAGTCGAAGAAAGATTTCTACGAATTCCATTCGTGCATGATGGAACCATGGGACGGCCCGGCGTCGGTCGCCTTCACCGACGGCCGCGTAATCGGCGCCGTGCTCGACCGCAACGGCCTGCGCCCGTCGCGTTACTACGTCACGAAGGACGACATGGTCGTGATGGCCAGCGAAGTCGGCGTGCTGCCCGGCATCAAGCCCGAAGATGTCGTGATCAAAGGCCGCTTGCAGCCCGGCAAGATGTTTTTGATCGACCTCAAAGAAGGCCGCATCATCGACGACGCGGAGCTGAAAGAAAAAATCGCGTCGGAAAAACCGTACGGCGAATGGCTCAACGGCAATCTCATCGAACTTGACGCATTGCCCGATTCGAACAACATTCCCGAGCCGGATCACTCCACGGTCTTCCACCGCCAGCAGGCGTTCGGCTACACGGTCGAAGACCTGCGCATCCTGATGACGCCGATGGCGCTCAATGGCGAAGAACCGATCGGCTCGATGGGCACCGACACGCCGCTGGCGGTGCTCTCCGACAAGCCGCAGCCGCTGTATTCATACTTCAAGCAGCTTTTCGCGCAGGTGACCAATCCGCCGCTGGACGCAATTCGCGAAGAACTTGTCACGTCCGTCGCCACAAGCGTCGGGCCGGAGGGCAACATCCTCAAGCCCGGCCCGGATTGCTGCAAGCAGATCAAGCTAACCTCGCCCATTCTTGACAATCACGAATTGGCCAAGCTTCGCCACATTTCGGTCAACGGCTATAAAACGCTCACGTTGCCGATGCTCTTCGAAGCCAGCACGGGCGGCGAAGGCCTTCGCAAAGCCATCGAAAGCCTCTGCCAGAAATCGGTCAAGGCCATCGAAGACGGTTACAAGATCATCATCCTCTCCGACCGCGGAGTGGATAAAACGCACGCGCCGATTCCAGCGCTGCTGGCGACGGCGGGCGTGCATCATCATCTCGTTCGCAACAGCATGCGCACGAAAGTTGGCTTGGTGATCGAATCCGGCGAGCCGCGCGAGGTTCATCATTTCGCGCTGCTGATCGGCTATGGCGCCGGCGCGATCAATCCATATCTGGCGTTCGAAAGTTTCGACGACATGATCCGCGACGGATTGCTGCCCGGCATCGAGCACAAAACCGCGATCAAGAATTTCAACAAAGCCGTGAAGAAGGGCGTGGTGAAAGTGATGTCCAAAATGGGCATCAGCACCGTGCATAGTTACCGTGGCGCGCAGATTTTCGAAGCCGTCGGTTTGAACAAAGATGTCGTCGATAAATATTTCACCGGCACCGCCTCGCGCATCGAAGGCATCGGCTTCGACGTGATCGCCGAAGAAACGCTCGCGCGCCATCGGCGCGCGTACCCCGAACGCGACGTGCCCGTCGAAGCGCTCGACATCGGCGGCCAATACCAGTGGCGGCGCGACGGCGAATTCCATCTCTTCAATCCGGAGACGGTCCACAAATTGCAGTTCGCCGTGCGCTCCAACAATTACAAAGTCTTCAAGGAATACTCGAGAGCCGTGGACGACCAATCCAAGCGCCTTTGCACGCTGCGCGGCTTGTTCGACATTCGCACCAGCGGCCGGCCCGCGGTGCCGCTGAGCGAAGTGGAATCGGCCATCGATATCGTGAAGCGCTTCGCAACGGGTGCGATGAGCTACGGTTCGATCAGCAAGGAAGCGCACGAAAACCTCGCCATCGCAATGAACCGCATCGGCGGTAAGAGCAACACCGGAGAAGGCGGCGAGGATTACGAGCGCTTCGGCAAATTGCCCAACGGCGACACGCCTAACAGTGCGATTAAGCAGGTCGCGTCCGCGCGCTTCGGCGTGACCAGCATGTACCTGGTCAACGCGCAGGAATTGCAGATCAAAATGGCGCAGGGCGCCAAGCCCGGCGAAGGCGGCCAGTTGCCCGCGCACAAAGTCTACCCGTGGATCGCCAAGACGCGCCACTCGACGCCGTTCGTCGGATTGATCTCGCCGCCGCCGCATCACGACATTTATTCGATCGAGGATTTGGCGCAGCTCATCCACGATCTGAAGAACTCGAACAAGTACGCGCGCGTGGCCGTCAAACTCGTCGCCGAAGTTGGCGTGGGGACGGTCGCCGCGGGTGTGAGCAAAGCGCATTCGGACGTCGTGCTGATCGCCGGCCACGACGGCGGCACCGGCGCATCGCCCCTGACCTCGATCAAGCACGCCGGCGCGCCGTGGGAACTGGGCCTCGCCGAAACGCAGCAGACCCTGGTGCTCAACGATCTGCGCAGCCGCATCGTCGTGCAAGCCGACGGCCAGATGAAAACCGGCCGCGATGTAGTCATCGCCGCGCTGCTTGGCGCGGAGGAATTCGGTTTCGCCACCGCGCCGCTGGTCGCGTCCGGCTGCATCATGATGCGCGTCTGCCATCTCGACACCTGCCCCGTCGGCGTTGCCACGCAGAATCCGGAATTGCGCAAGAAATTCATGGGCGCGCCTGAGCACGTGGTCAATTTCATGATGTTCATCGCCGAAGAAGTGCGCGAGTTGATGGCGCAGCTTGGTTTCCGCACCATTAATGAAATGGTCGGCCGCAGCGACCTGCTCGACATGAAAGCGGCTATCAATCATTGGAAAGCGAAGGGGCTCGATTTTTCAAGCATCTTCCACAAACCCGAACCCCGCGGCAATTCGACGCTCTACCGCTCGATCGATCAGGATCACGGCCTGCAAAACGCGCTCGACAACACGCTGATCGAACGCTGCCACGATGCGCTCGACAGCGGCCAGCGCGTGGAATTTTCGCAGGCCATCCGCAACGTCAACCGCACCGTCGGCACGATGCTCGGCAGCGAACTGACGCGCAAGCACGGCGAACTCGGCTTGCCGGACGACACGATCACGATCCGCTTCAAGGGTTCCGCCGGACAGAGCTTCGGCGCATTCATGCCGCGCGGCATTACGTTCGATCTTGAAGGCGACGCGAACGATTACGTCGGCAAGGGCTTGAGCGGCGCGAAGATCATCGTCCGCCCATCGAAGAAAGCGACCTTCGACCCGAAAGACAACATCATCGCCGGCAACGTGATTTTGTATGGCGCGACCGCCGGCGAGATGTATCTGCGCGGCGTGGTCGGCGAACGCTTCTGCGTGCGCAACTCCGGCGCGCTGGCGGTGGTCGAAGGCGTCGGCGATCACGGCTGCGAATACATGACCAACGGCCGCGTGGTGGTGCTCGGCAAAACAGGCCGCAACTTCGCCGCCGGCATGAGCGGCGGGATCGCGTACGTCTACGATCCGGAAAACGCGCTGCCCGTCAATCTGAACAAAGGCATGGTGGAACTCGAAAAACCCGAGATGGAGGATTTGGAAACGATCAAAACGCTGATCGAAAATCACAAGAAGTACACGGGCAGCACCGTGGCCGCGGAGATCCTCGCCAACTGGCGCAACGACAGCTTGAAATTCCAGAAGGTGATGCCGGTGGATTTCAAGCGCGTGCTCAAGCAGCAGCGGGAGGCGGCGACGCCGGTGAAATTGGCGGCGGCGGGGGAGTAGTTGAAATGAATTGGGCACAGGCGGCACGAGACTCCTATTACGCAGCTCAAACGCTCAAGCAACGCCCCCGCAGTTGCATGAGCCGATCTTATTTTGCCGCCTATTCCGCAGTCACCCAGGCTTTGATAGACTCGAAAAGGGTATCTTTTCCGATTGGTTTTGAAGGTCCTTCACATAGAGGCCTTTCTGATTTGATCGAAAATCATTTAACATATTTGTTCGCTCGTGTGAAAATACGCGAGATGAAGGCGGCGATACGACGCCTTTACAGCGCTCGTTTGGATGCGGACTATCGCATCTCCGCGACGATTGGCGAAACAGATGCAAGAAATGCGTTACGCGACGCTTACTGGATACTGCGAGAATTAGGAATTCCATTTGAGGTGAACTCATGACTCCCGATGTCGTTGTCAAACTAGTGAGCAGTGCGCTGAATAAGCACGCCGATCCACGGCTCGGAACACAATTGCTAATTCTGATTGAGGGCATTCAGCAAAGGGATGGCTGGTGGATTGTGCCCGTCTATCCCGCGCAGGACGTGCCACGAATGTACGATATGTATAATTCGCTTGCCATGGCTGAAGAAGAATTGGAAACCAGCGGATTAAAGATTCAACTTATTCCGGCGCACGCACCAGAGAGCGTTCAATGACGAAATTCAATGAATATGAGAAACTGGAGCGAACCATTGACGGTGCAATTGGAGTTGGAGAATAGGAATCAAACTGATGGGCAAACCGACAGGATTTATGGAAGCCACGCGCGAACTTCCCCGGCGCAGGCCGGTGGAGGAGCGCATTCACGATTGGCAGGAGGTCTATCTTCCGTTTGACGACGGCAAGCTCAAGACTCAGGCCGCGCGCTGCATGGACTGCGGCGTGCCGTTCTGCCACACCGGCTGCCCGCTGGGAAACATCATCCCCGATTGGAACGACCTCGTCTTCCGCAACCGCTGGCGCGAAGCGATTGAGCGTTTGCATTTGACCAACAACTTTCCCGAATTCACCGGCCGGCTCTGCCCCGCGCCGTGCGAAGCGTCGTGTGTGCTCGGCATCAACGAACCCGCGGTCACGATCAAAAATATCGAGCAGACGATCATTGATCACGCCTTTGCGGAAGGCTGGGTGAAGCCCGAACCGGCGCACAAAAACACCGGCAAGAAAGTCGCCGTCGTCGGCTCCGGTCCCGCGGGTTTAGCGTGCGCCCAACAATTGGCGCGCGTCGGACACGAAGTCACCGTCTTCGAACGCGCCGACCGCATCGGCGGATTGCTGCGCTACGGGATTCCCGAATTCAAAATGGAAAAGCGCGTCCTCGACCGGCGCTTGAAACAGATGGAAGCCGAGGGCGTGAAATTTGTCGTCAACGCGCACATCGGCGTGACGCATCCGATTGACGATCTGCGCAAAGAGTTCGACGCCATTGCGCTTTGCGGAGGTGCGACGCACCCGCGCGATCTGCAAGTGCCCGGCCGAGAATTGAAGGGCACTTACTTCGCGATGGAATATTTGCCGCAGTCGAACAAAGTTTGCCACGGTGACAGCGTGCCGAATCAAATCAGCGCGAAAGGCAAGCACGTCATCATCATCGGCGGCGGCGACACTGGGGCCGACTGCCTCGGCACTGCCACTCGCCAGGGCGCCAAATCCATCAAGCAATATGAACTTCTCCCGCGCCCGCCGGACGCGCGTGCACCGAACAACCCATGGCCGCAATGGGCCAACATCTTTCGCTCGTCGTCCGCGCACGAAGAATGTGAATGCCGCGACTTCAGCATCCAGACCAACAAGCTCACCGGCGAAAGCGGCGAGGTCAAAAAGCTCCACGCCGTGCGCCTGAATTGGGTCCCCAATCCCGCCGGCGGCCCGCCGAAACCAGAACCCATCCCCGGCACTGAATTCACCGTCGATGCGGAATTAATTCTGCTGGCAATGGGCTTCCTCGGCCCGGAGAAAAACACGATGCTCGCGCAACTCGGCGTGAAGATCACTGAGCGCGGCAATGTCTGGGCGGACGAAAACAAAATGACCAGCATCCCCGGCATCTTCACCGCCGGCGACATGACGCGCGGGCAAAGTTTGATCGTGTGGGCCATCGCCGAAGGACGCAACGCGGCGTTCGGGATCGACAAGCATTTGATGGGGACGACGACGCTGACGAAGTCGTTTTAGCAGGAGCGGCGGCACTCTTGCCGCCGAAGCTCAAGGGCGGCAGGAATGCCGCCCCTCCGATTAATTCGCCTTGTGCTCCATCTCGTAATGCCGCTTCAGCACATCTTCGCCATAATCGTTCTTCAAATCCCGCCACACCGAATGAATGTGGTTGCCGTCGTTCTGAAAATTGTCGTATTCGATCATGAACGTGTCGCTTTGAATGCGGTAGTAATGCGTTTTGCCGACTTCCGTCTGCCCGCCCCATGCGAAACTGATCGTGTCGATGCCCTCTTTCTCAACGCGCGCCGTCTCGGCGGCCGCGATTTCCGGGCGGTCGCGGCGCAGGTATTCATGAATCAGCGCAAGCAGCAAATCCTTCTGGTCTTTGTTTAACTCAGAGGCGGGGATGCCTTCCTTCTTGAGCTCGATGCGCCGTTTGGTTGCAGAATAAATATCCTTCGGCGTATCGGCGACGATGATCGCTTTCTTTTTCTGGTCGTCGTTGAGCGCCATAATGAACTTGCGTCCCGCGTCCTCGACTTCCTTCAGCGTCGCGTGGCCTTTGCGCGGGCCTTCCTTCACAACTTCCGGATTGCAGCCCATGAACAGCGGCGCGGCGATGACGGTCTTGCCCATCACGCAGGTGAAGCTCGCCGAAAAATGGTGCCCTTCGAAGCGCCAGCCCCAAATTTGATCGTTCCCCGGCTTGCCAAAAATCTCGACGAAATAATTCTCCGCGTCGCGCACGGGCGTGCCTTTCTTGCCCTTCTCCTGTTCGAAAAGCACGCCTTCGAGCGACATGATCGAAAGCACGCTGTTGAAACCGTACTGGCTCAAACCCGTGTTGAGCAGCGCCAGCGCCAGCGGACGCTGCACGGGCGCCATTTCCTTGATGGTGAGGCCCTTGCGCTTCAAATCGGGAACGAAGATAAACTTCTCGCGCTCCGCGTCTTTGAAATCGAACGAGATTTTTTTCTTCTGCTCGTCATCCAAGGCGTTGAGCAGCGAATTGGCGGCCTCGGACATTTCGCCCGCGGCCTGCGCCATTTCGGCGGCGCCTTTGACGTCCATGGCGGGAATGTCGTGGGCAAGCAACGGCACGCGGCTGAACGCGGCGAAAACAAGAGCGGCGGCAAGAACGCGGGTTGCGACCATGCGAAAACTCCCATGCGAGTTCGGTTGAAGGTGCGGACGTTTCAAAGAGGTATAAACCGAATCGACAAGGACGCGCGCAAGAATCGCGCGGTTACTTGAGCCAATCGCCGGCAGGTTCGCCGTAGGTACGCTCGTAGATCATGCGGCGCTTTTCGAGATCGGAGAGGCCGGGGGGCAGGGACGAAATCATGATGGCGCGGGCGCAGTCGAACATTTCCGCCGCCATTTTGAATCGCTCTTCGTACGAGCGCTCCATGTATTTCTGAAGCAGCCAGGCTTCCATTTCGGGCGATGTGTCGTTCATTTCCGTGCCTTGTTGAATGGCGCTTCCAAATTCAAGCTCGTAACCCACTTCTTAACATAGTCCATATCGCACCCGGTCGCCAGAAGATTCTTTACGTCCCGCAGTTGATAATCGGACAACGAATCTTTGGCCCAATTCAGTTTCGAAATAATCAGGTCTTCCTTTGAAATGACCCACGTGGGCACTTTGTCGAGTTCCATCCTTTTTCTTCGCGCGAATTCAAAGTGCTCAAATTGCGTTTTTTTACGCACAATAAAATCGACTTTGAAGAGAGTCTCCTTGTGAATAATATTGAACATCGACCGGGCCATGATCGCTTTGCGCGCCGGCTCCTCGTCCACCTGATATTCCCCACCGAACAGCCGCGCGATCCCTATCTCGTCGCCCGGCTCGAAGTCCACGACAAAATCGAGATCGCGCGTCATGCGCGGTTGGGTGTAAAAGCTCAACGCCATGGAACCTGTCAACATGTACGGAATGCGCGCGGAATCCAGTTTCCGGCTCACATCCAATGTGATCCGCATTTGAGTAAACATCGACCCGTCCACAGCCATGACTGAACTCCCGTTTATGAATTATTTCATCACCTGCTCAAAAAATCCCTTCATCGCCGCCCACGACAGTTTGTCCGCGTTCTCGTTGTACGCCATCCCTTTCGAATTGTCGCTGCCCGCCGCGGGGTTGGTGAAGCCATGCACCGCGCCCGGGTACGCGATGAATTTGTAATCGACCTTCGCGTCGTCCATCTCCTTTTTGAACGCGGCGACTTCCTCAGGCTTCACGAACGGATCGTCGGCGCCATGCAGAATCAGCACTTTGCATTTGATGTTCTTCGCGTCGGCCGGCGTGGGCGTGCTCAAGCCGCCGTGAAAACTGACTACGCCGACGATGTCCGCGCCGCTGCGCGCCAGTTCCAACGCCGTCGTCCCGCCGAAACAAAAGCCCATCACGGCGATATGTTTCGCATCCACTTTTGGAAACTGCTTGAACGTGTTCAGCGCCGCATTGATGCGCGCGCGCAAGAGCGCGCGGTCGTTTTTGAATTTGCCCGCATACTGCGCGGCTTCCTTCATGTCCTTCGGGCGTTCGCCTTTTCCATAGATGTCCGCGGCAAACGCCGTATAACCGAGCTTCGCCAAATCCTCGGCCTTCTTCTTCGAGAATTCGCCGTTGCCCATCCAATCGTGAACCACGATCACACCCGGCCGCGCGGTGGTTTGCGCATCGTCGTACGCAAAATAACCTTCGCAGACGGTGTCGCCCTGCTTGTATTCGACGGTTTCAACTTTGACGTCGGCGAGCAGACGAACGGCAGCGGCGAGCAGAAAGAAAGCGAGCATCAATTTCATGGGCGAACTCCTTTGAATGTGAGGTGAAATGGACGTGGAACCCAAAATCATCTTAGCGGCGGTTGGAATGCAGGCAACGGCGCAATTCTGCCGAGATTGCCCATGAGCAGTAGCCGAAATCGTTACGCGGGCTGCGGCTATTTGCTCTGGCACATCGTTTGTTGCCCCTTTATCGGTGCGCGTAAAATGCCATTTATTGCGCATTCGAAAGGCGTCGGCGATGACTTCGAGCACGCGAATGATGCAGCAGCAGCAAGATTCAGCCGGCGGCGCCGCTTTTGCACACGCGCATTCCTCAGACGCACAGCGGCAATCGAACGCAGCCGCGGTGATTTTGGTCATCCTCGCGCTGATTGCGTTCGACCAATTCACCAAAGCTGGCGCGCTGATTTTCACTTCGTCGGCGAAATTCGTGATGACCGACCGCAGCTTCGGACTCGCGTGGCACCTGCACGAAGCTAACGCGTGGGCGCCGCTAACGGCGATGGCGGCGCTGATCGTGATCGGCCTGATGTGCCTGCTGCCGGTGCCTGCCGCTGTGAAAGTGCTCTGGGTTTCGGCTGGGATCAGCAATCACTGCGAGATGCTGCTGCGCCCGGGCACAATGGATTTTCTGGCGGTGCGGCTGGGCAGCGGCGTATGGGTCGCAAACGTCGCGGATATCTACTTCGTGCTCGGCATCGTTGTGCTCTTCGCCTGGACCGTGAAACGCATTCGCTCAGCGAAAGGGTGGCGCGAGCCGCTTTAGTCTCGCGTTATTTGTTCCGCCGCGTCCGCGCCAGCATTCCAAATGCGCGCTGGCACGCCTTGCGCATCGCCGGCGTGTCGATCTTGTCTTCCAATTCGTCCTGAAGAATCCACGCAAACGCCGAGTGTTTTTCCGTGTCAAGTTCCACGCTCAGCAATGCGCCGCTGAGCGTGACCGTGTAACCGACACAAATCGCGTGCGTGTGGGTCTCGCCTGCCGCGTCAAGCGTGCTCCACGCGCCCAGCGGGCGGTCGGGCACGGTGTCGATCGCAGTGAGTTCAGCGAAAACGCGCGCAATTCCGACTTCCGGTTCTTCGCCGAATTCGAGCGGGCCGTTGGGCAATTCCCATGCGCCGTCGAGGCGGCGCAGAATCAGGAGCTTGCCGTCGCCGGAGAAGAGCGCGCCGGCAACGGAGACTTGCGTTTGGTTGGTCATGGACGTGGAAAACCGCGCGCGCTTCCGCCTAAAGGCGGGACTACGAACTTTATTTGTACGAGGCAATCATGGCGTCGAACGCGGCTTTGCTTGCGGCGATGGTGGCTTTCGGTCCAGTCAGCTTGATGAAAACGCCGTCGTCATCCACAATCGCGCCGAGGAGTTTGTAACCTTCTTTCGCGGCCATGGGCTGGCCGTCTTTGCCCATGCCTGCGTACGTGCCCTCGATTTCAACCATCGTGGCCGTTTTTCCCGATGCGGTTTTCGCTTCGCTCTTCTTGGCTTCGCCGCCGCCCATCTGCTTCGACCAGCGCGCGATGTTGGCGTCCACGCCGCCGCCCGCGGCGAAGATGAACACGGCGATTTCACCGTCGTCCTTGTCGTCGCCCTGCTTGGGAACTTTCACTTCCAGCGCGCGCATGCCGCCGGGCGTGGACGTTTCCCACTTTTCCGGAACAGTCATGGTGTGTTTAGTGTCTTTGCCGAATTCAACCGACTTGGTCTTCTCTTCGCCGAACGACACGCCGCAGGCCCATAGCGCCATGGCGGCAAAAGTCGCAATCGCTTTGTACATGGAGTCCCCCTTGAGATGAGTGCGCGAAATTAAGTGCGGCGCCATTATACACGGCGCGGAGCCAATTCAAGCACTCCAAAGACTCAGCACAACTTGGGACAGGTCTGTGTCAAATTGGTTGCAAGCGCGTTAGTTCGCCCCGTTGGGGCTTAGGTAATTCCCTCGGACACGTACCCAGGACTCCGCGAGTGCGCTCCGCCCTGGGCTTTAGAAGTTCGCGCCGTTGGCGCTGAAGACAATTGCAACCGAAGTGTCGCAGACCCACTCGGGGCTCAGCACTCAGGATGCTCTGTAGAAAACCTCCATTTGACTCGCTACGAATGGAGCCGATGGGCCAGATACGCCCAATGGGGCCAATAGATTCGGTTTTGTTCGTTCAGCCAACGGTTTCGCCTAGGAGAAAGGTTTTCTACGGAGCAGACTCAGGACCCAGCACTCAGGACTCACCACTTCTCTACACCCGCTGCCCCTTCATCCTCCCAATCCGTTCCACCCAATTTTCCCACACATCCGCTTCCATTTCAGAACCGGCGTATGCCTTAAGAATCGTGCGGCGGTGCTCGGGCGAAAAGCCGCTGTCGGTTTGGCGCGGAATGAAGCTGCGCACCAGCTTGAATAAATTGCGGGCGCGCTTGAGCGGCGAGAGCACGTGCGGAAATCCACCGCCCAGCAGGTCGATGATGTAGAATTCCTCCGGCACCGACGGCCGGTTTGGAAAAATCAGCAAGTGCGTCGATTTGCAATCGCCGTGGCAAAAGCCCGCGTCGTGCATCATCGCCGTGAACTGGCCGATCGACGTGAGCAGTTCCGCGCGCTGGCGGTCGTTGGTGCAGCGCGACCAGCGGTCGTACGCCGATTCGGCGCCGGGCAGCGATTCGGTGGCGAGAATGCTGAAGCGCGCCATCGCGCCTTTGGCTTCGGCCAGCCAGACTGGCCGCGGCGTCCTGATTTTTTTCGAAAGCAATTTCCAGCCCATGTCGAAGACTTCGCGCGCGCGCGATTTGCGAACCGTGTGCAGCAGCCTTTTGATGAACGATTTGATCGCGTAACGTTTCACGTGCACTTCGACCGGCAATCCGTACTGCCCCGCGGCCAGATGCACGACTTTGCGGCTGGCGGAATATTTGTTGACGCACTCCGCTTCGTCGCTCAAATCCTCCATGCTGTCCCACGGAATATCCAAACCGCGGAACTTAAGAAACGGCGGCAGCGTCGTGATGCGATAGCCGTCCTGCTCGTACCTGACCAGCGATGCCTTGTCGAAAAACACGGCTGTCGCCTTGCGCGGAGGAAAGCGGCGCGTAGTGTGTTGATCGACCTTCTTCGTTTCCATTGTTACGCCCGCTGATCCGACAAAAGCTGCGCGTACAGTTTTTCGTGAGCTTCGGCCCACGTGGCGTAGCTGTAGCCCTGCTCGGCCTTCTCGTACGCCGCGCGGCCCCACGTGCGGCGCTGTTCCAGCGGCGCGCTGAGCACGCCGATCAGCGCGCCCGCAAGTGCCTCCGCATTTTCCGGGGGCGCCAGTTTGCCATGCACGCCCTCTTCGATCAAGTCCGGCACCGCGCCCACGCGCGTCGCGGCCACCGGCAGCGCCGCCGCCATGTATTCGAGCACCGCGCGCGAAAAGCCTTCGCTGCCGACGCTCGCCAGCACGCCGGCGTCCGCTGCGTCGAGCAGCATCGGCACGTCGTGGCGTTTGCCCAGAAATAAAACGCTGTCCTGCACCCCCAAAGACGCAGCCAGCACCTTGCTTTCTTCAAAAAACTTTCCCGCGCCCACGAGCAGCAGCATCGCCGCGGGCGATTCCGCGCGCACGAGCCGCCACGCATCCAGCAACACGCGATGCGCTTTGACCGCCGCGAAGCGCGCCACGCAAATCGCCGCCGGCGCGTCCGGCGAAATCCCCAGCGCCTCGCGCGCCGCCGCGCGGCGTTCCTTCGTCGCGGGATTGAACAGGCTCATGTCGATCCCGCTTGGAATAAAGGCCAGCCGCGGGCCTTCGAACATGCCCGTGTGCCGTACGTCGTATTCGACGGCCTTCGACACGGCGATCAGCGCCGCCGTGCGCCGCGCCAGCCAGCGGTTGGCGAGATGATTTTTCAGCGGCGTGACCACGTGCCGCGTGCGCACCACCGGCACGCCCAGCCCCGCCATGCGCGACGCAAACACCGCCAGCCAATGGTCCGTCCCGCGATGCGCGTGGATTAAATTGATTTTCTCCGCGCGCACGAGCCGCACGATCGCGCGCACATCGCTCATGTTCTTCGGCGGCCACCACCAACTGTGCGGCATGTGGAAGCCGATCGGTTCCAGATTGCGCGTGACCGCGCGGTCGTATGTTTCGTAGCCTTTGCGCAAACCCAGCCACACGGCGTGCCCGCGCCGCCGCAGCGCTTCGGTCAAGTTAAGCGCATGCGCCGCCTCGCCCACGTATTTGCGGGCGCTGTTGAGCTGCAAGATGCGAAGCGTGTGAAACATTTCGCGTGATCGTAGCGGAATGATGAGAACGGTTCAAGGGTTCAGGCACAGCGCATCTATGCCGGAGGAAACACTGCTTTCAGAAAATTCCGGTCATGCCGGTAACTGCGCACCAGTCCGAACGGCTGCGGGCCTTCCAACTGCAGCCAGCCGCGGTATCCAATTTCGTCCATCGCTCGCCGAACTTCCCAGAAATCAATCTCGCCCTGCCCGAAAAGTTTGCCCGAATAATCCTTCGCGTGAAATTCGCAAATGTTCTTCGTTCCCAGCCGCCGGATTTCCTTGTAAATGTCGTAGCCCATTTTGAACGAATTGCCCACGTCGTAATAAACTTTCACCGCCGGGCTTCCCACCGATTCGATGATGCGCAGATGTTCGTCGGCGCTCAGCCAGCTTTCGATGCCGAGATACACGCCCGCTTTTTCCGCTTTCGGCGCGACGCGCTTCAAACGCCGTACAACTTCCGCCGTCCCGGCCGCGTCGTTCTTCAAATCGTCTTTGCCAAAAAACGCCAGCAGCACCACATTCGTTCCCATCGCCGCGGACACGTCGATGCTGTCGCTGACCCATTCTTCCGTGCGCGGATCGGATTTGTACGGGACGTTGTTGAGCACTCCCATGCCCAGCGACGCGACTGCTGTGTTGTTCTTTCTGCACGCCGCCGCGTAAAGCTGGCGGTTTTCCGCTTTGCGCAAATCGAATTTATCGCCCGGCGCGCCGAAGCTGATCATCGCGCCATCCAGCCGCAACTCCGCGCAAAAATCCATCACCGCCGGATCGCCGCCCTTCCCCGTCATCCAATCGCACACGCCAATTTTAAATCCGCGTTGGCCCTCGTCACCCCACAAAGGCCCCAGCGCGAGACCTGCTCCCAATCCAATCGCCGTGCCCGCCGTCCGCAACATTTGCCGCCGTGAAAACGTCCCACTTTTCATAACGATCCATCCCAATACAATGCCTCGCGAAGCGAGGCTTTTCTACTCTCTATTCCCCACTCTCTACTCCGAACTCTCTACTCCCTACTTCCCCCTGCTCATCAAATACGCCAGCAAATCCGCGAGTTCCTGCGGCTTCAATCCCATCGCCACGTTGTCCGGCATCAGCGAGACATCAAGCTGCCGCCGCCGCGCGATTTTGGACTTCGGAATTGCATGCTGCACGCCCAGCGAATCTTTCACCGTCACCGTTTCGCCGTCGGAGACAATGAAGCCGGTCAGCACTTCGCCGTCCGTTGTCGCGACCAGATGCGTTTCGTAGCCGAGCAGAATTGCGGCGCTCGGATTGAGGATCGCATCCAGCATCGCGCGGCGGTCGAACTTTTCGTTGATCTTGGTTAAATCCGGGCCGATGTCTTTGCCGAGCGTTCCGATTTTGTGGCAATTGGTGCAGCTTGCTGTGGTGCTCGCGAAGACTTGTTTGCCGTGTTCGGCATCGCCGTGGAGAGCCAGCAAGGCGTCGATGGACGGGAAATCTTTTGCGCCATCGCGCGGGAAATACTTGCTTGCCAGCGCGCGGACGGACAAATCCGGATTGCGGAAAATCTGCGCGCTCACCGCCGCCTTCAATTCGCTCGAAAGCTCCCCCGCTTCGGCCAGCCCGACCAGGATTCGCCCGCCTTCCGCGCTTTTCGCCAGCGCCATTGCGGCGCTCGCGCGCGCCGTCGAAGTTGCGCCGCTGTCGAGCAGCGCTTTCCGCAGTTCCAGCGCCCTGACGCTCGCGCTGGATCGTTCAGTTTTGCGCGAAAGGCCGTATCCCTTCCAATCGTATTTCGAATTGTGCTCCAGCCACCAATCCGCATAGGCCCGCAAATCCTCCGGCCCCTTCTCCGCAATCAGCGCCATCGCATCCGCAGCCGCTTTGTCGTTGATGAATCCCAGCGCGTCGATGGCTTTTTTGCGCTGAGCCGACGACAGACTCACCGCCAGCGCGCGGTCTTTGAACGCCGGAATCGCATTGATCGGGTGCAGCCGCCACGCGATCTCCGCGAATTCCTCGGACCATTTCAGCGTCGGCGCGCCCATCCGCCCCAGAAATTGCGCGTACAAATCTTCTTCGCTGCCCTCGCAGCCCGTGCCCAGCGCTTCGAGGTACCAGCGGTCGCTTGCTGTGTAGCG
The DNA here is from genome assembly GCA_035308565.1 of Planctomycetota bacterium. GTDB lineage: Bacteria > Planctomycetota > SZUA-567 > H5-PLA8 > H5-PLA8 > JANXLS01. Next base: position 30,305 of record DATGGK010000015.1, on the reverse strand, counting down.
GCTGGCAATCTCCGCTAGAATCTCTTCGCGTTGCGCCAGCGGCGCATCGCGCATCGACAACGCCACTTCGCGCCGCGCCGCCGCCGATGGATCTCTCGCCAATTCCGCTGCGTTTCCGTTGACTGGCTTCCCGATCAGTTGCAGCGCGCGATACGCCGTCACGCGAATCTCCGCATCGCTGTCTTTAAGCAGCGCCGGCAATTCCGCCGCGCCCGCGTCGCCCATTTGAGCCAGCACCCACACGGCGCGCGCACGCGCGAAACGGTTGTCGTCGTTGAGCAAGGCCTTAACGGCCGCCACTGATGGATGCGTCTCCGGCACGCAAAGATTCGCCGCCACCACACTCAGCAGCGCCTGAGCGCCGCTCGCGCGAACATTGACCGCCGGACTCTTGAGCGCCTCGATCTGTCCGGCGAGCGAGTTCAAATCGTATTTCGGCGGCGCGGGTTTCAGGCCCTTCTGCGTGATCCGATAAATCGCCCCCGTCCCGTCATTATCCTCCATCTTATGTCCGCCCACGATCGCATCGAACCAATCGCAGACGTAAACCGCGCCGTCGGTCCCCACGATCACATCCGAAGGCCGAAACCATTTGCGTTTGTCCGCTTCGACTTTCTGCCAGACGTAATTCGGATCCTGCACATTCGTCGAACGCAGCAGCGCAAACGGCTTCAGCGCGTAGCCCGCGCCCTGTACTTCGCGCGGATACGCCCACACCACGTTTTGCCCCGCTTCGCACGACAGCAACATGCCGTCGGCGTATTTTTCGCCGAGAGCCCCGCCTTCGTAATAGGCCATGCCGGTCGGCGCGCCGTTTCCATACACGTGCCCCGACGGAATCACGCCCGGATCGTCCTGCCGCCAGTGCGCCGTTGGAATCGTCTGGCCCGGCCGCCGGTCCGCGTCCCAGCCGCGCGAGCCGTCGCGCGAGTTGTATCCGAAACTGCCGTACGCCAGCATCCACGCCGTGTGGCAGCTTTGCGTGTCGTCGTTGTCGTTCATCCAAATTTCGCCGAACGAATCGACGCACGTGCCGTACGGATTGCGCATGGCCTGACCCAGCACATGCAGGCCAGTTCCGTCCGAGTTGACGCGCAGCATCACGCCGCCCGACCAGACGCGCCCGTCGTCGCTCGTTAATCCCGGTGTATTTTTCGTGTTGTACGGAGTCCCGCCCGTGTACCAACTCCCCGCGCGCAGCGTCCAGCCGGATTTGTCCGCAACGATGTGCGGCCCCGCGTTGCCCGCATTGAAATACCAGCGCCCGTCCGGCCCGCACTGAACTTTATGCAAGCCGTGGTCGTGATCGAGCCCGCCGAATCCGCTTAGCAAAATCTCCTTCTTCACCACGTTGTCGTTTTCATCGCGCGTGTACACGATCAAATTCGGCGAACACGACACCACCACTTTGTTCCCAATCACCGCCACGCCCAGCGGTGCAACCAGATCCTTGTCTTGCACAAACACCTTCGCTTTGTCCGCTTTGCCCGTACCGCGCGAATCTTCGAGAATGACAATGCGGTCGCCTGCTTCGTGCCAGAGCGGATTCTGCTTCTTCGTGTTGAAGCGCCGATAGTTGACCGCCTCGCTGACCCAGATGCGCCCGCGCTCGTCCACGTCCATGCGCGTGGGATTGAAGAACATCGGCGAGCGCGCCCAGAGCGTGACTTCCAGTCCCTCCGGAACCAGCATCGACGCCGAAAGGTCCACGCCGTCGTCGGTCGCGCGCGCCGCACAGCAACCCCACACCAGCATCGCCAAGATTCCATACGCCTTGACTTGCATGAGCAATCTCCGCACACACCCTCGATTCTCACATTTGTTTACACTTTATCACGATCACTGTATCTGTTTATCTTGTGTGGAATCGAGAATGCGATCAAGCCCGTGGTGCAGGCGTCCCGCCTGCACGTGTTTCGCGAAGCGAATTGGCGTCTCACGCGCAAAAACGATAGGATGCCGCGTTCGCATCGCCGTCAGGAGACTCATCATGCGCAAAACGATTCTATTCGCCGCGTGCGCCGCGCTAACCGCGGCCTTCGCCGCCGAAGATTACAAACTCGGCCCCGATTCCGAAGAACAGGCCGGCGTGCCGAAGGGCACCGTCACCGAATACAAATTCACCGAGAGCAAAATCTACCCGGGCACCGTGCGCAGCTACTGGATTTATCTGCCGCCCGAGTTCAACGCGCAGACCGAATACCCGCTGATGGTCTTCTTCGACGGCGGCGGCTGCATCGGCGCGAAAGGCCAATTCCGCGTGCCGATTGTCTTCGACAATTTGATCCACAAAAAAGAGATCCCGCCGCTGGTCGGCCTGTTCATCAATCCCGGCGACGTGCCGCCCGTGGCCAAAGGCGCACGCGGGCGCAGCACGCGCAGCTTCGAATACGACACGCCCGACGGTGCGTGCGCCGAGTTTGTGATCGGCGAGATGCTTCCGCTGGCCGCGCAGAAAGCGAAGCTCAGCGCCAAGCCCGACGACCATGCGCTCTGGGGCATTTCGAGCGGCGGGATCGCGGCGTTCAACGCGGCGTGGCAGCGCCCCGATTATTTCCGCAAAGTGGTCAGCTTCATCGGCAGCTTCACCAACATCCGTGGCGGCTACTGGTTCCCGTCGGCGATCCGCAAAACGGAGCGCAAGCCGATCCGGGTCTTCCTGCAGGACGGCAGCAACGATCTCGACAACGTCCACGGCAACTGGCCGCTGGGCGCTCAGGAGATGGCCGCGGCGCTGAAGTTCGCCGGCTACGATTACAAATTCACGTTCGGCGACGGCGGCCATAGCGGCAAGCAGGGTGGCGCGATTTTGCCGGATGTGCTGAGATGGCTTTGGCGCCCGGCGGAGCCGCTGCCGAAGCCGACGGCGGAGGCGGCGGGGGACATGGCGCTGTCGGGGATATTGATTCCGGGGGAGGAGTGGCAGATGGTGGTTGAAGGAAAGAAGATTCCGACAGCCGCGTGTACCGACGCCGATGGCAATTTTTACTTCGCGGATAGTGGCGCTGATGGCATTTTCAAAATATCTGTCGATGGCGTTACGACTCCATTCAACACAACGGCCACTGGCGTCAGCGGGCTGAATTTCGGCCCTGATGGCCGGCTTTACGCGTGCAGCAAAGGACATTTACTGGTCTACGCGTCGAATGGAAAAGAGGAAATTCTTGCTCGCGACGTCAAGTCGTTTGACCTCGTTGTCACACATCGCGGAGATGTGTATTTCACGACCGGCTTGCGTGAAGTCATGCTTTGGCAGGGACCGGACAAACTGCGTGCGGTTGATGTGGGTGTGCATCTGGGAATTGCGTTTCCATGCGGGATAGCGCTTTCGCCGAATCAGGAAACACTGGCGGTTGCAGATTACTTTAAGTCTGCGATTTGGACATTTCGCGTGGAGGCGAACGGAAGTCTTGGAGGCAAGATGCCGATAATGCCTTACCGCCCGAAGGAATTTGACCGAAAGGCGGTGCCTGGGGGTGGATGCGTTGTCTGCGACACGCGCGCCCGCTTTTATTGCGGCACATCGGAAGGCATCGAAACCTTCGATCCAAACGGCCGGCCCATCGGCTTGATTCTGCCGCCGGGCAAAGAGCCGGTGACAAGCATCGCTCTCTCCGGCCCGGAGCTGAGCTGGCTCTTCGCGCTATCGGGTGGCAAAGTTTACAAACGCAAAGTCAACGCGAAGGGCTTCGTCACATACTTGCCGCCGATTTTGAAATGAAATGGGAACTGTTGTCTTCAGCCCCATTTGGGGCTGACGGCAAGACTACGGTTTTCGAATGACGTAGGTGGGGTCTTTTTCTTTGCGGATTTTGGCGAGGCGGTCGTATTCGGAAGGGTCGTTGTCGAAGAGTTTGTTCAAGTTTTCGTCGGTGAGTTCTTCGGGCTTGGGTTCTTTGTTGAAGGTGGACGGCGGCGGAGTGGGCGTGTTGGTTTCGGGCGGTTTGTTGGCCTGGGCGGCTTTGGATTTTTCGCGGAGCGCGCCCTCGTCGATTTTGCGGATGCGTTCGCGGAGGGCGTGGAGGTCGGCGTCGATGCTGTATTTCTTTTCGGTGGCGAGCTGAATGTTTTCTTTGACGCCAGGCATGTCGAGGGTTTGGTAAGATTCGGAGATTTCGTAGAAGAGGCCGGAGGCTTCGGTGAGTTTCTCCTGCGCGGCGTTCATGTCGTCGTAGTTGTCGCTGGCGGCGAGGGTTTTGCCTTCGTCGTACATTTTGGCCGCGCGTTCGGCTTTTTTCTTGAGCGCGGCGGCTCGTTCGTCGAGCTTGGTCATTGGCGTGTTGCGCGGGTGCATGTAAATGTAGACGCCCAAACCGACGCAGGCGAGCGCGACGACGGCGGTGGCGACGATCAGGCCCATTTTGAGATGGCTGGGCGGCGCGGGCGGAGCTTTGAGGGCGTCGCCGCTGGCACCGGGGGTTTTGCCGACGCGGGCGTTGCTGGCGGGGCGGCGCATGGGGCGCACGGTGGCTTTCGCGGCGGGTTTGGCGCCGGCGGAATCGGGCGTGGCGTCGGCGGGTTTGACCTCCGCAGTGGTGGTGTCAGCGGGTTTGGCTTCTGCCGCGGGCGCGTCGGCGGGTTTGGATTCGGAGGGAGTGCCTTCGGGGGGCTTGGGGTCGATGATTTTATTTTCGGCGATGTCACTCACAACGATGCTCTCCCCCAAAAGATGAGATAATGAATTATACTTCTCGCGCGGGTCTTGTCCAAAGCGATTGCGGACGGCAGATCGGCGTCTGACGAAGCAGGGCCAATGGGGCCAATAAGCCAAATAGGCCAGCAGCTTCGCGAAATGCGTGCAGGCGGGGACGCCTGCGCCACGGGTTAGCGTCGCTTGCGCTTGGGGGCGGGCTTTTTCTTTTTGCCGGCGCCGTCGTCCTCCTCTTCTTCCTCTTCCTCTTCTTCGTCGTCTTCTTCGTCGTCTTCCTCGTCTTCGTCCTCTTCGTCGTCCTCGTCGTCGTCTTCTTCTTCCTCTTCGTCTTCGTCCTCTTCCTCTTCGTCTTCATCCTCTTCCTCTTCTTCGAGTTCTTCCTCGTCTAATTCTTCATCATCGAATTCTTCCTCTTCGTCGTCTTCTTCCTCCTCTTCTTCCTCGTCCTCATCGTCATCTTCGAAATCTTCTTCCTCTTCGTCTTCCTCGTCTTCGTCTTCTTCGTCTTCGAGGTCGTCGTCCTCGTCGTCGAGGTCGTCATCGTCATCGAGATCTTCGTCCACGTCGGCGTCTTTGCGCTTGCGGCCGAGTTGTTCTTCTTCGAAAGCGTGGCGGTAGCCGGGCATGGCGCGGGGTTGGGTTTTGCGGGGTGATGGTGCGGCAATGGTCATGGGGTTAAATGCCTCCTCGTGGCTCTCCTGTGGGCTGTGAATGGCCGTCCGTGTTTGCGAACGTAAGACGAATACGAGACGCACGGGAAAGATGCAATAGCAAAAAAACGCGGAAGCGCGGAAATTTATGAAAAAGAGCTGAAGGGGAGCGGGGCATGACGCGGCAGAAAACTTTTTAAGTCACTGGCATTAAACCTGTTGCGTAATTGAAACTGACGCGGTGGCGATCGTGAACTATAGTAAAATATTTGCGAGAATTCGGCGTTTCGGGGACGGACTGCAGGGTCTTTCCGTTCTCAAACGACGCGCGGTTAAGGCGCATTAAATAGGGCTTATGGGGCCGATGGGCCTTGGGCGACACGCGTGCTTTCGCCAAACCGCACTGGGAAGCCAATAGAATCTGAAAGACCCTGGAACGGAATGAGACGCCACATGCAGCAAGAAGCGATAGTCCGCTCAATTCCTTTGACTAAACACGCCACAAACGGTTATCCTACTCTCAGCGGCAAAAATCGCACGCGAGAGGTGTGCATGAAATCGACGAACGGCAACAAAGTGCCGGCAAACGGGAGGCTTCCGGTGCGGCACTGGCAAGGCCAGTGGCACACGAAGGGCGAACAAACTGACGGCGGACGCGCGTTGGGACGGGCACATTTCGATCCGCCTCGGGCGATTCTTTTCAAAAGGCTTCGCTTGGCGCCGGCGGGGATCGTGCTGCTGGCGCTGGCCGTTTGCGCGGCTTCGCGCGCGGCGGATTTGCAGGCGAAGACCATCGACGGACAGGTGGTTCAGGGCGAGTACCTTGGCACGGAGAACAACGTCGTGCGGATTCGCACGACGTATGGGACGGTGTCGATTCCATCGAAAGACATTGTGACGCTGACGGCGGTGAATTTGCCGGAAAAGCCCAAGCCGGCGGAGGGAACAGCGCCCGCCAATGCATCTGTGACGGTGGTCGTGGACGAAGCGCCGAATCTCGATGAACTGGTGTTCAAAGAACCGCCGGCGGTGAATCTACAAACGCTGCTGGCCGCGCGGATGCCGCCGATTCCGGAAGCGACGCGGCAAGCTCGGCAGGAACTATTCAGGCTCGTGCGAAATTTTGGCGAGAGCACGGACGCGTCGCGATCGAATATTGTGCGGCAACTGGGTTCGTTTGGGCTGATGGCGTATCCTTACGTGGATGGCTCGTACACCAATCCGGGCGATATTGACGACAAAGTGGAGTTGGCGCAGTCGGTCAGCGGGCCGCGCAGGCCGTTCAATGCGGGGATTTTCGCGACGGTGCATGCGGTGGCGTTGGCGGAACTGGGACGCGTGGCGACGGAACCGCCGACGCTGCCGCCGGAGGTGCTGGCTCAGCGCCGCACGGTTCCGACGCGCGTGCAGCGGCTGCGTATGCTGGCGCGCGACGCGCGGACGGTGGAGGGCTATGCGTCGATTTCGGGCGGGCCGTTCAATGCACTGTTTTTGCTGAGCGTGTATGTGCCGCGCTATACGGGGGAAACGGACGCGCTGCTAAAGGACATCCTGACGGATCGGGCGCGGCTGGCGGCGACGGCCACCGATTACAAAAGCGCCGCAAGCGGCTGGACGGCGGCGGATCGGGTGATGTTGATCGAGAAGGCGTTTCCGCTTTATTTTAAAGGCAACGACGACGTAAAGGGCTTGGGCGAGGATTTGTTGAAGAAGCTGCTGCCGGACAAGCATCCGAAATGGGACGCGCCACAGGGGGAGTGGTTTGAGTGGTGGGGAAATGCAAAATTAAAAATTCAAAATGAAAAATGAAGAATTGGGTTCGGTGTTCGAGGGGTGAAAATAATTATAACAAAAAGTTTGATTTTTGGAATATATTTTATAGAATAAACGTCTAAACTTCATAGAGGGTCAACGGCTTGATGACATCATATTGTGCAACTTTTGCATGCCTTTTGAAGTGGTCACGTCCAAAATCGAGATGAGCTTGGGCACGTTGTGCAACTTTTGCAGAGAAAATCGGATTTAGCGGTTCGCGTTTTCAGCGCTTGAGCCTACTTGGTGCAACTTTTGACGGAGAAATGGATTGAAGGCGCTCTCGGACGGGCTGGTAGCCCATCCTACGGGTGCGTATTGTGCAACTTTTGCACGATTCCTGCTAACAACCATTGCCGCTCGAAGGCGGCGTCGAACAATGTGCAACTTTTGCACGCATTTTAAAAAGCGAGGGGCATCATGGCGGCTAAACCGGTGAAGGAAGAAGCGAAGGCGGCGCGGTCTCAGAAGGAAGTCGATGTCGAAAAGCAGCGCAAGCACGAGGCGCTGAAGCGCGCGGTCGATCTAATCGAAAAGAACTTCGGCACGGGTTCGATCCAGAAATTGACCAGCGATGGCAACCGGCATATTCCGTCGATTTCGACCGGCACTCTGGCGCTGGATTTGGCGCTGGGCGTGGGCGGCGTGCCGAAAGGGCGCGTGGTCGAGATCTTCGGGCCGGAATCGAGCGGCAAGACTACGCTGGCGCTGACCATCGTCGCCAACGCGCAAAAAGAGGGCGGCGTGGCCGCGTACATCGACGCCGAACACGCGCTGGACCCGCAGTACATGAAGAAGCTCGGCGTGAAGCTCGACGAACTGCTGGTCAGCCAGCCGGATACCGGCGAACAAGCGCTCGAAATCTGCGAGCAGCTTGTGCGCTCCGCGGCGGTGGATGTGGTCGTGATCGACTCGGTCGCGGCGCTGGTGCCGCGCGCGGAGATCGAAGGCGAGATGGGCGATTCGCACGTCGGCTTGCAGGCGCGCCTCATGTCGCAGGCGCTGCGCAAGCTGACCAGCGCCATCGCGCGCTCGAAGACGATCGTGATCTTCATCAACCAGTTGCGCGAAAAGATCGGCGTAATGTACGGCTCGCCGGAAACCACGCCCGGCGGCCGGGCGCTGAAATTCTACGCCAGCGTGCGCATCGACATTCGCCGCATCGGCATGATCAAGGAAGGCGAAAACGTGATCGGGTCGCAGTGCAAAGCAAAAGTGGTGAAGAACAAAGTCGCGCCGCCGTTCAAGCAGGCGGAATTCGAGATCATGTACGACCGCGGCATCTCATGGGAAGGCTCGCTGCTGGACATGGGCGTACTGTCGGGCGTGGTGGAAAAAAGCGGCTCGTGGCTGGGCTTCGCCGGCAACCGCCTGGGGCAGGGGCGCGAAAACGCGCGCAAATTCCTGCTCGAAAATCCGGCGACGTCGAAGGAGATTCACGAAAAGATCATGGCCAAGCAGGACGAGTTGCTGCATTCGGATGTGTTGAAGGCGGATATGGAGGGAGGGGAGAAGGCGGCGGCGGAGTGAGTCTGTACCGCCGGCGTCTCGCCGGCCCGCATCACGACAAATGATTTTCACGCAGAGGCGCGGAGGCGCAGAGGAACAGACTATTTGTCATTTGTCATTTGGCATTTGTGATTTGTCATTTGTCATTTTCAACGGACTGAAAATGCGAGGGCAGAGACATGACCAAGGCTGCGGCGTTGCTCAAGGAAGCGGAGGCGATTTCCAAAGGCGTGGAGTCGTGGGCGGATTTGTCGAACGCGCTGTTCGATCCGTACATTGGGATTCTGGCGGTGGCGTATCGGGATAAGCGGGAGCGGCGGGCGTTTACCAAAACGGCAGAGTACAAGAAAATCCGCAAGCTGGTCGAGTGCGCCAAGGACAAATTCGGATTCATCGAAGGAGCGACGCCGAAGGAGCTGAGGATTCGCGTTCACATTCCGAAGAGTTTGCATGCGAGGTTGATTGAGGATGCGAGTGAATGCGGGATGAGTTTTAATCGATATTTGGTGGGGAAGTTGTCGGGGAGGATGAAGCGCAGGACGGTTGGAAGGAAGAAAAGCAAGGCATGAACGGGTTCAATGTGAGTTGACGCATAAGAGAACTTGTTAGATTTGTATGCCTGTCCGTGAATCTTTGAAGCGTTTGGGATCGTTATCAATCGGTCCCAAAAAAGATGTGAAGGCCAAAGTATGTCTTGGGCTCCAAGTGCCATTGAATCTCCGAAACTTCGACCGGCGGCGAGCGACGGGCATTTCAACCTTCATCTTGCTGCGCACGAATGGAGCCTTGCCGAACCGATTATTATCGGCAGCGCGGAAGATATTCTATCGCGCGCGACTTGGAAAGGAAAAGTTGAACCATTCCAGCATCAAGTTCAAAACCTAATTACGTTCTGCCGCAGGCTCCCAGTTACGTTGCTTGCAGACGACGTCGGTTTGGGAAAAACAATTAGCGCCGGCCTTATCCTTAGTGAACTTATGGCGCGGCAACGCGTGAAACGCGCGTTGGTGATTTGCCCGAAAATCCTAATGCCGCAATGGGTTGAGGAATTGGATCAAAAATTTGGCATTGAAGCGCGCGAGGCGGCGGGCGCATATCTTGATGATGAAATTCGGCGCAAAACGCCGGTTGTCGTGACGACGTATCAAGCCGCACGCGACCGAATCGGCAAAATCTCGGAAACCGCATTCGACATGCTCATCCTGGACGAAGCGCACAAAATTCGGAATCTGCACGGCACTGACACGCCACCCAAAATGGCGACCGAAATTCGGCGCACTCTTGAGAAGAGAACGTTCAAGTTTGTCTTGATGCTCACGGCAACACCGATTCAAAACCGGCTTTGGGATTTGTATTCTCTGGTCGATTGCCTGACGGTCGCGAATGGACACAAAAATCCATTTGGTGACCCAGAGGAATTCAGTCAACGATTCATCGCGGACCCCGCCAGAGGCTCTCGCCAATTGAAGCAAGGACGGGAACAGGAGTTTCGAAACATTCTGAGTCAGTACATTGCGCGAACGAGGCGCGGTGACGCAAAATTGAATTTTCCAGACCGCAAAGTCCTTATGTGGCCCACGACTATTTCTCCGGAAGAGCGCGCATTACAGGCGCTGTTGGGCGAGTATATTCTGACTCTCAGCCCATTGGTTCAAAGCTCGTTGTCGCAGGCACTATTTAGCAGTCCCGCCGCGTTCGTCGCTCAAGTTACCAACATGGCGGCCAACGGAACGCTTCCAAATGACTTTGCCACGCGGGCGCAGCAATTGATGGGACATATTCAACGCCCCGCAAAACTCAATGCCGTCATGCAGGTAATCGAGCAAATGAGGCAGCGCCGCCCCGAGGATTGGCGCGTTTTGATTTTTACAACTCGATTGGAAACGCAGCGTACAATTGGCGAGTTCCTAGCGCAGAATCGGATACCTCACGGCTACATTTCAGGCGGAGCCGCCGTTCAAAATCAGCGCTCCATCGCACGATTCAAAGCGAACCCGCCAGAAGTCAACGTGATCGTATCCACCGACGCGGGTTCGGAAGGCGTGAATCTGCAAGTTGCCAACGTGATGATAAACTACGATCTGCCGTGGAATCCCATGATCGTTGAACAACGAATAGGTAGAATTCAACGGCTAGGCGCACTATTTCGCTATGTAAACGTGGCAAACGTAGTCGCAAGGGACTCGATCGAAGAGAAGATCGTCGGACGGCTCATGGAGAAACTACAACTCGCGGCCAAAGCGATTGGCGATATCGAAGCCATACTTGAAGCCGTTGGGGACGATGGAGAAGAAGAATCGATTGAATCGAAGATCCGCGAAATGGTCGTCAATGCGCTTGTCGGCCAGGATATGGAAGAGGCGGCTCGCCATGCGCAAGAAAGCATCACGCGCGCAAAGGAAATCATCGAAGACCAACGCCAGATGATTGACGAGCGACTTGGAAAGCTGGACGCAATTCATCATACGGGTCCGGCGATGCCGCAATTGAACAGGATTCAGCCTCGCATTCCGCTTGAAGAATTCGTCTTCGGCGCATTGAGGGCGGATGGTTTTGAAATTACACCCAAAGACAACCATTTGTGTACGTCGCGGCAAAGAGGCAAACCGCCAGAATATTTTACTTTTAACGACGCGGCGGCGGACGATGGCACACGGGGACATTTCGGTGGAAATGCGCCCAAACTTTTCAAACAGGGCAAGCCGGCATTTGAACGGCTCGCGCAATCGTGGTGCGAGAAGCACGCGCATTATGTGATCGACCGGCGAAAGCCATCGCAACCGGAACTCGAAGCGGTGGCAAAGAGTTGGGCCCAATCGATTGCCGGATGCCGAATCAAATCAATCGAACACATCAGTTCGGTAACTTCGTTTCAAGGCGCGATTACGTGCAAGGCAAAGGCAGTGGTTGCGCACGACAGCTATGAGAAGCTAATTCCTTCTCGCGTTCACCCGAAACAGCACGCTCAGGTCGAATCAGCGGGTCAATCGGCGAGCTACCTCGGAGACGAAGTCGAGTTGCCTTCAATTGCTCCGGGATCATCGGCGGAGGTGCTGGCAGCGGTAGGAAACGATCCTGATGTTTTAAAATTCTGCCAGTTCTATGAACAGCGCCGCGCCGAAGAAACCGCAAAAGCGGGCGACAATCCTCGTTTGCGTGCGAAAACGGAATCCGATTTTTCACCGCGCGTCTTCGCGGAATCCGTCGCAGTTCGTGGGATCGCTTACGCGGTTTCAAATATACGAGTCAAGTATGAAATCGACAACACGGGAGATTATATTGAGACTCTTGAAATTATCGCCGCGGCAAGTCAGATATTGAACCCTCCGCAGTTGGAAAAATGTCAGGCTACCGGCGCCATTCGCCCGTGCAGCAGCATGGGAACCTGTACATTTACAAACACGCGCGTAGCGGCGCATTTGCTCGTGACCTCAAGCGTCAGCGGACGTACCGCGCTGCCCGCGCACTCCGTTTTGTGCGAGGAATCAGGCCAATTGCTATTGAAGGATGAAGCGGACCGCTCCGCCGTTTCTCAAAAGCTTGTCAACAAAAAGCTGCTGCTGCCCTCGCCAGTCAGCCGGCGGTTAGGACTGAATTCGGAATTTCGCGAATGTGAGTTCACGCATTCACGGGTTCTAGTCGATGAGTGTGAAATCAGCGAAATCTCCGGAAAGCAATATCGCTCGGATGAAAAATGCATGGGGACACTTTGCGGAAAGGCAGGCCATCGGTCCGAGTTTGTCCGATGCGCCGAATCCGGCGCGCTGATACTTCCGACCGAGGCGGGAAAATCCGATTTCAGCGGGCAAACCGTTCGTCAAGACCTGCTCGTGTGCTCGGAGAAAAACGCCGCGCGCCGTGCACTCCTTGCCGAAACCGTCGTATGCAGCGTTTCCGGGAAGCGCTTACTGCGTGACGAGGCCGGGATGTCTGTCGTAACAAAGCGCATGGTTGACAAAGACCTTCTGCTCGCTTCCGATAAATCAGGATTACTCGCGCTGGCCGAGGAGTTTGTTCGTTGCGACGAAACAGGCGCTCGCTTGCTTCCGGACGAAACAAGTATTTGCGCTGTCAGTGGAAAGCGCGTCGGAAAGCACCTGATGTCCCAGAGCCAACTGTCCGGCAAATGGGCGCTATCCGGATTAATGGCCCAGTGTCAAAAGACAGGAAAGCGGGCTTTGCCGTCAGAGTTAAGAGCCTGCGACGTGACAGGCCGCATGGTCGCTCCCGATGTTCTGCGTCAATGCGCCGCGTCAGGGAAAATAGCTTGCATTGATCAAGTCGTGCAGAGCGTCGTATCCGGAAAGTTTTATTTGCCCGAATTTGCAACGCGCTCTGCAGAGAGCGGATCAATCTGTGGGACGAGTGAGGCGGTGATGTGTACTTGGAACGGGTTCGCGCTCCTGCCAAGTGAAACTGGAATCTGCGCGTTCACTAAGCTGCCATTTTCAAAATCACTCTTGAACGACCAGCGCGAATTCACGGTTATGCGCGATCTGCTCGACGGGCGACTATCGGGAAGCGATGATCCTGCAATTTTGCAATCGATTCGTCCATTAAACCTGAACTTTATTTCCGCAGCCAAAGAAGCTCAATGTCGAGTTTCTCCTAACGGACAGTGCGTCGCGATCTGTGCCACGCAAAGCGCTTGGTTCGGATTTAAACGGCGCGAAATTGGTTTCATTGTAACGAGAAAGGATTCAACAAAGGCAGTTGGAAGTTATGTCATCGGGAACGTCGATCTAGTCAAGGGGCATTGGGTGCCGTTGTCTTGAGTTTATCGGATCTTAAGCGCCACGGAAGCTGGAAGTCTCCCCGCTCCCTTGCGGTCGCGGCTCGCAGCCCTCACGTTGCGTCCCGCTCCGGCGTGGCTTCGTCGGGGTCTGCGGGGAGTTCTTCGCCGGGGATCGCGTAGGCGCCGCTGAACCATTTGCCCAAATCCACGTCGCGGCAGCGCGCGCTGCAAAAGGGGAAGGGCTTGTGCTCGGCGACGGATTTGTATTCGAATTCGCGGCCGCAATAGGGGCAGCGGGCTTGGCGGATGGGCGTGGGGTTGGGGGCGTCGGGCATGGGCGGGAGACTGGAGACAGGAGACTGGAGCAGGGGTCAAGAGCCAAGGGCTCTGTTGAAACCATCTGCGACCCCTCCGGGGTCGGGGACGATTTCGTGGACTTATACCGGGGGTATCGGGCGAGTACGCCCTTAACCCCCGGCTACCATCTTGAACCCCTCCGGGGCAAAATGCAAATGGACCGATGATTTCCACTGCTGATTTTACTGACTTCTGACTTCTTATCGCACACGCATGGACACACGGCGGCTGGAAACCCGCCGCTCCATTGCGCGGGCGCGGGCTGGATGGCGAAATCGTCGGGGCATGAAAAAGGGAGCGTTCTTCACGCTCCCTGCATTCTATGCCACGCCGAACTTGTGGTTTTGCGAAAGGACGGGGGTGTCGAGGACGACCTCCGCGCCGTTTTCCAGTTCGCCATCCGTGATCTTGCGGATTTCGAATTGGACGGCTTCCATTTCGCGGCGCCACTTGATGCGCCCTTGATAACCCACGACCACGTCGTACATCTGCTGCGCTTTCTTGAGCTCCCGCTCCAGCGCGCGGAGGCGGTCGTCGCGGCGCATGTCGCTTTCGGGCGCCGTGGTGTTTTCCTTGGGTGTATCGTTGTAGATCGTGCCGCGCCGCCAGATTTGTCCGTAATGCCGCCGGCAATAACCTTTGGCATGTGACGCATTCGGGCAGCCTTCGACGATACAACACGCCGGCTTGGGCATGACTCACCTCACCTTGCTATAAATTGATGTGGTCCTTACGAAACTCGTGAAGGATTCACCGCTTCCCCTTGGCGATGGCCTTTGTGTGCGTGTTCATAATACCGAGGTGCAGCGATGTCAACGAAAATGTCAATTAACAATCAAAATTCGGGAACGGCCCCATTCAAGATTCAAAATTCAAAATTCAAAACAGCCGCTTCGTTGAATCTTGAATCTTGAATTTTGAATCCGCCGTTCTTGAATCTTGAATTCGCCGTTCATTTTTTCGCTTGTGTTCGCCCGCGTTTGATTCGATTCTTATGAGCACGATGAACAACGTTCCACCTGCATTTTGGATCTTCGCGTCGGCGCTGCTGGGCGCGATTTTTGGCAGCTTCACGAACATGCTCGCGTATCGCCTGCCGCGCGGCATTTCGACGTGGAAGCGCGAGCGTTCGTTCTGCCCGAAGTGCGAACACCAATTGGCGTGGTACGACAACATTCCGATCCTCAGCTATCTTTCGCTGCGCGGGAAGTGCCGCTACTGCCGCGTGCCGATTGCGCGGCGCTATCTGCTCACGGAATTGGCGATGACGGCGCTGTTCGTGCTGAGCGCGTACCAATATTTCGTGCTGAACAAAGGCTTCGGGGGCATGATGCCGGCGGCGTGGTTTGCGCTGCAATTGTTTTTGATCGTCGATCTGGTCACGCTTTCCGTGGTCGATTTGGAAGTGTGGCTGATTCCGATTGAGACGACGCTGTACTGGATTCCGCTCGGATTTTTGGGCGCGTTTGTTTTTCCGGATTCGCTGCATCCGGCCAAAACGCTGTGGTGGAACAACAGCCCGATCCTCAATGCGCTCATCGACAGCTTCTGCGGCGTGGCGATCGGCGCGGGATTTTTGTGGACGATGAACCCGCTGGTGGCGGCGATGGTCTTCGTGCGCAACAAGCTGCGCGGAATCGACGCGCCGCCGCCGGAAGCGATGGGACTGGGCGACGTTCACATGCTGGGGCTCTTCGGAGCGCTGGTCGGCTGGAAACTGGCGCTTCTGGCGATTCTCTTCGGCGTCTTCATCGGCGCGTTCGTGGGCCTTTCGAAAATCTCGTGGAACAAAATCCAGCGCGCGCGCCTCGGCGACAAATGGGTGCCGCCGCCGCCGCCGAAATTCGATCTCCCCGACGACGGCAAGCCGCCCGAGCCGATGCTGTGGACGCTGCCAGTCTTCGGCGTGATCGTGCTCATCGTTGCGCTGCTGCTGAACGGGCGCTTCGTCTACATTCCGGGCAGCCTGTCGATCGAGTACCTCGCGCCGTACTGGCTGCTGCTGCTCGTCGGCGTGATGCTGCTGATTTCGTTTCCGTTCTATCACTATCTGAAAAGCATTCACCGCCTGCCTGGCGGAACGATCGAAGAAGGCAAAGTCGAAGTGTACGAAGGCAATTACATTCCGTTCGGCCCGTCGCTGGCGGCGGGGTGTTTGATCGTGGTCTTCTGGGACCCGCTGCTGCGCGCGTTCGGCGCGTGGTTTTTTGCGGGGACGATGGGCGCTGGGCCGGCGGGGTGGAGTTATCACGTGGTCGGCGAACGCTTCATCGCGCCGGCGCTCATCAGTTTCTTTTTGCATTTCACAGCGCTCTTCGGCGCGGGGCGGAAATGAGACTGGAGACTGGAGACTGGAGACCGCTCCAGTCTCCCGTCTCCAGTCTCCAGTCTCATTCGGCGCTGTACTTTTTTTAAAGAAGAGCTTAAAGATCAGCGCGTCGGATGAATATCGGAGGCTCGTGATCATGCGCAAAGTTTCCGTGGCGCGCTGCGCGTTTGTTGTGCTGACGCTCTCGACGCTCGCGGTTAGCGGCGCGGATAAGACCGTGACGATTAAGGAAGCGGGATTCGAGATCACATTTCCCGAGGCGTGGAAGCAACTCGATAAGGAACGACTCTTCGGCTCTGCCGTTCGTTTCTCGTATTCGAATGACGTATTTGTATCTGTCGATGCAGTGAATTTAAAGGTAGGCACCACATTAGATTCATTCGTTGATAATCAAACGCGCGAATTAGGGGAGCTAACGGAGGTTACAGCAACGGAGAAGGTCAAAATTGGCGAGTCCGAGGCAAGGAAAGTTTTGTTCCAAATTTTCGTTGGGACGGTCGCTGGGCACCCCACTCGACTAGATTATTATCTCGTTTCGGGCAAGCGCGGTTTCGTTATCTCAATCCGGTCAGGCGAAGCCGCAACGTACCCAGCCAAAGACATCGACGCCATCGTCAGGTCGTTCAAGCTGATTGAGGCGAAGTAGGCGGCAATGTCGTTCAACGCCAAAGGCGTTGCGATTCTTTTCGCGGCGTGGTTCGTGTGTGAGCGGTGGATTGCGTGGCGCGCGGGGCGGAAGAGCGCGAAGTGTAAAGGCACTACGACGCTGCGACGCCCCTCGTTTTTTTTCGCTTGTCATTCTCATTTCGCGCATTGAAACTCTGACGCGGCCTGTGCAGGCGGGCCGCCTGCACCACAAGAATGCAGGCGAGTTGCCTGCACCACAACGAGGAATCGCCGATGCAGGAAGCTGCTCATGTGCTGCGCGCTCACGGCGCCGAGACGCAAAAAGATTGCCCGACGTGCGAGCCGTTTGTGATGGTGATCTTTGGCGCGTCCGGCGATTTGACCAAGCGGCTGCTGGTGCCCGCGCTCTACAATCTTGCGTGCGACGGCCTGCTCTCCGAAAACTTCGCGGTGCTGGGCACGGCCATGGACGCGATGACGACCGAATCGTTTCGCGCGAAGTTGAGCGAGGACATCAAAAGCTTTCACACGCGCAAGGAATTCGACGCACCGGCGTGGGAAAAATTGATCGCGCGCTTCCATTATATTCCCGGTTCGTTCAGCGACATGGGGGTGTTTGCACAGATTAAGGCGAAAGTCGCGGAGCTGGACGCGCAGTACAAATGCGGCGGAAACGTGCTTTTTTATTGCGCGATTGCGCCGCGGTTTTTTGGGACGGTCTGCGACAATCTGCACGCGGCGGGATTCAAAGACGGGCCGGGTTGGAAGCGCATCATTGTCGAAAAACCGTTTGGCAGTGATCTGCAATCGGCGCGGAAACTCAATGCGGAAGTGCTGGCGCATTGGGACGAGAGCCAAATTTATCGCGTCGATCATTATCTAGGCAAAGAGACCGTGCAAAATCTGCTCGCGTTCCGCTTCAGCAACGGCATGTATGAGCCGTTGTGGAACAAGCACCACATCGACAACATTCAGTTCAATGTGTCCGAGGCTGTGGATGTCGAACAGCGCGGTGGCTATTACGACAACGCGGGCGTGGTGCGCGACATGATGCAGAACCACATGTTTCAGATGCTGGCGTATCTGTGCATGGAAGTTCCCGGCTCGTTCGAAGCCAACGCGATCCGCAACGAGAAGGCGAAGCTGCTGCAAGCCGTGCGCATCTACGCGCCGAACGAAGTTGCGCGCCATGTCGTGCGCGGGCAGTACGGCCCGCTGCTGAACGAGAAGGGTGAAGTGATTCAACCCGGTTATCGCCAGACGAAAGACGTGAATCCAAATTCGAAGACGGAGACATACGCGGCGGCGAAATTCCTCATCGACAATTGGCGCTGGGAAGGCGTGCCGATTTATCTGCGTTCGGGAAAGGCGCTCTGGAAGCGCGGGACTGAAATTGTCGTCGAATTCAAGAAAGCGCCGAAAGTGCTCTTTCGCAACACGCCGGTGCACAAGCTCGGCAAGAACAGGCTCGTGTTTCACATCCAGCCTTTTCAAGGCATCGAAATGCAATTCCACGCAAAAGTGCCGGGGCCGATGCTGCAGCTTCAGCAGGTGCAGATGCGCTTCGGGTACGGCGATGCGTTCAAAGCGTCGCGCTACACCGGCTATGAAGTGATGCTGTATTCGTGTTCGCACGGCGACGCGACGCTTTTTTCGCGCGGCGATCTGGTCGAGGCCGCGTGGAAAGTGGCGCAGCCGATTTTGGATTATTGGGCCAAAGAGCCCGCGGATTTTCCGGATTACGCGCGCGGCAGTTGGGGCCCGCAAATAGCGACGGAATTGATTGAGCGCGACGGACGGCGCTGGTTCGAAGTGATCACCGACGAAGTGTTGAAGAAGGTCGCGCTTTTTAAAGACGGCGACCCGCTGTTTCTTTCGCAGGTGATTCTGGCGCTGCGGCCGGTGTCGTTCGCGGCGGGGGAAATGATCATTAAGAAAGGCGACGAAGGGCGCGAGATGTACGTGCTGGTGCGCGGCGACGTGGAGGTGGTCGATGACGCGGGCCATGTGGTGAAGCTTTTGCAGGACGGGGATTTCTTCGGGGAAATCGGCGTGCTGATGTCCTGCCCACGCACGGCGAACGTGCGCGCGAAAACCGCATGCAACCTCTTCGTGCTCGAGCGCGCGGATTTCATGCGCATTCTGCGCGACCATCCGCAATTTGCGGAGGGCGTGCAAAAAGTGGCGCTCGAGCGGTATAATCTGGTGCTGCAGGCGGAGCACATGGCGGCGGGGAAGTGAACAACGAATCGCACGAATTTGCGCGAAGGGGATTGTGGAATTATTTTGCAGACGATTTGTTGATTCGCCGCGCGACATAACACGCTCCGGCAATTCCAGCGGCTGCGACAAGCGTATCGATGACCAATCCATCGAATTCAATGCCGGGACCCAGAATACGCTCAGGCCCAAATTCGCCGATCTTTATGTACGCTCTGTCCTCGTAATACAACGGCACTGGCCATCCGTATGCACGGAAACGTCCGTATGAAACCTGCCATTTCGTGGTCACATTCAGACCGATAAAGACACCGAGCGACACGACGAACGCCAACAGTGTCAGCAGCCTGAATTGGAATTTCATGTCGCCTCGATTCCATTGATGAGTTGATTCGGCTCAATTTTGAAATCGCATTTTAGCGCATCCTTGTTACTGTCAAAGCCATGCCATCCGATCCAGGAGTATTCACGCCTGAGGGCGACGACAGTTTCAACACCACGCGCTGGAGCTTGGTGCTGCAAGCCGGCGCGGGCGGCGCGTCGGGGTCGCCGGAAGCGCGGCGGGCGTTGAGCGAGCTCTGTTCGATTTATTGGTACCCGCTGTATGCGTTCGTGCGGCGCAATGGATTTAATCACGATGACGCTGAAGACTTGACGCAGACTTTTTTCGCGCAGCTTTTCGAGCGCAGTCTCGTCGGCGCGGCGCAGCGCGAGAAGGGTAGATTCCGCGCGTATTTGCTGAGTTCGATGAAGAATTTTCTTTCGGACGAACGCTCGAAAGCGCGGGCGCTTAAACGCGGCGGCGGGCGCATTCCGCTGAGCTTGGACATGCGCGACGCGGAGAACCGCTACTTGTGTGAGCCGGCTTCGCACGAAACGCCCGAGCAGCTTTACGAACGGCGCTGGGCGGTGCAGTTGCTCGACCGCGCGCTGCATCAGCTCGAGCGTGAATCGGACGAGGCCGGGCGCGGCGAGTTGTTTGGGAAGCTCAAGGAATGTTTGACCGGTGGGCGAGCGCATGCCGATTACGCGCGCATCGCCGGGGAAATCAATTCGACCGAAGGCGCGATCAAAGTCGCGGCGCACCGCCTGCGGCAGCGTTATAAAGAGGTGATTCGAGAGTTGGTCGCTGAAACCGTCGAGCATCCAGAGGATATTCAGGACGAATTGTCGGTGCTGTTCGAGGCGTTTGCGCGGTGATGGTGGTGTTGCAGTTCCCTCTCCCGCCGGGAGAGGGGAATTGCGGCGCGCGCTCAGCGCATACCGCTTGTTTTGTAGGCGTCGCGCGGAAACGC
This sequence comes from Planctomycetota bacterium, assembly GCA_035308565.1. Lineage (GTDB taxonomy): Bacteria > Planctomycetota > SZUA-567 > H5-PLA8 > H5-PLA8 > JANXLS01. The sequence continues at coordinate 10,120 of DATGGK010000015.1, read as the reverse complement.
AGGTCATTTCAATTACACAGGTGGGCCAAGACGTGAAGAAAATTACCGTCATTGCCATGCTTCTGCTCGCCGGCTGCACGCAAGACAATCCGGACCGGAAGAAGCTTGAGGAGATCGCCAAGCGCAATCCGCTGGACATGGCCGACGAACCGCAGCAGACGGTCGTCATCAAAAAAGAGCAGAAGAAGCCGCAGTACCCAAAAGTGCCGACGATCGACGCGAAGGATGCGCCGTTTGTGTCGGGGAAGCATTCGAAAGTGTATCACGTGCGCGGCTGCGAATACTGCGGGAAGCTCGAGTCGCCCGTTGGTTACGACAACTGGCAGGACGCCGAGCGCTCAGGCCGCATCCCGTGCGAATTCTGCAAGCCGCACGATTACGTGCCGCCGGAGACGCAGACAGCGGGCGCGGCGAAAAAGTGAATCCGGGCGGCAAGAGTGCCGCCCCTCCAAGCGCATTATTGCTTCGCGTGCTCACCGGCCTTCGCCGCTTTGGCGGCCTCGAATTTTTTCACAAGTACTTGCCCATCTACTCGCGCCTGCTTCGCTATCTCCGGCGGCGCACAGTTCATCGCGTTTTTCATGTCCGCAATGGCCTCGTCGTAGTGCCCCAGTTTGAAATGCAAGTTCGCGCGGCAGGTCAAGCCCTCGAATTTGTGCGGATCGACGCTCAGCGCGCGGTTGTAGCATTCCATCGCGCGGTCCGCGTCGCCGGCCTTTTCGTAATAGTACCCGAGATTCACGAACGGCTCGGGATGGTTGGGCTCCAATTCAATCGCCTTCTCGTAGTCCCGAACTGCACCTTTCATGTCGCCCGCCTCGCCTTTCGTCACGCCGCGGTTGTAATAGCCTTTGAAGTTGCTCGGCATCATTTCGAGGTACCGGTCATAGTCGCGGATCGCGCCGGTCCAGTCGGCTTTCATGCATTTCATCAGCGCGCGGTTGTAGTAACAGCCCTCCTGATTGGGATTGAGCGCCAGCGTTTTGTCGAAATCCGCGATCGCGCCATCGACGTCGTTGACAGCCTGCCGCGTGCACGCGCGCCCGGTCAGCGCCTGCATGAACATCGGGCTTAAGGCCAGAGCGCGGTCATAATCGTCCAACGATTTGGTAAATTCCTTTTGATCGCAGAGCGCTCCCGCGCGATTGGTTAGCGCATAGAGGTTGTCGGGATCGAGCTCCAGCGCGCGGTTGTAATCGGCCATGGCGCCGGTCATGTCGCCCAAGTCCTTGCGAAACAATCCGCGCGTGGCCAGCAACCCGCTTTCGTTGGGCGAGATTTCCACGGCTTTGTTCAAATCGGCCAGCGCGCCCACGGCATCCTTCTGAAAACTTTTCAACTCTCCGCGGTGAATGTAGCCGTCGCGCTCGTTCGGCGCGCGGCGGATGACCTCGTTGTAATCCGACATCGCGCCGGCCAGATCCCCCATCGACTGACGCATTGCCCCGCGCTTGCAGATATAGGTAACGTTCTCCGGTTCGAGCTCGACCAGGCGCTCGAACAATTTCAGCGCTTCGCTCGCATTGTCCGAATCGATGGCGCGCTGCGCGTGCTCCAGCAGCCGCGCGGGCGAATCGTCCGGCGCGGCTTTCGTTACTCTCGCGTGCCGGCGCGCGAAATTATCGAATTGCAATTTCACGCGAAAGTATAATAGGCTGTTTTTGTCCGCAGGGTCCGCGGAAATGCGGTTGCGCACTGTGTTGTAGGCGAATGTGTCGCCGTCCGCGGCCAACATGCACACCGCGATGATCGCCGCCGCCTGCACGTTCGCCGGATTGTTCGCGCCGAAAGGCGTGGTCGGATTTATCTGTGTCAGCAGCGCGGGGACCAGCGACGCATCGCCGATCCACGGCAGCGCCGAGCACGCCAGCAGCCGGCATTCCGGGCGGTTGTGGCCGATGTACGGCCGCAGCAGTTCCACGGTCAGGTCGTCCTTCATCGCGATCAATTCGTACACGGCCATTTCGTGCGTGACCGAGCGCGTGGGCGACGCCGCGTCGTCCATCAGCGCCTTGACGCGCGCGCGGATGTGATCGCCGCGTTCCGACTCCAATTTCGCCAGATCCTTTTGCTTCGCGTCGAATTCCGCGGCGTCCATTCCCGCGCTGCGCGCCAACAGCAATTTCTCGCGCGCCTGGCGCCAGTTGCGGACGCGCAGCGCTGTGTCGAAACTCAGTAACGCCGTCTCGCGCAACCCCACGCTCGCCACCGCATCGCCGGGCACATTGAAAAGCGCAGAGCGGAAGCGGTCTTCCGCTTCGATCAGCGCTTTTTCGCCGTCGGCACTGTGCGCGCCGTTCTGCGCCGCGTCGCGCGCCGTTTGCAATTGCAGCGAGCCTTCTGTTTTGGCTTCGTCCGCCGCGCGCACGCGCTGTGCCGTGCGGCGCAGTTCAGCCTCGTGTACAAGCGCGTTGCTGCGCCAGTAAAATCCCGCCACGATCAGCACGCACGCTGCCGCCAGCGCTGCGCTGCTCGCGGTTGCCGGATGCCGCCGCACCCATTTCATACCACGCTCCCACACTGTATGCGGCCGGGCCAGGATTGGCACACCCCGCAGCCACCGTTCCAAATCGAGTGCCACGTCCAACGCCGAGGCGTAACGCCGCGCGGGATCTTTCTCGAGGCATTTCAGACAAATCGTTTCAAGATCACGGTTGACGGTCGCGCGCAATTTGTGCGGCGGCACGGCCTCTTCGCTTTTGACTTTCTGCAGGATTTCCCATTTCGTGCCGGCGACGAAGGGCTGGCGCAGGGTCAGCATTTCATACAAAATCGCGCCAAGGCTGTACACGTCGGTCGCGACCGAAATCTTAGCGGTTTGCCCGGCGGCCTGTTCCGGCGACATGTACTGTGGCGTGCCCATTACCGCGCCGACTTGCGTCGCGTCGCCAGCGTCAGTGTTTTCAACGCGCTTGGACAATCCGAAATCGCCGACAAACGGCGTGCCCTGCGCGTCGATCAAAATATTGTGCGGCTTCAAATCGCGGTGCAAAATACCGTGTTGATGGGCGTAGTGAACGGCGCGCGCGACGGTGGCGAGAATTGTAGCGCTTTTGCGCGGCTCCAGAAAAAGCCGCCGCAGTTCGGCGTTCAGGCAGCGGCCTTGCACCAGCTTCATGGTGTAAAACGGCATGCCGTCGGCTTCGCCGCTGTCGTAGACGGGAATGATGTTGGGGTGTTCGAGCGTGGCGGTGTGCTCGGCCTCGGCGCGGAAGCGGCGCTTCTCGTCTTCGCCGGCAAAGGGCGTCAAAATCATTTTGAGCGCGACGAGCCGGTTGAGGCTGAGCTGCCGCGCGACGTAAACGACGCCCATGCCGCCGCGCGCCAGTTCGGATTGGATTTCGTAATCGTTGAATTTGCGCAGGCCGGTCGGCGTTTGCGCGGTGCGGGGTTCGGCGCGAATTGTCGTCGGCGCCGGAACGATGATCACCGAACCCAGCGCTTTCGCGCAATCGGGGCAGATCACGCTGTTGGGCCCGACGGCCGCGCCGCAAGTCGCGCAGGCATTTTGTACGACTGGCGATTCGATCATGCGGCCACCTCCGTTATTCCGTGGACCTCAGAGGAGTAGACCTTGGAATTGAGGCAATCCTGCAAGAAAAAGAGGTAGCGTGCTATCTAGGCATTATAGGGCTTATAGGGCCTATAAGCCCTATAGGACAGCAATACGCGCTTTCACGCCGCCGTCTCATCCCCGCGGTCGCGCAAATCGTCGCCCGCGCCGCCCAATTCCCTGCGCAGCGCTTCTTCGCGATAATGGCCGGCGAGTTTCCAGCAGCCTTCGTTTTCGAGCGTCATGGCGAGCGCTTCGAGTTTCGAGACAGTCGGATTTTTTCCGAGCGCGCGGTCGAAAAGCTGCATCGCTTCGCTGTCCCGCGCTTCGTGCGCGAAGGTGAGGCCCATTTGCAGCGCCACGCGCCCTTCGGCCGCGCCCAGTCGCAGCGCTTTGCGATAGGCTCTCCGCGCGTCGAGCGACTGGCTGCCCGCGCGGTACAGATCGCCCAGCGACATCCACCAGTACGGCTCTTTGGGTTCCATGCCGGTCAATTCACGCAGCAGTTTTTCGGCGGTGCGCGTGTCGCCGCGTCGCGAGCAGCAGAGCGACAGATTGTAGCGCGCGGAGAGATCGTTGGGGCGTTCGCGCAGCGCGCTTTCGAATTCACGCGCGGCGCGTTCGATTTCGCTTCGATCGAACAAGTTCAAACCCGCGGCGGTCGCGCGCGCGTGGCCGACGAAGTTGGCGCGCGCCTTCTGCCACCAGGCTTCGAATTTGGCGCGCGCACGCAGGCGTCCGAAATTTTTTCCAGTGAGCAACGGCAGCAACCACGCCAGGTCGGCGTTTAGATCGAGGGGATAGCGCTTGCCGATCGTAACGATGTAATCCAGCAGCGAGACGCGCAGCAGCAAGCGCCGCGCGACGGCTTTTCGCGGCACGCCCATGTTGCTCAAGACCGGCGAATCGGCGTGCAGCCAGCCGGCGGCGTCGGTCCAATCCGGCACCAGCAGCACACGCGTGGGATGGTTCATGAAGGGCGTGTGCGGGCCGCTTCCTTGCGATTCGCGGATCGCATTGAAGAACTGCATCTGCTCGGCCAATTCGATCAGCAGCGGTTCTTCCGCGCGCCCGGCCGCTTTGCGCGCCAGTTCCAGCGCGCCGGCGTGGCAATCGCGGAAGAGCAAGCGCGCGACCATCGAAACCAGCGCCGAATCGCCAGTCCAATGCTCTTGCTTTTCGCGCCACCACAGCGCCCAGCTTTCCGGCGCGTTGAAGGCGAACGCTTCGCCGGTGATGCGCGCCAGCATGCGGTCGGCGGCGGTGCGGAAAAAGCTTCCGGGATTCGACGCCGCCAGCGCCAGCGCGCCGACGAACTCCGCGCGCTCGTGCGCCACGCAGCGCAGTTCCTGCTCGCTGCCGCGCTCGACGTATTTCAAAATGCGTTTGCGGTCGCCGTCCAGCGGCGCGAAATCGTGATCGAATGCTGCGCGCCGAAACGCCTGGCAGCCGTCCACGGGCACGTGCGAAAGCAATTCGTGCCAGGCCAGCGCCATTTCGAACAAGCGTCCAGCAGGATGCCGCCGCGCTTCGGGCGTTAAGCGTTCGAAATGATTGCGCGCGGTTGCGGGTTTGTTGCGGGCCAGCGCCGAACAGGCCGCGCGCCAGCGACCCGCGTCGATCTCGGGAAAGCCTGGTTCGATAGCGACGAAGAGCGAATCCCAGCGCTGGCGAAGCCATTTCTCGTCGAGGATTGTGTACGCCAGATACGCCGCTCCGCCCACGAGCACGAAAAGCCAATCCGGCGCGCCCAGCCGTTTCGCGGTCCAGCCCGCCGCAATCGCGACGATGACTTTCAGCACACTGAAGAAATCGAAACCGGCGGTGTAGGAAAAAGTCGCGGAGCCGCTTTGCGATTCGCTTTCGAAGAGCCGCGCGGTTGAGGGGCGCTGCAAATAAATGACCATCCAGATGCAGAAGCACAACGATCCTGCAATCAGAAAATCGAGCGGCCCGCCAATCTGATTGATCTCGACAAGCAACTGACCCATTAATAGAGCTTCGACGCCCAAAATAGCAGTGCCGAGCCAGCGGCCGGGCGAGAAAAAGAAAAAAAGAAGCGCGGGGACGAAGAGGAGCGCGGAACCGTAGCCGGAAAAAGCGATGCATTCGGCGTTGTCCGCGCTGCGGCACGCGCCGAAAACAACACTGGCGCGCCACACGCAATAGGCGGCAATCCACCAGAATTCCATCGGCCGACGGCGCATCAGCGAAGTCCCTCAGGCTGTCTTCACGCAGCGTAAGATAGCGGCAAACGGGGCGCGGGGCAAAGCTAAAATTCGTTTGTAGTCCCGCCTTTAGACGGAATGCACTGCCGCCTAAAGGCGGGACTACAAACTCAATACCCCGCCGCTTTGCCGCTAATGCGCTTGTCCGCGACGCCAATGTAGTGATTCGGCTTCACGACCCAAATGCTGTGCGCGTCGCCTTGCGGGACCGGTTCCATGCGCTCGACTTTGTGGCCCATCGCTTTCAAGGCGTTGACAAGCTCTGGATATTTTTCGGGATCTTCGTAGGTGATTTGATCGGGCAGCCATTGGTGCGTGAAACGCGGCGCTTCCACGGCGGTTTTGAGAGGCAGATCGAAATCGAACGTGCTCATCAGGATGCCGAGGATGGTATGCGGGATCGACTGGCTGCCCGGCGTGCCGGTGACCAATTTGACGCGGCCATCTTTGGCGACGATCGTCGGCGTTTGCGAACTGAGCGGGCGTTTTCCGGGGGCGATCACGTTGGGCGCGGTGCCGATGTTTCCGTCGCTGTCCGACGCGCCGGGAAAAAGATTGAACGCGCGCATGTCGTTGTTGAGCAGGAAGCCCATCTTTTTGACAACGACGCGCGACCCCCAGCGGCGTTCGAGCGTGAAGGTGTTGGCAACCGCCATACCTTTTGCGTCGATGATGGAAAAGTGCGTCGTGTTTTCAGTGTCAGGCAGCATGGGAATGTCCGGCGCGAGATTGCGGCTGCGCGTGGCTTTCGCCATGTCGATGGTTGCGGCAAGTTCGCGGGCATAATCGGGCGTGATGAGCTTCTCCGGAATTTGCACGAAGGCGGGATCGCCGAGATAGCGGGCGCGGTCGCAATTGGCGCGGCGCATGGCTTCGGCCATGACGTGAATCGTTTTCGGCGACCAGCGGCCCCAGCATTTGTTGTCGAAATTCGCGAGGATGTTGATTTCTTCGAGCAGACACGTGCCACCCGCGCAGGGCGGCGGCGGCACGAAGACGTCGTATCCGCCGCGGTAGCGCGTGGTGAGCGGCTTGCGTTCAATCGCGCGGTAGTTGGCCAAATCTTGCGCAGTGATCAGGCCGTTGCCGCGTGTCATTTCGGCGACGATGGCTTCGGCAATGGGGCCTGTGTAAAAAGCATCCGGTCCCAGATCGGCGAGCAGTTGCAGCGTGCGCGCCAAATCCGGCAGGACCATGCGGTCGTCTTCGGCCCATTGTCCGCCGCCGGGTTTTCCGTAGACGCGCTGCATTTCGGCAAATTCAGGCGCGACCGCCATCGTGGCGTTCGCGGATTTGGCGAGATGGCGATCGACGATGAAGCCATCGCGCGCCAGCGCCACGGCGGGTTGAATCAACTTCGCCCATGCGAGACTGCCGAAACGCCGATGCGCCAGTTCAAGTCCGCGAATTGTTCCCGGAACGGCAACGGCGCGGTGCGTGTACTGCGATTCCTTTTTCGTGTACATCGTCGGCCACGCCGCCGCCGGCGCGCATTCGCGGTAATCGAAAACCACCGGATCGCCGGCGCCCGGTGCGGGGTGGACAAGCATGAATCCACCGCCGCCCATTGCTCCAGAGATGGGGTACGTGACTTGAAGCGCGAACGCCAGGGCAATCGCCGCGTCCACGGCATTGCCGCCTTGTTTCAAGACGGAAAGCGCCACGTCCGACGCGGCGGCCGAGACGGATACCGCGACGCCATTGCGGCATTCGACGAGATGATCGGAGTCTGGTTGGATCACTTAAATCTACTCCACGTCATAGAGATCGGACCAGTTTGCAATTTGATCCACGCCGCGGCGCACCACGGCTTCGTCGTCGGCGAGCAGTTCAATATACAACGGCGCGCGGTAGCCGTTCTTGGCGAGGCCCACGCTTTTGCCGGGTTGAGCGCGCACTTCATGATACAGATAGCCCGGAAGGTGCGGGACTTCGTTGAGATGGCGAATCGCGCGCAGCGTTCCTTTCTTTGAAGGAAACGGCGAGACGATGGCAGCCGATTTTTTATACGCGGGACGCAAATCGGGAGGCTGGCCGGTCAACGCTTGATAATAGGCGTAAAGTTCGTCAATTCCGAAAGCCAATTCCAGAATGCGCGGCCGATTCCCGCCGGGGCGGGCGGCGATTTCGCCGAGACGCGAGCCGATGAATTCGACGTGCGCGGCGCAGGAGGTCATGTCCAGCGCTTGCACGCCGGCGATGGTCAGGCGCTGCAATTCCGTTTGTTCGGATTCGCTGAGCCGGGACGGAACGATGCGCGCGAAATGGTGGAAGTCGTTAATATCAATGTCGCGACCGGTCAGCACATCGACCACGGGCGTCGAATAAACGGCGCCGGCCGCATCCATGACACAGTCGATCGAAGCGTTCTTGCCTTCCAAGAATTCGGCCGCGACGACGCCGACTTTTTTGCTCTTCTGGCCGAGCTTGACGTAATGCGCGGGCAGTTCGTCGCGCATGATGCGGTAATTCGCCTGCAGCATTTCCAAATTGTCGTTGCAGGTGGACCACATGCTCGCGGAGACATTTGTGGGCTGAAGAAAGACGGGATAGCCGAAGGCATTCGCCGCGAGAATCAAATCGGCCTCCGATTTGATCGCCTGAAAACGCGCGGCGATTCCCAAACCCAGCCTTTCCTGAAAGCGCTGGCGCATCAGATTTTTATCGAGACACAGCCGTGCAGCGTCCGGAGAGATGTTGGCGAAACCCAGCGCGGCGGCGACGTCCGCGGCCGGGGCCACGTACAGCTCGTTCATGTTATAGAGACACGCGATGGGCCAGCGCTGCTGAACGCCGCGCACGGCGGCGATCAATTCTTCGACGGGCCGCGAAAAATCGAAACGCTCGACCACGACGAATTCGGACACATCGGCCAGGCGCTGCTCATTATTGGTATCGACGAGAATGCCGAGGCGCAAGCCGCGCTTTTGCAGGCTTTCGCATTCGCCGCGGCGCACCATGCCCAGGCACAAAACGATTCCCGATTGCAAGATGGTTCTCCGTTTTAATTCTTTCACGCAAAGGCGCAAAGGAACGGCACGCAAAGAGCGCAAAGAGTACGATTTGACAAGATTTTCTTTGCGAACTTTGCGCGAACTTTGCGACTTTGCGTGAAACCGACCCGTTTGGATTAATTATACCGCAACCTGCTTGCGGCGTTTGGCTTCGCGCCCGGGCGTGCGGCTGTCTGTTCCATTGACGTGGCGCGCGGATGCGCCCCTTGTGGCGGACGGCTCAGGCGGCGACCAGCCGGCGGGGACCTTGACCAGTCCGCTGATGTCGCTGACGCGGACGATGTCGTTCGCTAAGTCGGAGAGCGACCGCGCGGTGAGCATGCGTTCCGCCACGGGCTGGCAGGCGCGAACCATGGCCCGCAGCATTTGATTCGCCAGGATTACGCCGGCAATGCCGCAGGCGGACATCTCGTCGAACGGCGTATCTTCGTAGAGCGTCGGCACAACAATCAGCGGTTTTCCAAGACGGCCGGAATTCGCAATTTCACGGATGGGCGCGAATTGTTTTGCGTGGACCAGCACCGCATCGGCGCCCGCTTCGCCGTACGCGTTGGCGCGTTTGACCGCGTCTTCAATGCCCAGGTCGGCGATCAGGGATTCGACGCGGCCAATCAGGAAAATGCCGAACGGATCGGCCGCGCGACGCGCCGCTTGTAGCTTCCGGCACATTTCGTCGATCGAAATCAATTCGCGGGGCGCGCCGGGATAAAGACTGCAGCGCTTCGGAAATGTATTGTCTTCGATGCACACGCCTGCTGCGCCGGCCAGGCCGAACTCGCGCACCGCGCGGGCCACGTTGTTCCCGTCGCCGAAACCGTTGTCGGCGTCCACGATGACCGGAACGTCCACGGATTCGGCGATGCGCCGCGTCGCGTCCACGCTCTCGGTCATCGACACGAGATTGATGTCGGGCATGGCGAATTGAGCCGCGGAGATTCCGAATCCGCTCACCCAAAGCGCGCGAAAGCCGGCGCGTTCCAGCATCACGGCGCTCAATGCGTCGTGGGCGCCGCCGATTTTGAGAATTTGATGCGAATTAAGTTGAATGCGGCTGCGCGGCGGTGTGATCATATAAGTCCTCGAATTAGCCCGTGTTCCGGTGCGATGAGGCCGATAGCTTGGAGCTTAGGCGGCGCAAAGTAAATGAAAATTAAACAAGATTAATACATAATCTTAACGTGTGGCTAAGAGGGTGTTTAAAAAGTGGGTGCGAGCGGAAAACGAGCGATTTTTGTTCGGATCGAGGCGCGAACTTCATGCGCTATCCGCAGGAGATAACGCTTGAAGTTCGCAACGAAGAGCCGGACAAAAAGCGCCGTTTTACG
>DATGGK010000014.1:0-4938 GCA_035308565.1 Planctomycetota bacterium | reverse complement strand
CAGCGCGCGCACGATTTTTCCCGGGCCTTCCTTGCGCGGTTTCCACGGATGGTACAGCGTGAACAGCAGCAGGCAGCCGAAGCCCATGTATATGAGCGAGTAGCCGGGAATGAGCATGAATGTGTCGATTTCTTCGTACTTCAACATCGGCGCGAGCAGCAGCAGGCCGGCGGCGAGAATCCAGAGCGAATGCGCGCGCACCCACGGCACGAATCGTTCGCCGCGGAATTTCGCGAAGTACGCGAGGAGCACGCCGAAAAAGAGCGAGTCGATGCGCAGGTGCGTGTAGCACGAACCCGAATAGCGCAGGCTTTCCTGATTTCCCATGGGCAGAGTGGCGGGAATGCTTTTGACGTAGAAATAGCGCAGCACGAAACACGCGACAAAAATAATTCCGCAGAGCCACACGATCGGCTTGAAGCGGTCGCGCAGCGCCAGGCCGTAGCGCAGGCGCGGGTAGAAGGCCATGATCGCAAAAATAATGATTCCGAGCGAGATGTAGAAATGTTCTTCGACGGCCAGCGACCAGACATGCACCCAGATGTAGCCGAGGTAGTTTTGCAGAAAAAACGCTTCGCTCAAAATGATGTGCGTCGTCGGTTGCCCATTCGGCAGCAGCCCGCGCTGAATGTAGTTTGCGTCCAGCCATCCGAGCAGGATCGATACGGCCAGCAGGCAGTAGAACGCGGGGTAAATTTTCAAGCCGCGCCGCACGTAAAAGCGCGCGAAGCGGATGTCGCCGGTGTTCGAGAATTCGTTGAACATGAGGCTCGAAACCAGGAATCCGCTCAGCACAAAAAACAGCGCGACGCCCGACCAGCCGGTTTTGAACCAGACGCGCAGCACTTTTTGCACGGGCATCCAGATGTGGTATCGCTCCAGCGGTTCGACCATGTGCCGGCCGAACGTCATGAAGACCGCGATCGCTCTCAAGACGTCCAAGCCTTTGTTGCGCGAACCCATGCAGCTCCTTGGTCCGAGGGTATCCGTATATTATCGGCTGTTTCGATGCGCGCGAATACAGGGGTCAGGGGTCAGAGGTCAGAAACGGCGGCGAAACCGCTACTCGGTTTTTTTCTGACTTCTGACCTCTGATCCCTGACTCTCTGGCTTCGCCGCTCCGCACGTTACGCGCATGTCCACCGGCACGGCTTTGACGCCTGTATACATCGGGAATCTGTCGGACTTCACGCGCGCGTGCTTTTCGCACACGGGCACTACCACCAGCACGTTGTCCGTCCGGCGCTGACCAAACGCCGCGGCGGTGGCGGTTCCGGCGCACAGTTCGGCGCAACAAATGGCCACGGGCTGGCGGCTGAATTTTTTCCAGTGCTCCAGCCAACTCGCGCATTTGCATTTTGCGGGAATGATTCGATTGAAATTCTTCAGGAACTTTCGTTTCATCGCGTCCTTTTGAAGCCCTTACTGACTCGCGCGTTCTCAACGCCACAACTTCCCCTCACCCCGCGCAGGAGTACCTGCGTCGGCCCTCTCCCGGAGGGAGAGGGGAACGGCAACTGCTCACCGCGCTCACGTGACGCCTCTATTACGCGCGGATCAATAGGCAGGACGGCCTCCGGGCCCGTCTCGCATTCGAAGCGCACTATTGGACGGGCCCGGAGGCCCGTCCTACTGAAATACGCGCTCACGGTGTTTTCTTTTTCTTGGCTTCGGAGGCAGTCGGCAATGCCGGCATGGCTTTTCCGAGCGCCAAATCCGACGGCTTCATGCCGAAACGATAGCCGTCGCCGCGATACGCGGACGGCTTGTACTCATCCACGATCGTCACGTCCGCTTTCGCGGGCACTTCCAATCCCACGCCCCAATACACGCCGTTGACGATGATGCGCCTCAGCGCTTCGTTTTGCAAATCGGTGGCGGCACCCATGGTCGTGCAGAGGGCTTTGTTTTCCTTGCCGGCTTCGTTCTTGACCACGCGCGTCCAGACGATCGGCTGCATCGGGTCGTTCTTTTTGCCTTCAAGCGGCTTGTCATCATGATTCATGCCGACGAGCACGCTGCCGCGCACGAGAATTTTTGCGTCGGCGGGCGGGTGCGCTTCGTAAACATCCGTGTCGCCGAAAATATCGCTCACGCCGCGCAGAATCGGATCGTCCTTCGCGCTCTCTTCGATGATCCCGCGCGTGGCCTGATGCATGTGATTGCCCCAATGGCTGACCCAGGTTTCGCCGAGCACCTGCCTGCCGAAACCCTTCGGCCACTCCTTGCCGTTGTTGTTCCAATTGTATTTTGCGTACGGGCCTTTCAATCCGGCGAAGGCGTGCGTCGCGGTGCGCAGGCCGATGAACGCTTTGCCGGCCATGTAGGCGTTGTCGAAATGTTTCATCACGTCGTCGGGATAGCTGCGGAAGCGCAGCGACATGACCACGGCGTCGGCCGTGTCGAGCGCTTCGGCGCCGGGGAGGCTGTCGTGCAGATTGGGATTAATGGTGCCGTCTTTGTCGAGCGAAAACAGGACCGTGCATTTGAAACCGTGGCGCTGCGAGAGAATTTTCGCGAGCATCGGCAGCGCTTCTTCGGAGCGGTATTCTTCGTCGCCGCTGAGGAAAACGACGTGCTTGCCTTTGCCCGGGCCGTCCTTGCCTTCGAAGACGAGCCATTGGTCCTCAGCGATGGCGGCGAGCGGGAGAAGTGCGGCACAGAGAAGAAGGGCGAGTTTTGGATGATTCACGGATGACTCCTGTAACGCAGTGTATAAAGCAAGAACGGTTTTATTTCTACACCAGTTGGGGCGAAATGTGAGGAGCGCGGCGTCGGTTTGCCGTTTCCCCCTCTCCCTCCGGGTGAGGGCCGACGCATGTACTCATGCGCGGGGTGAGGGGAATTCCAGCGCAACAGTGATCCGCACAATTCCCCTCACCCCGCGAGCGAGTACGCTCGTCGGCCCTCTCCCGGAGGGAGAGGGCAGCGCACCGCACTTTTTTGGAGAGCTTTGAATAATGCGAAACCTCTTTTCTTTGATCGCGACCGCCATTGCAACGTTTCTCGTTTCTCCGGCCCATGCCGCCGATGATCCCGTGCATCACTATCTCTACGTCGCCGCGCCGGGCATTCGCGACGATTTGAAATGCGGCGGGCACGGGCTGCTGGTCTTCGACATCGACGACGGATTCAAATTCGTCAAGCGCATCCCGACCAAAGGCGTCGATGACAAAGGCAAGCCGATGAACGTCAAAGGCATCTGCGCCAGCAAAGACTTGCATTGCGTCTACGTCAGCACACTCAAAACGCTGGAGTGCATCGACCTCCTTTCGGAAAAAAACCTATGGGAACGCGCCTACGACGGCGGCTGCGACCGCATGTCGCTCGCGCCGGATTCCAAATTCATGTACCTCCCGACGCTTGAAAAAGACACCTGGCACATCGTCGATCCGCGCGACGGTTCTGTGATCGCGAAGATCGAACCGAAATCCGGCGCGCACAACACCGTCATCAGCGCCGACGGCTCGCGCGCGTTTCTCGGCGGCTTGAAAACCAACGTGATGACCATCGCCGACACCGCCACGCACTTGCCAAAAAGCACGATTGAATTCGGCGACAAAGTGCGGCCGTTCGTGATCAACGGCAAAGCCACGCTCGTGTACCAATGCGTCAACAACCTGCTCGGCTTCGAAATCGGCGCTGTTCCCCCCTCTCCCCTTGAGGGAGAGGGGCCGGGGGTGAGGGGTAAAGTCGCGCAGCGCGTCGAAGTCAAAGGTTTCGAAAGCGGCAAAGTCGCGCGGCACGGCTGCCCCAGCCACGGCATCGCGCTGACGAACGACGAAAAAGAAGTCTGGGTCACCGACGCGCACAACAAGCGCATGCACATTTTCGACAACACGGTGATGCCTCCGAAATACGTGTCGAGCATCGAATTGCGCGACGAACCGGGCTGGGTGACGCTGAGCATCGACGGCAAATACGCGATTCCCTCGACCGGCGACGTGATCGAGATTGCGACGCGCAAAATCGTGGCGCGTCTGACGGACGAAACGGGCGCGGCGGTGCAGAGCGAGAAGTTGATGGAGATTGACCTGGCGGGCGGGAAGGTGGTGAACGTCGGGGATCAGTTTTCGAATGGGAAGGTGAGGTAGTGCCACGGAGCGCCGGCTTCCAGCCGGCCCGCATCGGAATAGCGGCTCCGAAAAATCAAAAAATCTGCGCCGGCAGTTTCAAGCCGTTCGTGCGCCACTGGCTGTACGCAGCCAGTGCCGCATCGGCGGGGCGCGCCCAAATTCATGAAAGATTCCCGCCGGCAAAATGCGGGGGCTGTGAAAAAAAGTTTTATTTTTTGTTTGACAATTAGGGAATTGGGGCGGTATGCAGGGGGATCCACGAAACCTATTGGGTGCCCGGCACGCCTCTTTTATCGGCGTCCCTTTTTAATCCGGACAAAATCGATTTGGATTGACGGCGGCTTTTTGCTGCGGGGTGCGGCACGGCTGTGCGTATGGGGAGGGTTTTGTCATGGATTCGAATTGTGGATTTTCGGGGGACAGTTTTCGTGGGGATGATGGGGCAAATGGGGCTAATGGGGCCAATGAGCCTAATGGGGCGGATAGGACGGATAGGACGGATAGGCCCAATGGGGCCAATATGCCTAATGATCCTCGGCGGGCGGAGGAGTTGCGGCATTTGGAGCAGGTGAAGTTGAATGCGCGGGTGGCGGAGTGGGAGCATAAGGGCGCGGGGTGGATGGAGTACCTTAAAGAGGTGGCGGCGAAGTTTGGGATGACTTGGGAGGCGGTGAGGTTGTTTTTGGACAACCATTATCGGGAGGAAGATATTCCGAAGGACCCGATTGAGCGCGAGCGGGCGCTGTTGTATTTGCGTAAGAATGAAGAGGTTGGGAAGCCGCCGGGATGGGTGCAGGTTTCGGGGTTGTGGGCGTCATCGGAGCCGGCGTTGAGTATTATCGAGCGGCGGCAGCGGTTGCAG
>DATGGK010000013.1:0-65714 GCA_035308565.1 Planctomycetota bacterium | reverse complement strand
TTGCCACTCTCCACTCCCTACTCTCAACTCCCCACTTCCCGCGCGGCGGTAGAGGTTGAAGCCGAGGTTTTGGAATTCGGAGATCGCGGTCCATTCAAGCATCGTGCCGGCGCCTTGAGCCGAGGCGATGAAGCCTTCGAGTTTGACCGGCGTGACCGAACCGGACGTTGAATGGAGCACGACGGTGTCCGCCGGGGTTATTGCTGATGGCACGCCGATGTCCGTGCCGGACCCGCCCAAGGACGCGGGCAGGCCACCGCTGTAATAGTGGACCGACATACCCAACGGCAACGGCGGAGTGCCAGGCACAAACGGGCTGGTGATGCTGGGCGCACCGCCGCTGGTCAGGAGCGCCACGTCGGCCGTGGGGTAGGTCGCCGTCATGATGCCGAAGGTCAGCGTTGCGCCGGTGGCCACCGTTGCCGGGCCGGTCACGTTGACTTGCGTGGAGTGCAGGTTCGTGCCGTCGGTGGTGATGACGACTTGAAGTTTCGACGACGCACTGAAGCTGATCGATGCACCCGCCAAAACCTGGTTCGCACCCAAATCGGGGTAAGTCGCTGGACCTGTAACCGCTGCGGCGGTTCCGGGGAAAACGGTGGAGTTGTTGTTGATTGCAATCGCGCCCAGCACCGTCGCCTGCCCGCGCAGCGTTCCGCCGTTGACGGTCGTGGTGCCGGTATAGCCTTGCGCGCCCGAGAGCACCAGCGTTCCGGCGCTGGTTTTGGTCAGCGCGCTGGTGCTTGCAGGAATCGCCGTAGACAAAGTCAGCGTATTGCCGCTGCTCACGTCGATGGTTGAGTTTCCGTTCAAAGTCACCACGCGCGCGGTGCTGAACGTGCCGGTGCTTTGGAGCGTCGTTCCCACGCCCAGCGTCACGCCCGCGGGCGTGGCCGTCGCGCCCAAATTAGCATCGGAGGAGACGCTCAGCGTTCCGCCTGAAACCACGGTTGCGCCGGCATACGTGTTCGTGCCAGTCAGCGTCAAGGTTCCCGCGCCAATCTTCGTGAAGCCGTTTGGCGTGGCCGGAATTGCGAGATCGCCCAATGCGCTGCTCACGGTCAGCACCGTGGCGGCATTGGGAATGTCGATCGTGGCGCTGCTGCCGGTGCCCTGCAAGGCAAACGCTCCCAGCCGGTCGGTCGTGGCGCTGACTCCGGAGTAGCGCAGCGTGCCGGTGCCGCTTTGCGCGATAAATATGCCGCCGATGCCCAGGCTGCTGGCGCTGCCGGCGTTGGAAAGCGTATCGGTCTGCAACACGCCAGCCTGGACCACGTTAGAAACGTTGTAGGTGTTGCCGGATTCGTTGACGACCAGCGTGCCCGCGCCGGCTTTCCAAAATTCTTCGCCGGCCGAGGCGATGCTGCCGCCGGAGAGCGTGACGCTGTTGGCGACGACATTGATGAAGCCCGCATTCGCCTGGCCGCCGGTGTTGCCGGTGAGGCTGATGGCGTTGCCGAGCGTCGGCGAGTCGGAGTGATTGATCAGCAGCGTGGTGTTCGCGGCCATGCTGAG
This sequence comes from Planctomycetota bacterium, assembly GCA_035308565.1. Classification (GTDB taxonomy): domain Bacteria; phylum Planctomycetota; class SZUA-567; order H5-PLA8; family H5-PLA8; genus JANXLS01. The sequence goes on along the minus strand of DATGGK010000013.1, from coordinate 64,199 downwards.
CGCCGCCGCGCTGATGTTGCCGACCGTCCCGCCGGTGCCGAGCTGCAGCGTGCCGCCGGCGATGGTGGTGGGGCCGGTGTAGGTGTTGTTCGCGGTGAGCGTCAAGGTGCCTTTTCCGTTGGCGGTGAGGCTAGAACCGACTGTGCTTTCGCCGACGGCGCCCAATGCAATGCCATCCGCGATGGTGTAATTCGTATTTCCGGGAATGCCTGCCTGGAACGTCGCGTTGCCGGCGAGCGTGGTCGCCCCAAAAGCCAGAGTTTGCTGCAATCCAGTGTTGGTGGCAGTTGCCGCGAGGATTTGATTGCTTCCGATTGTAAGCGTGCCCATCGTGATGGTGTCGCCCGTGACGCCGGCGAGGAGATTCATCAACGCCGTTCCGGTTCCCGCCATCTGAACGTTATTTCCCAGAACCGTGCTTCCGCCGCCGTTGTTACGCAGATTCGTGACCGTAAACGTTCCAGCCGCCGCGGTGCTGATCGTGCCGCCAGTGAGAACGAGCGTTCCCGTTCCCGCTGGGCTTCCCGTCGTGCCGGGAATTTGGATTTCAAACTTCGCGGCTGGGCCGATGGTGATCGTGCCGGTGTAGTCGGGCGACACGGCGCCGCGCAAGCGGAAACCGGAACCGTCGGGGCCGTTGTTCGTTGCGAAAGTTTGAACGCTGATGTTCCCCGATCCGTGTAAAATTCCGCTCTCGATAATGTCGAATTGAGTGGTTCCGCCAATGAACGCGTCGTAGGGCAGAATGGTCGAGGGACTGGTGACCGTCAGTCCGCCGGTGATCGTCTCGTTGGCGATATTCTCCAGCGTGCCGCCGGCCAGCGTGATGGGACTGGTCACGCCGGCATCGAGATGCAGCGTTCCAGCCGGATTTACGATGGTCGTGCCTGTGCCGCCGGCTGCGGCATTCGCCAGCCGCACCAAGCCTGCGTTGGCGTTCACGCCGCCGGTGAACGTGTTCGCGCCGCTCAAGGCAATCACGCCTGGGCCGGTCGCGCTCAGCGTCCCGGCGGGGACGCCGTCGGAGAGAATGCCGCCGAGCGTCAAGGTCCCCAGAGACGTGCCGTTGCTTGCCACATTAATCGAATCGGTACCGGCCAGCGTGCCGTTGCCGCTTGCCGCCAGCGCGTAGGCGATGTTGTTGCCGGCGCCGCCGTTGGCCGTCACGGTCAGCGTTGCCGCGCTGCCCATGCTGAAGCCGCCCACGGCGTAGGCCGTGCCCGCCGATGGCACTGCCAGATCGACAGTTGAATTGCCGTTGATGACCAGCGAGTTCGGGTACGCCGGAGTATTGCCCTGCGTCAAGCTGAAGCTGCCGATCGTTTGCGTGGAGACCGAGCCGCCCGTTCCGCCTGTGAATCCAATGAATGCCGAGCCGCTTCCCAACGCGGCGCCCAAATTCACGTTGGCGAGCGTGATCGTGGCTGTCGTCACGGCAGTCGCGTCGGTCAGCGTGACCACGAAATTATTTGTCACCGGACTGTAGACGACCTTGAACTGAATGGGATCGCCGGAATCCAGCACCACCGGCGTTACGGCGGTATTGGAGTTAATCGTGCCATTGGTTCCGTACGCGATGCCCACTCCGCCGGCCGCGCCGGTGAAAATGTTGATCTCCAGGGCCGCACTGTTGGTGATGCCCGTGTAACCCAAGCCGCCGCCCGAGCCACCCAAAGCGGCGGCGCCGCCCGGCGCGTTCTGCAAGCAGAAGGTCACGCCGTCGGCTGTGCCGGTGCCGGCGGGACTGGGTGTATAGATGAAGTTGGCGGTGAAACCGTTGACATAGGAGAAAGGCGTGTTGAAAAAGAGGCTGCGCGCTTCGCTGCCGCCGCCGTCGGTCAGCGTGGCGACGTCGGCGGCGACTGTCGCGCCGCCGTTCAAGGTCCAGCCCGTGCCGGTGCCGCCAAAGTTGGTCACTCCCGCGCCCTGCGTGAAGTTGAGCGCGAGCTTGGCTGTGTTCAATGTCACGTTGCCCGTGCCCAGCGCCCCGCCGGCCGTGGCGACGATCTGTCCCGCGTTTTCAGTCGTGTTCGCGTAAGTGCTGCTGGGGTTGGTCATGGTCAGCGTGCCGCTGCCGTTTTTAGTGAACGAACCCGTGCCGGCAAGCTGCCCGTTCAAGGTCAGCGCGTTGGCGCCGATATCGATAATGCTGGCCGTGCCTACGAGCGTAATGCCGCGGTTGCTTGAGCCGGTTGCGCCGGTGAACTGCAGCGTGCCGCCGCTCAGCGTCAAATTGCCCGGGGCCGGGGAAGCCGCGCCCAGCGGACTGAGGACGCCGCCGTCGGCGATGCTGGCGATGCTGAGCGTGCCGCCGCTGACGGTTGTGTTTCCGACATAAGCATTGGCGCCGTTCGAGAGCGTAATGGTGCCGGGGCCTGCGGCGGTGAACGAACTCGTGGCGGCTCCGTTGATCACACCCGCCACGTTCAAGCTTCCGCCTGTCACGGCGGAGGCGGTGACGGGCGAGAGCATGGTGATGTTTGGATTGAAGACATGCGCGGCTGCCGCGTTCACGCTCAGGGTAGCGATCGGTGTGCTCAATAAAGATACGTCGGTAACGCCACCGGTTCCCGTGACAGTGATCGGCGTGGTCGTGGTGTTGTTGAAGGTGATTCCGGCCAGCGTCAAGCCGTTGACGTTGAAGTTAGTGGGCTGGAAGCCGCTGCCGGTGAGAATCACGAGGTCGTTGTTCTGCGGAATGCGCGCGGGCGTCCAATTCGCGGCGATGTTCCAATCGGAACTGGTCGAGCCGTTCCAGACCAATTGAGGCGGCGCAAAAGTCACGATGAGCTGGTGCCCGGTTCCGGTGCTTACGTTGGCAACCAGCGTTCCGACGCCGTTAAAAGTAAAGCTCGCGTTATTGGTCACCGTGCCCGTGGCATTAATTAGCGTGAAACTGCCTGAACCGAATCCAGCCAATTGATTGACATTAATGGTGATGCTGCCGTTGAGAGTCGCATTGCCGCCGACGGAGAGTTGGTCGTTCGTGCCGGACGCGCCGAAGTTGAAATTCAGTATCGAGCCGCCGTTGATGATCGTGTTGCTGTTGATCGTCAGCAGGCCGGCCGTGGTGGTGTTGGCGTGCGGATTCAGCGTGCCGTTGACAGTCAATGCGCCGCCAATAATGCCCGTGCCGGCAAGCGTTCCGCCGCTATTCACGAGCACCAAACCAGTTCCGGTGGCGGTGCCGGTTGTGTTGGTGAGTTGCAACGTTGTGCCCGTAGTGACGGTCGTGCCGCCGCCGTAACTATTTCCGCCGTTGCTCAAGGTCAGCGTGCCGCCTCCAACTGTGAGGCTGCCGGTGCCGCTGATGGCTCCATCAAACTGGCTGTTCGAATTAATCGTGAGCGCTGTGCCGGTCAGCGCGATGTTGCCGGTGCCGGTTGCCGTGACAACACTTTGGGTGGCGTTGTTGAACGTGGCGGTGCCGGTGCCGATGACGCTCAATCCGGTCGTCGAGCCTAATGCGCCGGTGTTTGCGACGTTGAGATTTGTCCCTGTTTTGACCGTGAGCGCCGGCGAGGTGAACGTTCCATTGACGGCGAGCGTGCCGCCGTTGAGGTTTGCGGTTGTGGACGTGTACGTCGCTCCGCCGCCGATGGTCAGCGTTCCCGCGGCGATCGCGGTGAGCGGCGTATTGACGTTGGCGTTGATCGTCGCATTTTTGCCCTGGCTCTTCGCCACGCCGGCCGCGCCGGTGACGGTGATCGGCGAGCCGCCCACGATGTAATCGAACGATCCATTGCTGAAAACCATCGAATTCGGCGACACCGCAAGTTGGGCGTTCGCCGTGAAGCTGGTGGCGGTGTCGTCAAAGGTGACGTTCGAGGCGTCGGCGTAGAGATTGCCCGCGCCCGCCGAAGTCCAGTTGGCGGTGACAAAATCCCAGAAGGTAGGATGAGTCGCGTCGCCGCCGACCCAGGTGAAGGCCGGATTGCCTTTGGTGACTTGCAAGACAAGGGATTTGCTCGCGAACGACGGATAACCCACGTCGCCGGGGCGCAGCACGGCATAGTTGAAACTGGTGCTGCCGTTGATCTGGAACAGGAACGTGCCGGACAGCGTGGGGAATGCCGCGGTGCTGCCGCTGAGATCGATCAGATCGTAATAGCCAACCGTGGCGCCCGCCGCGAGTCCAAATCCGCTTATTCCGGTGACGTTGAGGATCAGCGGCGCGCTGGATTGATTCGCGTTGCCGTTGGGTTCGGTGAGTGTACCGGCGCCGGTAACCTTGACCACGTCGCCGGTGCCAAATCCCGTCGGGTTGTTGTTGATGTCCAGCGCACCCGGCGCGCCGAAGTTAAAGTCGAGCGTCGCGCCGGTGGTTAGCGTTAAGTTGTTGTTGATGGTGAACGTAGCCGTGGTTGTGGGCGTCATATCCGGCGAAAGGTGGCCTGTGGACGAAATGTTGACCGTGCCGTTGACCGTGCCGTTGCCGCCCAATAACGCGAAGTTGCCCAAAACGCCGGTGCCGACTGTGATGGGAGTCACTGCCAGACTGCCCGCGCCGGTTTGCGTCGTTCCCGTACCAATGAGCAGCGCGCCGCCGTTGACTGCCGTTGCGCCGGTGTAACCATTGACTCCGCTCATGGTCATGGTGCCGGTGCCGACTTTCGTAAGGGTTATGTTGCTTGAAGTCGTGGCAGGGGCAGTAACGTCATCTCCGCCCGGAACGCTTGTATTTCCGACCCCGGTCCAACTTAATCCGGGAGTGCCAAGGTTTCCGGAATAGATTGTTGTAAGATTGTTTTGACCCACGGTCAAGTTTGATGTGGTAGTGACTCCGTTGTAAATATTGCCGTTGCCAGCGAGTGATCCCCAAACGTCCGATTGGCCAAAGAGATTGAGCACTCCCTTCCCGTCGTTGTTCGTCACCGTGACTGCAGAGTTATCCGGAACCAGATTGCTGTTTTGGAAAAATATGACCGCGCAAATGCCGGTATTCGTCGATCCTTGAGTGAAAAAAGTTGTCGGTCCTTGATAGTTGCTCGCGGCGGAGGGGGATCCGAGTTCCAACGCACACTTATTGGTACCACCCGCAATGTTGAAGCTGGGGATGCATGAAAAAGTCATCGCACCGCTGCCGGTGATCTGGTAGGGGTTGAAATGGGTTGTGCTGCCGCCGTTGTAGCTGATCGTTCCGCCCTGTGGGCCAACCGTTACGCCGCGCGCTCCCGAAAGTGTAAATGTGGCATACATGCGTATTTCGCCGCCGTTAAGCGTAATACTGTTCGCCGTGTTTGAACCGGGAACCGCGCCGAACGCGCGGTCGCCTTTGATGGTAAGAAGACCGCCGTTGATCGTTGTGATCCCGCCATATGTGTTAGTAACTGCGGTGCCGTTGCCGTCGCTGAGATCGAGGACCCCGGAGCCATTCTTGACCAGATTCACGACTGTCGTGCCATTGTTGGCGATAATGCAATCCATGCGCAGATTGCTTGCCGTAGTGACTACCAGATCGTTATTGAGCGCGGCATTCGTTCCAGTAGTAACTGTCCCTGTATTAGCTCCGCCAGCCACGCCTGATGCACTGACCACGCCGCTGCCCAGTTCCGCGAAACTTGGATAATTAATTTGCGGACCCGAGCCGCCTTCAGTAATCGTGGCCTGATTTGAAATGATGCCGCCGCTGCCAACGACCAGAGTGGTGGTCGTAGTACCGACGGTACCGAGTGTCAGGTTGGCCGCCCCGGTCATATAAAGCGAATTGATTGTCGTTGTGCTTCCAGCGGTGAGTGTGGCCGACGTGTTGAGCTTTGTATTATTAGTTGTGGCGGTGAAGTCATTCACGGCATACGTTGCGAGCGGGATAATCTGCTGCGTGCCGCTCACGGCTGCGAAGTCCAATACGTTGGTGCCGCCGTTGGCGTCTAGTTGCACGCTTCCGATGTTACCAATAGTCGCGTAGCCTCCAATTATTCCATTGAACCCGTTGGTCTGCGTCGTCACAATCGAAGTGCCTGTGCTGGAAAAATCTATAGTTCCGCCCGTGCTGCGCGCCAAACTGTTGCTGATGGTTAATGTGCTTCCCGCGTCCACATTCACGCGCGTGGCACCCGTGGTGAGCGTCAGCGTGCCGACCGTTTCAGTCGCACTGCCGCCTTTAAGCGCGATCGTCGCACCTTTCGAGGTGAGGCCCGTCGTGTCGAGAATGCGGTTGGTGTTGTTCGTTACGGTGTTGTCGAGATTCAACACCGTCCCGCCATCCAGTGTAATGCTCGGGGTGGCGAGCGCGCCGTTCGCAGTTCCAAGATTTAGCGTAGTACCGCTTCCCACCAGCGCTGTCGTTCCCGTGTAAGAGTTGGCGTTGTTGAACGTGAACGCGCCGCCGCCTTGGAGCGTCAAATTATTTGTGCCCGCTCCCGAAATGATGCCGTTGAGAATCGTCGCGTTACTGGTGGTGTTGGTCCACACTTGAGTCGCGCCAAGCACCAGCCCATTGTTGATCGTGATCAACGCGGGAGAATTGTTGGTCAGCCCTCCCGCTGCGAGGGTCACGAGGAAGTTGTTCCCAGACGTGTCTTGAATGACGACCGGGTTGACTGCATCGCTGGTGAAGTTCAAGCTGTTGATCGAGAAGGCTGCGCCAAGTTCGGTGGTCAGCGTCCCGCCAGAGAGCGGGCCAGCGCCGAAGAGCACGAAAAATACGTCGCTGGTGCTGCTGGGGATGGTGCCGGAGTCTTGATTCGAGCCGTTGGACGAAGACCAGTTCGTTCCCGCCGGGCCGCCGGTCGTGGTCCATTTGTTGTCGTGGTCGCCGAACCAGTAGAACGGCGTGGTCGCCGCCCTTGCGGAGCCGCTTGCCGCCCATAGACCGGCGAGTGCCAGCAGGGTCATACCGATAAAATTCAATTTGCGTGAAAAAGTCATGCGTTGATCCTTTGATGAGCGCGGAATTATCGTCACGGGAGTCTACACTTAAAAATCACTTTCGTCCACGATAAGTTAATGACCACAGAGGAGTATTGAGGTTCTTTATTTCTCTTAAGACGGGAAAAGTGCGCTGAATGCTGCGCGCGGCCGATTTGGGTGGCATGAATGTCATGCAAAAGACTTGGCGCGGCGGGGCAGAATAGTTGAACAACGAATCGCACGAATCTTCGCGAATGGTTTTGAACAACGCATGACTTTCAGCCGCGGTAGCGGCGGCACATGAATAGCCGTGGTCGTAGCGTACCCGCAAGGCCACGGAAACGAGGTGCTCGATCAACCCAAGCCGCGTAGCGGCGGCACTAAACGCGGCAATCTTCGGTGTCGCCGCTACGCGGCTTTGCATTCGTACGCACGCGAAACCGTGGCCTTGCGCGCAAGCGCGCTACGACCACGGCTATTCATGTTTCGCCGCTGACGCGGCTGAGGAAACGGCGACGAAATCTTTGCGCAAAACAAAGATTTGAATGTGTGCGGATGCAAGGCCGCTGGAATTGTCAAAAAATCGCTAAAGTTTCGCACCGGAATCTTTCGAAAAAAAGAAAGAGAAACGTCCGATAATGCGCATAACTTGTTTGCTGTTATTTAGTTAGACTTTAGCAAAAAAAGTTTGCTTTTTCGCTTGCGCGAAGCCGTAGATGTGGTATTAGTAACTATGTCCAACGCAAGCAGTAGTGATTAACAAAAACATCTCAAGCTCGATGACGGTGCCTTCCGGACTTAACCCCCCCCACGGTTCGGGCATGCAAACCGTCTAAGAGAACCGGAAACCCCAGTGGTTTCCGGTTTTTTTTTCGTTGGCGGCGGAAGATGCAGGCGGGCCGTCTGCACCACAATTTGCGATTGCCACGGCCCCGCTCCCTTGCGGTCGCGGCTCGTTAAAAAAAGGGCGGCAGGAGTGCCGCCCCTCCAAATTTTGGCATAATCTTCCGGCAAATCCGCGGTCACTAAATTGCAATTCAGGGTGACAGGTGTTATTTTTGACTGTTCACCTCTAGTGCAACGAAGGACTCTCGGATGGCGCATTGGCGTAAGACAGGCGGAATAGTATTTTTGGTCGTGCTGGCTGCCGCCGCGATTGCGCTGGCGCCGGGACTCTCAAAACGGTTCGCGAAAAATCAATCCACGCATAACGGAAGTGTGCGTGACGCGGCACGGCCGGAAGCGGGCGGCGGCTCGGGTGAAGCGGGCCGGCTGGAAGCCGGCGCTCCGAAGGACGGCGCTGCGAAAGATTTGCGGTGGGGGAATGCGCTTAATTCGGCGGCGTTCGATGGCAAGGGATTTTTCGAGCGCGGCGTTTCCGCGAAATTCCTGAATTCGATCGAGCCGAAACTGCGCGCGTACGTGGTCCAACTCAATTCGCGCTATTTTTTGCCGCTGGGATTGGATGACGCGGCGGCGAAAGAATTGTTTGGCGAGCGCACGGAGAAAGATGCGGGCTTGAAAACCGTTTACATGCAATTCCTGCAGCATCCCGACGACGCTCAGCGCGCGCAGTTGAAAGCCGCGGGCGTTGAACTGCTCGCGTACAAGAGCAATTACGCATGGACGGCGCGCGGCACGGAAGACGATCTGCTGGCGGCGGCGAATTTGCCGTTCGTGCGGACGCTCGCGCAGATCGATCCGCGCGACAAGCTGCACGTGCTGGTTTATTTGGAGCAGACGCCAGCCTACGCGCAAACGCCGGCGGGCGACGCGCGCTTTACGCTGCTGGCGCAGCCGGGAGTGAGCGCGGCGGCGATGCAAGCGGCGGTCGCGTCGGCGCCGGGGTTGGCGCAGGCGACCGTCACGCCGCAGACGCCGAGCGTGCTGGGACCGACGTTCGAAGTGACGGCGCGCGCCAATCAAGCGCTGGCGCTGGCGGCGCTCGATCACACGGCGTTCATTCAGTATATTTCGCCGCCGGTCGCGCCGCGCGACGTGACCACGGATACCAGTTCGAACATTGGCCCCGTGCGCGATTTTGGACCGAAACTGGACGGCACCGGGGTGACGGTGGCCGTGCGCGAAATCGGCAAGCCGGAATCGCACGTCGATTTCATCAACCGCGTTACGTTTGTCGATAACGACGGCGACACGACCACGCAGGACGTGCCGCAGCACGCCACGGCCGTCACCGGACAGATCGCCTCCAGCGGCGTGAACCAGCCCGCCGCCAAAGGCGTCGCGCCGAATTGCCAGGTGCTGATTTACTCGCTGATGGATGGCGCGTTCGCGACCGCGGACGTCGTCGATGCGGCCAAAAAAGGCTCGCGCGTCTCCAACCATTCCTACGGCCCAGTCGGGCCGGGCGGCGGTGTACTCCCCGTCTATGGCGATTACGAAGTGGACTCGGCCAATTGGGACGGCGCGATTCACGACAACAATCTGCTCTGCTTCTTCGCCGGCAACGAAGAATCGGACGCAGCCAATGTCAAGCACATCGATTTTTTCGTGGGCATGAAGAACGGCCTGTGCATTGAAGCGTCTTCGGCTCAGGCGATGGCCGGCCCGCCCAGCGCCGACGGCAGCGCGTTCTTTGCGAAGTACGGGCCGATGAACGACGGGCGCGTGAAGCCTGATCTGGTCGCGTTCGGCGACAACGTGACGCTTGACACCGGCATCAATGGCACCATCAGCAATACGGGCACATCGTTCTCGACGCCCGCGTGCACGGGTGTGGCGACGCTTGTGTTTCAGCATTACAAAACAGTTTTTGGGAGCGAACCGTCGGCCGCGGCGGCGAAAGCGCTGCTGTGTGAAACGGCGGCGGACCTTGGCCAGCCCGGACCGGATTACATTTACGGCTTCGGCATTGTCGATGCGTCGGCGGCGATTAATCTGATCGATTCCGGCAGCGGCGGCGGGGCATCGCCGTTCGTTGAAGGCACGGTCAACAATGGAGCCACGCAATCCTTCGCGCTGACGATTCCGCCAAACACGCAGAATCTCAAAGCAACGCTGTGCTGGATGGACACGCCCGGCGATCCGTCGGCGGCAAAAGCGCTGGTCAACGATCTCGATTTGCTGCTGATCGATCCCAACGGCACGCAGCATTTCCCGTATTCGCTCGATCCCAACAACCCCACCAACGCGGCCACCAACAGCGGTCCGAACACGGTCGATCCGATCGAGCAAACGATCATCCAGAATCCGATCGCCGGCACGTGGACGGTGAAGATCATCGGCACCAGCATTCCCGGCGGTTCGCAGGCGTACGCGTTCTGCTCGAATACGATTCTGTCGCGCCCGCTGATCGCCTTCGCGCAAGCCTCGCCCACGCAAGGCACCGCCCCGCTGGACGTGACCTTTTCCGCCGCCGGCAGCGTCGGGAACATTGCCAGCTACAATTGGAATTTTGGCGACGGCACGACCGGCACCGGAATTGAAATTACGCACACGTACAAAACGGTGGGCAGCTACACCGCGTCGCTGGTGATTGTTGACATCGGCGGAAAGAGCGCCAAACCGAACAACACGATCACGATCACCGTCGGCAAGCCGACGATTCAAGTCTTCCCATACAAAGCGGTGGGCAAAGTCAATCTCAATAAAAGCAGCGCGTGCGAACTCGACGCGTCGATGATCGTGACCAGCCTCGTCAGCACCGCGCAGCAAGCGCGCGACGCCATCGCCAATGGCGTGTATGAAGGGAAGCAGTACACGGTGAGCGTCGGGTTGATCGACCCGAACACGGGCCAGGCCGTCCCGCAGGCGCTGCAAACGTTCCTGGTCGATCGGCATGCGAGCGATCTGGAAAAATCGGAACAGTTCAAGATCAATCTGCAGAAAGGCATGCTGCAAATCAAGCTTAAAACGCATCCGAATCCGGCCAATCCCGCCGTGCCGATTCGCGACATGGCGCAAGTCTTCAAAGGGCTGGGCATCGACGGATCGGTGACGTCGCCGTATACTTTTACGATGCGGGTAACCGTCGAAACCGACGATGTCATTTACCAGGCGGATTTCCAGTTGACGTACACGGGGAAGAATGGCAGTGGGACGGTGAAGTGAAGAAGGAACGATGAACGATGAACGATGAACGATGAATGTTGAATGTGGAATGTTGAATGTTGAATGGAGCATATTAAATAATGAAGGATGAACGGTTAGTGCTCCGGCGTGCAGCGAATCGGATTCCGTTCATCGTTCATCGTTCATCATTCATCGTTCCCACGCCTGTATTTCTAATTTTGCATTTTGCATTTTGCATTTTGAATTCAAGCGCCGCCGAGCGCTCGCTCTCCGACTGCACGAATTGCCTCTGCGCGCGGCATGAAGCCGTACAGTCTGTTGTCGCGCGCTTGCGTCTGACTCTCCACAACGTAAAAAAAAAGCAGGACTTCACGCTCAACGGCGCGTGCCTTGGCGATGCGGCTGGAAATTTGCGGCTGCGCGTGACCACTGACGGCGGGCAGTTGGTGCTTGATATGTCCGCGCGCGGCGATGCCGTGGAAATCTGTTTGCCGGACAAGGAGCTTTTCATCACAGGTTCGCGCCAGGATTTGCTCAATCATCCGCGCGGCCATTTGACGCTGCTGGCGCACTGCGGCGGGGCGCGCGATTTATTTTTTCCGACCGCGCCGTGTCCCGCGCCGTTCACGCGCATCGACTCCTGCCGCATCGACGACCGTGCGTATTTCAATCTGCGCGAGACGCCGCAATTCCTGGCACGCTACACGCGGCGCACGGTGCTCGATCTGTCGCGGTCGGTCGTCGAACAGACGCGTCTCTTCACGCGCATCGGCGCGGATGCGGGGCGCATCGTTTACTCCGATTACCATTTCCCGCAGAGCAGCGCCACCGACGCGAAACCCGCGTGGCCCGGCCGCATTGCGCTGCACACGCCCGGCGGCGACTATGTACTGGACATGGATGTCGAAGATCTTTCGGTGAACACGCCGCTGCCGCTCGCGAAATTCACGACCGCGGTGCCGGACGGATACCAGCGTGAAGGGCTTGCGGAGGCGTTGAAGCGAAATGTGAACATCTGGGAGTGAATTGACCAATCCGATTGCCTGGGCATTAGAAACGTGCTACACTTTTTGCTCTCGAAAGCTAAATAAAATCGGCGAGGTAGCAATGTCAATTTACGACCTTCTTCGCGCCGCGTTACCTAGCATCAAGCTCTATCGGCCTGCGACAAACTCACAGATTGCGCGTGTTGAGCAATCGCTCAATTTCAAATTCCCCGATTGGCTGCGCGAACTCTATTTACAAACGAACGGTGTCGTTTCAAGCGATTCGAGTTCAACGTACCTATTTGCGTTGGAACGAACTGACGATTTCTCGGAAAGTCTATTGTCGTGGAACCAATTCCAGCGCGCGGAATGGTTAAGCAACTGGACTTCGAATGTATCGCCAAAAGTCGAATGGAACGATTTCGACGTACACCAGTTTCTTCTGATCGGCACCTTCGATGGTATCTCAAATTGGGCTATCAAGCATGAAACTGGATCTCAAATCATTTTGTATGACGTTCGCGATGAAAAGCACGACGAAATCTTCGCGGACAATTTTGCAGATGCCTGTATCAAGCAAGAAAAGTGGATACGGGAAATCGAAGATGACCTTTATTGCGGTCGAGAATTCTACATGCCCAAGTCCAACGGTTCAGATGTCGATCGTCTCTTCCAACTCATGTTGGAAATCGATAAGCCTAGAAATGTGCTCCACTTCCACCACGCGATAAGTCAGCGCCCCAATGAACCCGGAATACTGTTTATTATTCGATTGGGCGCCGAGGACCAAGTACGCCTCATTTCGGCAAACGGGAAACTCCCGTTCATTCTTCGATTGTCGGTGTGGCCGCTCGAAGAGGACATGTCTTGCATTGTTTGGACAATCAAGGATGCCATTCAGCGCATCTTTGCTTCCAGAGACTGTGTTGAGATTTCGTGGCGCGATGGGAAGCGGCCCGTTCCCGATCTTAATAAACTCCGGAGCATCTGGACTGACGCGGGGATGCCAAACTCGGAACTCACTCTTCTCGCAAACGCGCTTTGTGCTCGTGACGATCATCGCAAGCGGGAAGAAAACCCTCGCGGCAACCGGGAATAGGTTGCATTCGCGCGAATGGATAGCCCCCCATTGCTCTCAAATCTCCTTTCCGCCTACGGCCGCCTCGCCGTGCGCCGCCGCTATCGCGTGCTTGCCGCGGCAATCTTGCTCGCGCTGGCCGCGGCGCCGTTTGCGCTCAAAGCGCTGCGCAACATCGATGTCAATCTCTTCAATCAAGTCTCGCCCGATCTCAAGCGCGTGCAGCTCATGCGCGAAATCACGCAGGCGTTTGGCGGCGAGACGCTGGTTGCGGTCGCGCGGATTCCGGACGAACATTCCGCGCAGGACGTGAAGGAACTGAAGGATTTTGCGCTGATTCTGGCGAGCGAACTCGAAAAAGTTGGGACGCTGGACGAGGACGATGCGCAGCTTTCGCCGGCGTTGCGCGATGAAATTGCGGCGCTGCGACGATTGCCGCTTACTGACGTGCGCGGCGCTGGAGCTGAGGCGCTTGATGAAGCGCCTGCGGCGCCCGCGCATCCGGCGTGGTTGCGCAATGTCGAATGCCGCGCGGGGCAAAATCTCAGCAGAGCGTTGAAGGCGCTTGCGCGGCAGCATCCTTACGCGCTGATGGAACCATCGGATGTTGAACGGTTGAAAAAGCTTTTCGAGCCGGACGCGCTGGCCGCGCGCATGGAGCGCATTGCGCAGGAGGCGCTGGACTTGCCGGCGAATTCGATTGAGAAGACCAGGCTTTACGAAGATCCGCTTGGCGCCGTGTCGATTGCCGAGCAGGCGTTGCGCGAGCGGCTCAAAGGACTGGCGCCTCCGTGGGCGCAGGACGCGGACGGTTTTTTTCTCTCACCGGACGGCACAACGCTGATCGTGCTGGGGCGCGCGGTGCTGCCGTCGTCGCGGTTGGATTTTAACCGCGCGCTGATGGCCGCGGCGCAGCGCGCGGAGAACCGCGCCGTGCGCGCGTTTCGCGCCGCGAAGCCTGGGCTTTCGGTGGCGCTCAAAGGCGACGCGTATGGCGAACTCGCCGCCGGCGAAACGCCCGGGCGGCTGCAAGTGGGCTTCACCGGCATGCCCGCCGTTTACGTCGAGAACGAGCGCACGCTCAAATCGGACATGCTCATTAATACGGGGACGTCGCTGCTGGGCGTGCTGATTCTTTTTCTGATTCTTTACCGCAGCGTGACGCTCACGTGGAACGTGACGTGGACGACCGTCTTCACGATTTGGCTGACGATCGCGTTCGCGGGGCTGCTGCGCGGAAGCATGAGTTTGCTGGGCGGCGCGTTCACGGCGGTGCCGGTCGGACTTGGGACCGATTACGCGATTCTTGTGTTCAATACGTTTCAAGATTTGCGAGAGAGAGAGAAATTGAGCGCCGATGAGGCAATGGGCCGCGCGCTGGCGCAATGCGGGCCGAGCATTCTCAACGCGGCGTTGATCACGGCCATCGCGTTCTTCGGCGTGGGCTTCACGCGCTTAAGCGGCCTCGCGGAATTCGGCATACTGGGCGGCGTGAGCGCACTGATCGGCAGCGCGACGATGCTGCTGGTTTTGCCCGCGGCGATCGCTTCTCGGAGCGCTGGCTTCCAGCCGGCCCGCGCGCACGGGCTTTCGCTGGGCATGCCCACGCTGGGGCGCTGGCTCGAAAAAAAGTCTTTCCGCATTGCCGCGCTTGCGTTTAGCGCGCTGCTGCTGATCGGTGGGATGCTCTTCATCCGCTTCGGCCCCGATCCCGGTCCGGAAACCGTCGCGGGCGTGCGCTTCGATCCGGAATTGGGGAACTTGCGTTCGGTCACCAACCGCGCCATTCCGCTGCGCGATTGGGTGACGCGGCGCTTTCACGTGGGGCTTGCCGATATCAGCGTTGTCGTCGAGGCGGAAAGCGAAGACGCGGCGTTTGAAGGGCTGCAACAGCTTCGCGAACGCGCGAAGCCTTTCGTTGAACGCGGAGAACTCAAGCCCGATCTAAGCGTGCTGGATTACATTCCGTCGCAGCAGCGGCAGCGCGAGACGATTGCGGCGCTGAAGACGTTGGAGATCGATGCCGCGATCGCGGCGTTTCAACGCGCGGCTGAAAAACGGTTCGGTGTCACGGGTGCGGCAAAGTTCAAACCGTTTTTGCGGCATTTGCGCGATTTCAAAACGCTGCTCGCCGATCCGCATCCGGTCACGCTCGCGGAACTCATGGACGGCCCGCTGGGCAATTTGCTGGCGCCGTACGTCAGCGTTGCAGCACCGCCAGCGCCAATGGGCATGGGGGCGCATTCAGGCGGTAACGAGCCGCCTAAAGGCGGGACTACGAACGGTACGGTGCGCCTGCGTACATCGTGGCTGCCGAAGGACGCCAATCAGACGTCGGCGTGGTATGCGGACGTGGCGCGGGCGCTGGAGTCGGAGTCGCCGCGCTTCAGCGTGAAGATGACGGCGGCGAAAATGGTCGGCTTCGAACTCAAAGATTCGACGCTGCACGACTGCGGCTGGATCACGCTGGCCGTGTCGATCGGCGTTGCGCTGTCGCTGATCGCGGCGCTGCGCTCGCTGACATCGTGTCTGCTCACGCTTATTCCGCTGGTGTTTGCGTATCTGGCGATGCTGGTCGGCGTTCCGCTTTCGCAACTGCTGGGCTGGGATTATTCGCTGAATTTCGTGAACCTGATCATGTTTCCGCTGCTGCTGGGTTCGGCAGTGGACTATGGCGTGTACATGGTTTTTGCGTTTGACCGGAACCGACCGCGCATCGGGGAACTGATGTCCCGCACGGGACGCTCGGTGCTTTATTGCATGGGCACGACGCTGATCGGGTTCGGGAGTTTTGTGACCAGCAGTTACACGGGGCTGCTGTCGATGGGGGTGGCGTCGTTGTGGGGTTATGCGGGGGCGACGGTTGGGGCGCTGCTGGTATTGCCGGCGGTGTTGGGGGTGATTTGCGAGCGCGGGAAGTAAAGCCGGAATGGGCCTCATAGGGCCAATAAGGCCAATAGGGCACATAGGCAAACGGATATGCTAAGGCGCTTGAAAAAAGCGTAGGCAATTCGATTAGGGCGCGGGCTTCATGTCTTTCTTGATCAGCGCGTCCACTTCCTTCCAATCGCATTTGGCGATCAACGCGCCGACCATTTTGTTGAGCGCGGCTTTGTCGGCTTTGGCGCCTTTGATGGATTCGTCGCCGAGCTTTTTCAAATCGGCCGGCGGCAGCAGCACGGTCGCGGTGGAACCGTCCTTGGTTTTGAAGATCACGCCGGTTTTGTCGAGCGGCGCGCCCTTGGCCATGATCTGGCCGATGATGTTGGCGGCGGCGTAGGTGGTTTTGGTCATGTCGTCCTTGACCGGCTTGTCGATTTCAAACAGCACGCCGAAGATGGCGGGCTTTTCCTTGGCATTGTAGGAGGCTTTGTGCGAAGTGACGGTGGCGGGCCATTTGTATTTATCGGCGGCGAAATTAAAGAACGCTTCGACGGTTTCGGGTTTACTCCAGTCGAGCTTTTTCTCTTCGGGCGTGTCTTCGGCATGGGCGAACGTTGTAATAAGCAGGGCGAGAATAAATGGACGCATGGTGGCTCCGGCGAGGATGCGGGCAATCTATGTTTTTTTGCGGAGGGATGCAAATGGAGAAGGGATGGAGACAGGAGATAGGAGATAGTAGTGAGGAGTGAGGAGTGAGGAGTGAGGAGTCAGGAGTCAGGAGTCAGGAGGCAGGAGGCAGGAGGCAGGAGGCAGGAGGCAGGAATTTCTGCCAGCAATGCGTTATGTTTCGATCCACCCCGACGATTTGGAAAAGCCCAGCTTTTGGCTGGCGTAGACGCTGCGATGGCCGACGATGAGGAAGGCGGTGCAGGCGGCGAGGGCGGCGTAGACGCCGATTTGGGTGGGGAGCAGTTCCATGCCCATGACCGCGGCGGCGATGGGCGTGTTGGCGGCGGCGGCGAGTACGGCGACAAGCCCGAAGGATGCAAAGAGTCCTTCGGGGAGATGAAAGAGGTGGGCGATGGCCGCTCCGGCGGTCGCGCCGATGAAAAAGAGGGCGGTGACGATGCCGCCGCTGCCGCCGGCTTCCAGCGTCAGTGAAGTGGTGATTGTTTTGATCACAAACGCGAAGAGCATCACGTGCGTGGCGCCTGACAAACTGGATTCGATGGTTTCGGTGCCCAGGCCGGCATAGGATTCTCCGGCGATCGCGTAAATTGCCGCAAGGACCGCGCCGCCCGCGGCGGCGACGATGTAGGGGTAGCGCTTGAACGTGCGCAATGCTTTTTCCATTCCGCGCATCGTTTCAATCAGGAGCAACGCGGCAAGGCCAAAGATGAGTCCGAACAAGAGCGACCAGAGCACCAGCGAGACTCGGCCGAATTCCAGAAACGAATCGTGAAGCACGGGCACGGGAGCGTGCGCGCCGCAGACCAGATGGGCGATGATTCCGGCGATGAGGCAGGGAAAAAGGACGGGGTATTCGAGGCGCCCGACGTAAAGCACTTCGATGCCGAAGAGCGCTCCGGACACCGGCGCGCCGAAGACGGCGGCGAAACCCGCGCCGATGCCGCAGATCACCAGTTTGCGGCGGTCTTTGTTGTTGAGGCGCATCAAGTCGGCGAAAGCGCTGGTGACGGCGGCGCCGATTTGGGCGCAGGGGCCTTCTTTGCCGACCGATCCGCCGAAGGCGAGCGTGAGGATGGTGGCGATGAGTTTGATGGGCGCGATGATCCAATCCATTTTTCCGGAGCGCTGGTGAACGGCGGCGATGACCTGTTCGGTGCCGTGGCCTTTGGCGGCGGGCGCGAAGTTGCGGATCAGCCAGACGCAAGCCGGCATCGCCATCGGGAGGAAAAAGTAGTAGCGGATCTTAAGGCCGCCGAGGCCGTCGAGGCGTTTGGTGAGGTTGAAACTGAGCTCGAGTACCCAGAGAAAAAGACGCGTGGCGAAGCCCACGCAAATTCCCGCCACGGCGCCAAGGACGGCCCATTTTCCAGTCGTGAAGAGGAGCGTGCGGTGCTCGGTGTACCACTTGGTTTCGTCGGCGAGTTCAGGCGGGACGGCTTCCAAATTGCGGCCGGACGGGGGTTTGTGCATGTATGGACTCCATCGACCAAAATGGATGGGTGCAAATGGCAGGTCACTCTAACAGGAATTTGTGGAATCGAGGGGGGAAAAGCGTATTGAACAACGAATCGCGCGAATCTACGCGAATGGGTTTGGCAGGGCGAAAATATTCTTTGCGCGCGACGGCGATTTGAAGTATGAGCAATGCAAAGAAGCGTGTACTTCGTAAAGACTCTGATCGATCGATTTCACGAGCTTAAGGAGAACAAGCATGATCAGAATTGCACTGCTGGGCCTGTTGGCACTGTGTGCCGCGCCGGCATTTTCAGAGGAGAAACCCAAAGTGGCGAAAGAAGGCGAGATGCTGCCGGAATTGAGCGCGACCGATCAGAGCGGCGCGGCGGTGAAGCTCAGCGACTTCAAAGGGAAGACGGGGCTGATCATTTTCTTCTTTCCAAAAGCATTTACGCCTGGATGAACCAAGGAATCCTGCGGCTTCCGTGACGAAGCCGCTCAGTACATCGGCAAAGGCTACACGATTTTCGGAGCTTCGCGCGACGACGCCGCGACTCTGGCGAAATTCAAAGAGCAGTACAAACTCCCCTATTCACTTCTCACCGATCCCAAAGGCGAACTGGCCACGGCGCTGGGCCTGACTCCCGGCAGCCGCGACACGATCATCGTGGGCAAGGACGGGAAGGTTGAGAAGATTCAGAAGAAAGTGAACGCGGGGACGACGTTTTCGGAGTTGTTGAAGGAATTGAAGTGAGCGCTATGAATTAGCGCTCCTATGCTGTAGAGTATTTGTAGGATGGAGCCTGAATCATGTCAACAGATACACTTTATCCCGGAGTGGAGAGTTACGAACAGGCGGTGCAGGCGCTCGCCGAAGAGTACGTGCGGGCGCATAATGCGCTTGGCGATCTGGTGATTTATTATCTGCCCGACCCCAAGAAGGAAGTCGTTCAGCTTATTGAGGTAAGCGATTTGTTTCCGGACAGCGGGGATATTTGGCCGGTTCGGTTTCGGCCGACTTCGGATTTTCCATTTCCGACTGCACAGATCGTGATGACAAAGGATGAATGGAAGCGAATAAAGGAAGGTTCGCTGAAGATCGTCTCCGATGCGGAGTGGGACATTAAAAAATTCAAAAAGGTGTGGCCGCATGACTGAAGGCGAAGCGTACCTCGCACAGGCTTTTCCGCTTGCAAGCGACGTCCGCTATGGGGCGAGTATCAAGCAGACGCTTTCATTTTTGAAATTGTTGAGCGACCGGTTCCATGAGGTGTTTTACGCCTGACTGCAAATCGCAGCGAGTTGCACTTTAATACGCCATGCTAATCATCCACCAATACACCACCGGTCCGCATCCCTGTCCTTACCTTGCGGGGCAGACGGCGGAGTTTCAGTATTCGGTGGCGCCGTTTCTTTCGGCGGACGAATACGAAGAGTTGATGGACGGGCGCTGCCGCAAGTTTGGGCTGGCGCTTTTTCGGCCGGTGTGCAAGGCGTGTGCGATGTGCCGGCCGATTCGGTTTGCGGCGGCGGAGTTTGCGCCGGACCGTTCGCAGCGGCGCGCGTTGCGGCGCAATGCGGATTTGGAAGTGCGCGTGGGCGCGCCGAGCTGCGACGCGCAGCGGCTGGAATTGTACCGGCGCTACCACCGCGTGCAGCGCGAACTCAAAGCGTGGCCTCAGCAGGCCGACGGGCAGGCGGAGTATGAGTTCAGTTTTGTGCACAACCAGCTTCCATCGACGGAGCTGAGCGTGTGGGAGAAGGGCGTGCTGCGCGGCGTGCTGATTACGGAGAACACGCCGAACGTGGTTTCGGCTGTGTACCATTATTATGAGCCGGAATGTAGCGAGCGCGGGTTGGGCACGTTTTTGATCATGCAATGCGCGCGGCTGGCGGAGTGTTTGCAACGGCGCTGGGTGTATCTGGGGTATTACATTGCCGGATGCCGGAGCATGGAATACAAAGCGAAGTTTCAGCCGTGCGAGGTGCTGGGCGTGGATGGGGTTTGGAAGAGACACGACGAAGAAGCTTGGCGAGCGGGAATTTCAAAGTGTGCTACAGACTTAGCGCAGTGCGGAGCGCATCCCCTCACCCCGCGGGCGAGTACGCCCGTCGGCCCTCTCCCGGAGGGAGAGGGGAATTGTGTCGCGCGAGTTTCGAATCGGACCGTTTAAGATTGTTATGCAATCGGAGAAATGTAGACTAAGAATATGTCGGCCATTCCGCCTTTGACCTCCCTGATTCGCCACGGTTTCATTCCCGGACAGGAACGGATCGTGGACCAATACGGCCGCACGTTCACGTATTTGCGCGTGTCGGTCACCGATCTGTGCAATTTGCGCTGCGTGTATTGCATGCCTGACGAGGGCATGAAATGGCTGCCGCGCGACGAGATTCTGTCGTTCGAAGAAATCGTGACGGTCGTGGAAGCGGCGGCGGCGTGCGGCGTGTACAAAGTGCGGCTGACCGGCGGCGAGCCGCTGGTGCGATCGGATATCGCGACGCTCACCGGCATGGTCGCGCGCGTGCCGGGAATTTCTGATCTGGCGCTGACGACAAACGGCACGCGTCTGGCGGAGTTGGCGCAGCCGCTTGCGGAGGCGGGGCTGCGGCGCATTAACATTTCGCTCGACACAATGGACCCCGCGAAATTCAAAGCGATTGCTCGGCGGCACGAATTGGGAGAAGTGCTCGACGGCATCCGCGCGGCGCGCGACGCGGGCTTGCGGCCGATCAAAATTAATATGGTGGTGCTGGGCGGGCTCAACGACGAGGAAGTGGCGGATTTCGCGGCGATGACGCTGAACGAAAAGCTGGACGTTCGCTTCATCGAATACATGCCGCTCGAAGAAGCGAAGGGCTGCGCGATGGGGTCGGGGAATTTTACGTTTGTGTCGAATGCGGTTACGAAGGAACGCATCGCGGCGCGCTTCGGCGCGCTGGAGCCGTTGGAGACCGGCGACGGGATGCGCGGGCCGGCAGAAGTTTTTCGGTTGAAAGGCGCGGCGGGGCGCGTGGGTTTCATCAGCGCGATGAGCGCGCCGTTCTGCCGCAAGTGCGACCGCCTGCGGTTGACGGCGACGGGCGAGATTCGCAGTTGTCTCTTGGATGGCGGCGGGATTTCGATCAAAGCGCTGCTGCGCAACGGCGGAACGCGCGAGGATATTCTCGCGGCGTTCCGGCAGGCGGCTTATATCAAACCGGAAGTACATAAGGAATGGGCGGAGATTCCGGCTGCGAGCATGAGCAGGATTGGTGGGTAACGGCGAATTCAAGGTTCAAGATTCAAAACTCATTCTTGTCCAAAACGTTTGCGGAATTCATTGGCGAAATCGCGTGCATGACCGCGAATTCTTGTGCCGCCCTTTGAGGGCGAAGGTTCGCTCCCGAACTTCCAACTCAGGTCGGCGTGCCAAGGCGTTTACCCTGGGCTAAGATGTGCTGGCATTACATTCGGAGTTATAACGATGTTCCACATTTCTGTTGTGCTGCTTTGCGTGTTTGCGGCCGCGTCGGCTTGCGCGGCGACGGCGCCTGAGATTCTGACGCCCAAACCCCCGCCGGCGCCTCGCATCAACGGCGCGCGCATTTTCTGCGCACGCCCGGGGCGGCCGTTTTTGTTTACGATTCCGGCGACGGGCAATGAGCCGATGACGTTTTCGGCGGAGGGGTTGCCGGATGGGTTGGCGTTGGATGCGAAGTTGGGGCGCATCAGCGGGACCACGCCAAAGGCGGGCGATTACAAAGTCACGCTCGCCGCAACGAACGCCCTGGGGAAGGATTCGAAGCCGCTGCTGATTCGCGCCGGCGAGCAGATCGCGCTCACGCCGCCGATGGGGTGGAACAGTTGGAATTGTTTCGCCGGCGCCGTCGATGCGAAGAAAGTGCAGGCCGCGGCGGAGGCAATGGCGAAGAGCGGGCTGGTCAAGCATGGCTGGACATACATCAACATCGACGACACGTGGCAGGGCGCGCGTACCGGTAAAGATCACGCGCTGCAGGGTAACGAAAAGTTTCCAGACATGAAAAAACTGTGCGACGAGATTCACGCGCTGGGCTTGAAAGCGGGGATTTATTCGACGCCGTGGGTCACGTCGTACGCGAATCGTGCGGGCGGCAGCGCGGAGACGCCCGATGGGGCGTGGAGCAAGCCGACAATTTCGAAGAAGGGCAACGTCAACAAAAAGATTCTGCCGTGGGCCGTCGGAAAATATTCGTTCGCGAAAGCCGACGCGAAGCAGTGGGCCGAGTGGGGCTTCGATTACCTCAAGTACGATTGGAATCCGATCGAAGTGCCGCAGGTTCAGGAGATGCTCGACGCGCTCAAAGACAGCGGGCGCGACGTGGTGTTGAGTTTGTCGAATCACGCGCCGTTCGAAGGTGCGGCGGATTGGGCGCGGCTGTCGAACGCGTGGCGCACGACCGGCGACATCAAGGACAATTGGAAGAGCGTCAGCAGCATCGGCTTCACACAGGACAAGTGGGCCAAATTTGGCGGGCCGGGCCATTGGAACGATCCGGACATGCTGGTCGTGGGCATGGTCGGCTGGGGCCCCAAGCTGCACCCGACCGGCCTCACGCCCGACGAGCAGTACACCCATATCACGCTCTGGTGCCTGCTCTCCGCGCCGCTGCTGATCGGCTGCGACATGACACAGCTCGACGAATTCACGCTGAGTTTGCTGACCAACGACGAAGTGCTCGCGGTGAATCAAGACGCGCTCGGCATTGAAGCGACGCGCGTGTCGAAGGACGACGAACTGGAAGTGTGGGCGAAGCCACTCGCCGATGGCACGTGGGCGGCGGGATTGTTTAATCTCGGCGACAAGGAAGCGGAGGTGACGCTGAAGTTTGAGGACATCAAATTAAGCGGCACGCAGCCGGTGAGGGATTTGTGGCGGCAGAAGGATTTGGGGAATGCGGAGGGGAAGATTGGGATGAAGGTGGCTTCGCATGGGGCGGGGATGGTGAAGGTGGGGAAGTAGGGCGAAGGCTGAGAAGTTCACTCGCGTTGGGCGCCAAGGCACAGTACGTTGGGCCTTGATGCTGCTCGTTAGATGAAGAGCCTTTCAATCATGCCAGAGCCTCCGCGCCGCAAGCGCTTTCAAGTCCGTCTCTCGACGGCCATTGTGCTGATGTTTGCAGCCGGTGCATGCATATATTTGAATACATTGCCAATTTTGCACTACGCGGGTGAAATTAGCGGAAAAGAAATCTTCGAGATCAGTGGTTATGGATGGCCTTGCAGAGTCTGGGACACGGGACTTTTCTACGGACCATTTCGCAATCCGTCCTGGGAATGGACGGCGATCCTATTCAATGTATTCTTCGCCGCTTTAATTGCCGGGTGGGTGATCATGTTATGCGAATGGCGACATTATGCCTCACTGACCCTAAAACGGGGAGTTTTCTGGGGCACTTTACTAGGACTGATTCTTGGTTGCCTTTGGTTTTGCATGGTGGCGTTCATCGCATTAATGCCCGTAATAAGTCCAGTCTCTTTTTCGATTGTTTATAAGCCTTGGTGGCAAAACTGGCGCTCTGCAACCGTGGTTGCTGCCTTCGTTGCCTTGATCGTGATAATAATAAAACTTGCGCGAGGGCGACTACGGACCGATTGAGTTTAATTGCTGGGGACGCGAAATGCCGGGGACGCGCAAGAAATGACTCCCGAAGGTGGGATCACGGCGCGCCTCACCGCTTTTTTGAGATTTGGTTTTCAAATTGCCATTCCAAATCGTGCGCCTTAACATGTCATTGTCGTTGGAGCAACCCGCAGATGGCCACCACGCTCGCACCCAAACCACCCCATTTGAACAAGCGACCGATTCGGCGTGACCCGAATGACCTGCCGGCGCGATTGAAAGAACTGGCGCAGTTGAAGAGCGGCTGGTTGAACGGCGCTGGCGTGGCACCGGCGGCTGCGGGATTGAAATGGCTTTCAGACGCGTGGCTCAAATACTGTCCTGAACACGTGCCGGAACCGTTTGCGTATCCCACGCCAGAGGGGAATGTGCAATTAGAATGGGATTTTGGCTCGTGGGAAATTTCGGCGGAAGTCGATTTGGTTACACATCAAGCATCGCTCATGGCCGTTAACGCCGGAACCGGGGATGAAGCGGAAGACACCGCGGACCTGAGTGCGAAAAAGGGCTGGTCCAAGCTCGGAACCTTCGTCAGGTCGCTCGCATGACGCCATCCACGCTGCTCTACCGGCAAATCAATCCGAATTGGGTCCAGAATAATCGCGTCAGCAGCCAAGCGTTTCGGCCCATGCCGAAAGACCAAAGTCTATTGTCTGTCTATGACGGCGATTTGATCGGTCCGGAATCATCGTGGCGGCACTTTACAATACTGGGATTTGCATCTGCCGGTGTCTGCGCTGTGAGCGTCGATGAGTGCGCGGCATTGCAACTTTCCGTGCGCCCGGACCCAGCGCCATTTCCGGAACACGCAGTCATTGATTTCACGGGATTGAGCAACAGCGCTGCGGAGAAGAAATCCAAGATGCTGCGGAACAAAGCAGCGCTTCGCGGGTGGCTTTACCAAGCGAAAATCGTAAATCCAAGTGATTGATGTTGCTCGAAAAAGCACGCATGATCGAGAATTACTTCCCCGCGCGATAAATCTTGATCCACCCCTTCTTGATATCCCCAACATTGTAAGTCAATTCATGCACGGTTCGGTTGCCCTCCCAATTCTGATGCAGGACCGTGAGCTGGCCGTCTTTTGAAATCGCGGTGACGATGGCGGTGTGGTGCGGGGCGTCTTGCCAGTAGGTGCCGCGGCCTTTGCGGCCTTCGAAGCGCGTGTCACGGAATTGGACGATGTCGCCGGACTGGACTTTGGCCAGCGCGCCTTCTGTGGCGGCGCGGCCCGATTTGACTTCCACGCCGAAGACCAGTTCGCCCCAGACATAATCTCCGGCGCCGGTTTTTCGGGGTATTTTTCGCGCGGTTTGGCGTGGGCGGCGGCGAGCGCGGCGTCCGCCAGCGACGAGCATTCCCCGTCGCCGACAGTTTTGCCAATGTGGCTTTTGGCAAAGGCGACGATCTTGTCGTTGAACATCGATTCCGCCGCGCCGGCGAAAGAGGCGAGCCACAGCATGAGCGCGGCACATGCCGCGTGTTGGATTGATCGCATCGGTGTCTCCAGTGTTGTTAAGAGATAACCCGATGTGTCTGTGCAGCAATTGTATTTCCGGTTGCGTGCCACGTTAGTTGCAAGACCAGCGCCTTCCCCTCACCCCGCGAGAGCGCAAACGGCCGCGCTCTCGTCGGCCCTCTCCCGGAGGGAGAGGGGAACTGCAACCAAGCTGACGCGTACCCTGGATTTCTGAGCATTCAACTTTGAACTTGGAAGCGCGTTGCGTTCAACTAGCATGGGTTAGCCTATAGGACTTCCATTATCGAAAGGCCGCCATGAAAGCACTCGTCGGAATCATCATGGGTTCGAAGTCGGATTGGGAGACGATGAGCCACGCGGCGGAGACGCTTACGGCGCTTGGCGTGCCCTTCGAGACGCGCGTGGTCTCCGCGCACCGCACGCCCGATTTGCTTTTTGAGTATGCGTCGGGCGCAGCGGGGCGCGGCATCGAAGTCATCATCGCCGGCGCGGGCGGGGCGGCGCATCTGCCCGGCATGACGGCGGCGAAGACGCATTTGCCGGTGTTGGGCGTGCCGGTCGAATCGAAGGCGCTGCACGGACTGGATTCGCTGTTATCGATCGTGCAGATGCCGGCGGGGATTCCGGTCGCGACGCTGGCGATCGGGAAGGCGGGGGCGATCAATGCGGCATTGATGGCCGCGGCGATTTTGGGGAACAAGTATCCGCAGATTGCGGAGGCGCTGAAGAAATTTCGCGAGGAGCAGACGAAGAAGGTGTTGGAGAATCCGGATCCGAGGGCGTAGGGCAGTTTGAGAGTTTGAGAGTGTGAGAGTTGAGAGCATGAGTTTGCCCGCGCATTTCGAGAATTCAATGACCTCCTACCTAACGGCGTGTATGCAATACGGGTAGTCCGTTCATCCGGGAAACGATTATGAACCATCACATGCCGCGCCTTAAAGACAACTTTCTCACTCGCCGCGAGGCGCTGTGCCGCTGCGGAACCGGCTTTGGCGCGATGGCGCTGGCCGGGCTGATGTCGCAGTGCGGCGAGTTGCTTGCGGACGACCCCCAAGGAGCGAGGGGAATTGGCGGCGGGAATGCGATGGCGCCGAAGAGCCCGCCGCTGCCGGCGAAGGCCAAGCGCGTGATTCATTTGTTCATGAACGGCGGGCCGTCGCATGTCGATACGTTCGACCCGAAGCCGATGCTGACGAAGTATCACGGCAAAGCGCTGCCGTTCGACAATCCGAAGACGGAACGCAAGACGGGCGCGGCGTTCAAGTCGCCGTTTACGTTTCAGAAATACGGGAAAAGCGGCATCGAAGTCTCGGAACTTTTCGCGAAGACGGCGGAGAGCATCGACGACATTTGCGTGATCCGTTCGACGTACGCGGACGTGCCGAATCATGAGCCGTCGCTGCTCTTAATGAATTGCGGCGAAGCGCGGCAGGTGCGGCCGAGCATGGGATCGTGGATGACGTATGGACTGGGCACGATGAACCAGAATCTGCCGGGGTTTATTGCGATGTGCCCGGGCGGGTACCCGATTCAGGAATCGCAGAATTGGCAGGCGGGATTTTTGCCGGGCGTGTATCAGGGCACGTACATCGACACGCAACACACCGATATTCAGAAACTGATCGAAAACGTGAAGAACACCAGCACGCCGCTGAAAGAGCAGCGCGAGCAGCTTGATCTGCTGATGGCGCTCAACCGCGAGCATCAGAAAAAACGCGAGCAGGACGCGCAGTTGGAATCGCGCATTCAGTCGTTCGAGCTGGCGTACCGCATGCAAATGGATGCGGAGGACGCGTTCGACGTTTCGCGGGAGCCGCAGCACATCCGCGACATGTACGGCGAAGGCACGCAGGCGCGGCAGATTCTGATCGCGCGGCGCTTGCTCGAAAAAGGCGTGCGGTACGTGCAGGTCTGGCACGGCGCCGGGCAGCCGTGGGACAATCACGACGACATCGAAGTCAATCACCGCAAGCTGGCGAAGCAGTGCGATCAGGCCATCGGCGCGCTGCTGAAGGACCTCAAGCAGCGCGGGATGCTGGACGACACGCTGGTGATCTGGGGCGGCGAATTCGGACGCACGCCGACCGTGGAATTGCCGACGCCGGGATCGAATCAAGGCAAAGTCAACGGGCGCGACCACAACAACCACGGTTTCACGACATGGCTGGCCGGCGGCGGCGCGAAGGGCGGCTATGTTCACGGCGCGACGGACGAATTCGGATTCGCCGCCGTCGAGAAGAAAGTCCACATTCACGATCTGCACGCGACGATTTTGCGGCTGCTGGGCTTCGACCACGAGAAATTTACGTACCGCTACGCGGGGCGGGATTATCGGTTGACGGATGTGTATGGGAAAGTGGTGAAGGAACTGATGGCGTGAGCGGGAATTTGAAAGCGAGCCAAGACCGGCGCGACCGGCGCCTCCGCCGCGGCAGCGGCAAGCTTTCGGAGACGGAAGCGGAGATGCAAGCGTGGGTCAAATGCCGCCGGCGCGCGCAGCGGCGGGTGGCCAAACGTTAGCAGATTGCGGACGCTTATTCTCCGCCTTACTTCCCGCCGCCCTTAGAAACCGAAGTCACCTTGTACCCCTTCTCCGACACAATCCCGGTGACCGTGGCCATGCCGCCTTTGTTGGCGATGTCCTTCAACTGCCTCGATTCCTTTCCGTCGGCGAAGAGGTAGAAGACGGTTTCTTCACCTTTGGCGGCGCCCGGTTGAGGCTGGTGGAGCTCGGCGACGCAGCCTTTCGGGGCTTCTTTGGACGGCATCATGATGGTGCCGGAGATGCTGCCGGTCTGGTCCTGCGGTTTTTCGTCGGCGGGTTTGTCGGCGGCGAAGGCGGTCATGGTAAATCCGAAAGCGAGCATCAGCGGGAAAACGTATTTCAACATGCGCATGTCTGAGATCTCCTGAATACTGTGTGAGGCGAATTGTGAACACCAGACGAATGGGTAAACGCTTCCTTCACGGTTTGCGATTAAAAGGCTGCAAAGTAATGGCTTAAGTATTGGCGGCGGCGTTGGAAAAATCAAGTGGAATCGGCGGCTTGTGGTGGGTGCTCACTTAAATAGGCCTATCTATAGGGGCCGATGGGGCCAAGGGCAGATTTAACAACGAATCGCACGAATCTTAACGAAATTATCGCAGGTCAGCGTGACGTTTCCCCTTCGTGAAATTCGCGCGATGTTTCCCCCGCGTTGCTCAAGGCTCAAACGCCGGATCCAAATCCTCGTCCGACAGCGGCTCATTCTCCGTGTTGTTCCCGGTGCGCCGGATGTTCGTGGAATTCTGCACGCGCGCATTCGTGGGCGGTTCGATCACAATCACGCCGAGCGCTTTGCGTTCGCCAGCCGCCACCTCAAATTCGGCGACATCCACTTCCTCCGTATTCTCCTGCACGCCGCGCATGTTGTCGTACGTCCACATATACGTCGTGAGCTTGTACTTCCCCGGCGCCAGTCCGCGGATTAGCGTTTGCGTACTCACCGTCGTCGGTGCCAGATACGAAGGCAGAGTGCCGAGCACCTGTAAGCGGCTCGTTGCAATGCCGCCGCCTTGCGACGCCGCGCGGTAGCGCTGTGAGCGGGTGAACGAGCCGTTGCAATTGTCGCTTCGGATCATCACGTATTGAGTCGTCTGCGAATATTGGTTGCGCGCCTCTGAATTGGAGCGAAAGACGAACTTCACTGTCGCCGAAGCGTCCGCTTTTGGAAACGCGATTTTGACCGCGTCGGCCGGCTTTAATTCAGCCGGCGATTTCGGTTCCTTCACTTCGAATTCCGCCGAATACAGCGAACATTCCACACGCGACGCGTACTTCTCACCATCCTTGTCATCGGGATTGGCGGCCGTTACTCCATTAATAGTTGCCCGCCCCACCGCCGGCGTCGCGCTCAACCACACGCGGTACGTCCCCGGCTTCACGTTCCAAAATTCGGCGAAACCGTCCGCGTCCACGTACGCGGTGCAGCGATAATTTCCGTTCGTCATACCGGGTTTGGCGTTCTTCTTCGGGTCGCGCTCCTTTTCGTAAAGATAAACCATGCGCCCTTTGAACTCCGGATCGAGCTTCGCAAGCATCCCGCCCTTACGCACCAGTTCGATTTTTAAATCTGTTTTCGACTCGCTCACCCCGTTCAATTCGACGATCGCCTCGCGCTGCATCAACAACGGCGTCTCCGCCCACAGCGAGTAGCTGTCCGGCGACAACCCGCTGATCGAGAATTCGCCCGTTGGATTGGCCAGCGCACTGAAGATCATGTTGTCTTTGTAACGATGCACGTAAACGACCGCCGGATTCAAACTCGCCCCTTCCGGCGCGCTCAGTTTTCCGGAAATGGTTAAGCCGCGCCGCATCGTGATCAGCAGCGTCGCTTCGGCGTTCGCCACAATCGACACGCGCACCGGATCGGTCAGATAATAGCCGTCTTTCATCGCCGTGATGCGCCGCAGTCCCGCGCTCAACCCCGAAAAGCGCACTTCGCCGGAGCTGTTCGTGGGCTTCTTCGCGTTGCCCATTCGCCGCATGTAATAATAGTTGTAGTTCGCATTCTGATACGGCGACGGATCGACGATCACGCCGCGCAGCGGCGCGCCGTCTTCGTCCACCACTTTCACGCGCAATTCGCCGTAGCTCAAGCGTTCGAGTTTGATCTCAATGTTGTTTAAATCCACGTTTGGCGCCGAACAATCGAAATCCGCCTGCTTGTAGCCGGCCGCCTTGACATGAATCGTGCCGCCGGGGCCCATGCCACTGTAATAAATGTGAAACGTTCCGTCCGAACTGCAATTCGTGCTGGTCGAGCCTTGATTGGTTTGATACATGACGTTGGCGCGCTGCACCGTTTCCGATGACGGCCCGACGATCTTCCCGCGCATTTGAGCGTTATCGCTGCCGTTGATCGTGCGCGAAGCCACAATCGGCGCGGCGAATTTTAGCGCCGGCACTTCCGTCGTCTTGCCCTCTTCAACGTTCACGCCGCAGATCAAATACACCTGCTGCACGCGCGAAACCGATTGGCGCGTCACCAGCAGCGCATACCGCCCCGGCTGCAAATTCTTCACCTTCAATTTGTCCGCGGACGGCGCTTCGCGCTGATTCGCGAACTGTTGCTGCCAATTCATGTAATTGCGCACGTCATCCCACTGGTATTGCCCCTTGATGAAGCCCACAATCTCCGGCGGCAATTCCGCCACCGACGTTTCGTTCTCCAAAAACGGATAGACCATCAGATCGTGAACCGGCTTGCCGTCGCCGCACGACACTTTCCCCGAAACCGACCCGCCCGCATTCAAGATCACGTCGTTGACTTCAACGGTCCCGCCCGACGGCACGTCCACCGTCAGCGTCGTGGCCGCGTACTCGTCGCCTTTGATGCGGATGCGATGCTTTCCCGGCCGCAGGCTGTCGAGCGTCAGCTTGCCGTTCTCGTCCGTCTCCAACTGCGGCGGGCGGCGGTAGCGGTTCCAATTGGCGCGCTCGCGCTGCACTTTGCGGAACTTCTTCTCCGCGTCCGGCCCGTCGAACAGATAATCCTCATCGACAAATAATTTCACGCTCTTCAGCAGCGGCGGTTCCGGCATCGGCCCAATCATCTTCGACGTATTCTCCGGCGCGCCGCGCAGCGCGATCACGCATTTTCCATTCGGATTGGCCACGACCGTGATCGGCGCGAATTCGCTGGTCTGTCCTTCGCGTACGCGCACCGTCGGCCCTTCCACCGGTGAATTGCCCATCGCCGTCGCCACGCACACGTACACGCCGTCGGGCACGTTGTCGATCGTGACATTCCCAAGCGCATCAGCCTGCCCCGACGACGCCGGCCGCATCGGAGTCTGGTTCTGGTTATCGTTCTTGATCTCCAGCATGTCGATGTTGAAATTGCTCAAATAATACAGCGACACGTCGCAGTCTTTGGCCGGCTTGCCGTCCTTGTCGCGCACCGATCCTTTGACCGAGCCGCCCTTCGTCACCGAATACAAAAACGGCATCATCCCAGCTCGCACGGTCACGGCCATGTTGGAATAGCTGTAGCCGTTGCTCATGTAATTCTGATCGTTGAGCCAGCATTTCTGCCAAGTGAGATAAAGGTTGTACGAGGCCGGTTTCAAATCCTTCAGTTCCGCCGTGCCTTTCGCGTCGAACTTCAGCACGACGTTCTGCCGCTCCTGCTGATAGCGGTCGCTCATGTCCCACATCTGCACGCCGGCCTCAGCGCCTTCGACGGGTTTGCCGTTGCGATCGTAGGTCAAAAAGCGCAGTCCCGGTTTCCCGAGCAACCCCAGCAGCCGCCACGCCGCGTTGCGCGTATCCAAATCCGTCGAAGCCGCCGCCTGTTCAAGTTGCGCGCGCACGGTTTCGCCTTGAGCCGCGAGTTTGTCGTATGCCGCCGAGCGCTCGTCGAAATTCTCCGACTTCAATTTCTCAATTAACGCCGCCGTATCCACCGGCGCGGGCGCAGGGCCATCGTCTGGTGCGGGCTGAGCGGCCCGCGCTGACGCGAGGGAGAGACAAATAAGGAGTGCGCTAAGAATCGTTGCGCGCATAATGAACCGTGAAACTGTGAAACCTTGAAACTATGAAACCGAACCCGGTAAATTCTAACCCCGCCGCTGATTCTTTTGGACAGCGAAATCCGCTTTTTACAAACAAGATACACTTTCCATACGGATGAGCGGTTAAAATGATGCAGCGAATCCTGCCAAGTGAGACGGCGATTCGACCCCGAAGATGCTGGAATTTTGCAAGAAATGCAGCGCGTCGCACGTCTGAGTTGCGTAAACACAACATCAAACATGGGGTTCTAAACGATGACCAACCCGCCCCTAATCCTGAAAATCGCCGCCGTGGCCAGTTCGCTGGCGCTGGCCGGCGGGTACATCTGGTTCGAAACCGGCAAACGCACGCCGCGCGCGGCGGCCAGCGCGGAGCAATCGCACTCAGATGCGCCGGCGAAGGTTCTGCCGCGAACAGTCGAACTCCCGGTCGTCGCCACGACACCGAAAGGCGAGATTAAAAAAAACGCGACAAAACCGGCGATTCAGGAACCCGTCCTCGATTCCGGCCTCATCACCGTCGAAGACATCCTCCAACTCAGCCGCTCGCTGTTCCCCGTCACCAAACCGGATCTGTCGGACTTGCACGTGCTGCCGGAGAACCAGCGCCCCATTCAAAATAATCAGCCCGCGAAAGAAGAAAAACCGCTGATCGATCACAAAACGCTCGACATCCTTCTTCCGCCGCCAGTGCCCAAGAACGATTAAAATAAAGACGGTCGAATCAAAGGTCCAATGCGGGTTGATTAGCGCCAACGGCCTCGAATGGCTTTCGCGAATTCTACTTCTTTGGAGCGTCCTTCGTATTCTCCGCCTCCGTGTCCTTCTCGCTCTTCTCTTTCTTTCCTTCCTCGCCCGCCGACGCATAGCCTTGTGAGAAAATGGGGCGGATGCGGTTGCCGAACTCTTTCGCGTCGTATTTCGCATACGCGACGCGCTGCGCGGCGTGCTCGCCGATCTGCTTGATGAAATCCAGGAACTCGCCGTATTTTTCGGGTGTCACGCGCTGCGCGGGGATCAGGCAGTTGCGCGTGCAGCGCAGTTCGCGGCCTTCGACGTTGAAATCGGCGGCGTAGAAACCGAATTCAGTAGTGATGAAAATGTCGTCGGGCACTTCCGTCCACGCGAAACCTTCCGGCGCCTCGTAAATCAGGGCGTTGTCGAGTTCTGATGCCATCGTGTCGCTCTGCAAGACCAGATCGTTTTCGCGCTGTGTCTGTCCGAGCAGCCCCACGGCGCGCGGTTTTTCGATGAACGGATTCAGATAAAACGCGCCGTTGGCCTGTTCGGCCAGTTTATCGATGTGGCCGGCGATGTTGAATTCCAAGGGGCGTTCGGTGTCCATTTCGCCAAGGATTTGGAAATTCGTGATGGTGTGATTGGGCCAGATGTGCGCGAATTGTTCGCGCAGGCGCTCCTTCTGCCGCGGGTCGTTGAGCGCTTCGCGGAAGCGGCCCGCGCCCATGCCAAAGAGCTCCAGCGTGTTGCTGGTCGTGGCCGCGCCGGATGCTTCCAGCACCACCTTCGAGTTCTGTTTGAACTGCGTTTCGCCCAGCCGGTCGCCGAGCATACGCTTGACCCGCACGCCGCCATCGTCGGCAATCAGCGCAAGGGCGCCGGGTTGAATCGAGTTGACTTCGAATGGCGAATAAAACTTCGGACGCTGCCCGGATGGGAACTGCGCCCAGCGTTCGGTGCCCCACTGCGGCTCAAGCACCAAGAGCTGCCCGCCAGAGCCAAAGCCCGCCAACTGCGACGGTTCCCACAGGCGTTTGGCGGTCTTCGAATGCCACACGCGGCCGGGCAGGTAACTGCCGTTGACCAGCGCCGAATGCACGCTCAAGCCCGCGGCTTTGGCCATCTCGCGAGCCAGCACGGTCATTTGCTGCGACGAGCCGCGCTTGCTGAACCAGACGTCATCAAACGTGCGCGACTCGTTGCCCTGCTCGATGTTGTCGCGCACCCAAAAGACAATCGCATCGAACGCCGCGTATTCCGGCCGGTTCTTCGAGGCCGGCGCGGCTTTCGCCGCTTCGGCGAGTTCCTTGGCCTTGGCGATTGCGTCATCGGGAATGATGTCGCGGCGGCGCCGGATCATAAATGTGTTCGCGTGCATCGGCGTGTCGCGCGTTTCGATGGTGACGAGCGGAATGACTTCGCGCTCGAATTCGCTGGGCATCAGCCGCTCGGCTTTGATCCCTTCGATGCGCTTGTTAGTCCACTGATACACGGTGTAGCCCGCCGGTCCGGGCAGGATTTTCTCATCGACCATTTCGGGCCGGATGCGCGTGATGTCGAGCTTGTCTTTGACGGAATCCGGAATCATCACGATCCAGCGCGAGACGGCGCGCGGCGCGTCGATCGCATTGAAATTGAAACCCATGTTGAAGGCAGGATCGTTTTCGTCGCTGTCAAGATGTTCGAGATATGCGTGCTCCAGAATGGAACCCGGCCCGACTTTGTACAAGCTGGCCGTCTGCGACAGATTGAAATTGTGGACGTTCTGCGGCATGTATGCGCTGCCGTCGGGATTGAGCGTGCGGATGAAGATGAGGTCTTTACTTTGGGCGTTTACGAGCACTTCGGAGAGTTCGTTGATGCCCTGCAAGTTCAGCACTTTTTGAGCGATGTGGACGTAACTTTCGCGCGACAGATCGGGCAGGATTTTCGTCACCATGAAATCGACGATCCAGGCGTGATTGGCGGAGGGGTATTTCTTGTTCGTGAAGCTCGACGTGTCGATATCCGAAACATTGACGTCGTACTCGGCCCACCAATGTTTTTCGTCGCTGCCGGAAAGATCGCTCAAGCGGCGGCGCGATTCGTAATCGTTGGGATGTTTGGCCAGATACGCCGTGAGCATTTCCTTTGCTTCGTCCATTTTTCCGAGGCGAATCGCCAGATCGACCAGCGCCGCCGGCGACGCGCGCTTGCCGGTGCGCGCGGTCTGCGTTTCGTACATTTTCTGGCGCAGCGCGTAGGCGCCCTGCAAATCGCCTTTGGCGATGAGCATGTGGACGTGCCGCTCGTCGATGTCGTCGGCGCGTTCGGGCTGCCAGCGCTTTTGCGCTTCGATCATGCGCTCAGCTTCGGCGTAATCCTCGCGCGCCAGCGCCTCGGTGTACTGCTCGTCCACGCTGAGCATGCCCAGCTTGCGCATCTGCTCGCGCAGTTCGCGCCCGCGCGCGCGGATGCCGTAAAGGTCCTGGAAATTCGCGAGCGTGCGCAGTTGCGCGTTGTCCAACTGCGCCGCTTTTTCATAGCAGCGTTCGGCATCGACGAGGAAATGTTTGCGCTCGTATTCGCGGCCCAGTTCGGCCATGGCGAAGGAGGAATCGGGATGGGCGTCGGCGCATTTTTTTACAAGATCAAAAGCTTGTTCGTTCAAGTCGCGGTTGCGGAAAAAATCGGCAAGCATGATCAGATGCTGCTGGCTGCCCGGAACCAACTTGAGCGCGTGTTCGCGCATGCGCCGCGCCTCTTCGATTTCGCGCGATTCGTTGTTGCCCTGCGTCGCGCCCGCCGCGGAGAGCGCCGCCGCGGCCAGATCGAGCACGCCGACGCTGTCGCCGAATGTTTCGGCCATGCGCCGAGCCAGGCGTTCGCGCGAGCGCGAATCGTTTTCGCGCTGCAGCACGAGTTCGAGCCACGCCGCCTGCGGCAGCGTCAGCACGCCCTCTTCCGCGAGCGCGCGCAGCCGCGCGCGAGCCTGCTCGGCATTCTCGGGCGCTTTCGGCTCCTTGGTTTCGCCTTCGAGGCGCAGGCGGCGCACCAGCAGCGCGGCGGTCGAGCCGACCACTTTTTCGCCCATCACAAAACCGCGCGCGGTGGAGACTTCGTGCGCGGCCAAATCTTTTTCGGAAAGCCCTTCGACTTTCACGCCGGGAATCGGCGCGTAGTCCTCGCCGGCCACGCGCACGATCAGCGCTTTGAGCACGCTCAGTTTCACCAGCAGGGGGTTGTTGCCTTTCGCCAGCCGCACGTGATAAAGCTGCCCGCCGAGGCGGCGGAACGGCTCGTCGTCCGGTTCGGACGCGATCAAGCGCCCGCGCAGAAAAATCTTATTCGGCGGGTCGGCCACGACGATCAGGATCACGTCGCGTTCGACATCCGCGACGAGATTGGTCATCGCGTAATACACGCCGCTGGTGTCCTGAAACATGGTGTCAAGATCGAGGTCGCGGTCCAGATTGGTTGCGTCGCGCACGACTTTCACCTTATGGCCGTTTTCGTCCTTGAAATCCAGCGACGTGATCGCGCGCTCCGGCGCGAAACGCCGCTCGATCGGATTGTTCTTGTCCTTCTCCCCGAACGGCCCCGCCGCAAAAACCCAGCGCCCGACGTAGCCGTTGCTTTCGATGGCCTTGCGCGCCTCGTCGTATTTTCCGGAATACTGCAAGAGCAGGGACATCTCGTCGCGCAAGTACGCCGAAATCACGGGCGACGAATCCTGCGCCAGTTTTTCGAAAGTGCCCAGCACTTCCGCGCGGCTTTCGACAAAAAACAGCGCGTCGATCGCGCGCTGCGCGAAGACGCTGCCGAGCGCGTCGCCTTTGCCGGCGCGCAACATGCGCAGGTTCACGCCCTGCGCTTCCTTGTAGCGCCCCATCGCGACGTAGGTCCAGCGCATGCCTTCGAGGATGTCGAGATCGTCGGGATTCGCGTCGAGCGCCTGTTTGAATGAAGTGGCGGCGGTGGCGAAATCGTTTTTGACAAACGCCTCCCACCCCGCGCGCGACGGGCCGTCGGGAAGAGTGATGGGATGTTTGGCGTCTTCGCACCACGCCGTGAGAGCCAGCGCTGCAACGAAAAACAAAGTGG
This sequence comes from Planctomycetota bacterium, assembly GCA_035308565.1. Taxonomy (GTDB): domain Bacteria; phylum Planctomycetota; class SZUA-567; order H5-PLA8; family H5-PLA8; genus JANXLS01. Next base: position 27,722 of record DATGGK010000013.1, on the reverse strand, counting down.
GAATCGGACGAACGGACATGGGCTGTCTCCAATGATTTTCAGATAGCGTTTAACACAACTTGGAAGGAAATGCCATTGGGCATTTTGAGCCAATTGGAAATAGCAACTCTTGGTTAAATGGATGATTGTCGGCTAGGCGGTTATATTGAGCAACAGTGCATTTTGAATTTGCTCTTACGGCGCTTCGTTCTTCCAGAAATCGGAGAACTGCACGCGCGATTTGCGCATGCGCATGTCGTGGTCGGGAAGCTGCGGTTTGCCGCGCAATTTTGGCTCGATCAAGGTCGTGCCGTCGACCACTTTCGGCAGTTGCTCCTGGCTGAACGGCCAATACCAAGCCTTGGTTTCATAGGGCGCCAAGCGGTGCGTTTCGTAGTAAACCAGCCACGCGCGGCGAGTCGGCGGGAGGTCGGCGTTGGTCATTTTGCGCAAGGCCTGATAGGCCAGCGGCGGGATGTCCGGGAAATCCTCGTTGGGTTTGAGCAGGTCAATCAACTGCGGCATCATGCTATCGTCGCCCAAATCATACAGCGCGGCGATGGCTTCGATGCCCACGCGCGTTTCGTCCCAGCGCGCGATGCGGCGCAAGACCGGCACGCCGCGCACGTCGCCGGCGTCGGAGAGCGCGTGCATGATGCGAATCTGGATGAAGCGGTCGTCTTCAACTTTCAGGCGCTCGATCAGGAACGTATATAAGGAGGGGTCGCCGGAGCGCGAAATGACATCGATCGCTTCCATGCGTTCGGCGCGCGAGCCAAGCGTGGCTTTGCGCATCAGATAATCGTTTTCCGACAAGCCGGCCAATTCCTTTGGCTCGACGGTCAGGTGCGCGCCGACGATGGGACGCTCCCTTTTGTAAGGCGTGTCGCAGCCGGCCAAAAGCAGCAGCGCGGCGGATGCCAAGAGAATTCGGGGCAACATGCAGCGGACTATATCGTCAGGCGCGAAGGAATTCAAGAGGAAACATTCAGTCCTGAGTCCTGAGTCAAAGAAGCGAGAAGCGCTTCGCCGCAGTTGCTCAACACTCAGGACTCAGCACTCAGGACTCCAACGAAACATTTTGATTGATTTTTCAGCAGGAAACGCCGATGATGCCCGTCTTACTTGACCTTTTTTCCGATTTGGGGGCACCATGTTTTGGACGCGTTCTTCTAAGCTATTTTTACCACTTGTGCTTGCGTGGATGGTGTTTATTCCCCGCGGTTCGGGTTCGGAGATTCTCGATAACCCCAAATTGATCGAGATGATCTCCGGCGGGCTTAGCCCCAAAGTGGTCATGGCCACGATCAAGGACGCGGGAAAGGAATGCCATTTTACGGCGTCGGTCAAAGACAAACTTGCAATTCAAAAAGCGTGTCTGGAGGCGACTCCGAAGTGGACCGACGAGGAGACGAATACGCTTCAGCTTAAAATTCTTGAACTCGCTCAGCAAACCGTAAAGGACCTAAAGAATCAAGTGCAACTCTTTCTGACTTCGGCGGAAAACAACGATGACACCGACAATCCTGAGCAATATCGCGAATTGAAGAATCGCCTGATCCGATCGGGCAAAGTCGCCGTGCCGTTTTTGCTGGAACACCTTTCCGAAGACAGTCCGCGCAAGCGCCGCGCGATTCTGGAAGTTCTGGCGGACATTGGCGACAAGAGCGACGAGATTGTGCAAGCCTGCCGCACAAAACTCGACGACACTGCCCCGCCCGTACGCGCGCAGGCCGCGAAAGCAGTCGCCGCTCTGGCAGGTCCCGAAACCGGCGAACAATTGATCACCATGCTCAATCGCCGCGACAACAAGAACGATGCGGTCGCGCTGGCGCTGGGCTACATGCGCTACGCAAACGCGATCGAGCCGCTCGTCACTCTGCTTAAAACGTCGCGCGACGCCGACGAAAAAATCTGCGCGGCGTTTGCGTTGGGCGACATGCGCGCCAAGACGCACGGCGCACCCGAAGCGCTGCTCGAAGCGATCCTCGACGACCGCGACGAAAAATTGCGCTACACGGCGGCCAAGGCAGCGGCGTTGATCGGCGATCGGCGCACACCGCAGCACGTGATCAGCGCGTACAGCCGGCTGCGCGGCAAACAAGGCTCGATGGAATTGCTCGAAATTCTGGGCTATTTCAAAAGTCTTCCCGCGGCCAATTTCCTGCTGGAATTGATGGACAGCAACGTGAACGATCTGGAACTGCACAAACTTTGCAAGAAGACGCTGGTAGTCATGACCGGCGACGAAAACTCCGACACGACGGAACAGTGGCGCGCGTTGATCGACAACGTGCTCTCCAACATCCCGGAATGGAAGGAGCCGAAAGAGCCGGGGAAACTGCCGGAGCCGGATCAGAAGTAGCGTCTCGCGCGATGTATTCTGAATTCTTCCTCAAAGGCCTCGCCATCGGATTCTCCATTGCCGCGCCGGTTGGGCCAATTGGCGAGTGGCAATTAAGCGGCTAAACTGATGCGCGCATGGAAATTGGTGAACTCGCCACGCGCTGGACCGTTCGCATTGCGCTCGCGCTTTATGCGATCGCGCTGATTATGCGCTTGAACGCTCGGCCTCGGCCGGCGCGTTTACTGTGGACCCTCGGCTTCACTGCGTTCGCGATTCATGCCGCGTGCGCGTTTAATTTTTATCACCATTGGAGCCACGCCGCCGCGTTCGCGGATACGGCGCGGAAGACGGCTGCGGTGACGGGCCTCGATTGGGGCGGCGGGCTTTATCTAAATTATCTTTTCGCGCTCGTGTGGGGCGTGGATGCGTGCTGGTGGTGGCGCAATGCGGCCGGCTACGCGGCGCGTTCGCACGTGATCGAATGGATCGTTCAGGTTTTTCTCGCGTTCATGGCCTTTAATGCGACCGTCGTTTTCGGACACGGTCCAATCCGCTGGGCCGGCGCAATCGCGACCATCGCGCTGCTCGCGGCACTTGCGGACGCGGCGCGGCGCCATTATCGTTCGCCCAATTCGGAGAGCAAATCATGAGAACGAACCTGATTTCGCCGGCGCTGCTTTTGATCGCGGCAATGCTCCATGCGGAAGACGCGCCCAAGCCTTCGAAAGTGGTCGCGACACCCGCCGCGGAACTGCAAATCTATATTGGAAAATCGCTCGCCAAGTTTCTCGACGAAGAACACATCGCCCTGGGCGCAGCGAAACAGGAGGACGAACCGCCCGGCGTGCTGCACACACTCACCTTCGCCACGCCGAAAGAAACGCAGCGCCTCGTAATCACGCTGCGCCGCGACGGCGCGCCATTCAGCGAAAATCTCAACTGGCGCGAGGAAGAGATTCGGAAAGCGGTCATTGCGAAGATTGCGACGGAGGAGAAGCGGAAGTAGAAAATTCCCTCCGAAAATCCCGCCGCAATTTGCTTCGCCACAAATATCCCCAAACCACGCTGAGTACAATCACCGCAGCGCCGAGCCCCGGTGACCAGCGCAATGTCGCGGCTAGCGCGGCGTCTTTAATCGAGATGAAACGCGCAGCGATACCGGCGACAATCAATAAAATTCCGCTGCAAAATGAGATGCGCTGAAGGCTCTGCGCTTTCGCACGAAAGCCGGCTTTGAAATCGAAGACGGGATTGCCGGTGGGCTTTTCAGCGTGCATGGTTTGATTTTACGCAGGAACGGCGCGGTTTGCAGGGGCAATTTTGTTGCCCGGCGCGCGCGATTCGATAAATTGGTTTACGATTTTCTTCGAATCATTTGTATTGAAACCTAACGAAGAGGAGTTTCCGAAAATGGCGATGTCGAAGTTGTCCGATCTGAACGTGTCTGGCAAGCGCGTGCTCTGCCGCGTGGATTTCAACGTGAGCGTCGATAAGAAAACCGGCGAGATCAAGGACGACACGCGCGTCATGGCCGCGCTGCCGACGATCAAGTACCTCACCGAACGCGGCGCACGCGTGATTCTGTGCAGCCATTTCGGCCGCCCCGAAGGGCGCGACCCGAAGCTCTCGCTCAAGCCGGTCGCGGCGCGGCTGGCCGAGCGCATGGGCAAGCCCGTCGCATTCGCGGACGATTGCGTCGGCGAAGTAGCCGAGAAAGCCGTCGCCACGCTCAAGAACGGCGACGTGCTGCTGCTCGAAAATCTCCGCTACCACGCCGGCGAAGAGGACGACGATCCCGCATTCGCCGCGCAACTCGCGAAGCTCGCCGATGTGTACGTCGATGACGCATTCGGCGCCGCGCATCGCGCGCACGCATCGGTGCACGCGGTGGCGAATTTGATTCCGCAAAAAGCGGCGGGACTGCTGCTCGAAAAAGAAGTCGCGTATCTGGGCAAGGCGCTCTCCAGCCCGGAGCATCCGATGGTCGTGATCCTGGGCGGCGCGAAAGTGTCGGACAAAATCAAAGTCATCGAAAAAATGATCGAAGTCGCGGACACGATTCTAATCGGCGGCGCGATGTCGTACACGTTTGCGCTGGCGCAGGGCTTCACGGTCGGCAAGTCGCTGGTCGAGCCGGACAAAGTCGATCTGGCGAAACATCTGTTAAAGTTGGCGGCGGAGAAGAAGAAGAAATTCCTGCTGCCGCTGGATCACGTCGTCACCGAAAAGTTCGAAGCGCACGCGCCGAATTATGTCGTCGATTGGGGCAAGATTCCCGACGGTCTGGATTCGCTCGACATCGGCCCGAAGACGGTCGAGCTTTTCAGCAAGGAGATCGCCGGCGCGAAGATGATCGTGTGGAACGGCCCGCTGGGCGTCTTCGAACTGGAGCCGTTCAACGCCGGCACTTTCGCCATCGCGCGCGCCGTCGCCGCGAACACAGGCGCGGTGTCGATCGTCGGCGGAGGCGAATCGGTCGCCGCGGTGAAGAAAGCGAAGCTCAGCGACAAGATCACGCACGTCAGCACCGGCGGCGGGGCGAGTCTGGAATTTTTGGAGGGGAAGCAGTTGCCGGGGGTGAAGGTGTTGGGAGGGTATTGACGGCAAGGCTCAAAGTTCAAGGGGTCGAGGTTTAAGGTTCACGAATTCGCCGTGGCGCGCGTGCGTGGCACCGAATCGCCGTATTATTCCGCCTTGACAATTCTCGTCCGGCGAAATATAGCCAGAGAAGTTGGAAAAGTAGAATCGAGGGATGGATGACCTTTTGATGGAGGCAGATGCAATCCATGAGTCAAATTGAGCAATTGGAAATAGCCGTCAAAGCGCTGCCGAAGAGCGATTTTGATGAATTTAAACGCTGGATGTTGGAATATGACGAACAGCAGTGGGACAGGCAGATTGAAAAGGATTCAAGGAACAAGAATTCGCCGATCGCCCGTCTTGCCGCGAAGGCCGCGGCTGACCATAAATTGGGGAAGACGAAGAAACTTTGAATCACTATACGAACGCGGACTTCTGGGAATGCTACCGGCAATTGCCAGCAAAAATTCAAAAGTTGGCTGACAAGAATTTCAAATTGCTAAAACGCAATCCCCGGCATCCCTCGCTGCGTTTAAAGCGAGTGGGTGCATACTGGTCTGCTCGCGTGACGGACGATTTCCGCGCGTTGGGATCTCCCGAAGACGACGGCATTTTGTGGTTTTGGATCGGCTCACACAAAGAATACGAGAAGTTGATTTGAGCCTGAAGAATGAATGCGAAAAAAACGGGACGCACAAAACATATTTGAAATGATTTCGAGTACGACCCGCAGCCTGTTGAATTAAGCCAAATCAAGGAACTGTTCGCATGAGCATTACACTGCGTCGCCAATTGAATGATGACGAAAAAACGCAAATCATGAAAATGCACGGGCGTCGGGACTTTGCCACTGGCCTCCCGATCCCCGAAGATGATGAGGTGCAGTTCGACCATATTCATGCCTATGCCGAAGGAGGGGACACCGACCTTAACAACATCGCCCCAATGTCGGCAGAGACTAACCGGGCCAAAGGTACGCTGACGTTGGAAGACTACCGGGTCAAGCGGCGGCTCGACGAGTTTTTCCGGAGTGGTGACCGCCTTACACTTGGGCATTTGCTCGCCTTTCTCAAAGAAGGCAAGGATATCAACTCGTTCGGGCAAGTAATTGAGGTTGTGGAAGCTGATGGCCTCGTGGAACTTCGGAGTGCGTCGGTGAACACGAAACACAACTTGTACACGTGCCCAACAACCAAATGGAAGTATTTCTACGCAATAGTGCCGGTGAGTTTGGTCGAAAGCGATGACGAATCCGACCAAGGTATTGGGCTTCAACCTCGATACCTTATCCCGGAGAAGGTCTTCGAGTTGTACCGACACTTCCAACGGCACCCCGTGCTTCAGCCCTCGATTGGCCGTGTAGTTGCGAATCGTGTTAAGCTCTTCGACGGCCAGCACAAAATCGCGGGGTTGCTTTGGGCTGGCCGTCGCGAATTTGAAGTCAAGATTTATGTGACTTGCGACATCCGGTTACTGAATCAGACCAATATTTCCGCGCATGATAAGTTTGCGCAAACGCGGTTTTACTCGTCGATCATGGTCATGAAGCTTGGCTCCCTGTTTGGTGCGGACTTCGAGGAATATAAGAAGGACGAAGGCGAGACTTCAAAGAGCGAGGCGGGGTTCCTCAAGTGGCTTATGCGGCGTGATCCCAGCATGACGAAGAAGGCCGACCGAACGGCACAATTCCGTTCGTATCTCTACAACTCCGTAATTGAGCACGTCGAAAACAAAACGAGCAAATATGTTTCAGCCACCAATAAGAGCACAAACGAGAAGCCTCTCAGCATTGACATGCTCAGCAAATCCATCTTCTCGTGTTTTATGTACCGCGAGCCCGTTGAAGACAATATGCTCACCGAGAGCTACAAGCGCTCGACAGAGATCGATAACGTTGTCGCCCTACTGAACATGTTGCACGATTTGGGCCTACACAATTGGAACGCAAACGCGCCCGAGGACGATACCGAGCAGCGAAAGCTCAATCGTATGTTCGCTTCTAAATCGATGATGGCATGGAGCGAACTGCTTGTTGACGCAGTGACGGCTAAGCTTGATTTGCACGACTCTGACGACAAGGTGAGGCCATTCTATCGAGATCTAACCAAGGCTCAGTTGGACAGCGTTAAGGTCGTGGTGTCGCGGCTTTTTGCTTGGAAGTTCTGGGCGGACGCTCACGACGAAATTGATAACGCCATCTCCGGAAACAAGAGCGCAGTGAAGCAGTGGTTCAGGGATCACGGCTTGAGTCCCGGTTACCTACTTGGAGCGTCAGAGTAGGGTAAACATCATCTATGAAAGTCATATTTTGGGGCCGCGCACGAGGTTATTTAAAAAATAGAAGAATATCGTGCATCTTCCCGTAAGCCGCTATAATGAGCGTATGAAGACTCTGACAATCACCGAGGGCCGCGGGCGGCTCGGTTACTGGCTCAAAAAGGCTGCGCAAGGCGAAGACATTGGCTTCCTGTTTGAAGGCAAGATTGTGGCGTTGCGCCCGGTCGAAGTGGTTTCGACGGATTATGCGCTGCAGGAATACGCGCTGACGCCGGATGAAATGGCGGCGGCGGAAAAGCGCATCGGCGCGGAACTCAAAACCGCGCGGAAGCGCGGCGAGCTGACACGCTTCACCGGGAGCAAAAATGATTTCCGTTGAACTGTCCAAGCGGTTCAAAAAAATAGTGCGGGAAGCGCAACGGGAAGAAGAAGTGGCCGCAACCTTGCGCCTGCTCCTGGAGGGCTTTGGCAAGCCGCACGCGCATTCCGGGCTGGGGATCAGGAAACTTGGCAAACATCTTTACGAGTGCCGCACGAGTTTGGAATGGCGGCTCATTTTTGAAGCGCGCAAGGGCTTGTTGACTTTTGATTTTGCGGGCGATCACGACGAGGTACAGAACTACCTTCGTGGCAAACACTGAAAAAAAGTTCCTCCGTTGGCACTGAAATTAGCCCGTTTCGCAATTCCCTCTCCGCCCGCGTCAATTAAAATCCCCGCGTGGCGATTCATCGAAAATTGATTTCCATGCTCGGCCCGCTGGCGCTGTGCGGCGTCTGCGGGCTGCTGGCGGCGCTGCCGTTTCGCGATGTGGATTCGTCGCTGTCGGCGTGGGTTGTCTTTGCGCCGGTGTTTTGGGTCGTCGCGCGCGCGAAGAGCAAAAAAGCGGCGGCGTTTTATGCGTATGTCTTCGCGCTCGTGTGGACTTCGCGCTCGTTCACCTTCATGTGGGCCAACGCGTTTGAAGGCGCGATTGCGGCGGCGCTTTACACAGCGTTCGTCTACATGCTGGCGTTGTTGTGCGTGCGGCGGCTGGCGCGCGCGGGCGGCACGGCGGCGGTGTTTGGCGTGGCGGCTGCGTGGGTGCTGGCGGAGATCGTGCGGTCGGTAATTCCGATTCTGTATTTTCCGTGGCTGCTGCTGGGGCACACGCTTTGGGTCAACGCGCCGCTGCGGCAGGGCGCGGACGTGCTGGGCGTGTACGGGTTGAGTTTTTTGATCGCCGTGTTCAATGCGTGGCTGGCGTTTGCGCTGCCGGCGGCGGTGAGTTCATTTTTCCGGCGGAACGGAGCGGGAGCTCCGTTCTACGGGCGTGACGAGAGTCTCAAGCACGCGTGGCGAAGCCTCTCAATTCTGCTGGCGCTGATTGGCGGATTTTTTTTTTACGGCTACGAGCGCATCGCGCGGATTGCGCCGCGATTGAAACCGGGCGCGACGATTGCGGTGATTCAGGGCAACGTCAAAACGAAACTCGGCCGCACCGTGGAGATGCTGAACGAACAGACAATCCGGCATCTTGAATTGCACCGCCAAGTCGTGGCCGAAATCACCGCGCACGAAGGCAAACCGCCGGCGCTTGTCTGCTGGGCGGAGACGATGGTGCCGGGGAGCATGTACGAAGACGAATGGGGCGAGCAGTTCCAAAAGGAGATCGCGAAAGTCGGCGTGCCGACGCTGGCGGGTTCGAATTTTCTCGAACCGGATGACCGCGATAAAGCGGAAGACGAAAAGCGCACTCACAACGCCGCGTTTATTTTCGATGCAAAGGGCAAGGAGATTTTGCGCTATTGCAAACGGCGGCTGGTGCCGTTCGGCGAGTACGTTCCGTACGGGCGCGTATCCAGAATCATGGGCTGGATTCGTTCGGTGACGCAGGACCGTTACGTGCCCGGCACGGAGTGTTCGGAAGTGATCGACATCGGCGGGTATCACATTGCGCTGAACATTTGCGTGGAGGATACGCACCCGGCCATTGCGCGCGAGGACGCGTTTCACGGCGCGGACACGCTGGTGAACATCACCAATGATGGCTGGTTCTACGGCACCTACGGCCCGCGCTCGCACCTTCAAGCGGCGATGTGGCGCGCGATCGAAACGCGGCGCCCGCTGCTGCGCGTGACCAACACGGGACGCACGGTGGCCGTCGATCCGCTGGGGAACATCGAGCTGATTTTGCCGCCCGAAACCGAAGCGGCTGGGCTGGCGAAATTGATGCGGATTGACGGCGGCGGGGCGCAGATCGTCACGCCGTACATGCGGTTAGGGGAGTTTTGGACGGCGGTTATTTTTGGGCTGGTGCTGTGCGTGAGCGTGTGGCTTTCGCCCAAACAATAATGGGGGCCTGTCGATTCTCATCCCGCAATGAAAAAAGTTCACGGGATTCAGGGTGCTCAAATGAGCTTTCGCTGCTTCCGTATCTCCTTTATCATGCGGTAAATATCACGAGGATTCTCACGATGGCACAAGACTCCAATTCGAAAAGCAGGCTCACCACCGGCGGCATGGGACGCGCGCCCAATCGCGCGATGCTGCGCGCGGTTGGTTTTCTGGACGACGATTTCTCCAAGCCGATGATCGGCGTCGCGTCGCTGTATTCGGACATCACGCCTTGCAACGCGCACCTCGACCGGCTCGCGCGCAAAGGCATCGAAGGCATCCGCGCGGGCGGCGGCGTGCCGCAGATTTTTGGCGCGCCCACCGCCTCCGACGGGATCATGATGGGGCACCTCGGCATGCGCTATTCGCTGGTCTCGCGCGAAGTCATTGCCGATTCGATCGAAATCGTCAGCGGCGGGATGAACCACGACGGGCTGCTCGCGTTTGGCGGGTGCGACAAGAACATGCCCGGTTGCGTGATGGCGATGGCGCGGCTGAACATTCCGAGTGTGTTCGTCTACGGCGGATCGATTTTGCCGGGCACCGCGGAGAACGGCGCGGATTTGGACATCGTCTCGATCTTCGAAGCCGTGGGCCAATTTCAAGCGGGGAAGCTCGACGAAGCCGGCGTGTACAAAATCGAAAGCGAATCCTGCCCGGGCGCGGGCGCGTGCGGCGGGATGTACACAGCCAACACGATGAGTTCCGCGATTGAAGCGCTGGGCCTTTCGCTGCCGTACGGCGCGAGTAATCCCGCCGTGTCCGCGCACAAGGAACGCGAGTCGTTCATGGCCGGCCGCGCGTTGATCAATTTGATCGAAAAGAACATCCGGCCGCGCGATCTGATCACGCGCAAATCCATCGAGAACGCTTACACGCTCGTGCTGGCGCTTGGCGGATCGACCAATGCTGTGCTGCATCTGATGGCCATCGCGCACGAAGCGGACGTCGAATGGACGCTCGCCGATTTCGACCGTCTCGGCGCGAAAGTGCCGCACTTGGCTGATTTGAAACCCGGTGGCCGCTACGTGATGAACGACCTGCACCGCGCCGGTGGCACACCCGCGGTGTTGAAGGCGCTGCTCGACGCCGGATTCCTGCACGGCGAGTGCATGACCGTCACCGGCAAGACGCTCGCCGAGAATCTCGCGCCGATCACGAGCATTTACAAACGCAAACAGACCGTCGTAAGGCCCATTGACGCGCCGATGCATCCGACCGGGCACATCGTGGTCCTGCACGGCAATCTCGCGCCGGAAGGCGCGGTCGCGAAAGTCGCGGGCCTGAAAAAACGCAGCATGACCGGCCCGGCGAAAGTTTACGATTCCGAAGAGCTATGCTTCGACGCGATTCAGAAACGCAAGATTCAAGCCGGCGACGTAGTCGTGATCCGCGGCGAAGGCCCCGTGGGCGGGCCGGGCATGCGCGAGATGCTCGCCGTCACCGCCGCGCTGGTTGGCCAGGGCCTCGGCGATTCCGTTGGCCTGATCACCGACGGCCGTTTCAGCGGCGGCACGCACGGCTTGGTCGTCGGCCACGTCGCGCCCGAAGCGTGGGTCGGCGGGCCGATTGGTTTGTTGAATGACGGCGATTCCGTGACCATCGACGCGGACGCTAAAGTCGTAAGCGTGGCGCTCTCCGATGCCGAATGGTCGCGCCGCAAAGCGGCGTGGACGAAACCTGAAATCCGCGAGAAGCGCGGCGTGCTGGCGAAATACGCGCGGACTGTGCGCAGCGCCAGCGCGGGCGCGGTGACGTGGTGAAGCGGCGACAACGGCACGTACGCGAATGAAGGGTTATCTGGAAAGGTCCAATCGGTGAAGAGGACGAATTTGGACACAACCCGCCCCATTCCATATAATACTTCCGTGACGCCCGCGACACTCATCTGTAGAGGTCAAAGGCTGAAAGTCTGAGGCAAAACATGGCTGGTTTGTCATTTCGCGCGCGGTGGGCGGTTTGGGGATTGCTGTGGTGTTCGCTGAGTGCCGGCGCGGCGTCGGTTTCGTTTCAGCAGCGCAATTACGATGTCAGCATCATTCCGCTGGCAACCAATGTACCTGGGGCGGCGGGATGCGATTTGATTTTTGTGATTCTTCCTTCGAATCAGAAATATCTGTGCATTCCGACGGACGCCAATGCGCGCGCGTGCTTCGATCCGAATGTGCAGCGCTTCTATCGCGTGGACCGGGCCAATGGTGGTGGCGTGATCAATGGATTTTCGGCGCTGGCCAGCACCTTGATCAACACGGACGGGACGCTTTTCAAGGCCAACATTCCGGAGACGCCGGCGCTCAACGGGGCCACGCAATCGTCGCTCGAAAGCTACACGATTCCGCTCGACGTGAACGCGAACGTGACCGCGGACATTGCCATTCTGGACGACGCCACGATTGCGTACCGCTCGGCGGAGACGAAGATTTACGAAATTTCGCGAGATCCAACCTCGTTCACGAAAAAGACGACCACGATCAACAGTCCAGCGTTGGTCGCGCCGGGGAACGTCGCGGTGGATTACGATATTGAGGATGGGACGCTGCTGCTGGTCGAGCCAGTGGTGAACGACAGCAGCGGCAATCTGCTGCCCGACCGCATCAGTTCGTATTTCCGCGATGGGACGAAATTCGACGAGATCATTCTCGACAACAACACGGCCATTCCGGGCTATAATGGGAATGCGTCGGGCATCGCGTGGGATGTGGACAATGGCGACATTTATGTGCTCGACAGCAACCAACTTATTTATTTCAAACTGCTGCGGGCGACGCTCACTTCGGTTACGCCCAATCACGGGCCGGCGGCGGGGAACATTAATGTGACAATCGCCGGCAGCGCGATTCCGCCGGACGCGATCGTGTTTTTCGACGGGATACAGGCCTCGAACATCGTGGTGAATTCATCCTCATCCATTACCTGTACGGTGCCGCCGCACGCGCTGGGCGCGGTGGACATCACCATGACCGGCACCGGCATCGTGCCGGGTTCGCCGGTGACGCTCACCGCCGGCTTCACGTACATGAATCAGCCGCCTGTCGCGGTGCTGAGCGCCTCCCCAACGCAAGGACCTGAACCGCTGACGGTGAACTTTGATATCACCGGTTCGCTCGATCCGGACGGGACACTGACGTCGCGCATCATCGACTTCGGCGATGGAAACGTTTACGCCTTTCCGGCGGATATTTCCATCGTGACCGTCTCGCATACATATCCGACGAATGGAACTTTTTCAGCGACGCTGACCGTGACCGACAATTCGAACGCGACGGCGACGGCATCAAAACTCATCATCGTTGGAACCGGCGGCGTGGACATCACGGATGTGCTGGTGCTCAAAACGCTTGCGCTACGGATTGCACCGACGGCGCAAGTTCCGCCGAAGGACCAAATCAAGATGACGGGGCTGGTTGTATTGCCAACAGGCGTAACGCCCGCGAGTTTGTCGGGCGGAACGGTGACGATCACCGTCAACAGTGTGACAGTGAGTAGCATTGCGCCGACGGTGCTGACGTTTGGCGCGAAAGGAATCGCAATTGCTGCGTCGGAGAAATTCACGCTGAAGCTGGAAAATAAGCCAGGCTATGCGCCGGGCACCTATTCCATTACATACGTGCGGACCAAGACAGGCTTGACGGGCGTCACGCCCGCGGTGACGGAAGGGCGCGCGCAGATTCCGATCGAAGTAAAAATTGCCACGCCGCTGGGACGGATGCTGTCCTACGAGAAGACCGGGACAAACCAAGCGGTCGTGCAAGTGAAGTCGGCAGGCAAAGGCTCGATGGTGACACTTGTGAGGAAGTAGAGCGATGCAACGGGCAGGCTGGAAGCCTGCACCACAATTGGCGATCAACTCGCCTTCGCCAGCGTGAATTCAAACACAGCCCCGTTTTTTCCATCTGAGCGCGCTTTGCAGATCAGCTCGCCGCCGCAGGCGCGCACCGCGTAGCGCGCAACGGTCAGCCCCAAACCAAAGCCTTCGGGTTCCGCGCCGATGGAGCGGGCTTCATCGAGGCGCGTGAGCGGCTCGAAAATGCGTTCGCGATCTTTTTCGGGCACGCCGGGGCCGCAGTCGCTGATCGAAAGATGGATTTTTGTGCCATTGCTTTCGGCGCGAATGTGCGGCGGTTCGCCGGGCGCATAATGCGCCGCGTTTTCAAGCACGTTCCGCACGGCGCTTTCGAGCAATTCCTGATTGCCGGCGGCATGCAGCGCTTGCAAGTTGGAATCGATGGCAGCGTGCGAGCCGCAGGATTTTATTGCATGCGCGACGACTTTTTCCAGCGCCACGTCGCCACGCAATTCGCTGCTGTCAATGGCGCGCGTCAGGAAAAGCAGATTTCCCACGAGCTTTTGCAGGCGCTCGATATCGATCAGCGCTTGGCGTAGCGTTTCTTTGTACTCCGCATTCTCGCGCTCTTTATTGAGCGCGATTTCAATGCTCAACCGCAACTGAGTCAGCGGCGTGCGCAGTTCATGTGCGGCCATCGCGGAGAATTGGCGCTCGCGCGCCATGCCCTTCGCGAGCCGCTCGACCATCGCGTTGATCGATTCGCGCAACCGCGTGAGTTCGACGCTGCTGCCCGCCGGTTCGATCCGCACATCGGTGTTCGCCGGGCCGATGACCGACGCTTGCTTCGACATCGCACCGAGCGGCTTAAGCTGCCAGCGAATGAACAATCCCAGGATCACCACGAGCGCGAGGATGGACGCCGGGCCGATCGTCCAAAGCGCGAGCGCCAGGCGCTGCAATTCGCGCTCCAGCCGCGCGCTCGATTCACGCACGTCCACGCGCACATCCAGCTTCGCGTGCTTTTTTCCGGTTGAATACGATGGGAATGGCCCGGATTTCCCAGGGGACGAGTTGGGTTTGATTTCGCTGGGGTCGAGCGGCTTGCCGTTTGCATCGCCGAGAACAAGCGTCACTGTTTTTGACATGAACGGCGAATCCTCCGAGTCCCATTGATACTGCCAAAGCATGCGGCCATCGGGGAGCGTGACGCGCCAATGTTGAGGCAGGCTCGCCAGCGGCTGGCGCGGTTCGACTTCGAGATTGCCTTCCTCATCCAGTTCCACGGACGCCTGAAGCCAGGTGAGGCGCCGGCTCAATGCCGCTTTGAGCTCTTCGGTTTCCGCGTGGCGAAAACTGCGATAGAGCGCCGTGCCAATCACGCCGCCGGCCGCGGCGAGGATCAGCGCCACCGCGCAGACAATGCGCGTCGTCAGGGATTTAAACGGAAGCTTCATCGCCCAGCAGATATCCCCGCCCGCGCGCGGTGTGAATCACGCGGGACATGCCGTGGTCTTCGAGTTTGTTGCGCAGATAATTCACGTACACGTCGAGCACGTTCGAAAGGCCGTCGTACTCGGCGTTCCAAACCGACTCGAACAGTTTCGCGCGCGACATGACTTTGTTTGGATTCGTCAAAAAAACGCGCAGCAGCGAAAACTCGCGCGCCGACAGCGCAAGCTGATGTCCCGCGCGCAGGACCCGCCCGCTGGCGGAATCGAGTTCGATGTCGGCGTATTTCAACGACGTTTGCCCGCGCGAACCGGGGCGGCGCAGCAGCGCCCTCATGCGCGCGAGCAGCTCGCCGTAGGAGAATGGTTTGACCAGATAATCGTCGGCGCCGGCGTCGAGGCCCTCGATGCGGTCCTGCACACCGTCGCGCGCGGTGACCATCAACACTGGCACGTCGGAACGCTTCTGGCGCAGCTTGCGAATGAGCGTGAAGCCGTCCATGCCCGGCAGATTGATGTCGAGAATTACGAGGTCGTACTCGCCGCTCTCGGCCATGTGCAGGCCGTCGATGCCGTTGAGCGCCAGATCGACGGCATACGATTCTTCGCTCAAGCCCTTTTTATAGGACTGCGACAGGCGCGTGGAATCTTCGATCACCAGAACTCGCATAAGTTCAATTTAGCCCATTTCACGCAAAGGCGCAAAGTTCACGCAAAGACGAAAAGAAAAGGGGAGCGTTGTTGGTCCGGTTGCGAATGTCCCTCACCCCGGAGGCGCAAACAGCCGCGCCTCTCGGCCCTCTCCCGGGGGGAGAGGGCAACTGCAACCAACTCCTCGTCTTTGCGTGAAATGCATCGCTCACTTCTTTGTCTCTTCCTTCTTCTCGTCCTTCGCATCCGGTTTCTCTTCGACGTTCGCGAGCACCTTGCCCGTTGGATCGACATCAAGTTCAAATTTCTTACCGCCGTTGGTCACGTCCACTTCGTAAACGATCGTGCCGTCTTTCTTGGTCTGCTTTTCAGCCGCGGTGATGGTGCAGCCGGGCTGCGCGGCTTTGACGCCATCGACAACAGCTTTGGGCAGGTCCTTGACTTCGACGTCCACTTCCTTGTCGGCCGTCTTTTCTTCGGCGAACACAGTCGGCGAAAAAAGCAACGTGGTCAAGGCAAATGCGAAAATGAGTCGCTTCATGAAATGGCTCCTGAATGGGTTGAGCGGCAACGCGCCGCGAATGAGTGTAGTATCGCCTAAAAGTATTGTCGGGAGATTAAAAGCGAATTAGAAGTTTCTAATTTTTGAGGCTACACTGGACAGTCACGGAAGCCGCCGAGCCCCGAATTTTTGAGGAACTCAACATGTCAGAGCAAAACACTCCCGTCATTCCCACAATTATCGATGGCAGCGTCGATGTCGCGCCGCCGGATCGATTCAATTCCGCGTATTCCAGCGTCGCGCCGTGGGACATCGGCCATCCGCAGCCGGAATTCGTGCGGGTTTTCGAAAACGGCGAGATTCAAGGCTCGGTGCTTGATGCCGGCTGCGGCACGGGCGAGCATTCGATTTATCTCGCCGCGCGCGGGCACAACGTGTTGGGGATCGACTTCGCGCCCGCGGCGATCGAGAAAGCAAAAATCAAGGCGCGCGAGCGCGGCAGCAGCGCGGAGTTTGTGGTCTACGACGCGCTGGAACTTCCGAAGCTCAAGCGCACGTTCGATACGGCCATCGACTCCGGCCTGTTCCATTGTTTTTCGGACGAGAACCGGGCGCGCTATGTGGCTTCGCTGGCCGGCGTGATTCGGCCGGGCGGGCGGCTGATTCTGATGTGTTTCAGCGAGCACGAAAGCGGCCCCGGCCCGCGCCGCGTGACGCAAGCCGAATTGCGCACCGCGTTCGCGCAGGGCTGGCGCATCAATTACATTCGCGCCTCGCAATTCGAAAGCACCATGCACCCCGGCGGAGCGAAGGCGTGGGTGGTGTCGATTGAAAAAGAATAATTAAGCCTATGCCTTCCGCTCGATCAATACCGGTGCAACTTTTTCAGACGCGTTCGCCGCGCGGAAGGTTTTGCGCCGAATGATCGCGGCTGCCGTAAAAATCGCATCGACTGCCACGCCTGTGATCACGTATGCTTCGCCGCCGGCGCCAGTGCCGTAAGCGTGGAGGCCGTTGCCGAGCACGAAATTGACGCCGTACCACGCCATCACGACCGCTTGGAAGCAGACTACCGCGCCGACCGACAATCCGAAATTGCTCCACCAGCCGCTGAAGCGGCCGTGCAGCACGATCAGGTAGCACATCAGCGCGATGAAGGCCCACGTTTCTTTCGGGTCCCAGCCCCAGAAGCGGCCCCACGAATAATAGGCCCACACGCCGCCGAGAATTGTGCCGGTGGCGAGCAGCAGTACGCCGATTTGCAGCGCATAGTAGACGAAGTTGTGCAGCTCGCGATGTTCAGCGCTGCGCGCGGGGCGGAAGAGATGGCTGAAGAGTGTGACGTGGCCGAGGAACCACGCGAGCATGAACGCGGAGTAGCCCAGCGTGATGGTGAGCACGTGAATGGTGAGCCAGAAATTATCGCGCAACACGGGGACCAGCGGGCGGATCTGCGATTCGAAACCGGGCGCGTTGACGTTGCCCATGAGCACGGGCATTTCGTCCATCAAGACCAGACAGACGAAGCCGGCGGCGGCGCCGCAGACCATGTAAAAGCGTTTGCGGTAGATCAGTTCGAAAATCAAACCGAAGACAACCGCGCCGAATCCGACCCACACGACGGATTCGTACATGTTCGACACCGGCGGGCGGCCCGCGATCAGGCAGCGCAGCGCGAAGCCGTAAATGTGCATGCTCAATCCGCCGAGGAAAAACAGCAGCGCGGCGGCGTAGATGGCTTTGGCGCGATACTTCAACGCCAGCAGGCCCAGCAGCGCCGCGGGCAGATATAGCAGCCAGGCGAGGCCGAACGGGCGGCTTTTGTTGTACGTCAATTCGCGTGTGAGCGCGGATTCCGCAGGATAAACTTTCGGACTCAAGTCGCGCAGCGCGCTGTCCAATTGCGCGGTGCTCGCGGCAAATGATTCGGCGTTGCGTGTGCGATAGGCGTGTTTCAACGCAGCCCACTGCGCAGCGACAACGTCGTAATTCGCGCGCGCATAATAGGGCACGGCTTCCTTGTCCGCGAAACGCGTCTCCCATTTGGGCAGCGACAGCCACGTGCCATCTTCCTTGCTCGGATGCGGCACGATGGAGAGCCAGTTCTCCGTGCTGACGATCTGGTCGAAGACTTCGAGGCGCTGCGCGACGATCTCGGCTTCCTTCTGCAAGTCGGTCAATTCCTTGTCGCGCTGGTCGTGGCGCAATTCCATCCCTTGCGAGATCAGTTCGGCGAAGCGCGGCGAGCTGCGCAGTTCCTGCACGGAGAAATATTTTTCGGCGTCGTTCAAGCCCAGCGCGATGCGCAGTGGGCGATACGAAACGAGCACCAGCGGCTGGTGTTCCCAGTGTTCCGGGAAGAGCCAGATCGAGAGGTACCATTCCATCGAATCGAATTTCCTGCCGCTGCTTTTTTCAATCAGCGACGGCTTCGAGCCGAAGACTGAGCGGCCGATCAGTTGTTCGATGTAATCCTGCGCCAGCGTCTGGAAGACTTTTTTGCGTCCGCCTTCTTGAACGGCAAGGCGTTCCATCGACGTGAAATTCAGCGGCGGCGCAAACGCGGGCGTTTCCGACGCGAAGAGCGGCGAGAGGGCGACGATCAAGGCGAGTACGACTGTCTTTTTCATGAGGTCCTCTTATTCTCCGCTGCTGATTTGCAGGGGCTTGTCGCTGGAATCGGAAACGGTTTGTTTCGTATTGGTGCGGTAGAACGGGGCTCCCGCTCCGTCCTGAACGGAGCAGGAGCTCCGTTCCACTGTTCGGCGGAAATAGGGCTTCAGGTAAAACATGGTGAAGATGCCGAGGCAGATCATCAGCGAGCCGAACCATTCGGGGAACCAGCCGGGATCGCGCAGGACTTGCACGCCGGAGTAGTCGGAGCTGTCGGGCCGGCCCATCGCCTGCGAGAATTTGTAGTTCGTGCCAAACCACGGGCCGTACCACGTCACGGGATAATTCGTCGGGCGGTTCATCGAAATGTGTTGCGAATTGCGCGCGTAGGATTCGACGTCAGTCATCGGAATGACAAGCGGGTCGCGCGCATCCAATTGATGGAAGGTCAATTCTTCGGCGGAAAGTTCCATGATGCCGCCTTCCAAATGGGTGTGCTTGAATTTCTTGGCGAGCTTGGTGCCTTTCTTGAGCTCCACGCTGTCCACGGCGTCGTCGAAGCCGAGCGTGCTGGCGTATTCCATGATGCTGTTGGTGTGTTCCATGCCTTCGTGGCGTTTCGCGTCGAAGTTGAGCAGCGCGACATTGAACGGCAGTTCGACGCTGGTGTTGCAGAAGGCCAATTCGATTGTGCGCTTGCCGATTGTGGTGCTTGCGTTTTCGACGTCGCCGACGGGCGTTCTTCCGACCCAGACGTCTTTCGATTCTCCGCCGGCGCTGACGCGGCAGAGCAGGCCGAGGTTCGGCGCTTCGGGGTTGAATGGCGTTTGGAGCGGCGACCACGCGGCTTTGGTGGCGGCGTGCTTCATGTATTCGGTCACGAGCGCTTCGGCGCCGGGCGCCCAGCCGAGCGGGATGGGCTGATCGACGCCGAGTTCGCCGCTTTTTTCGCCGGCTTTGGCCGATTTCGTGTAGTAGCGCAGCTTGCCGTCGTCGCCGAGATAAATGCCGAGCTTGGCGGTGTCGTCACCTTGAGCTGAATGCTTTCCGCCGTGCGGCAGGTTCGACGCGGACGCGACCGCAACTCCGCGCTTGATCAACGGGCCTGTCAATTCAAAACGCACGGCCGGATTATCGAGCTTTTCGTCAAACGTGGATGCGTTGGGACCATCGACGCGGCAATTGGGATAGAAGCCTTTGATGGTAATTTTCCATTCGGGCAGACCGTCCAGCGCGAGTTCTTTTCCAGCGGCTTCCTTCGGCGCAAAAGTGAATTCCTTGCCCAATAATTTCAGCGTCAATTGCGGGGACTTGCCTTCGGCGTCCACGGTGAGTTTCGTGCTGAGTTCAGGCGCTTCGCCGGCCAGCGCGGTAACCGTCGGGTCTTCATATTTCGAATAGGAGGTGACGCGAACATGGCGCGGAATCAGTTCGTCGGGCGAAAGTTCCGTTTTGGTGGGTGAAGCCGCGGCGGTAATGGCCGGCGGAAGGCCTTTTGAGAAGCTCAGTACCGCCATGCCCAAATCCTGTTTATCGCCGAGGAACATGGCGGCTTCGAACTGCCCGAACGCGGCGCCGCGCAGCAGCAATTTCACCGCGGGCTTGCCTTGCTCGGCGGCTTCGATGGCGGGCGTTTGTTCGACGGATTTGACATCGAGCACTTCGACTATCACATCGCTCACCGGCGCGCGCGCGGCAAACTGGCGCTTGGCGGGCGTGGTGAGCGTTTTGACTTTGAATTGTGTTGAGCAGTATTCGTCCATGCCCGCGACCGAGACCCGCAATTCCTGATCCTGCAGTTCCATCGTGGTCGTCGGCGCTTCGCCGCGGTTGAGGTGCAGATAACCTTCGACACCCCAGTTGCGGTCAATCATCGCGCCGATCAGAAGGGTGATGATGCCGGCGTGCGTGATCACGAAGCCGGTCTGGTGCGCTTTCCACGGGTAGCGAATCGCCGCGACAGAAAACAAATTGACGCAGAGCAGACCCAGCCAGACGTTGAACCACGGCGCGTCGTAGATGTATTCGCGCGCCACGTCGGAATTGAGTTTCGATTCGCAGATCGTGCCGGTGATCGCGGCGACGACGATCACCGCCATCAGGGTCATAGCCAGATTCAGCGAGGCCATGAATTTGAAGATTTCGACGAAGACAGCGCGCGCTTTCGATGCAGCTTTCGTTTCGCTCATGACGACCGCCTCTCTGCGAACGCTTCTTCGCGCAGCGCGAGCTTGCGCATGAGTTTTGATTTGAAAATGCCGAAGCGGCGATAGCGGCTGAAGAGGTAGATCGTCGGCGCGTAGATGAGGGCGAACGCCGCCCACCACGGCAGGCCGGAGCGCTCGATCAGGTGCGCGGCGGTGACCAGTGCCGTAATCACGATCAGCGATTGAAGCAGCGGCTTGCGCCGCGTGCTGCCAAATTTGGCGACGATGCGCTTGAGGAATTTCTTCTCGGTGGCGGAGAGTTCCAAGTCCTGTAGAACAGAGCTCCCGCTCTGTTCATTATCCCGTAGAACGGAGCTCCCGCTCCGTTCATCATTGGTCCCCTGAACGGAGCAGGCGCTCCGTTCCACATTGCTGCTCTGAACGGAGCAGGAGCTCCGTTCTACTGATGTCATCATTGCAAGTCTCCCAACGATGTCCTTGCGAAGTGCAAAGTTGGGAAGAGCAGAGTCTATGCCAATAAAGCGAGACGCAATTAAAAACTGCAAGTGATTTATTTATATGTAGTTATAGATTCGTCAAGCACGGATTTGCTCGACGCAATTCTCAGAATTGAGAATCGTGAGAAGACTATTTCTTATGACACAGCAAACAATTGTCGCCGTTGTCGGCATGGGGAAGCAGTTTCGGGCCGAAGTGGCAATCGCGGCACAACAACGCCGTCGCTTTTGCGTGGACCGCGTTCATCGGCACGCGCGCAGCTTGCAAATGGGAGTTGGTGTTTTTGTGGCACGTGATGCAGCCTTCCTCTTTGAGCGGGAAATGGCAGCCGAGGCAATGCTTGTTGTCGAAGGTGCCTTTGTGGCTTTGCGGCGCGATGGTCTGATGGCAGCGCAGGCACGAGTCCTCGGTGTGGCAGACTTTGCATTGCGCGCGGTCGAAGTCGGCGTTGACGCCATGCCCGCGTTCGCGCCAGAAATTGGTATGGTTGCTAGGCGGCGTTTCGCGGTGGCATTTGATACACATCGTTTCGTTGCGGTGGCAGAGGTCGCAGCTTTCGGTCGTGCCTTTGGTGACGAAGTTCGCCTGACGGCCGTGTATTTTCTGCCAATTGACGAGGTGGCTTTCGGGCTTCCATTTCCGATCGATGTACGTGTGGCAGATCTGGCAGTTGTTGCTGACATTTTCGCCGACATGTTGTTTGGAGTGGCAGTCGATGCATTGGTTCATGGTGAGCTTGATCTTCGACGGGATTAGCGTCGTGGACACGTCGATTCCTTTGTGGCAAGTTGTGCATTGCAGCTTCGCATCGACGTGAGTCTTGTGCGAGAATTTGATGGTGTCCGGCGCGATGGAAACAAGTTGCGTGACGTGGCTGAATTCGGCTTTGCCGTCCACCAGGAACTTTTGAATGCTGCGTTCCGGCGGTTTTTTGGCGTCGATGCCTTCGTGGCATTTGTTGCAGCTCTTGAAGGTGGGCATGCCGGCGGCGGCTTCCTTCGCCGCGGTTTTATGGCAGATGTCGCATTTGATTTCTTCGCCGATGACGTGGACTTTGTGGTTGAACGGCACGTGGCGGGTCGTGTAGGGCGCGTCCTGCGGCGCGGGCGCGCCGCGGTCGGTGTGCTGTTCGCAGCCGGCCAGACCAATCAGTGCCACAACGACGGCACAGAAGGGCAGGCTCAGGAGTAACCACGCTTTTCGCACGACTTTTCCTTCCAACACAGACCAATGTAGCGCCGGCTTCCAGCCCGCTGGAAGCCCGCGCTCCACTGCTAAAATGCTAAAAATCAAACCGGAACTGCAGCACAAACGTATGGAAATGCGTTTTCAAACTCTGTTCGAAGTCGTAGCGCGCATCCAGCGACGCCCAGCGCGTCGGTTTCCAACGCTGGCGGATGTAATAATCGCGCACGTGATCGTCTTCGGCATTGGCGAAGAAATCGTATTTGTACATCTCGTAATCGGTGCCGGCGGTGGTTTCCAGATTTTTGTGGCACTGCCATTTGTAGCACACTTCCGCGCCGACTTGCTCGGTACGCGGCTCGCGGTCGTGTTGCGCGTTCCAATACGAACCCGTTACGCTCAGGTTCAAGCCTTTCTTCCACAGGTCGCGGGTTTCCAGTGTGGTCCAAACGCGTTCGTATTCGCGGTTGAACTGCCCCGGCTGCGAGTTGTTCACCAGGCGGCGCGCGGCCACTCCGCCGTCGATGTAGAGACATTCGAAGATGCCTTTGCTGGCCGTAATCGTACCGGTCTGGTACGGCTCTTCGCCTTGCAGCGTCTCGTAGAATTGATCGAATTCGGTGACGAGTTGCGTTTGCGGCTTGAACCAGACTGAGTACGTGCCGCTGACTTGCAGGCGCTCTTCGGTATTGTCGTAGATGGTGCGGACGTACGCGTCGCGCGCGTCGCCGTCAAGCACGCTGAAGTGCGCGTTGACGCGGACGTTGGGGCATTTGAAATTCTGCCAGAGCGCGATGCTGCACAGGTCGTCGCGCCGCGTGGCGGGGCTGGGCTTGAGGCTTTGCGGGACGCCGACGGGATCGAACGTGCCGTTGGACCAGTCGGTGAAGTCGTCGTTGATGTGCAGGTAATCGAAGCGCAGTTTGGTGTTTTCCCACGGCTTGGCTTCGGCCGCCATGCCGACCAGCCAATCGCCATTCATGCTGGGTTCGAAATTATGGATGGCCGCGCCGCCATAAAAGGAAAGCGTAAGGTCGCGGAAATCGCAGATGGGTTTGGTGTCCAGCCGCGCGCCGTCGAATTGGATGATCTCGGGCGTGTCGTAATTAAACTGCCGGCCCAGGCGCAGAAAATCGACGCCGCAGATTTTGTTCAAATCCACGTAGGCGGAATAGAGGCGCGCGGTCACGTTGGAATTGTACGTGTCGAGCAGATCGGTGAAGACATCCGAGCGCAGTCCGGTGGGCTGCTTGCTCAAATCTTCGAAGACGCGCGCGTCGATGTGCGCGGTGACGGCCTGGCGCGCTTTTTCGCCGATGTCGATGGTGATGAACTGCGAGATGTCCTCGTCGTCCTCGCCGGCGCCGTGGCGCATGCGGTAGCGGTTGATCAAGCTGCCGGTCATGGGGAAATCGAAGAATTTTTCGCCGAGTGTTTGGTAATCGTGCGCGCGTTCCTTGCGCTTCTCGATTTCTTCCGGCGTGGGTTCGGGCGCGGGCGGAATGATTTCGGCGACCGGCTTTTCTTCTTCCTTCTTGTCGTCTTTCTTATCGTCGGCCGCGGCGTCCTTCTTGTCGTCGGCCGGTTTTTTATCGTCGCCGGGCTTCTTCTCGTCAGATTTCTTATCGTCAGCAGGTTTTTTATCGTCTGCGGGCTTTTTGTCGTCAGCGGCCTTTTCGTCGCCAGCTTTCTTTTCGTCAGCCGGTTTTTTCTGTTCAGCGGGCTTTGTGGCCGGTGCTTTTTTATCGTCTTGTGGTTTTGCGGCGTCGTCGGCAGGCTTGGGCTCGCCGACCGCGTCGGATCTTGAGAATAGAGAAGTCACTTTTTCGAGCAGGCGCCAGGTTTGAATCGAGGTGCTTTTCGGTGCGTCGGGTGCCGCTTCCGCGCCGGACGGCTTGAAGGTTTCGGTGGGCGATTCCTCTGCAAAAACGGCAAAGCCGAGCGCCGGAAAAAGGCTCGCGCCCAGCACGTTCAGCATAAAATAGAAGCGACGCAGCCTCACCCGCATATCCCCACACGCCAGCACGATTGCGCACTCCGAAAATAATCTTCGGTCGTGACTGCGCCGCGCCGCAACTCAACATGAATGAATGCGCTGACTATATCTTCGCTCGCGACGGAACACAACGCTAAAAGCACTGAACGAAAAAAAATGTGTCGCCTCAGCGAACTCATTGCGCATTTCATTGCAATGTACATGCTTTCAAAGCGTTTGAGTTAGGCAATTAAAAGGCCAAGTCCGTTTCGGACGCCGTTGTTTACGCTTTAAAGCGCTGCGCTATTTGGTATTGCCTGATTTCTACTCGCGTTATGGCGTACGCAGCAAAGGCAATTTACTATTGCGGGCAAGTTTCAAACCAGGTTGTTTTCTCAACTATGCGACGAATCGTTCCGCCACGTGGAAATACGACGGTGACGTAGTTTCGGATAACATCACTTCCTTAAGCATACGAAGAATCGTCTTTAATTCCTTGACCTCTATGGTTTCGCGGCATTTACATACTTGATTCTTCGAATTTCAGCGCACCCGATGCATTCCTCAAAATCATCGGGCATAACCTTTGCTTTTCGCTCCAACGCGACGCGGCAAACGGGGCCGTGTCGCCGCGGAGACCACACACCCGCGAACCCAGCCGCCCATGGGGCCGCCTTTGTCAAAGCTGTTCAACGCGCTCGACTCGCTACGTACATGCCTACCAGGCAGTGCGGTGACCTGCGCGCCGAAATGCCCGCGTCATTGAAGTTCGAGCAGCGATGGCGGGGCGGCCCTTGGGGCTGGGTCAAAATTCAAGAACGCAACCGGAGCCGCGCGAAAGAGCGGCGCGAAAACAGTTGAAGTTCATCCCCCTCGCCTTTAAAAGGAGGATAGGAATTCCGTTTCAAACCAAGGAGAAAATCATGCTGCAACGACCTGGTTTCGTCTGTGGGCTGATTATTCTGTTCAGCGCGGCGGCGGGATACTGCGCCGCGGAAGATGCGATTTACGTGGGCGCGGAGAAGTGCAAGAACTGCCATTCGGCGCCGTCGAAAGGCGACCCGTACGGAAAGTGGACGGCTGAAAAGCACAGCAAGGCGTATCAAGTTCTGGCCACTGACGAAGCGAAGAAGACCGCGGCGGCGAAGAACATCGCCGATCCGCAAAAGTCCGCGGAGTGCCTCAAATGCCATGTCACCGCGTTCGACGCGCCGGCCGCGCAGAAGCACAAGAAATTCGACGTGACGCTGGGCGTGCAATGCGAAACGTGCCACGGGCCGGGATCGAAACACGTTGAAGCGCGTTTGAAAGCAGAGGAGGACGATACCAACAAGCTGGTCACGTTGCCGCAGGGCGAAATCATCGGCGCGCCGACGTCCGAGACGTGCCGCAAATGCCACAACAAGGATTCGCCGAATTACCAGCCGTTTGCGTTTAACAAATTCTATCCTGTAATCGCGCATCTCGACCCGCGCAAGAAACGGCCGGCTGATTACCTGGAAAAGATCCCCGCGGAGCCGACGGACGATCCGAAAGCGGTGACGCCGGGGAAGAAGTAGGGAGTAGGGAGTGTGAGAGTGGAGAGCATTTCACTCTCAAACTCTCGTACTCTATTTCCCCGCGCGGAAATCTGCGACGCGTTTGGCGACTGCTTCTTTTTGCGGGTCGGCCAGATCGGGGAGCGCTTTTTCATAGAGCAATGCGGCACGTTCGCGCAGTTTGTGTTTCTTTGAGCCGGCGAATTTTTCGGCGGCGTTCCACCAATCGTCGGCTAGGTCGGCAAGCGCGGCGGCTTCTGTAGGGCCGGCGAGGTCTTTGAGCGCGGCGGCTTTGAGCGCGGCGTCGCTGCCTTTTGCCAGAAAAAGCAAGCCGGGAATCCATTCGCCGCGGCTGGCGCAGAGGAAGCGGCCCAGCAGCAGGTTCGCTTCGGGATCGTCGGGTTTGTTGTAGAGGGTTGAGTACGCGGTTTTGATTTTAGTCAATTCGCCCTGAACTTCATGCAGCGCTGCGATGCCGGCATGCATGCGCGCGGCGAGCCTGTCGTCTTCGGCACGCTGCGCGCTGGCTTCGCCGTATTCGAACGCGCGCTGCGCCACTTCGTAGTTCTCCTCGGCCAGCGCCTCATTGCCGACGGCCTGATACAGCATGGCCAGCGGCTTGTGATGCTCCGGTTCGACGGCGTACGCCATCAGGCGCGCGAGAAAATCGAGTTTGAGCGAGAGAATGTCCATGTTGAAGCGCGCGCCGAGTTCGCTCAGCGCGCGCATGGTGTTGTCGGTCTCGCGGCCATTGGCGCACTGTTCGGCGGCTTCGCGCAGCAGAATGAATTGCATCGCCGGATTATCCTGTGTTTCCAGGCCGGCTTTGAGCAGGCGGTGGCCGAAATCGGCGCGCTGCGCGGGCTTGGTCGTGCGGAAATCGGCGGCGTATTGCTGTTTCATCGCGGCGCGCGCTTCGTTCAATTTGTCTTCCGGCGGCATCGGTTGTTTTTGCGACGAAGCGAACGCACCGGATTTCATTTCGATCGGCGGCGATTTCAGCGTGCCTTTTGCGAGCGCCTCGGCGACGACGATTTCGCGCACGAAGCGTTCCTGCGCGCGCACGGGAAATTCGGTGCTTTTGAAACGGTCGGCGATTTCGCAGAATCGGATTGCGATCAGCAGGTGTTCGTCGGGATGCGCCGCGGCAAATTCCGCGGCGCGGTTGAACCACGTCTGCGCGTCGCCGGGCGGAAGGCCTTTCATCATCTTGGTGAAGCGCTTCGCGGCGGCGGCGCCTTCGTTGCCCTGGCGCAGCAAGAAATCCACCTGCTGCAGGGTCATCTTCTTGTTGCACCAAAAAAGGAGCGCGTTCATCTCGGCGGATTTGACGGCGTCTTTCGCGTCGTCGTAACCTTGCGCGGCCATGCCCAGCGAAATGGCGGCGGAGACGATCTGGTCGGGATCGGTGAGGGCCTGTTTGAGGGCGGAGACGCCGCGCGCCTCAAATTCCGCGGGCGTTTCCGCGCGCAGCGAAAGCGGTGCAGAGCAAAGCAGCGCGAATAAGGCGAGCACGATTGTGCGCATGAAGCAGAACTCCCAGCCGCGGAAAGTGCGGGGGATTTTGGCGCAAAGAGAGGGGCATGTCCAATGAATTCGAAGGAGTTGCCGTTCAACGCCAACGGCGTTGCGGAGCGAAGCCGCAGGGCCATTCAAGAGTCGTGAGTTTTCATAGGAGAAATGGCAACGCGAGCGAACACTTCGATTGAGAAAAACGGCTCCCTATGAAAATCAGAAATGAAACGCCGTCGTAAAGTGCATCTCCCTATGAAAGTGAAAATCGACTTTTGAAAGGCCCTG
>DATGGK010000012.1:0-56120 GCA_035308565.1 Planctomycetota bacterium | reverse complement strand
GGAAAGATCGATGGTCCCGCCATAATTCAATGGCCCGCTGTTGACGCCATGCAGCGGCTTAAGCGTTCCCGTATTCACCGAAAAATCCACGCGCAACTGAACTTCACCGCCGAAGCTTGATGCCACGCACTGAATCGCGATAAGTATCACAGAACTTCGAAGAAACATTTTTGCACTCTTAATTTGTGTCATCGGATAAAAACGCCGGCGCATTGCGCCGGCGTCTCCTAACTCCTAGCTCCTATCTCCTGCCGTTTAGAACATCACGGAGAAACTCACGACCAGGTTGTCGTTTCGCACTTCGCGGACTTGGCGGTCGCCGGTGTTGCCGTTGTGCTGTTCGTGCACGAAATTGTAGTTGACTTGAATCTTCGCGAGGTGGTCTTTGAGATAATAATTGACGCCCACAGTGTCCACGGACGTGTTGAAGACGTTGACCTTGCGGTTGGGGTCGGCGAGATTCTCGTAGAACAGGTTGCCCATGACCTCGTGGCGATAGGCGAATTCGAAGGGCTTGGCCCAACACGGCAAACACTGCGCGTACGGCGTGCTGCAGAGTTTGTAGCCGACAGCGCCATACCAGCCTTGAATGTTGAAAGGCTGCGGATCGTTGGTGTAGTTGAACAATCCCGTCACCACCTGGCCCGGCGCGAAGCGGTCGCGGTACGTGCCATATTCCCCGCGGAACCAGAGGCCGCTCGCCGCAGCGCCCGGCGCGTAGTATATCCACGCGTATTGGTTGCTGTGCACAGTTGGGCGTTCGTTCAGGCCCGGGCTGGGATTGGTAATCGGATCGTTGCCCGCCGATTCGCCGCCGCGCCCGATCAAACCGCTGTAGCCGAGTTCCAGGCTGCCCCAGCAGCCGCTGTCCCAGAACGGCCGGCCCATGATTGTGCCGGTCACGTCTTTGGCGTCGTTGTCGTCGGGACGGTTGGAGCGGCTCTGAAACGCCGTGCCCGCGCCGTCGAACACGCCGGCCCAATACTGCAAGCGGTCGCAGAAAAACGATCCGTGAATCTGCAGGCCCAGATCGTAATCGTCGGCGATTTGCGTGATCATCGCGCGCTCGCAGAAATCGAGCATCCCGTTGTCGCGCGTGCCCTCCTCGCCCAGCTTCCGTTTCATTTCGCCAACCTGGATATCGTGGCAAGGCAGCCAGCACAGATCGTGGTAATTGATGTACGCTTCCTCCAGCAGATTGCAGGCATCGCACCCGCCGTTGCGGACGATGTCGTTGAATTGGTTGCCGATTCCCGCGTTGCAGAGCGTCCCCGCGGGGCAGTTTTGCCCGGCTTGTGCCTGAGCGGAATTCACATTTGCAAAGCCGGCGTTGAAAAATGGCGCCTGGTTGCTCGGCACGCCGGGGAAGCCGAGGGCCTGCGCGGCCGGATCGATCCGCACATGCGAACTGATCTGCTCCGTCAAGCACATGTCGAAGGTGAGCTCCGCGCGCCGCACGCGGAAGGTGTCGTTGTCGCGCGTCTGGTTGTTGCCGAATGGCGCGGGGCTTGACCCCAACACCGCGGGACCGTTCTCCCAGCCGCGGCTGTCGTTCTGAATGGCTTGGTACCACACCTGCACCAGCCCGCCGATGACCAGTTTTCCGTGGCGCGTGGTAACTGGAAGGCCGCCGCAATCGGTGTTGCACTGCTCCCATGACCGATGCACCGACGTGTCCACGCCCTGGATCACATCTTGCGGAGGCGGAGAATAGCGTTCAGCGCGCACTTGATTCAACTCCATGCGCAACTGCTCGATTTGATTGCGCATCATATTCATTTCGCTGTCGGCGGCACTTGCCGCAAAAGCCAGCGCGCTCAGCGCCGCGATTCCAAAACACCTGCGCGCGATCGAAAAATTCATCATGACTGGTCGCTCCAAAGGTTTCACCTTTATGGCGATTTGAAAAATCGCCCCCACAAAAAAACCGATTTGCGCTTGACACAAAATTATCGGACCCGCCGATAATCTGAGTTATTATCGGACCGCGTTTGTGCGGACTTTAAGCAGAGTGTAAAAAAAAGGAGATTAGGAGTTAGGAGTTAAGAGAACCACGCCGCGAAGCGGCGCCCGCTGTTCTACTATCTCCTATCTCCTGCCCTCGCACCCCGCGCTCGATTTGCTACAATTCGCGACTGTGCGCGCATCTCCGCGCGCGGAGAAGCGACATGAATCAAAGCAAACTCATCGCGCTCTGGGCCGCGGCCATGGTGGGACTCGCGGTGCTTTACTGGTACACAACGCGCGACATCGGCACTCCAACCGCGAAGCCACAGCCCGCCATGCCGGGCAGTGATGAAACGTCGCTGCCGATCGGCTCGGCGATGGTCAAGCTCGACGGAACCTGGCTCGACGAGCCCGCGCCCGAATTCAAAAACAAGGTCGTGCTGCTCGATTTCTGGAGCACCTTCTGCGTTCCCTGCATCGCGTCGATTCCGTCAAACAACAAAATCTTTAAGGAGTACGCGCCGAAGGGCTTGGTGCTCGTTGGCGTCGCCGCGCAACCGAAAGGCATGATCGACGATTTTCGCAAGCAGCGCGAAAACGCTGGCCAGCCGATTTCCTATCCGCAGATCGTGACCCGCGAAGCCACCTTCAAGGCGTACGGCATTCAAGCCATTCCGTCCACATTCCTCTTCGACCGCCACGGCAAACTGGTGTGGAAAGGCGCGCAGCTCGACAACCGCGACGGCTCGCTGCACACGGCGTTTGAACGCGCGCTGCGCGAGGCGCTGGCGGAGCCGGCTGAATGACGTTCTTTTTTCTGATCTTCACCAACGGCTGGCTCGACGCGCTGATAATCTGCGCGCTGCTGTACGTGATCTTTCGCCGCAGCGCGATGCGCAAAGCGGGCCGCTCCGTCGGCCGCATGAAATCGGGCGCGCCGCCGATTCCGCCGCCACCGTCGTCGAGTTCTTTGCCCTCCGGGGAGAATTCTGTCGATCGCGATTTGCGCGCGTTGGATTTGAAACCCGGCGTGAATTTCGATCAGATAAAGCACGCCTACCGCGAGCTGGCCAAAGTTTGGCACCCCGACCGTTTCGGCGACGACGCCAAACTGCGCGAGCGCGCCAACACGAAGCTTGGCGAAATAAATGCAGCATACGAGCGCTTGAAGAATCATTTTGAAAAGTAGATTCGGTGTAGTTTTCAGTAACACAAGTCCACGGATGAAATCAGCAGTGACAACTGGCGTAAAACTTTTTATTGCGGTATTGGCGGTCGCGGCCAGCACGTTTGGATTCTGGAAATATTTCAACGGCCTCAACGCGAATCCCGCTGAGTCGCGCATTGAAACGCCGCGCGATGCTCCGTCACGCCCCGCCGAATCCACGAAGCCGGTGGAAACAGCCAAAACAACTCTGCCCGCGCAGACGGCTGAATCGAGCGTGCCCAGGCCGGCGCACAGCGGCGCGGACCTGACGCCCTCCGCCGCAAAATACATCGCGCCGCCCGAGCGCAGCCTTGACATGCAGATGTTCGACAAAGCCGTGCTGTACCTGATCGACATTCAGGAACCTGACGGGCATTTCGATTCGGCGAAAGCCGGCGCCGCGCCGGAATTCTGCAACCTCAACGGCGACATCGCCAACACCGCGCTCGCCGCGTGGGTGTTGATGGGTTCGAGCAGCGGGCGCGATCAAAATCCTCCGGCGCTGGCGGGTGCGCGCAAGGCCGTGCAGTGGCTTGAATCGAAAATCAAGCCCGACGGATTCATCGTGGACCCCGCCGGTCCGGGTGAACCGGTGATATCGCAGTTGTTTGCGACCGACATGTTCCGGCTGGCCGCGGCCTATTCGACGCGCGATAAATTGCGCCAGACCACCAATCTGCTCGCGAGCGCCGCGCTGATGAAGATGCGCGCGAAAAACGGCGGCTTCGGGCCGGACACCCACAGCGACGAACCGCGTTCCGACGTGCTCGCGCTGGCGGCATTTGTCTTTAAATATGCGAGCCTGGACGGGTTCAAATTCGACGCCTTCAGCGAAGCTCCCAAAACAAAGGACGGTTCGTCGCCATTTGAAGACGACATCATCGCCAACCTGCGCGCGGGCATGAAACGCCTCGACGCGAAAGTTCATCCCAGCGGCGCGGTCTTCGCCGAGAAAGCCGGCGGCAAGGCCGATTGGCGCGCCACGATCGGCGGCATGCAGGCGATTTTTCTGATCAACCCGTCGCGCGCCGCGGTCAATCCGGCGCTCGATTTTATCTTCGGCGAATTTGACAAAAAAACCGAAAGCTACCCGCTGATTCCGCTCATGCTTTCGTGGGGCAAATCCGGCGAAGGATACGACGCGCTCACGCTGTGGCAGGGCACGATTTCAGTGATCTACATGTTCACCGACGACAAATACCAATACCGCACGTGGGCCGAAAACGTGCGCGAGATGTTGCGCGCGCATCAGGAGCGCGACGGAAGCTGGCCCGTCGCGGGCCTTGACGCCAAGCGCGGAAAAATCTGGCGCACCACTTTGCACGCGATGACGCTGATTCTCACCGCGCCGCCGCCGCCGCCGCCCGGCCCGCCGCCGGACCCGCCCGCGCCGCCGGCAAAGTGACCTTTCACGCAAAGGCGCAAAGTTTCCAAAGAGCGCAAAGCAAAAAATAATGTGCGACAATCGGTTTTTCGATGCGTGCCTCTTCGACGATGCGGCTTTGCGCGCCGCGTTGCCAGAGGCGCTTTGCGGTGCGGTGATTTGGAATCACGCGACTTCCGCGCCCAAAGCTGAAAGGCGAACCATTCTTCTCGCTCGCAAATTGAATCACCTCGTTGGCGAAAACGATCCGCGTTTTCCGCGCAGCGCCGATGTGATCTCGCTTAATTTGCCGCACGAGGAATTGTTGCGCCATTTGAAAGAGCCGCAAGCGAGCCGCGAGCGCGTGACGAGCCGCGACCGCAAGGGAGCGGGCATGGCTCCCGAATGGTTTCCGCTCTGCGGCATTTCGCGCGAAAACAAGAAACGCACCATCCTCCACATCGCCGCGCGCGATTTCCGTTCGCTCGCGCGCGGCATTTCGCATCTTGCGCGCGCATACCCAAACGTAACGTTTCTCATCGATCCCTTCTTGAGCGGCAAAGAATCGAAGTGGGAAGCGGGCGTGTGTTTGGCGGACGAGGCGAACGTGTGGATTACGACGCGCGGCCTTTACGGTGCGGATACGTTGTGGCCGGATCGTGCCGAACGCGAGGCGCTGCATTTCGTCGTCGGCGAAGTCGGCGCGGGGAAATTGCTTTTTGCGTCGGGAATGAATGCAACGCAATTGAGCGCGCAGACGCCATCGCCGTCGGCGTGGCTGAAAGAAATCGCATTCCTCGATGCTGCGCAGCGCGAATTAATTCTATGGCGAAATGCATCGAGTCTTTTCACGCAAAGTAGCCCGGGCTTTTAGCCCGTTGTTGTTCGACTCCCCACTCCCCACTCCCCACTCTCCACTCTCTACTTTCTACTCGTACCGATACCCCGCGCCATGCACCGTCCGAATCAGTGTAGGATTGTGCGGATCGGATTCGATGCGTTTGCGCAGTTGCGAGATGTGCTGGTCCAGCGTGCGGCTGTTGGGATAAAAATCGACGCCCCAGCCGTGGTTGTAAATCGCGTTGCGGTCCAGCACTTTGCCTTTGTTCCGTGCGAAGAGTTCGAGAATGCGCACGTCCCGCAAACTCAAATCCAACGATTCCGCGCCGCGCTTCGCGCGCAATTCCGCAGGAATCACTTCCAAATCGCCCAGCATGAACGAGCGCAATGGAGCGCCGGCTTCCAGCCGGCCCGCTTCACCCCGAGCGCTCGATTCGCGTCCCATCGCCGCAAGGCAGCGCCGCGTGATCGCGCGCACGCGCGCGACGACTTCTTTCACGCCGAACGGCTTGACGATGAAATCGTCCGCGCCCAATTCGAGGCCCACGACTTTGTCGATCTCTTCGGACTTCGCGCTGATGAACACGATCGGCACCGTCGCGCCCGCTGCGCGAATTTTGCGGCACACGTCGTAGCCGTTCATCAGCGGCATCATGATGTCGATGCACACAAAATCGGGCGCCTCTTTTTCAAACAGCGCCAGCGCTTCGCGCCCGTCGCGCGCACACGCCACGCGGTAACCCTCGGCGCTCAAAATCTCCGCGAGGCCCTCGCGCGTGTGCGTGTCGTCTTCGGCAATCAAAACTTTCACAAGAGCTTCCTTCTCAAGTAACGTTCTCACTCATGTCTTCAGCGCCAACGGCGCAGACTATGATAGCCCAGGCCGGAGCCGGTACTCCGGCGGAGGCCTGGGTTCCGGACATTTTTTGATCCCCAAAAGCCCCAAAGGGGCGAGCTAAAGACGCATGGAATTCTCAATCGCCTGCCGCAGCCTCAAGTCTCCGCGCCTCCGCGTCCCCATGTCCCCGCGTCTCTTCGTCGCATGTCTCTCCTTTGGGCGCTGGCGTTTTCAACGTGAGTTTAAAGTGCGCGCCGAGTGTTCCGCCTGAAGGCGGGACTACAAACAATTCTCCCCCGTGCAGGCGCGCCAGGTCGCGCGCGATGGTTAAACCAATCCCTGTGCCGGCGACGCCGTCCGAGAGGGCGTTGCTGATGCGGTAGAACGGTTCGAAGATTTTCGCGCGGTGTTTCGCGGGAATTCCGCTGCCTTTGTCGGAGACGAGAATTTCGGTGACGCCGTCGCGCTGCGACGTGGCTACTTCCATCCAGCGCCCAGACGCCGCATATTTTTCAACGTTGCTGAACAGGTTTCCGAGAATTTGTCCAACCGCATCCGAATCGAAGTGCGCCGCCGCTTGCGCCCCGCGCACATGCCGGATTTCAATGCCTTTGAATTCGAACGCGGGGCGGAATTGTTCGAGCGTCGCGGCGACACAGTCGTCGATGACGCCCGCCGACGGATGCAGCACGTACGGTTGCTTGCGCCGTCGGCCGAAAAGCAGCACGTTGCCGATCAGCCGCGAAAGCCGCTGGCTCTCCGTCACGATCACATTCAAATACCGCCGCGCCGTCGAATCGTTGAGCGCGTCGGCTGCCCGCTCCGCTTGCGGAATAAGCGCCAGCTGATCTCCCCTCTCCCCTTGGGGGAGAGGGGCCGGGGGTGAGGGGTCGCCGGGCAACCGCTCCTCCAGCAATTCCGCATACAGCCGAATATTCGTGAGCGGCGTTTTCAATTCGTGCGAGACGCGATTGACGAAATTTACGCGCTGCGCGGCTTCGCGCATTTGGCGCGACAGTTCGCGGTAAAAATAAAACGCCAGCCCCAGCAGCACCAATCCCATCGCCGCGAACGTCCCGTAAAAACTGAAGCGCCGGCCGCTCTTCAGCGCTGAATCCAATTCCGCCGTCGGCAGAAAATAATTGAGATGCCACGAACTCAGCGGCTGCGCGACGGCCAGTTCCGCGCGAGCCGATTCTTTTTCGGCGTGGCGAAATTCGCCCCATTGGTACAGCGGCACGCCGTCGGAACCGAGCAGTTCGATCCCGCCGCCGCTGAGCGCCGCGTCGCCGGGCACGGTGTTCGGGAGACGCGCGATGATGTCGGCCAGCATGCGCGAGCGATCCAGTTCCACGCCAACGATGTGCCCCGACGCCATGCGCCGCCAGAAAATCAGGTTGATGCCGTTGTCCCAATACCATGTGTACCAACCCTGCGCCGTCGAGGCTTGGCTGCCGCCGCCGTCGTTGTTGAGCGCGGCTTGATGCAGCAAATCGCCGCTGACGATTGCGTGCCGCCCGCGGCGCAAAAATTCGCGCTCCGCCGCAATCAAGTCGCCGTCGAGCGCCGGATGAATCAGGCGGCCATCGGATTGTAGAACGAAAATCGCGCTGATGAGCGCGTTCCGGCGAATCATCTCGCGAATCGCCTCGTTCGCGGACGCGCCCAGTTTTCCAGGCGGCGGCGGCAGGGCTGAGAAAATTGGCGCGTCGATCAAAGTCGTCAACGCGCGTTCGCGCTCTTTGATGAGTCCGGAAATATCGTCGTCAATGTCCTTGAGTTTCCCGCGCAGCACTTCCTGAAACGCGTGCCGCACGACTTCTTCTTCGTTGCGCGACGCGCGCGCGCCGAGCCAGCAGAATGCGCCCAGCGGCAGCAGCACCAGCAGCATCAGGACGGCGGCGAGGCGGGGTTTCATGCGGCAATCGCTTTCATATGCAGCCTAATAATAAGCAGTGAGCGCAGGTTGTCGCCTGTAATGAAACAGCGAAGTGTATTTCGCTCGCGTCCAATGATAGCCCATTAGCCAGAAGTGAAAATCGCTATCCTCCGGTATTTTCAGCCAATCTGTCCTGCCCCGTTCTTTGTACTCCCAGCGCCATATCAAAACAAACGGAGCGGGGACATACACTGTCCCGCGCAATGCTTGCCGATCAACCATCCATGGGTACTTTCGCCTTGGATAAACCTCCAGCTTCGCCATGTCGTTGTCCGCAATTCTCAC
Organism: Planctomycetota bacterium; assembly: GCA_035308565.1. Classification (GTDB taxonomy): domain Bacteria; phylum Planctomycetota; class SZUA-567; order H5-PLA8; family H5-PLA8; genus JANXLS01. The sequence goes on along the minus strand of DATGGK010000012.1, from coordinate 47,701 downwards.
GTCCTCGTCGCGATAAGCTTCGGCGTATGAAAGCGCCAACACTCGTCCACCCCATTTCAGTGTCACCAGCCACAGGCCGCCGTACACGAGTACGGTGGCCATCAGTGTGCGCAGCGAGAACTGGAAGCGGCGGCGGCGGACGATTGATTTTGGTTGCATTTGAGTCTGCATAGCGCACCTCATTGTGAATTACCGCGTTGATTAGAATCCGCGCTGCTGACGGTGTTTGAAGCCTTCGTCCTGTATGTCCTTGCGGGTCTTGTTCCATTCGTCGTTGTCTTCAATTCCTTTGAGATTTCCATTATTGAAATTCCAATAATTTTCAAGATCCTTGGATTTGTAGCGACTTGCGTTGCCACTAAGATAAACATTGTTATCCAAGAAAACTTCCTTCGCTGCCTTAATATTCCCTTGGTCGCGCAACACCATCGCCCGGGAATTGTTATCGGTGCCGACCAATAGGACCGCATCAACCATAACCTTTTTGATCTCGTCGCGATCCACGGCGGAGGCCACGTTTGAGAACGATGCGCTGACGGTGCTGCTGAGTTTGTCCGTGGTTTTCGTGACCGTGTTGGAGTAGCTGACGTTGACCGTCGCAATTTCGCGCGTTTTGCCGTTCTCCGTCGCGGGGATTTCGACTTCGAGCATGATGTATTTTTCCTGATTGGCGTAAAGCTGATTGAGCTGCGCGTAGACAGTCTGGCCGCTGATGTCCGCTTCGCGGCCCAGCGCCCGCACGGGGCGGATGCCTTCGGCGCATTGAATTTTCACCGAGACTTCCTGGCCGACGACCGTGAGCACTTCGCCGAATTCGCAGTTAAAAATGCGCGCGAGGTCGCCTGGTTTTTTGATGAACGCGTGGTTGCCGTCGCTCCGCGCGGCGAGCGCGTAGAGCAAATCCTCGTTGTAATCGTCGCCCAATCCGAGCGTGGAAACGGCGATGCCTTCTTTTTTCAGCGACGCGCCCAGCGAACCCAATTCCGCGGTTGAACTCGGGCCCACGTTGGCGATGCCGTCGGTCAGCAGAATCACGCGGTTGACGCGGTTGCGGTCGATGAATTTGCGGACTTCCTCAGCGCCTTTGCTCACGCCCGCGAAGAGCGCGGTGCTGCCGCCGGCTTGAATGCGCTCGATCGCCGCGCGCACGGAGGCTTTGTCGGTGAGTTTCGTGGCGGGCACGAGCACGTTGACGGTGTCGTCGAAAACGATGACGGAGACGATGTCGTTCGGGCCAAGCCGTTCCAGCGCGCTGATCGCGCCGATTTTGGCGTGCTCCAGTTTCGGACCCTGCATCGAACCGGAGCGGTCGAGCACGAGCGCGACGTTGACGGGCGTGCGCTCCGCCGGATTTTCGATCGCGAAACCGGTCAGCGCGACTTTGACGAACGCGGTTTGTTTTTTGTCCGCGATCAGCGTCGGTTGGCCGATGGCGACATTGAGCTGGGCTTGGGCGGCGAACAGCGAATCCTGGCAAACAAGCGCCAGCACAACAGCGACAAGAACGAAACTTCGCATGGCTAATTCCTCCAGATAAGGGAAGCGAATCAAAATGTTCTCTGATTGCTTTGTACCCTATCTGCGGTGCGAATCGGTCAGATGAACGCAAATGGTTTGTAAGAAGTTTGTAAAAGCTGGCGGCGCGAGCAGAACGCGATCATTTTTTTTCAGCGGCATTTTCGATCAGGCCGAGTTTCACGCCGGGCACATCGCCCTTCGGATAGCAACCCAGCTTCACCGCCGGGCTGTCCGCTGGAACGCGCAGGTCGCGCTGGGGAAAATCCGCGAAGCGCGGGTCGGCGCTTTGGCTGCCCGCATTTTCCAAATTCAGCGCCTTGCGAACGTCCTCGATGCCCGCGTATTTTTCGTGCTTCTGCCAGGCTGTTCCCCAATTGAAAAAACCATTCCCCGGCGCTGCGAAGTAAAGGTTGCTCTCGAATGTGAGCTTCAAAGTTTCAAGGGTCAGCCCTGTTGGCGCACCGGCTTTTTCGCGCGCTTGATATGGCGCGGCGATGTCGTCTTTTGCTTTTGCTGAATCGGCTTTCGGTGTCTGCATCGCCGCGGGCCAATGCCGCCCGTCGCGCGTATCGAACCAGCCCCACACTTGCGCGTCGCGATTGAAGGCGAGGACGTTGTTGCGGATGATTTCGTCGTGATTCCAAATCCAGACTGAATTTCCCGCTCCCTTGCGGTCGCGGCTCGTATTGTCCGCTCCATTACGGTCGCGGCTCGCATCGTCGATGCGCGGCGTTTGGCGGTCCTGTTCGCGGAAATTGAAACCCTCTTTGTTACCAATCAGCAGATTGCGCTCGACGATGCAATTCGGCGAGCTCGACAACGCAATGCCGCTTGCCGCGCCCCAGGCGCCGGGCGTGTCGGCGAATCCGTTGCCGACGATCACGTTGTCGTGCGCGTGCAGGCTGTACGAAATTTCGTAGAAGATGCCGGCGTCGTCGTTGTTTGCGATCAGGCAATTGCGCACGACACAGTCTTCGTTGCCGATGTCGAACCAGACGCCGTTGCCTTTGTTCTCGATGAACTGGCAATGATCGAGCACCGCGCCGCGGCAGAAGCAGAGCTTGTCGCCGCCGGCCTCCCAGCCGCGCGAGAAGCCTTTGGTGTTGTTGTCGCGAATAATGCATTCGGTCATCAGCAGACGATGCGCGCGGCCCGCGCCAAAACCCAGTTGGCCATTATGTTGAAAGACGCAGCGGCGCGCGACGATGTTCTCGCCTTCGAAGACCGCGCCGCTTGAATTCGTGTACTCGAAGTCGCAATCTTCGACCACGCCGTTGGCGCCGCTGAAATGCGCTGCGCCGTGCTGAGCCATGTTCGCCGCGTACCGGAAACGAATCCCGCGCAGGTGAATGAACGCGCCCTTCGAATGCCAGAGTTCCGTGCGCGTCGAGGCTTCGACCTGGCCGTTCTTCGACAAATCCGCGCCGTTGGCCGCACAGACGTAGAGGCGCTTGTTTTCCAAATCGGCGAAGAACGTGCCGCGCGCGAGTTGCTCGCGCTGCAAGACTTGACGGCACAAATAACCGCCGACGATGACCTGCTCCGCGCGGCCAATCAGCAGGTGATAATTGTCGTCGGGATGCGCGTTGCGTTTGTTCCAGCCGATGAAGCGGTGCGGCCAGGGCGCGCTGAAGACGTTGTCCGCAGCCGCCGGCGCTGGAGTCTCTTTTTGCAAATCCACAATCCGATCCGCGCCGGTAATCACTACGTTCGCGCCAATGGCCGCTTCGAATGTAATCGGCTTTTCGGCGCTGCCGCTTTTTTCGACGACGACGCTCTCGCGGTAAATGCCGTCGTGGATGCGCACGGTGTCGCCGGGTTCGGCAATTTTCGCGGCCTGCGCGATGGTCTTGAGGGGCTTATCGAAGGTCCCGGAATTTGAATCGGAAGCTTGCGCGCTGCGCGCGTCCACATGAATTTCAGCGGCGTTGGCAGTGAAAGCGGCCAGCTCTATGGCCGCGAGAACGATGATCGTTTTCAAAATAATTTATCCGTGAACCAAGTACGATTGTCATTTTCTATCTACACCTCTTTATCGTCTTTCGCGGATGGGTTCAATCCCTCAACGTCCTCCCCGTCAATTCGATAAACACATCCTCCAACGACGGCTTGTGGATGTGCAAGTCCAGCAGCTCGTTGTTTTCGCGGTTCAGATATTTGACCAAGTCGATGATCGTGTCGCCGGGTTTGAGCGTGCTCAGCGCCAGGCCGTCGCTCGACAGCTCAGCGCCGCTCACCGCGGCCAGTTGCTGCGCGTCGCTTAAGCCCACCGGCCGCGTGGTTTTGCAGATCACGCGCGGCGGCGCTTTCGAGCGCGCGATCAGATCGCGCGGCGTGCCTTCGGCGATGATCACGCCGCGGTCGATGATCGCGATGCGGTCGCAGAGCGCCTGCGCTTCCTCGATGTAATGCGTGGTCAACAGCACGGTGCGGCCGTCGTCTTTCATGCGGCGGATGACCGCGTGCAATTCGCGCCGCGATTGCGGATCGAGGCCGGCGGTCGGTTCATCGAGCAGCAGGAATTCGGGATTGTTCACGAGCGCGAGGGCCAGCGCGAGGCGCTGCTTTTGCCCGCCGGAGAGCGTTTCGTAGCGCGCGTTGGCTTTTTCGGTCAGCGAGAATTTCGCCAGCAGGTCGTCGATCGGCGCGCGGTTGCGGTAGAAGCTCGCGAAGAGTTTGAGCGCTTCGCGGCATTTGATTTTGTCCTGCAGCGCGGTGGCTTGCAGCACCGCGCCGATGCGCTCGCGGATTTCGCGCGGCTGAGTGCGCGCGTCGATGCCGCAGACTTCGACGCGCCCGCCGTCGGGATGGCGCAATCCGATCACACATTCCAGCGTCGAGGTTTTGCCCGCGCCGTTTGGACCCAGCAATCCAAAGATTTCGCCGTCGGCGACTTCAAAGCTCACTCCGCGAACGGCCCGTACCGCGCCATAATTCTTGACTAGATCGTGAACGACGACTTTGCCGGGCATAGGGTTTCAATCGAATTTAAAGGCGCGTTAAACGTTAAAGGTTAAACGTTGCACGTTTTTAAGGCGCGCGATACTAAAAACGTGCAACGTTTAACGTGTAACGTTCAACGCCGTTGAATGCAAACCGATTTCTCTTGAACCATTTCCGATTTCCGCTATAAGAACCCTCCTGCAAGCCTTCTTCTCCGGCCGTCGCGATGACATCCGGGAAGGTTTGGTCAAATCATCGACTGCGGTTCCTACCGAAACGAAACATTCCCGCTTCCTTGCGGTCGCGGCTCGTTGTTTTGGAATTCATCCCGTCGATCGCAATTCTGAAAGGCAAAGATCATGGGCGAACCTGTTCGTCTCCAAAAAATTCTCGCCGCCGCGGGGCTGGGCTCGCGCCGAGGCTGCGAAGCGTTTATCACCGAAGGCCGCGTCTCCGTCGATGGCGCCGTCGTCTCCGAACTTGGCGCGAAAGCCGATGTCGAGAGCCAGAGCGTCGAGTTCGATGGGCGCAAAGTCGCCGGGCCAGGGAAAGTTTCGAAGTCGTTCCGCGATGCGGAAGACCGCGTGTACTACGCGCTCAACAAACCCAAAGGCGCGCTGTGCACCAACGAGGATCCGTCGGGCCGGCCGGTCGCCGTGCAGATGATTCCCGAGAAGCGCCGCATTTTTTGCGTGGGGCGGCTGGACCTCGATACCGAAGGCCTGATCATTCTCACAAATGACGGCGACCTTACGAATCGTTTGACGCACCCGCGCTATGGCGTGCCGAAGACGTACCTCGCGCGCGTCGAAGGCGAACTTGGCCCGACGCAGATGCGCAAGCTTCAATCCGGCGTGCATCTGGCGGAAGGCCGCACGCAGGGCGCGAAAGTGCGCATTCGGCGCAAGGAAGGGCGGCACGCCACGCTTGAAATCACCATCGCCGAAGGCATGAACCGGCAAGTGCGGCGCATGTTGGCCCGCGTGGAATTGAAATGCCGCAATTTGAAACGCATTGCGATCGGCCCGTTGAAGCTGAACGAAATGCAGCCCGGCGAATTTCGCCGCATCACGGCAGACGAACTCGAACGGCTCAACCGCGCCATTGTTGACGCTGAAGCCGCCGCGAACGCGCCGCGCGAAGAGCGCCCCGCGCGCGAAGAGCGCGAAGAACGACCGAGCCGTGACGAGCGCCCACAGCGCACCCGCGATCGCGCTGACCGCAATAAATTTAAGCGCGAAGAATTCGAGCACGCTGATTCGGCGCTCGAAAACGCGGAAGAATTCGAAGACGAAGACGAGGACGCGCTCGATGCTGTCCGCGAAGTCGCCGCGAAATCGACGAGTGGCGCGCCCAGCCGCAGGCGCGTGATTGATTCCGACGACGAAGAGCTCGAAGACGCGGACGCGAAGGCGGAGAAACTCGCATCGGATGGCGCGGATGAAGGCATGGAAGAGACAGCCGACAAGCGCACAAGCGGGACTGCTCACAAAGAACTGTCCGAAGCGGAGGACGAAAGTGCTGATGTCGAAGGCGACGAAGACGCCGAAACGACCGTGAAGTCCGCAGACGGCGAAGTATCCGATGAAGAAACTGAGGAAGACGAAGCTGCGGAAGCTTTGCTTGATGAGCAGAGCACCGAGCGCGCGGTCGAAGCCATGGACGAAACGCGCCCGTGGGAAAAGGCCGGGGCAAAAAGCGGCAAAATGTGGGCCGACCGAGGCAACACGAAGAATGACTCTGAAATCACCGCCGCCGCGGCGGAATTCGAACGCGAAAAAGTGCGCGCTGATAAGGAAAAATACGCTGCTGCCGCGGGTGGCGAACGCCGCGATCCACGCGAGGTTCATTCGGCGCGCGACAAGCGCGAGCGTTTTGGACGCGACGACCGGCGCGACAAGCGCGACCGCACAACGAGCCGCGACCGCCAGGGAGCGGCCTCTCCCGGTCGCGACTGGCGCGACAAATCCGACCGAGCTCCGCGACCCAGCCACGCAGATCGCCCGTGGCAAGACCGACCGAAAGGCGGCGCGCGCGACAATCGTTTCGATCGCAAAAAGCCGTTCGGCGGCAAACCTACCTATGATCGCAAGCCTGCTTACGACCGCAAACCCGCGTATGATCGCAAGCCGCCGTATAACCGCGAGCGTCCCGCCGACGACCGCGGCGAATTCCGTCCGAAAAAAGCATACGGCCACACGCCGCGCCCATGGGAAAAGGATCGTCCGGCGCAAGGCGAGCGCAAACCGTGGCAAAAGGGCCGCCCGGCATCGGGCGAGCGCAAGCCGTGGCAGAAGGACCGTCCGGCACAAGGCGAACGCAAGCCTTGGCAGAAGGACCGTCCGGCACAAGGCGAACGCAAACCTTGGCAGAAGGATCGTCCGGCGATAGGCGACCGCAAACCGTGGCAAAAGGACCGCCCGGCATCGGGCGAGCGCAAGCCGTGGCAGAAAGACCGTCCGGCACAAGGCGAACGCAAGCCTTGGCAGAAGGATCGTCCTTCAAGCTCGCGCGGCGAGTCGCGCAGTTACGCGCCGCGCCGTAATGACGGGCCACGGCGGAATGACGAACCGCGAGCGCAAGGGAGCGGCCCGCGCGGCAATTTCAAAAGCCGCGAGGGGGCGCCACGCAATTTCAAGAAATTTGACGGCCCAAAGCGGCCGTGGCAAGAGCGGCCTCAGCGCGGGCGCGATGAACCGCGGCGCGAAAGTTCGGACCGGCCGCGCAACGTCCGGCCGTGGGAACGGGAATCGTAGGGCGGGCCGGTGCTTTCATGCCGGTGCGGTTTGCAGGCCCTGCTTCGGCTCAATCAGCTTGAACGACTTGAGGATCGCGTCGATCTCGCGGGCGTAGAGCTCGTAATCCACGTCGCGGCACTTCGCTTCGAGCACGTACGAGCGCCGCGGCCCCAAGTGCATCTGATGTTCGTGCTGCTCGCGGCTTTGCGGGCTTTCGCCGTCGGCCATGAATCTGACTTTGAAGAGGTGCACATCTTTAGTCAGGATTTCATCCGTTTCGAGCAATTCGAAATGCGCGAACCGGCCGGAGAGCTTGGCCACGCCGCGCCTGAAATATTCCCTCGGCTGATCCACGCCCTTGAAGTGGAAGATGATGACGGTGGCGACGTCGCGCGCGCCGATCAGAAGTGGCGAGGCGCAACGGAATGCGACCGGCGTGAAGCGGTCCACCGGCGACCATGAATCGGGGTATTCGATGTGGAAATCCGCATGGTAAATCATAAAACTTGCTCCCTCCAACGGCAACTGCTTGGCGCTGTGACATCACATACGAATTACGCCGCACAAACAAAGACTTGGAATTTCAATACGTGTAATCAGTTTTTGCGCGCGAGGCACGTGAATACTGAACCGCGTTATAACCCGCAATGGTTTCAAAAGCAAGCCTTGCGTTTTTACTGCGCGCGTGGCGTGCAGGCATAATCGCGGCGATCATTATTGAGCGGCGCGAGGGGCGCGACTTTCCGCATAATGATCAATCTACGAGCTTTGCCCACTGTATATCCACTCCCGCACAAAAGCGCAACGCAGCGTACATCTCATAGCCACATTACGGAAGCATTCTCATGATCCCCCTTGATTCAGGTTCCGGCATTTTTCTGCGCAAGCCCGGTGATGCACCCACTGAAATAGGCGCCCTCCCGCTTCCGTTGATCTTTTCCCCCAAAGCGCGTATCGTGTAGCGCATGGCAGAGACTGCGCCCGATTCGAATCCGCAAATGCCCGCGCCAACGGACACGGCGCCGCGCACCGTCGTCGGCAGCCGCGTCGATTTTTCCGCGAAGCTCGAAGAATTCCAGGGCCCGCTCGACCTCCTCTTGTATCTCATCAAAGAAAACGAAGTCGATATTGCCAACATCCCCATCGCGCGCGTGCTGGAGCAATACCTCCGTTTCATGGACCAAGCCGGGCAGTGGGATTTGCAGTTGGCCGGCGAATTTCTCGTCATGGCCGTGACCTTGATGGAAATCAAAAGCCGCGAGTTGCTGCCCATGCAGGAACAGCCCGCGGGCGAGGAAGACGAAGAGCTCATTGAGGACCCGCGCAGCGAACTTGTGCGCCAGTTGCTCGAATACCGCCGCTTGAAAGATCAGGCCAAAGCGCTGGAGCTGCTCGCCGAATGGTGGCAGGGGCATCATCCACGCGGCATGGACGACGACATTCCCGAACCCGAAAGCGGCGATCCTGAAGCCGACCGTTCAGCCGCGCGCGAAGCTCTCGTCGATGTGGATTTGTACGCGCTCTTCGCCGCGTTCGAAAAAATGATGAAAGCGGTGCTGGCGCAGCAGCCGCGCAACATCGTGCTTGATTCCGAGTCGATCGAAGACCGCATCGCGCGCATCGAACATTCGCTGAAAGCGCGCCCGTTCGCGCGCTTCATCGAACTGGTCGTCAATCCGCTCGACCGAGGCGACATTGCCGCGACTTTTTTTGCGCTGCTGGAATTGCTGCGCCGGCGTTCCATCCGTCTCGTGCAACACGGTCCCTACGGAAGTTTTGATGTGAAATCACGGGACCCGAACTCGCCTGACGACGAAGCGCGCACCGAAATGGAAGCGGCGGAAGCCGCCGACCGCGACGCGCTCAAGGCCAAGGCCGAGCAAGACGCGCTGGCCGCGCAGGGCATTGAAACCGCCGGCGGGCGTTTTCATTTCACGCGCAAACGCATGCCGCCACGCCCGAAATTCGAAGGCATTGTGCGCCCCGAGGACGTCGAAGAAATCGACGCGGAAGAAGTCGAGATCGGCCGGCGCATCGACGCGATTCTCGCTGCGGCCGACGCGATCAGCGAACGCTTCGAACAAAGCCGCGAAGGACGCGCGAGAGAAGAACAGCCACCGGAGACTCAACCGCCTCAGTCGCAAACGCCGCCGCCGGAGGAGAAAAAAGAATGACGATCGGTGAATCCGAAACATTCATCGTTCAACATTCATCATTCATCATTCATCATTCCGCGTTCATCGTTCGTATTGGGATACCTTCATGAATTATCAAACTCTGCTCGCTCAGCGCGTCGCCGGATTGGAAGCCTCCGGCATCCGCAAAATTTTCGATCTCGCCGCGACGATTAAGGACGCCATCAATCTATCCATCGGCCAGCCGGATTTCGACGTGCCCGATCCGATCAAAGAGAGCTGCATCGCGGCGATTCGCAGCGGATTCAACCGCTATCCGCCTAGCGCGGGATTTCCGGAATTGCGCTCGCTGGTGAAGGATCATTTTCAACACCTCAACGGCATCCGGCCCGAATGCGCGATCATCACCAGCGGCACGTCGGGCGCGTTGACGCTGGCGCTGATGGCGCTGATCAACCCCGGCGACGAAGCGCTGGTGCCCGATCCGTATTTTGTCAGCTACAAACACCTCACGGCGATATGCGGCGGGAAGGCGGTTTATTTTGACACGTATCCGGATTTTATTGTCGATGCGGCCAAAGTGGAAAAGTTGATCACGCCGCGCACGAAAGCGATCCTGGCGATGTCGCCGGCCAATCCAACCGGCGTGTGCCTCACGCACCGGCAGAAATGCGATCTGACGGATTTGGCGCGCGCGAAAAACATCGTGCTGATCAGCGACGAAATTTACGAGATGTTTTCGTACGCGGACGGCAGCGCGGCCACGCGCAGTCTGGCCGCGTATTATCCCGAAGGCACGCTGGCCGTCGGCGGACTCTCCAAGACGCTGGGCATGACCGGCTGGCGCGTGGGCTGGGCGACGGGGCCGGCGGATTTGATCGAAGCGCTGATCAAGCTGCAGCAGTTCACGTTTGTGTGCGCGCCCAGCGCGGCGCAGCGCGCCGCGCTCGGCGCGTTCAACGTGGACTTGTCCGAAAAAGTGCGGCAGTACCGCGGCAAGCGCGATTTCATGCTGAGCGGATTGCGCGCCGCGGGGTATGACGTGGTCGAACCGGGCGGCGCGTTTTATCTTTTTCCGCGCGTGCCGGCGAAATTCAAGAGTGGGCAGGAATTTGTCGAAGAAGCGGTCAAACGCCGCCTGCTGCTCGTGCCCGGAAACGTCTTCTCGACGCGCGACACGCATTTCCGAATTTCGTACGCGGCCAGCGATTCGGTGCTGGCGCAGGGTTTGGAAGTCATGCGCGAAATGACGGCGTAAATCAAACAAGACCTACGGCTCATCGGCTCAACGATGCCCACGCCCCCGCTCCGACGACTCTGTTACATCTGCGAAGCCACGCAGGGCGGCGTACGCAAACATTTGCGCGATCTGTTGCATGTGTTTTTGCGGCCAAAAGAAGGTTTCGAAGTTCTCGGCCTTTTCGGCGATCGTGGCGAAATTGGTTTTCATGACGAACTGGCGGCGCTTGCTGCGCGCTATCCGAATTTTCGCCACGTCTTCATTTCCGATCTTCAACGCGCGATTCGGCCGCTCATGGATCTTCGCGCCTTATCGCGCATCAAAGAACGCCTGCGCGAATTCAAGCCGGACCTCATTCACACGCACAGCGCCAAAGCCGGTTTCGTCGGCCGCCGCGCCGCGCACGCATTGAGTTTTGCAAACGTGATCCACACGCCGCACGTGCTGCCGTTTCAAGCGGCTGGCGGCGCGCGAGGGCGGATTTATCTGGCGCTCGAACATCACGCAGCGAAGTACGCGCGCACGATCGTCTGCGTCAGCGAAAGCCAGCGCGCGCTTGCGCTGGATTGCAACCTATGCGAAGCGTCGAAGCTCACCGTGATTCGCAATTCGATCGAACCGCATGAACTGCCGCCCAACGCGCGCGCGCAGGCCCGCGCAAAATTGGGCCTCGCGGAATCGGCCGCCGTCGCGGGCATGGTCGCGCGCCTCGCGCCGCAGAAGGGATTGAGCGCGTTTGCGCGCGCGGCGGCGGAGGTGTTGCGCGCGCGGCCCGAGACGATTTTCGTGCTCGTCGGCGGCGGACCGCTGGAAGGAAGACTGCGCGCGCAGCTTGCCACGCTCGGCGTTTCGCCGGAACATTTCCGTATCCTTGGCCATCGCGAAGATGCCGAGGAACTTTATGCCGCGTTCGATGTGCTCGTGTTGTCGAGCCTCTACGAGGGCCTGCCGTACGTGCTGCTCGAAGCGATGGTGCGCGGCGTGCCGGTTGTCGCGACGGACGTGCTCGGTTCACGCGACGTCGTCGCCGACGGCGAGACGGGGTTGCTTGCGCGCGTCAACGACCCCGCCGACATCGCCGCAAAAATTTTGACACTGCTCAACGATCCGGAAAAAATGAAGCTCTTCGGAACTGCCTCAATCAAGCGCGCGGCGGATGTGTTTTCGTTCGAGGAATTTGTCCGGAAGCATCGCGAACTCTATCGCGCGTGAATTATCTCTTCCACCAATCGGCGTCGTCGTCCTTTCTCCCGCTCTTCCACCAGTCGGCGTCCTGCTCCCAAGGCTGGCGCGGCGCTTCTTCCTCGTGATAATCGCCGGTAAGGATTGAGATGCGCCGCAACTGATAATTTTGAAAGGCGAGCGAACCGAAGAGCAATGCCGCGTAAAGCCCATTTCCATATTTGAAAGCCGCGGCAGCGCTGAGCGCGGCGACGACGATCGCGGTCACCATCGAAATCAGGTACGCGGTTGCGTCCGTTTTACGCGGGAATTTCCAGCGCACGATCTCGCGCAAAATCTGGCCGCCATCGAGCGGAAAAACAGGAAGCAGATTCACCAATCCCCAGAGAATATTAATCCAGATCGCACAATCAAGCACGTAGTCCAGCATGTCGCTGTATGGAATCAAAGCGCGATTCACGGCAACGCTCAGACCGAGCGCAAGCGCGCCCAAGATGAATCCTGCAAGCGGCCCCCACAGGCACATCCAGATTTCTTTCCACCGGCGCAAGCTGATCGAACCCGGCATGTAATAACCGCCCATGATATAAAGCGTGATCGACGGGCTGCGGTCGCCGTAGTATTTTCCGCAGAGCGCGTGTCCCATTTCGTGAACGAGAATCGAGACAAACAAGGTTGCGATGCCGATGAGAAGGAAATACAAATTCGGAGTGCGGCCGACGAAGAACAGACCCGCCAGCCAGAACGTGGGATGAATGCGAGCCGGCACGCCGAAGACGCGGAAATTCAAATCGAAGGAGGACGTGCCAACGCCGCCGGGAAACATGGGCGCATCTTAGCGCCGAAGTTGAAAACTGAAATTCGCAATTTCGAGCGCGAACATCAAACCGATAAACATTAAGCATGGAATCAACCGAGCCCAAACAGTCCCGCCCCGTCGCGCTCGTCACCGGCGCATCCGGCGGAATTGGCCGCGCGTGCGCCGAAGCGCTCGCGTCCGCGCGCGACGCGTGCGACATCGCCGTGCATTTTAATTCGTCGGCCAGTGTGGCGAATGAACTCGCGAAGGAACTGAACGCGCGATACGGCGTGCGAGCGGCGGCGCTTCACGCCGATCTCGGCAAAGCCAGTGCTGCGGAACAGCTCGTCGAGCAAACGGCGGCTGCGCTGGGCGCGCCGTCGATTCTGATTCACGCCGCTGGACATTACCTCGAAAAACCGATCACTTTTACGAAGCCGGAAGAATTCGACGCGCTGTTCGAAGTCCACGTTTTTTCCGCAGTGGCGTTGACCAAAGCGATGACTCGGCATCTGCGCAAGAACGAACGCGGTCGGATCGTTTACATCGGTAGTCTGGCCGGCTGCATCGGTCTGGGCTACGGCGCGGCGTACGCCGCGGCCAAAGGCGCGCTCGACGGCCTGTGCAAATCGTTCGCTCTGGAATCCGCGCGCTGGAAGACGACCGTGAACGTCGTCGCGCCGGGATTGGTCGATACGCCGATGACCGCGCCGCAAGATCCCAAGCGGCGCGAAGCGGCGATGCAGGGCATCCCGCTGAAGCGCTACGCCACCAGCGCCGAAATCGCGTCGCTCGCCGCATATCTCTGCTCGGCGCAGGCGGCGTACATCACCGGCCAGACGATTCTCATGGATGGCGGATCGAGCTTGGGGTGACTGCGAAGCCACCCCCTCACCCCGCGGGCGCAAACGGCCGCGCCCGTCGGCCCTCTCCCGGTGGGAGAGGGGAATGCAGCGCGCAGCGGCGATGAACCCTTGCGAAGGTTTCGCGCGAAAAATGACGATTGTGGTAGAAGAGTTTCTGCCCCGCGGAGCCTGCGCATGTCCACCCGTTCGCTAAAGAAACCCGTCGAAAGCGAAAACCGCCGCGCCTGGTGCGAGCTGGTCGAGAAACTTCGCGCGAACGCGAGCGAAGTTCAACTGGGCGGCGGCGCGGAGAACATCGATAAGCAGCACGCCAAGAATCGACTCACCGCGCGCGAACGCATCTCCGTGCTGTGCGACGCGGGCAGCGAGTTTCGCGAACTGGGGCTTTTCGCCGCGTGGAAAATGTATTCCGAATGGGGCGGCGCGCCGTCGGCGGGCGTGATCACGGGATTGGCGCGCGTGAGCGGGCGGTTGTGCATGCTCATCGCCAACGACGCGACCGTGAAGGCCGGCGCGTTTTTTCCGATGACCGCAAAGAAGACGCTGCGCGCGCAGCGCATCGCGCAGGAAAATCGCCTGCCATTGATTTACCTCGTCGATTCCGCCGGTGTTTTCTTGCCGCTGCAAGATGAAATCTTTCCCGACGAAGACGATTTCGGTCGCATCTTTTTTAACAACGCGCGGTTGAGCGCCGAAGGCGTGCCGCAGCTTGCCGCGATCCTGGGGCCGTGCGTCGCCGGCGGCGCGTACCTGCCGGTGATGTGCGACAAAATTGTGATGCGCGACGGCGCGGGATTGTACATCGCCGGACCGTCGCTGGTGAAAGCCGCGATCGGCCAGGACCTCAGCAGCGAAGAACTCGGCGGCGCGAAACTTCACGCCGAACTCAGTGGCACAATCGATTTCCGCGAGAAGGACGACGCCGAAGCGCTCGAGCGCATCAAGCGCCTCGCCGCGCATTGGCCCGCGCCGCCGCCGCCGATTTACAAACGCGCCGCGCCCGAAGCGCCCGCGCGCGACGCCGCGGAAATCCTCGAAATTTTTCCCGCGCGCAGCGGTGCCGAGTACGACATCCGCACGATCGTCGAATGCCTTGTCGATGAAGGCAGCCTTGACGAATACAAAGCCGACTACGGGCGCACGCTGGTCTGCGCGTTCGCGCGCCTTGATGGATGGTCGGTTGGCATCGTGGCTAATCAGAAAAAACATCAGCGCGATCCGGGCAAACCGTTTGAACTTGGCGGCGTGATTTATCCCGACTCCGCCGACAAAGCCGCGCGCTTCATCATGGATTGCAATCAAAATCGTCTGCCGCTGATTTTTTTCCACGATGTCAACGGCTTCATGGTCGGGCGCGATGCCGAAATCGAGGGCATCATCCGCTCCGGCGCGAAGCTGGTGAATGCGATGAGCAATTCCGTCGTGCCGAAGCTGACGGTGCTGCTGGGCGGATCGTACGGCGCCGGACATTATGCTTTGTGCGGCAAAGCGTTCGGCCCGCGCTTTATTTTCGCGTGGCCCACCGCGCGCTACGCGGTGATGGGCGGCGATCAAGCCGCGCGCACGCTGTTGGACGTGAAACTCGCGCAATTGAAAAAATCCGGCAAGACCGTCGCGCCCGAGGAGGAACGCGCGCTGCTCGACGACATCCGCGCGAAGTACATCGAGCAGAGCGATCCGCTTTTTGCCGCCGCGCGCTTGTGGGTGGACGCGGTGATCGAGCCGGAAGAAACGCGCGAGTGGCTCAGCGCGGCGCTGCTTGCGGTCTCGCAAAACGAGCGCATCGGCGAGTTCAAAACGGGCGTGCTTCAAGTATAATCGCCATTGTACCGCCGGCGTCCCGCCGGCCAGTTTATGCGAGCAAAGCGAGCCATGCCGAGTACCGTCACCCTCGTCGAAACCCCGCGCGACGCTTTCCAGGGCCTGAAGCGATTCATTCCCACGCCCGAAAAAATTCGCCACATCGCGGCGCTGCTCGACGCCGGCTTCACGCACGTCGATCTCGGCAGTTTCGTCTCGCTCAAAGCCGTGCCGCAGATGGCCGACAGCGAGCAAGTTTTCGCCGCCTTCGCCGCGCGGCCGAATCTGGAACGCATCGCCATTGTCGCGAATAAATTGGGCGCGCAGCGCGCCTTCGCGCAGGCTGGCGTCGACACGCTCGGCTTTCCGTTCAGCCTTTCCGAACGATTTCAGCTCGATAACACCGGCAAAACGCTCGAACAAACCTGGCCGGCGATGCGGCAGATCCATCGCGAAGCGATGCAGCACGGCAAAGCGTTCATCCTGTATTTGTCGATGGCCTTCGGCACGCTGCGAAACGCGCGGGCCGGACGCACACACGGCGGCGAAGCGTGGAGCGAAGAAGGCCTGCTCGCTTTCGTCGAAATGCTCGTCACAATCTCCGGCATCCGCCACATTTCGCTCGCCGACACCGTCGGCGTGGCCACACCCACACAAGTCGAGCGCGTTTTTAAATTGGTGAGAAGTGAATTTCCAAGCGTCGAATTCAGCGCGCATTTTCACGGCACCGCGCGCAATTGGATGAACTGCATCGACGCTGCGCTCGAAGCCGGCTGCCGACGCTTTGATTGCGCCGCCGGCGGGCTGGGCGGATGCCCGTTCGCGTGCAACGAATTGATCGCCAACACGCCTTCGGAGAAACTTGTGGCGCGGCTGGAGGAGCGCGGATTTGCGACGGGCATCGATCTCGAGAAAATCAAACTCTGCGCGAAAACAGCGCGCGCATTTCAGAAGCAATACGCGTGATGGAATACACATGAAGATCAAGTCGATTCAAGCCGGATTGCCGAAAGTCTACGTCGAATTAATGGGCGATGGCAGCCAGGAAAAGAAACGGCGCACGGCGATTTTCAAAGAGCCCGTGGCCGGACGCGTGCGTGCGACGGCGCTGGGTTTGGACGGCGACGGCCAGGCCGACCGGCGTTTTCACGGCGGCGAAGACAAAGCGATCAACGCGTATTGCTTCGTACATTACGCGCGCTGGGCGCGCGAATTCGGCGAGGCCGCTTTACCGCCGGGCGCGTTCGGCGAGAATTTCACGCTCGACGACACGAACGAAGAATCGGTTTGCATCGGCGATGTGTTCGACGCCGGCAGCGCGCGCATTCAGATTTCGCAGCCGCGCCAGCCGTGCGGAACGCTGGCATGGCGCTGGAAGCGGGTGGATTTGCCGCACCTGATCAACGCGCACGGTTCGTCCGGCTGGTATTTCCGCGTGCTTAAAGAAGGAGAATTCGAAGCGGGCGCGGAGTTGAAATTGATCGAGCGGTTATTTCCGCGCTGGACGGTGACCGCGGCGAACGATGTAATGGTTCATCATAAAGGCGGAGCGTCCGCGGCGCGCGAATTGGCTGAATTGCCGCCGTTGTCGGAAAGTTGGAAAGAGGCGTTGCTGCGGCGAGTGAAGGAGACCTAAGCCGGCGTACTCCGTGCCTCGCCAACCAAATCCTGATTTTTCCCCTTCGGCTTGAACAGCCCCGTCATCACCGTCTTCAATCCCGGATTCTCACAGATCATCACCGCGGCCTGCACTTCCTGTTCGGACTTCGCAACATCGACTTTCGCAGCGGTCGGCGAATTTTCCATGCGGCCAATTTGTTCTTTCGCGAGCTGCAGCAGAATGCCGTGCCCGTTGTCCTTGTAACCGGTGAGCGCGTTGAGTTTCGCTGGCTCGTGAACGAGGCCATGCAAATCGACTTTGCGCGGGGACCAGTCGATCTCGCTTCCCAGCAATCCTTCCACGACACGCGCTGTCGCATCGGCGAGTTTCGCGGACATCGCGAGTTCCTTCGCCGTCGGATCGGGCTCGTAGCAGATTTCCTCGCAACTAAAATCCGGCGCCACATCCGGCAATTCCACATGCGCGACCGCCGGAATGCCGTGATACTCCGCCGCAATCGTCGCACAGCGTTTCGCGCAGCCATTCACCGCCACCGTCGGAAATTTCTCCAGCATCTCCACATCTTCCTGGCACCCCGCGGCCAGCGCTGAAATGCACAGCACTTGGCTCTTCCCCAGAAAACGGTCCTCCACCACTTCGTACGCCGCCCGCTGCGTCACGCGCCCGCCGGTGCGCTTGATGCCTTGGCAAGGCAGCACCGTCACCGACGTCACGCGATGTTTCCCTAGGAGGGGCGGCACTCCTGCCGCCCTGGATTCCGTCGATTCGCTCCCGCAAGAAGAACCGCCGCCGCTCGAAAATATCGAATGTGGACACCCCGCACCCACGCCCTCCGGCGCATCCTGCGCCAACTCCTCCGGCGCCACAAAGCGCGCCTCCAATCCCTCGTCGTTGAGCGCCGCCAGCACTTTTTCCGCTGTGAAATCGCTCAGCCGCTTGCCGGTCTCCTCCAATTCCTTGCGCGTCTTCCCCGGCCCGATCTTCTTCTCCTTCATCACCTGATTGACTTCAATCTTCGCCGCCGCGTCCACGCCGAACTGCCGAAAAATATGCGCTGTGCAGCGCAGCGCGCAGCCATCAATGATGATCGCCGGATGATCTCGAATCAGCGCCCGCTCGTGCGCGTCCCCCGCCAGCAGCGCCGGAATCGACAGCAGTTCCACGTCCTCCGGGCACTGCGCGTGAATCAAATACGCCGCCCGCCGAGTCACGCTCGCCACGATTTTGCCCACGCCCATGCAGGGCGCGAGCACCGTTTTCTTAGAAGCCCCGTCGCTCATCGACCAATCCCAAAAACCGCCGTTTTCCTTATCGCGTACCGCGCCGAATACACCCCATTCGTCCTATGGGTCCCATAAGTCCTATTCGCCCCATCTCCCCAATCCCGACGCACCCCCCTGCCCCTCGCAAAACCGAATCAAATGACAAATGACAAATCAAAAATGACAAATGACAAATGGTCCGTTCAAACCTGCCCCTTCAAAAGCTTCACTGTCTCTTCCCACCCCGCCGCCAGAAACGCCACGTACTCCGCCGCGGAAAGCGCCTTCTCCGGCCGCCCTTCGAATTCAAACAGCCACGTCGCGTACGGATCGACGCCCAGCATCGACGGATCGTTCACCGCCTCCGCGTTGACCGCCAGCAGTTTCCCGCTCATCGGCGCGTACAATTCCGAAACCGCCTTGGTGCTCTCGACTTCGCCCAACGGTTGTTCCGCCGCAATCGAGTCGCCGGCCTTGACCGTCCAATCCAATCGAAACAAATCCGTCAGCAACCGACCCGCATAAGCCGTCAGCCCGCAGCGCGTGCGGTTGTCCTCCAGCACGTCAAACCAGAAATGAATCTCCGAATAAAGCAACCCCGCCGGAATCACCGCCTTGTAAAGCCCCATCTCAAAAATCAGCGGTTCCAATTCGCCCACGACCAAACACCTCGCCACGGATTGCTGCACAGACTACGCCGCGTACCGGGGAATGTCAAAAAGGGATTGCGCCGAATTTCTTCAAATCGGGAAGTTTCGCGCCGCGAAACCCTCTTGCAAAAGTGCACATCGTTTCCACTCACGCAAGAACCGCGACCGCAAGGGAGCGGCCAGTCTCCAGAACCGCCCACGCCAGTAAGCGGTCTTCTCCCCTCCCCGCGCTGCAAAAGTTGCACATCGTTCGTAGTCCCGCCTTCAGGCGGTCGGAGTCGCTCCCAATCCGGTCAAAAGTTGCACATTGTTCAACCATACCGGCCCATCCGGCACTATCGGCCCCATTAGCCCTATGTCCCTTGCATAAGTTGCACATGTGCGCTTATATGCAATCCAAGTGCCAAAATGTTCCACGTGGAACGTCGGGTAATGTTAGGTATTTCATAAGCCCCCGATCTGATCACTCTGAATAGCCAGTCCGCTTGGCAAGCCTGCGAAAAAATCGGCGCGTCCTGTACCGCCGGGCGTCCCGACGGCCCGTCGCGCGAAGCTCGGCCCATCTTTTTCCCCGTGAGGGGAACCAGCCGATAGGCCTATCCCCCGCCCCGACTCCGCGTCCGACATTTTCGGTTGTCCAAAAAATGCGTCCTTCGTATCATGCCCCCATTCAAATAACGAAAGGACACACTCATGCACGCCACGCGCTCGCTCGTGAAATTTCTCTATTTCTTCGCCGCAATCCTACTCGCCACCCGCGCGTCGGCCGCCGAATCCGGCCAAAAGCTTTTCACCTCGTTCGACGCCCAGGCCAAGGCCCTGCTGGCGAAAATGACGCTCGACGAAAAAGTCGGCCAGATGTGCCAGCCGGATCAATCCGCGTTGAAAAATCCCGACGACATCGAGAAATATTTTCTCGGCTCGCTGCTCAGCGGCGGCGGCTCGGGGCCGAAGAAAAAAGAAGACTACACGCTGGCCGGCTGGACCGACATGGTGGACGGCTACCAGAAGCACGCGCTCAAAACGCGGCTCGCGATTCCGCTGATTTATGGCGTGGACGCCGTGCACGGCCACAACAACATTCCAGGCGCGACGGTCTTTCCGCACAACATCGCCCTGGGCTGCGCGAACGATCCGAAATTGGTCGAGCAGATCGAGCGCATCACCGCCGAGGAAGTCCGCGCGATCGGCATCAATTGGGCCTTCGCGCCCTGCGTGGCGGTGCCGCGCGATTTGCGCTGGGGGCGGACTTATGAAGGCTTCGCGGAAGACCCGGAGATCGTGAAAGTGCTGGGCGCGGCGGCAGTGCGCGGGTTTCAGGGCGCGAAGTTGAACGATCCGCTCTCGGTCGTAGCCTGCGCGAAACATTTCATCGGCGACGGCGGCACGGCCTTTGGGTCGTCGAAGCAGGCGAAAGGGCCGCGGCAGTTGGACCAAGGCGACACGCGCTGCGACGAAGCGACGCTTCGCAAGATTCATCTGCAAGGATATCTGACGACCGTCAACGACGGCGTGGCCACGATCATGCCTTCGTACAGCAGTTGGAACGGCGAAAAATGCACGGGACAAAAACACCTGCTCACCGAAATTCTGAAAACCGAGCTCGGCTTCGAAGGCTTTTTGATTTCGGATTACAACGCGATCGACCAGCTCAACAAGGACTACAAAAAATGCATCGAGCAATCGATCAACGCGGGAATCGACATGGTGATGCTTACGGACAAATACGCGCAGTTCTGCCGGCAGTTGAAGGAGTTGGTGAACGAAGGCAAAGTGCCGCAGGCGCGCGTGGACGATGCGGTCGTGCGGATATTGCGCGTCAAGTTTGCGATGGGCTTGCTCGATCCCAACCGCTCGCCGTTCGCCGACCGCGGCTTGCAAAAATCGTTCGGCTCCGCGGAACATCGCACTGTTGCGCGCCAAGCCGTGCGCGAATCGTTGGTGCTGCTCAAGAACGAGAAAAAGACGCTGCCGCTTTCAAAAACCGCCGCGCGCATTCACGTCGCAGGCCTGGGCGCGGACGAATTGGCGATGCAGTGCGGCGGGTGGACGATCAGTTGGCAGGGCAAACTCGGCACGCCGATTCCGGGCGGGACGACGATTTTGAGCGGAATCAAGAGCGCCGTCTCGAAGGATACGAAAATCACCTATTCGAAAGACGGCACGGGCGCGGAAGGCGCAACTGTTGGCGTGGTCGTGATCGGCGAGAAGCCCTATGCCGAAACCGAGGGCGACAGCACCGATCTGATGTTGCCAAAAGATCAGCTTGAAACGTTTGTCAACATGAAGAAGGCGGGCATTCCGCTGGTCGTGGTCGTGCTGTCGGGAAGGCCGGTGATGTTGGGGGAGATCGTCGATCAAGCCGACGCGCTGGTCGCGGCGTGGTTGCCAGGTTCGGAAGGCGCGGGCGTGGCGGACGTGCTCTTCGGGGATGCCAAGCCGGCGGGAAAATTGTCGCACACGTGGCCGAAAGCCGTGACGCAGTTGCCGCTGAACGTGGGCGACGAGAAGTACGATCCGTTGTTTAAATTTGGGTTTGGGTTGAGTTATTGAAACTATTCTTTTCTCACGCGAAGGCGCTAAGGCGCGGAGAAAAAAGAGGGAACAACGAATCGCGCGAATTTACGCGAAGGGGCTTGAGCAACGTAATTCTCTTATGGGTAACTTTCGAAAAGTCGTACGTGGTACTCAATTTTGGAAGTTTCCTCTAACGCGGCTGTGGAAATGGCGTCACGAGCCTTTGCGCGAGTAAAAATTTTTAACTGCTAGCAATACGACGTCCGCATGATTGCCTTCTTCCTGTTGATTCGCTCTTCGATTTCCGGCGGGCCGCCTTTTTCGCAGCGGGCCAGCATCTTTTGATAGTGGAGCAACACGTCCGCTTTGTTTGCGTCGATGAAGTCAATCGCCGCGCGAACTTGCTCAAGCGTCAGCGGCAACCACTTGACGATTTCGTCCGGCGGCGTGTTCTTTTTATAATAGTCCATCACGTGGTACACCGTCGTGCGTGAACCATCGATCCGGCCAAACTTGTTGATTTGAACGCTCATGTTCGCACCTCACATCACTTATACCACATTGCTCACTTCACCACAATATTCACCAACCGCCCCGGCACCACCACCACCTTCAGCACCGTCTTCCCAGCCAAATCCGCTTTGATCGCTTCGGTGGCTTGCGCTTTTACCGATTCCTCCGCGGCGTCCGCCGCGACGGTGATGCGGCCTTTGATTTTGCCGTTGACCTGGATCACCAGTTCCTTCGTCGCGTCCTGCGTCAGCTTCTCGTCGTACTTCGGCCACGCTTCAAGCGCGATCGTCTGGCCGTGGCGCATGCGCGACCACAGTTCTTCGGCGATGTGCGGCGCGAAGGGGGCGAGCAGCGTCAGGAAGCGCGCGGCTTGCGAGCGGCTGAGCTGATCCACGTCTTCCAGCGCTTTGTTTTTGAAGACCATCAGTTTGCTGATGGCCGTGTTGAACGCCATGCGGTCCAAGTCCTGCGTCACGCCTTTGATCGTCTTGTGCAGCAGGCGCTCTATCTCGTCGCCGCTCTTCTGCCCGATCATCTCCGACGCCGACGGCAGCAGATTCATGCGCAGATTCCCCGCCTGCGGCGTGCGTTCGTCGTCTTCGACGATCATGCGCCAGCAGTCGCGCAGGAAGCGGAACATGCCCGGCACGTCGCGCGGGTTCCACGGCTTGCTGCCGTCGAGCGGCCCCATGAACATTTCGTATAGGCGCAGCGTGTCCGCGCCGTATTCTTGGATCACATCGTCGGCGGGGATCACGTTCTTCAGACTCTTCGACATTTTGCCGATGGTTTGCTTGAGTTTTTCGCCGTTCGAAACGCGCGTGAACGTGCCGTCCTCGTTCTCTTTCACCTCGTCATTCGGCACGAGGCGTCCCGTCGGATCTTCGAAGACGAACGCTTGAATCAAACCTTGATTGAACAATCGCTGAAACGGTTCTTTCGTGTGCACGACGCCGCGGTCGAAGAGGACTTTGTGCCAGAAGCGGCTGTAGAGCAAGTGCAGCACCGCGTGTTCCGCGCCGCCGACGTAGAGATCGACGTTCATCCAGTATTTCTCGCGCTCCGGCGAGAACGCCATGTCGTTGTTGCGCGCATCCGTGTAGCGCAAATAATACCAGCACGACCCCGCCCACTGCGGCATCGAATTGGTCTCGCGCCGCACCCGTACCGCCGGCGTCCCGCCGGCAATTTGTGGTGCGGGCGGCCCGCCTGCACGATTCTCGACCCGCGCCGACCCATCCGCCAAAATCTCCGCGTAGCATTCGACCCAATCTTTCGCCTTGCTCAACGGCGGCTCCGCCGTTCCGCTCGGCTTGAAGTCGATCATCTCCGGCAGCGTCAGCGGCAGTGAATCTTCCGTCAGCGCATAAGCGTTTCCCTGCTCGTCCCAAATAATCGGAAACGGCTCGCCCCAATAGCGCTGGCGGCTGAAGAGCCAATCGCGCAGGCGGTACGTGATTTTTTTCTCGCCGAGCTTTTTCGCTTCAAGCCACTCGGTGATTTTTTTCTTGGCTTCGGGCGTGTGCAGGCCGTCGATCAGCGGCGAGTTGAAGGCGATGCCGTCGTCCACAAAGAAGGATTTGAATCGTTCGGGGTGGAGAGTGAACATGTCTCTCACTTCTTGCCCAATCTTTTCTTCCGCCTTCCGCTTCAATGCCCCCACTTGGGACGCTTTTTTGAGTATCTCCGGCGGCGCTTCGACGCCCGTCACAATATCCGAACATTCAATTGCAGTCGGCGAAAGCGCGTCTAACGTGAGGTTATCCGCCAGCCACTTATCCGGTGGCATCACCACACTGACAATCGGCAGCTTGAATTTCAGCGCAAACTCCGCGTCGCGCTCGTCATGCGCCGGCACGGCCATGATCGCGCCGGTGCCATAGCCCATCAGCACATAATCAGCGATCCAGATCGGAATCTTCGCGCGCGGGTCGCTGCGGTCTTCGTAAACCGGATTGAACGCGTACGATCCGCTAAAGACGCCCGTCTTGTCCTTCGCCAGATCGGTGCGCTGCAAGTCGCTCTTGCGTGTGGCTTCCAACACGTATTGCTCGACGGCGGCTTTCTGCTCGGGCGTGGTCAATTCCTTGACGAGCGGGTGCTCCGGAGCGAGCACCATATAAGTGGCGCCATACAATGTGTCGGGGCGCGTTGTGAAGACGCGGATTTTCTTCCCCCCTCCCTCCTCCCCCCTCCCTCCTCCCGCAATTTCAAAATCCACCTCCGCGCCTTCGCTGCGACCAATCCAATTGCGCTGCTGTTGCTTGATCGACTCCGGCCATTCGACGCTTTCCAAATCGTCGATCAACCGCTCCGCATATGCAGTGATGCGCAGCATCCATTGGCGCAGCGGCTTCTTCACGCACGGATGGTCGCCGCGCTCGCTGCGGCCGTCGATCACCTCTTCGTTCGCCAGCACCGTCCCCAGCGCCTCGCACCACCACACAGGCGCCTCGCTCACGTACGCAAGCCGATAGTTCGCCATCAAACGCGCTTGCTCGTCGCCGTTCAATTCGTTCCACTGCCGGCCAAGGCCCGCCTCCTGAGCCTTTTCGCCAGTGAAATAGAATATGATCGTCCGCTCGTCCTTGATGCCGAGCAGATTCGCTTTCAGTTCCGCGACGATCGATTGAACATCGACCGCTTTGTTCACGCGCGGATCGTAGATGCTGTTGAACAGCTTCAGAAATATCCACTGCGTCCATTTGTAATAATTCGGATCGGTCGTATCGACTTCGCGCGACCAGTCGTAGGAAAATCCAAGCCGCTGCAAGGTCGAGCGGAAGCTGTCGATATTTTTCTGCGTCGTGACGGCCGGATGCGTGCCAGTCTGCATCGCGTATTGTTCCGCGGGCAAGCCAAACGCGTCCCAGCCCATTGGGTGCAGCACGTTGAAGCCGTTCATGCGTTTGTAGCGTGCGAGAATGTCGGTCGCCGTGTAGCCTTCCGGATGGCCGACGTGAAGGCCCGATCCGCTGGGATAGGGAAACATGTCGAGCACATAATATTTCGGCTTCGAAAGATCGAACCCCGCGTCGCCCGGATTTCCGGTTTTAAATGTTTTCTGCTCCGCCCAATAAGCCTGCCACTTCGGCTCGACGTCGGACGGCGTGTACTTGGCTGAAGCCATTGCATTCTCCCAATTCTTTTTCACGCAAAGGCGCAGCGAATGGCGCAAAGGGCGCATGGAAATATCAAAAGAATCTCTTTGCGCTCTTTGTGAGAACTTTGCGTCTTTGCGTGAAAGATAATACTGGACGCGAGTGCTAAATTCCAATCCGATGAACACGAAGGCGTGCGCTTGCCAAGCGTCTGTAATTCTGCAATCGCTGGAAAAATGCCGCTCCAGCCGGTATCGTCTCACTAAAGGAGCGATTGATTGATGAAAAGCGGAGCAGTATCCGCCAAGCCGCGCGGCGCCGATTCACCTGCGTCGCGCTACATCAAAGCCGCGCTGATCGCGCTGGCCGTGGCGGGCGCGTGCGCGCTATTTGTGAAACTGACGGCGAAAAAAGTCCGCGACCTCACGCCCGACGAACTGCGCGCAAAAATGGGCGCCGGCGAAATCACCGTGGACAGCGCGATCACGCAGCTCAACCGCCTCGATCTTTCCGACCGCCAATCGCTAACTCAATCGCCCGAATGGCGCGAATTCGTGCGCCAGCTTCCGCCCCCGGAAGTCAGGCGCCTCGTCCTGGGCACGCTCGACAAAGGCATCACGTTGCAGCTTGAACGCTTTCACCGCATGAATCCGGAAGAACGCAAACAGTTCATCGAAGACGCGCGCACCGCGCAGGCCGAGCAGCTCGAACGCTTCAGGCAATTGCCCAAAGAAGAACAGGACAAACGCCGCGCGCAGCTTGAAAACATAAACATCGAAGAAATGATCGACAAGGGCGTGAAAGCATACTTGAGCGTCACGACCAGCGAAGAGCGCGCGGAACTCGCCCCGCTTTACGAAGAGCGCTTGAACGCGATCAAATTTATTCGGGGAAGATAACGGCGAGTTTCAGAGTTTCAGAGTTTCAGAGTTTCAGAGTTTCAGAGTTTCAGGTTTCATGGTTTCACGGTTCGAACAGAGGCATCGCTTGCGGAAGTCTCATCAATCGCGCGGATTCACGCTGCTGGAAATGCTCGTGGTCATCGCCATCGTCGCGACGCTGGCGGCCATCCTCTTGCCGTTGTACGGCCGCTCACGCGCCGAAGCGCGGCGCTTGTTTTGCTCGAACAACCTGATGCAGCTTCAGCGCGCGATGATGATGTATTCGGACAACAATTTTTCAAGCTTTCCGAAATTAGCCTCGCGGCCGACGATCAACAAAGACCAGGGCACCCTGCGCGACACGCTTTATCCGCTGCTGCACGACGAACGTGTCTTCAAATGCCCCGATGACAATCAAGGCTATTTCGAAAATGAGGGCTCGAGTTACGAATGGAATGCGCTGTTGAACAACAAAAACAAAGACCTGCCCGCCGACGGCCTGATGAGCAACACGCGCGTCCCGATGATTTACGACTACGAGAATTTCCATCCGAAGGGTGGCAGCTTCGGCGGGAAGAATGTGGTGTTTGTGGATGGGCATGTGGAGCACTGACGTTGCCCCTCTCCCACGGGGAGAGGGCCGACGAGCGTACTCGCTCGCGGGGTGAGGGGGAGGCGCGACAATCTTGCTGTGTGCCGAATCCCCTCACCCCGCGCATGAGTACATGCGTCGGCCCTCTCCCGGAGGGAGACGGCTACGGCAAGTCCGGCGCCTTTGGACGGAGCGACATTGCAATTTGTTAAGCCGTAACGATAATGCTACGACTTTTGGAGGAAGCGTTTTGCGCGGGTTCTGTGTGACGCTGGTGCTGGCGGCGCTGCTGCCCATCAGGGCTTCGGCTTTGACGGTGGACGAACTTGACCTCGGCGAGCACATTCGCGGCCCTCACTTCGGCGTCAAGGATCTCTCCGGAAAAGTGGTGCTGATCGATTTGTGGGGCGTCCGTTGCGGCCCGTGCATTGCGCAGATGCCCGCGATGCAGGAGCTTTACAAAAAATACCGCAGCGCCGGTTTCCACATCATCGCGCTCGAAAAACAGGCCGATTCGTTCAACCAGGCCATCGAATTTTTCGCCACGAATCCCGCCTTCAAAACTCCCGACTACGAGTTCGATTTTTGTTTCGGATCGCGCTCGGCGATGCTGTTCTGCGGCCCGCCGGGCTCCCAGTACGCAGGCCGTTACATCCCCGAACTGCCCGCGAATTTGCTCTTCAATCCCGACGGCGTGCTGATCGGCACCAATCTGCACGGCACGGAACTCGAAGCCAAAGTTCAGGAAGCGCTCGTCGACGCGCTCGCCGACATCACCAAGCCCGGCGAAATTGGGCGTCTCGCCGACATCGAAGCGAAACTCAAAAGCGGCAGCGACATGATGGTCACGCTGACTGAATTGGTGCGCCGCAAAAAAGAGACGACCGACGCAAAGGTGCTCGAAGAAGCCTCGAAACTTTTCACCGCGGTCTTCGCGTGGGCCAATAAAAAGTACGACAAAGCGATGGCCGAAAAAGATAGCAATCCGATGGCGGCGCTGGCGAAATTAAAAACCATCGCGCGCCAGTTGCGCGGCACGGCCATCGGCGACAAAGCGGCCAAGGCGCTCGACGACCTGAAGAACGACGAGCGCGTGCAGAAGGCGAAATTCGCCGCCGACGAATTGCGCATGGTCCTGACGCAAATCAGCGATCTCAAACCCACGCTCGCCGGCAGCCGCGACCCCGCCGATCCGGAATTCCGCCGCGTCAACGCGCCCGCCCTGCGCGTGATGGCCTCCGATTGCCAGCGCATCATCGGAAAATATCCCGGCAACGATTCGACCGAACACGTGAAGTCCCTGGTCGAGGAATTTCATTTGAAGGAATTCAATTGACGCGATCGTTTTGTGGTGCAGGCTTCCAGCCTGCATAGCTCAACGGGCAGGCTGGAGGCCTGCACCACAATCCGCCTGCACATGCGAGAATCTCAAGCGTGGATAAATTGCCGGGTGAATCCACGCAGGCGGGACGCCTGCGCTACGATCAGGGCGCGGTTGGCAAAGTTCTGATCGTAGGCCCCGTGCCGCCGCCCTATCACGGCGTGGCCACGTTCATTCGCGACCTGCTCGAAGCCGCCCCGCGACAAACCCGCTTCCACTTCGAACACCTGGATACGTCCGACCGCCGCGATGCCTCGAACCTCGGGCGTTGGGACGCGCAGAATCTCTCGCTCGGTTTCGCCAACCTCGCCGAATTGGCGTCGCGGCTCCTGCGCGGCCGCCACGATTTGGTCTATGTCCCGATTTCGCAAAACGTTCCCGCCTTTCTGCGCGACGCGCTCTTCGTGATTCTGTCGCGCCTGCACGGTTCGCGCGTCGTGCTGCACTTGCACGGCGGTTACTTTCGTGAATTTTTCGACAGAGAAGCCCCCGCGTGGTTCCGCACGGTCGCGCGCCGCGTATTGAAACGCGCGCGCGCCGTGATCGTGCTGGCGGAAGAATTTCGTCCGATCTTCGAAGGCCTGGTGGCGCCTAATCGGATTCATGTCGTCGAAAACGGCGTGCCGGATTTGTTCGCCGAAGTCACACACGCCCATATCGTCCCCAAGCCGCGCACCATTCTTTACATGAGCACGCTCGCGCGGACGAAAGGCATTCTCGATCTGGTCCGCGCGCTGATCTTCCTGCGCAGCGACATTCCGGACGTCCGTCTGCGCGTGGCCGGAAATTGGTCCGAAGAGCACACGCGCGCGGAGACGCTGGACGTGATCGCGCGCGGAAATCTGAACGACACAGTTGAATTTGTCGGCAACGTGGACGGCGCCGCGAAGCGCGCATTCCTGATGAGCGGCGATCTGTTCTGCCTTCCCACGCATTATCCGTACGAAGGCCAGCCGCTGGTGGTGCTCGAAGCCATGTCAGCCGGCCTGCCCGTGCTTTCGACGCGCCACGGCGCGCTGGCCTCGACGGTGCAGGACGGCGTGACTGGCCGCCTGCTCGAACGCGGCTGCGGCCCGCGCGAATTGGCCGAGGCGCTCCGCGAAATGCTGAGCGACGCCGCATGTCTGCGCGCGCAAGGTGTCGTGGCGCGAGCGCGCTACCTTGAACGCTACATGCTGGAGCAATGCCACACGCGCTTGCTGGATGTGTTCGAACAGGCGCTCAAATTATGACAAGGAATTGTTTTGAAATCGTAAAGAAAGCGTGTAGCTTACTCGCAGATGAGATTTGACGCGGCCGTATTTTGTAGCTGCGGGTACGATTCGTTCAACTTGGAAAGTCGCCAGTCATGAGCACGGCCGTATTACGCGCCGCGGCAGGCTTATTGCCGCTGGTCAAAAACGATTTCGCGAATTACGCGCTGCTGCCGCCGCCGGAGCCGCACGATCGTCTCCTTGCATTCGAAAACTTTTACGCGCCCGGTTTCGAACCGGTGGACGTCGTTCGTCCGGCGCTGGACGAGCACCGCGTGAAAAATCCCGACGCGCCCGCGCTGGTGCTGATCCCCGGATTGGGCATGGACAGCCGCAATTACATCCGCCAATTGCCGCTCGGCGCGCTGGCGGATTTGCACATGCCTCAAGCGATGAATGCGCCGGTCGCGGGCGAAGAGGGCCTGGGGCATTTCGCGCGGCACGTCGAAGAATTTGTGTTGGACCGCAGATTGGACCGCCGCCCAGGCGGGTTCGTGATTGGCGGATCGTCGATGGGCGGCACGGTAAGCTTGAACGTCTGCCTGCGCGGGCGCGTCAAACCGCGCGGACTGGTGCTGATCGGATCGTTCGCGAACGCGAAGCGGCTGCCGTTGTACCAGCGCATGCTGGCGCCGCTGTCGTGGATTTTGCCGATTAATTTGGTGAAGCGGCTGGTAAAAAAAGCAGCCTCGCGCGGGAATAAAGTTGCCGGCTTCACGCCCGAAGAATTGAAGTGGTTGGTTTCCACACGCATCCAGCGCACCAACGGCTACTACGGCCGCGCAATCATGGCGCTGACGCGGCAAAACCAGCTTCCCGCCGCGCGCAATTTGAAATTGCCCGCTCTGGTTTTGCACGGGACTGACGATTGGGTGCTGCCGCACGCCGCCGGCGTCGAGATGGCACAAACGATTCCGGGCGCGGAATTCGTTTCGGTCCACGGCGCCGGGCACGGGATATTTTTCACGCACGCCGAGCAGGTCAATCGCGCCGTGGCGGGGTTTTTGCGAAGACTTTGACTCTGCCTGCAGAATCTCATACGCTCACACGACTCAAATCAGTTTAAAAAATGCCCCTTCCCCCCGCCATGAAAGCCCTCGTCGTCGATCCGCCTGGAAGAATATCGCTGCGCGAAGTGCCGGTGCCGCCGCTGGCTCACGGCGAATGCCGCGTCGCTTTGCGCATGGCGGGGATTTGCCGCACCGATCTGGAATTGGTCAAGGGCTACATGGAATTTAGCGGCATTCCCGGGCACGAATTTGTCGGCGACGTGGTCGAGGGGCCGCAGCGCTTGGTGGGGCGGCGAGTCGTCGGCGAAATCAACGCGGGCTGCGGCGAGTGCGAGGAGTGCCGCTCGAATCAGTCGCGCCATTGTGCTCGGCGCACGGTGCTGGGAATCTACAAGCGGCCCGGCGCGTTCGCGGAATTTCTCGCGCTGCCGGAACGCACTCTGATCGCCGTGCCGGATAACGTAAGCGACGAAGAAGCCGTATTCACGGAACCGCTTGCAGCGGCGCTGGAGATTTTCGAACAAATCCACATTCCGCCGGCGTCCCGCGTGCTGGCGGTGGGCGATGGAAAACTGGGCCTGCTGATCGCGCAGGTTTTCGCGCACTTCGGTTCGCGCGTGACGCTGGTCGGGCGTAATCCAAAGAAGCTGGCATTGGCGGAACGGTGGGGCGTCGAGACGTTCTGCAACGAGCCGCGGCCGCAAGGGAGCGGAAGCAAGAATTTCCCCACGCGCTTCGATCACATCGTCGAATGCAGCGGCTCGCCCGATGGTCTTGCGTACGCACTGAAGCACATCGCGCCGCGCGGCACGCTGGTGTTGAAAAGCACGTACTCGCCGAGCGCCGCGCCGGCAATCGATTGGGCGAAGATTGTCGTGGATGAGATTCGCCTCGTCGGCAGCCGCTGCGGGCGCTTCGCCCCGGCGCTGCGCCTGCTGGCACGCGGCGCGATCGACGTCCGAAGCATGATCGATCATCGCACAACGCTGGCCCAAGGCATGGAGGCGTTTGAACTCGCCGCGCGAAAGGGTGTGTTAAAAGTGGTGATGACAATGTGAGAGAAGTAAGAGGTCGGTAGTCGGAAGCCGCGGTAAAACCGCTGCCCGCGTTTTTTTCTGACCCCTGACCCCTGACCACTGACCCCTGACCCCTGACTCCTGACTCCTGACCCCTTACTTCGCTTTCACCGCGCGCTCAAAATAAAGCATCTTCGGCGGTTCGTTGCCGCCGACGTCGATCTCGAAATTGAACGGCAGCGCCGTGATTTCCTTGGTTACGGTCTTCGTTTCGCCGTAGATCACGCCGGCGCCATTGTATTGTTTGCGCGTGGCGGGCGCGGTCGCCTCCTGATAGGCGTAGGTGACGCTCAGCACGCTGTCTTTGGGCAGGGCGTTTGCCGAAACGGTGATCGCGTTTTTGCCGTTCAAGAGATACGGCTGCGCGCAGCGGTTGTGCTCGACGGTCGCTTCGACTCGCAGGCTTTTAAGCGCGCCGGCGAATTCCGCTTTCACATACACATCGTATTTTTGTTTCAGCAGCGCGGAGTTGTCGCCGGCTTTCGCGGGCTGCCACGATTTTCCGGCATTCGTCGAGATGAAGAGATTGCCGTCGCCTTCGAACGCGGCGTCAATATTTCCCGCGACGTACACAACCGGCAGCGGCAGTTTGAAGATCGCAACGCCTTTGCCCGCGGTCGCGTTGAGCTTTCCGTCCGCGGCCGTTGCGCCGGTCAGATTAATGTCCGCCATGTCGGCCGCTTTCGAAAAATCAGGCGCGTAGATAAATTTGCCGTCGGCGTATGTGCGCTGTCCGTAGTGTTCGAGGATCGGGCCGAGCACTTTGTTGTCGCGGAAATCTTTGATGCCGCAGGTGTGCAGATTTTTGCCCGGCACCGCGGTCATATTCGGCTCGCCGCTCCAGCCGAGGCGCAAGCTTGCCCCCGACGGGAGGCGCAACAATGGGCTGTAGCCTTGATCGCGGCCAGTGACGCTGGCCCAGCCGTCTTCGGGCTTCGACGGCGGAAGCGGTTTCGAACCCTTGCTCCCCGACACGATCCCCTTCGCTTCGTCGCCGCAGCAGAGATAATAATCGGCGGGAACGCGCTTGTCTTTGAGGCCGTCGAGCACAATCGAGGGATCGGCGTTGATGTCGTCCTGCCCCGCGATGGTCTTGCGGTCCTTTGTCCAGAAATAGCATTTCAAAAACACGTCGAAGTAATGCCAGTGGTTGTCGTAATTGGTTTCGATGGTCGTGTGCCCGTCCCAGCCGCGGTAGCGCACCTGGAAGCCGGCGGTTTCGAAGAGCGCCTTCAGCACCGTGTGCTGCCCGCCGCAGAGGCCCCAGCCGTAAACGTTGAGCACCTTCAGCGGCCCGACGGATTGGTTCTTCTCGACCGGGTAAGCGAAATGAAAAATCGTCGCATGCAGATAATCGAGAATCGCAATGGCCTTTTCATCGTTGGTCTTCGCGCCGGAGAGGCGCACAACGTCTTTGACGATGGAATCGAGGGAGGAGTTATCGACGGTTTTGTCGGTGGTGACTTTGAAGGCGTCGGCCGCGGCGAAGGCGGGGCGGACGGCAAGAACGGCGGCGGCGAACACGCAGGCGATGAGTAGGCGAATCATGTGAATGCTCCTGTAATGTGGCTATGAGATGTACACTGCGTTGCGAGTTTGTGCGATTGCACCCATACGGAGATCGAGGCGTTGTGCGTTCATTTTCCTGGCCGTAAATATGTTTGTGGCGGTCGAGATCATAGAGTGCTCAAGATTGGGTTG
Organism: Planctomycetota bacterium; assembly: GCA_035308565.1. Classification (GTDB taxonomy): domain Bacteria; phylum Planctomycetota; class SZUA-567; order H5-PLA8; family H5-PLA8; genus JANXLS01. The sequence goes on along the minus strand of DATGGK010000012.1, from coordinate 14,922 downwards.
ACAAATCGACGACCGTGCTCGATTATATTTCTCTCCTCTTATTAATTCTCTTTTCACGCACGGAGCGGTCGCATGAACATTCACGAACATCAGGCCAAACAACTTCTCGGCAACTATGGCGTCGCCGTTCCCAAAGGCATCGTGGTTTACACGCCCGCGGAAGCCGAAGCGGCGTTCAAGGAATTGGGCGTGGCCGTTTGCGCGGTGAAGAGCCAGATTCACGCCGGCGGGCGGGGCAAAGGCAAATGTTACGACCATCGCGACCGCTCTAAACTGGTGATGGACGGCGGCGTCAAAATCGCGCGCTCCGCGGCCGAAGCGCGCGACTACGCGTTCAAGATGCTTGGCAACGTCCTCGTCACCAAACAGACCGGCCCCGCCGGCCGCGTGGTTAAGCGCGTGTACATCGAATCGGGCAGCAACATCGCGCGCGAACTGTATCTGTCGATCGTGATCGACCGCACCTGCGGTCTGCCCGTCATCATGGCCAGCACCGAAGGCGGCATGGATATCGAGGAAGTCGCCGCATCGCATCCGGAGAAGATTCTGAAAGTGCATTTCGATCCGCGCGAAGGGCTGTGGCCGAATCAGGCGCGGCGCCTTACGTTTTTCCTGGGCTTGAGCGGCGACGGATTCAAAAGCGGCGTGCAATTCCTGATGGCCATCGCGCGCGCGTTCTCGGAATTGGATTGCTCGCTGGCCGAAATTAATCCGCTGGTCGTGACGAAGGAAAATCAGGTCATCGCGCTGGACGCGAAGATTAATTTCGACGACAACGCGCTGTACCGGCACAAGAACATCGAAGAACTGCGCGACTTGAACGAGGAAGATCCGAACGAAATCGAAGCCGGCAAACACGATCTCAATTACATCCAGCTCGACGGCGAAATCGGCTGCCTCGTCAATGGCGCGGGACTGGCGATGGCGACGATGGACGTGATCAAACTCTACGGCCGCCAGCCGGCGAATTTCCTCGACGTGGGCGGCGGCGCGACGCAGGACAAAGTCACCGCGGCGTTCAAGATCATCCTCAACGATCCGAAAGTGAAAGCGATTCTTGTGAACATTTTTGGCGGAATCATGAAATGCGACGTGATCGCCGAAGGCGTGATCGAAGCGGTGAAGGAAGTGCAACTGCGCGTGCCGCTGGTGGTGCGCCTGGAAGGGACGAACGTCGATCTGGGCAAAAAGATTCTGGAGGAAAGCGGCCTGGCGATCGAAAGCGCGACGACGCTGAGCGAGGCGGCGGCGAAGGCGGTGGCGGCGGTGAAGTGAGGATTGCACAGCGGGTTCTCAATGCTAAGATATATTAACAGCGGACTCAGTCGTCATGACGGATAATCTTGCAACAATTCTGGAGAGGGAAATACGCAAAATCATCGGCGCCGTTCCAATGTCGCCAATCGAGGCCGCGCTGAAGCATACTTTCGCGCTTTGACGCAGGCCTCGGATTTGCGTGACATCGACCCAAGATATGTTAGAGTCGTTGAAAGCTGGTCAGATTGGACCGATTCAACGCAAGGAGGATCCGATGGGTGCCGACACAGTCGAAGTCAACGATGCCAATTTCGAAACTGAAATCGAACAGTATAAGGGCGTTGCGCTGGTGGATTTCTGGGCAACGTGGTGCGGGCCGTGCCGCCGCGTTGGGCCGGTCATCGACGAACTGGCTACCGAATACAAGGGCAAGGTCAAAGTCGCCAAGATCGACGTGGACGATTCGCCCAACGTCGCAATGCGCTTTGGCATTCGCAGCATCCCCTGCCTGATTATTTTCAAAGACGGCAAGAACGTCGATCAATATGTGGGCGCGCCGAGCAAGGAATTCTTGACGACGTGGCTGAATGACAATGCAGGCGCGAAAGTCGCGTAAAAGACCAATTCAAGGTTCAAGATTCCAGATTCAAGATTGAAACGTTATTTCGGCGCTCCGTTTTACGAGTGAGTCAGGGCCTTGTCATGGACCAGGAACCTGCGGGCACAAAGCTTGAATCTCGAATCTTGAATTTTGAATTCGCTATGGCGCCCTATGCCATGCGCGAGTCGCTGTCGCGCGGGCGCGTGCATCCCGACCACGGCGTTCCGTACCGCGGGCTTTATCAGCGCGACCGCGACCGCATCGTTCACTCCTCCGCCTTTCGGCGGCTTCAATACAAAACTCAGGTCTTCATCAGCGTCGTCGAAGGCGATTATTATCGCAGCCGCCTGACGCACACACTGGAAGTCACGCAGATCGCGCGAACGATTGCGCGCGCGTTGAAACTCAACGAAGATTTGGCCGAGGCGCTGGCGCTGGCGCACGACTTGGGGCACGGGCCGTTCGGGCATTCGGGCGAAGCGGCGCTGGATGAAGTCATGCGCGATTGCGGCGGGTTCGATCACAACGCTCAGGGGCTGCGCGTCGTTGATCTGCTCGAAACGCGATACGCGCGCTTTCCGGGATTGAATCTCACGTACGAAACGCGCGAAGGATATTCGAAAAATTACGTCGCGCGCGAAGGTTCGCCGCGCTCGCGGTCGCTGCTGGGTTTTGCGGCAGGCGAGATGCCGCCGCTGGAAGTGCAGCTTGTCGGACACGCCGACGAAATTGCGTACGACACGCACGACCTGGACGACGGGCTGGTTTCAGGCGCGCTGATCGAAGCAGAGGTGCGTGGCGTGGCGCTGTGGCGCGAGGCGGAGGAGGCGGTTGTCGCCGAAGATGCTGTGTACCGCGCGAATCAGCGCATGCGCTGGCACGCGGTGGTGCGGCGATTGATCGCGACGCTGGTCACGGATTTGATGCACGAAACGCAGGCTCGGCTCGACGAACAGCGCATTCAATCGCTTGGCGGCGTGCGAAAGTTCAACGGCGAACTGATTGGTTTTTCCAGGGAGATCGGTGCGCGCAAACGGGAATTGGAAGCGTTTCTGATGCAGCAATTTTACAAAAGCCCGCGGGTGAAGGAACGCACCGATTTTTGGCGCGAAAAGCTCAAGCAGCTTTTTTTAGCGTATCGAGCGAATCCAGAATTGCTGCCCGAGGACGATCAGAGGCTGATCGAGAGCGGAAAGGAAACGCGCGAGCGCGTCATTTGCGATTATGTGGCCGGGATGACGGACCGCTTTGCGACTCGGAAGTGTGAGGAGTTTGTGAAATGAAGCAGCCGGTTATTTTTCTCACCGCGCGCAATACGATGTGATAATCTAAGCGCAAGCATTTAGAAGCGCCGAGGAATCTCCATGCCCGAAAACATCATCGCCGAACTCGACTGGCGCGGCCTGATCGCTCAGAAGACCGATCCGGAGCTTGAAAAGAAATTGCTCGCCGAGCAATACACGCTGTATTGCGGGTTCGATCCGACGGCGGACAGTCTCGCGGCGCATCATCTGATTTCGCTGCTGAATCTGTCGCGCTTTCAAAAGGCGGGGCATTGCCCCATCGCGGTGGTCGGCGGCGGGACGGGATTCATCGGCGATCCGTCGGGGAAATCGGAAGAGCGGCAGTTGCTGACGCCGGAGATTCTCGAACGCAATGTCGCGGGGCAGCGCGCGCAGATGGAGCGTTTCCTCGATTTCTCGTCAAAGGCCGCGCCCGCGCGGCTGGTCAACAATGCCGACTGGCTCTGCTCGATGAACCTGGTTGCGTTTTTGCGCGACGTTGGAAAGCATTTCACGATCAACGTGATGATGGAAAAAGAATCCGTGCGCAAGCGGCTGGAAGACCGCGACCAGGGGATCAGCTACACGGAATTCAGCTACATGCTGCTGCAAGCGTACGATTTTTATCACCTTTTTAAAGAGTACGGATGCCGCTTGCAGATTGGCGGAAGCGACCAATTTGGAAACATCACCGCCGGCATCGAATTGATTCGCCGCAAGCGGCCGGAGAGCGAGCCTGTTGAAAAATATCAGGCCTATGGTTTAACCACGCCGCTGATCACTGACGCGCAAGGGCAGAAGATCGGCAAGACGACCGCGGGAGCGCTGTGGCTCGATCCGGCGCGCACGTCGCCGTTCGCGTTTTATCAATATTGGATCAACATTCCCGATGAGACGGCGATTACGTACTTGAAATACTTCACCGAGTTGAGCGTGCAGGACGTTTACAGCATCGAACTGCTGCACCGGGCCGATCCGGGCAAGCGCGAAGCACAGTACAAACTTGCAGTGCTTATGACGGAGAAAGTGCACGGCGTCACCGAGCGCGCGAATGCGGAAAAGGCGTCAGGCGCGCTCTTTGGCAAAGGCGCGCTGCACGAAATGGACGAAGCCACGCTGCTCGAAGTGGTAAAGGAAGCGCCCAGTTCCACGTTCGCGAAGGCGAAGCTCGAAGGCGAGGGCTGTCCGGTGATCGAGGTGCTCGCGGAGGCGTCGAAGCTGTGGCCGTCGCGCGGGGAGGTGAAGCGCGCAATTCCGGCGGGCAGCGCGAATCTCAACGACGCGCGTGTTACGGATCTTGGGCGCAAAGTGACCACGGCTGATTTGCTGCATGGCAAATATCTCGTGCTGCGCAAAGGAAAGAAGGATTATCATCTGCTGCGCGTGGAATAACGCGGCTCTATGCAGCGCGATAAAAAGTCGATATTTAGTGGATGCCCGATCCGGCTCAGAATCCTTCCACGCCCATGACGCGCCAGCAGCGCGCGCAATACCGTCCCGCGGCGCTCGACGAATGCCTTAACACCGTGCGCGCGTATTTCGATCAATTCGCGGATCAGCGCGACAAGTGGCGCAAGCGCAACTTCGGTTATCACCGCGAGCTTGAACGCATCTACGCGTATTACGTGCCGAAGAATTCGAGCGTGCTCGAAGTGGGCTGCGCAACCGGCGATTTGCTCGCGGCGATGCAGCCGTCGCACGGCGTGGGGCTGGACATCAGTTCGAAGATGATCGAACGCGCGCGCGAAAAATACCCGCAGCTTGAATTCATCAACGAGGCGCTTGAGAAATGGGTCGCGGGCGGGCAGACCTTCGATTACATCATTCTGTCGGACGTGCTCGGATTTGTTTTCGACATTCTCGCGCTGCTGAAAGCGCTGCGGCCGATGTGCCATGCGCGCACGCGTGTGCTGATTAATATCCACAGCCGCTTGTGGCAGCCGGCGATTTCGACTGCGGAAGCGCTCGGATTGAAGTACCGGCAGCCCGTGTTGAATTGGGTGGCGGCGGAGGACGTGACGAATCTACTCTCGCTGGCGGGCTTCGAAACGATTAATGCGGATTCGCGCATCTTGTTTCCAAAGCGCATTCCGCTGCTGACGCGCTTCGCGAATTCGTGGCTGGCGCCGTTCAAACCATTCAAGTTTTTTTGCCTGGCGAATGTGATCGTCGCGCGATTGCCGCAAGCGCCATTGGAGCGGCGGCGCAACGAGCGGCGCAAGATCGACAGCGGCGCGGAGATTCACAGCCGCAACGCGCTGACGGTTTCAGTGATCTGCCCCTGCCGCAACGAAGCGGGAAACATTCCGCACATCGTCAAGCGCCTGCCACAAATGGGAAACGCGACGGAATTGATTTTCGTCGAGGGCAATTCCAAGGACGACACCTACGAGGCGTGTTTGAAGGCGAAGGAAGACAATCCGGAAATTGATATTTCGGTTTACAAGCAAAGCGGAAAAGGAAAAAAGGACGCGGTTTGGCTGGGATTTTCGAAGGCGAGATACGATGTGCTGATGATTCTCGACGCGGATATTTCAGTGCCGCCCGAGGACCTCGCAGCATTTTTCGACGCGATTGCCAGCGCGCGCGCGGAATTCGTGAACGGCTCGCGCCTGGTTTATCCCATGGAAAATAAAGCGATGCGCTTTTTGAATCTGATCGCGAACAAATTTTTCAGCATGGCGTTTTCCTATCTGCTCGGTCAAAACGTGAAAGACACGCTCTGCGGAACGAAAGTGCTTTTGAAGAAAGATTTCGAGAAGCTGCTCGCGAACAGTTCGTATTTTGGCGAGTTCGATCCGTTCGGCGATTTCGATCTGCTTTTCGGCGCGTCGAAACTCGGCTTGAAGATCGTCGATTTGCCGATCCGCTACCGCGAGCGCATTTACGGCGAAACGCAGATCAGCCGCTTCCGGCATGGTTGGATGCTGCTGAAAATGTGCGTCGTGGGGCTGCGGCGGTTGAAGATGCGGTAGTTTTTTGTTTTCACGCAAAGGCGCTAAGGCGCAGAGGAAGACGCAAAGAAAACCCCCTGCCTACAAAAGACTGGGCCCTTGCCGTTCTTTGCGCCTTTGCGTGAGATTATTCGAATGCGTGCGCTCATTCAGCTTCGCGCCCTTCCATCGCCGAACCGCGCGCCATGGCGAGGCGGCCGGTGCGGGCCATTTCGCGGATGCCATAGGGCTTGACGATGTTCAGGAATGCGTCGATCTTTGATTCAGGGCCGACGATTTCCACAGTTAAATCTTTGAGGCCGATGTCCACAACTTTGCCTTCGAAGACCTGAACCAGTTCCAAAATCTCGTGGCGCGCGCCGGAAGGCAGCGTGACTTTCACGAGCGCCAGATCGCGTTCGACGTGATCGATGCCGGTGAAATCGAGCACTTTGATCACATTGACGAATTTCGTCAGGCCTTTCTTCATCGCATCCACGGTGGCTTCGTCGCCGCGCACGGTGATGGTCATGCGCGAAAATTTGGCCTGCTCCGTTTCGCCGACGGTCAGCGAATCGATGTTGTAGCCGCGCGCGGCGAAGAGGTTGGCGACCTGCGCGAGCAGGCCGGGTGCGTTCTTCACGAGCGCGGAGATGACGTGGCGTTTGAGTTTGGGTGCAGGCATGAGAGGTCCGTTTTCTTGAAAGGGAATTGCGTTCAAACGTCACTTATCGAACGAGATGGCGAAAATCTTTTGCATCAGGATGACGTGAGTGACACCGCGTTGGTCGAACTTAATGACGGTATCGTCGTACGAGTGAATTGATTTCACATTGACCCGCATAGTTAGTCCGGGGCAGTGGATAGTGAAGTAATCTGCCTTTCGTGCGATGAGGCGCTCGATTTCATCGCGCATTGTGGGATCGAAATAGTCTGCGTCGGTCATGCTCACTCACAATCACATTCGATAACGTAACCGATCGCTTTGCCCACGTCGCGGAGAGTCGCGTCATCCAATGTTCCGATTAGCCCCATGGAAAAATCAATATCGGCCTTCCGTATCGCCAGGATGTATTCGCATTGAGCAACGCAGTCAACGCTGAATCCGAACTGTCCGGCAACAAAGGGAACACAATTAGGAAGTTTGCTTCGGACCGCGAACTTCTGTGACGTACATGGAACCGCGGTAACATAGTTGCCGCGATTCAATTCCTCTCGGGAAACCACGATGACAGGACGAGCCCCGGCTGCGGCGCTCAGAAAATAGATCTCGCCCGGATAGATCACGCTTCTTCCTCCATCCTGGCAATAACATTGCGAAGAGACATCTTCAGCAATCCGTCCATTTCGCGCTGTTCGTCCAAATCCCCTTTGAGTGCTTCAAATTCCTTCCTTGGAACAAGCACGAATTCTTCGTGTGTGCTAGGTGCCACGATGCAGGAAAACCTGACCGACTTTCCTAATGTCTTTTCTTGCGCTTCAGTCAATTCGATAGTCATTCGCGCCTCCGACTTAAATGCCGCGAGCAATCTTACCGCTCGCGGCGCTTAAAGACAATCGTTAACGAAAGCCTACTTCTTTCCCTTTTTCGTCGGCTTCCTGCTGGGCGCTCTGCCCGGTTTTGCGGCACTTTTCTTCACTGCCGCGCCCGCCACGCCCACGCCCGCCGCCGCGCCGGTCAATTGCTGCTGCGCTTTGCTTTCGGGGCGGAGTTCGCGCACGATTTTGCCGATGCGCCACATTTCGTCGCCGGCCACTTGCGCCAATTCCTTCTGCAAATTCTCGTGGTAGTCCGGCTTGCTGTTGGATTCAATCGAGATCGCCGCTTCCTTGCCGGATTTCACGCTCGCGTAAAGCTTCTCGAAGACCGGCTTGTTCGCGTCGCAGAAAGGCTGGAACCAATCCAGCGCGCCGCGCTGCGCGGTGGTGCTGCAGTTGGCGTACATCCAGTCCATGCCGTTCTGCGCGATCAGCGGGTAGAGCGATTGCGTGGCTTCCTCGACGGTCTCGTTGAACGCTTCCGACGGCGAATGGCCATACTTGCGCAGCGTTTCGTATTGCGCTTTCCAGATGCCATAGATCGCGCCCATTAATACGCCTCGTTCGCCGGTGAGATCGGAGAGCACTTCCTTTTCGAAGGTCGTTTCGAAGAGGTAGCCGGAGCCGATGGCAATGCCCAGCGCAATCGCGCGGTCGCGCGCGCGGCCGGTGAAATCCTGAAAGACCGCGAAGGAACTGTTGATGCCGCGGCCTTCGAGGAACAGGCGGCGCACAGTGGTGCCGGAGCCTTTTGGCGCGACGAGAATCACGTCCACGTTCTTGGGCGGAATGACGCCGGTTTGATCTTTGAAAACAATCGAGAAGCCGTGCGAGAAATAAAGCGCGGCGCCGTTCTGCAAGTTGTCGCGCACTTCCGGCCACGAGGCTTTTTGGCCGGCATCTGAGAGCAGATACTGCACGACCGTAGCGCGCTTGACGGCGTCGCCGATTTCGAAGAGCGTTGTGCCCGGCACCCAGCCGTCGGAGACGGCGAGGTCCCAGCTTTTGCCGGGCCGGCAACCGATGATGACTTTGACCAGGTTGTCGCGCATGTTGAGCGACTGCCCGCGGCCCTGCACGCCGTAGCCGATCACGGCAACGGTTTCCTTGCCAAGCGTTTCCTTGAGTTTTTTAGGCGGAACGTCGGAGCGTTCCACGACTGTTTCCTTGATGCCGCCGATTTCGAATGTTCTCACGATTTCCCTCTCTCCTTAAATGAATTCAAATGTTTAACGCGCGGGTCAAGTCTGAACACTGGAGCGCCAAGAAGTTATTTCTTGATCTCCCGCTCCATTAAAAGATAAACAGTGCCATAAAATGGACCTTCTACCGCGCGAAGATCATGTTCGCAGTCCATTTCCTCACCCAATTTGCTCGACCAATTGCCGTTTTTAACCAATTTGGCGACGTGTGTGAAAAGCCCTCCGCTTGAGTAAATCGCAATTGTTTCTTTTCCAGCTTGAAACGCAATAACGTCACTGCGTTTGAATCCATGCCATTCAAAAAATGCGACAAAATTCTCAACCGTTAAAGCAGGCGAAGGGATCGGCCAATTGTAGCCATATCCCGGTGGGCCGATCCAAACGTCCTTCGCGCCTAGAACCCAAGCGACGCAATTGTAGCCGTCGTCGGGCTCGCTCTTCTTGACATACCGTTCGTTTGTCAATGCCGGGAAATCTTCATCCGGCGGAGTCCACATATCCATGCAGCTGCCCCCACTTGATCCAGTGCTCTTTCATTTTCGGCACGCGCCCCATGTCATCCTTGGGAATTGGCATTTCTCCAGTGATGGCCGTCAGCGCCCAAAACCAATGCCCTTTTCCGGTTTGCAATCGTTTAAAAATAAACGGCAACGCATCTTCACCCATGCCGATGATCTGTTGATAGGCGGGATGAATTGCTTTCAAGGCGATTGAGGAATGCGCGCGAGTGGCTTCGTACCATTCGTCCGCAAGCGCATTGAATCTCAACTCTTTCGCGGACGCTTGCTCCGCATGGATTGTCTCTACCATGGTCATTCCTCCTCGGAGAAATAATCGAAGTCGATTTTTTTGATGTCGTACGTTTTCTTTACGGATACGCCAAGATTATGCTCGATCATCAAATCGGCAAGTTGCTGACGGGCTTGGCAACCCATCCTACTTTATCGCATTCCACTCATTCACTCCACCTCCGCCATTGGCAACTTCGATCTTGGATTCGGATACAATCCCAAACTGGCCGGTTCCACAATCAAATCCAGCGATTCCATCACAACCGCGCCCAGCAACGCGTAAGTCTTCTTCGGTTCCAAAATCGCCTCGAACCAGCCTTTCCGGCCGCATACTTCCAATTCCACCATGCCCGCGATGCGCCGCTCTGCCGTTTCTTCGTTCGCATACTTCACGGTTTGCGTTCGAATGTTTGTCAAGCCGAGACTGTCCGCCAAATCCTCGGGCAAAACGAGCATTGTGGCCGCGGTATCGACTTTCGCCGTGATTTCCACTGGCGGTTCAGTTCGAAGTGGATTGCGGATTTTCAGTTTTGTATTGATGACGCCCATAGTCTTGGTTCCAATCGCAAAATTAGACGGGCTTGGAAGCCCGTCCTACTCTACCCCACCGCCTCCACCAGTTCCTCCTTCTCCTGCTCCAGCGGATCGTACACGATCTCCGCCAGCGCGCCGCCGGCGGGGATCATGGGGTAAACGTTTTCTTCCAACGCCACGCGGAAGTCGATCATCACCGGCGCGTCTTTGTACTTCGCGGCTTCCTTGATGCACTCGTCCACGTCCTCGCGCTTGTCGCAGCGCAGGCCGTAGCAGCCGAAGGCTTCGGCGACTTTGACGAAATCGGGGTTGTCGGACAAATCCACTTCGCTGTAGTGGCGGTCCCAGAACAATTCCTGCCACTGCCGCACCATGCCGAGATGGCAGTTGTTGATCAGGCAGATTTTGAGCGGCAGTTGCAGGCGCTTGGCGGTGACCAGTTCCTGGATGTTCATGACGATCGAACCGTCGCCGGTGATGCACCAGACTTCTTCGCCCGGATTGCCCATCGCCGCGCCGATGGCCGCGGGCAGGCCGTAGCCCATCGTGCCCAGGCCGCCGGAGGTGAGGAATTTGCGCGGTTCGACGAAAGTGTAGAACTGCGCGGCCCACATCTGGTGCTGGCCCACGTCGGTCGCGACGATCGCTTTGCCTTTGCTGAAGTGGCAGACGCGCTCGATCACGTGCTGGCCCCTCATGCCGGCGGCGGGATAGAGCAGCGGGTGCTTTTTCTTCTGCTCGGCCAGCGTGTCGAGCCAGGGCTTGCGGTCTTTGTACTTGAGATGCTTGAAGATTTTCTTGAAGCTCTCGCGGATTTCGCCCAGCACCGGGTAGTCGCATTTCACGTTCTTGCCGATGCTGGTCGGATCGACATCGAAATGCGCTTTCTTCGAGCCGACTGAGAATTTGTCGAGCCGCCCGGTGATGCGGTCGTCGAAGCGCGCGCCGACGGAGATCAGCAAATCGCAATTGTCCATGGCATAATTAGCCACGGCGGTGCCGTGCATGCCGGCCATGCCGACGCATAGCGGATGGTTGCCCGGAAACGCGCCCAGCGCCATCAACGTCGTCGTCACCGGCACGCCGGCGCGTTCGGCGGCGGCGCGCAGTTCGCGGTAGGCGCCGGAGATGATGCAGCCGCCGCCCACGTACAGCAGCGGGCGCTCCGATGCGTTGATGGCATCCGCGATTGCTTCGATCTGGCCGGCAATCGGTTCGATGCGCGGATTGTAGCCGGGCAGGTCCATCTCGACTTTTTCATAAGGCCACGGCGCGACACTGGTGTCGTACACGTCGGTCTGAACGTCGCGCGGAATGTCCACCAGCACCGGCCCGGGGCGCCCGGAGCGCGCCAGATAAAACGCCTCCTTGATGACTCGCGCGGTGTCGTTCACGTCTTTGATCAGCACGGCATGTTTCGTGACGGGGCGAGCGATGCCGGTGATGTCGGCTTCCTGAAACGCATCGGTGCCGATCAGCATTCGCCGCACCTGCCCGGTGATCGCGACCATCGGGATCGAATCCATGTACGCGGTGGCGAGACCCGTGACCAAATTCGTCGCGCCAGGCCCGGATGTCGCCATGCACACACCGACTTTTCCGGTCGAACGCGAATAGGCGTCGGCCATGTGCGACGCGCCCTGTTCGTGGCGCACGAGAATATGCTCGATGCCTTCGACGGCGTAAATCGCGTCGTAAATGGGAATAGTCGCGCCGCCGGGGTAGCCGAAGATGTACTTGACGCCCTCTTTTTTGAGGCATTCCAGCAGCACGTTGGCGCCGGACATCGCGTGCATGGTTTCTTTTTTGGCCATGATTGTGGGTCCCTCGCATTAACGAAAAGTGGAGTCGCAAGCGGCTCCACAGAGGGAATAATACCGCATGGATCGGATTGCGCAAGTCTTTATTTTCATTATATTTATAAAATTTGAAAAGAATGAAAAAATTATTCGATAGTAAATTAAACTGGATTAAAAACAGAATGTTATTATGAATATATCGAAAATATGCTAATTATATTTTTACCTATACTTCGACCATTCGCCGACAAGGATCGGGCGGATGCCCTTTCCCGCCGCGGTAGCGCGGTTTGCGGTAGAGTTCCGCCACCGTCTGCGGCTCGAAGTGCATGGCGAGGCTGTTGTCCACAAAAAACGCATTGATACCGAAACTGTCGCACGCAACCAAGGTGTAGCCTTTTTCGCTGCCAAGTTTGCTCAACGCCAGGAGGCTTGCGCCCATGTAGTCGGTGCGCGGCCAGACGAATTCAGGGTCGTACGGAATGCTGCGCGACTGGTCGGGCGGGACCGTCGCGTTGTATTCGATCACTACGACGCGCGGGCGAAAGTCGGTCAGCGCCTTCCAGACCCAGTATTCGTTGCCGTCGATGTCGATCGAAAGCAGATCGAACGCACGCGGGACTCCGTGTTTGGCGAAGACGGCCTGTACGTTTTCAGCGGTGATAAATTCGCGTTGAATCTCCATCCAGGGGCGCGGCTTGCGTGGGTTGGCGGTCATCCAAAGGCCTTTCCATTTGTGCCGCGCGATCAGGCGGCGCGTGTTGCATTCGCGTCCGCTGCCAATTCCGAATTCAACCAGGAAGCTATTGGTCACGCCTACGCGCGCAAAGATTGCCTGCAGGATGCCGTCTTCGCCGTTTTGCGAGTAGATGCGACGCTCGTAACGCGTGAGATCGCTCAGCGGCGTTGTTTTGCCCTGAACTTCCTTGCGAAAACGCGCCGATCCGCGCACGTTTTGAAGCGCCCAGTAGCAGCGCCGTTTGAGGCGCGCGAAACGGCGTTTGAGTTTAAATACAGTGAACACGCACGCAGCCTTCGATGAATAACGGGTTGCGGGATTGTAATGGGTTGCGCGGAGAATTCTACGCAGGTTTTCTGAGATTTGCACTCAATTTGTGCCTGTCTATTTGAGTATTTGATTTCAATTTCCCGTCCCTTCTCCGCGCCTTTGCGCCTTTGCGTGAAAAGTTCATCACGCCCGCTCCAACACCACAATCATCCTCATCCCCGTCAACCAATTCGCAAACGGCCGCAGCACGAAATCCTCAATCTTCAGCGCCGTCGCAAAGCCGAATTTGGGCGCATAGCATTTGTAGCTGAAGCCACCGGTCATCGGATACAACAGAAACGCGGTTTTGCGCGCGCGGATGAATTTGAAGCTGGGTGCTTTTTCCAGCGTCTTCGCGCGGAATTTCCAGAAGAGTAGTTCGGCGATGCCCATATTCGCGAAAGTATGGCCGGGGTCGGGATCGGGAGGGGTGCCGTCGAGGCCGAAGAGGTCCCAGTGCGTGTCGATGGGTTCGTGATGGCCGAAGCCGTAGACGAGCCGCGACCAGGGTGTAACGGCCGGTTCGCAAACGACCAAACGGCCGCCGGGTTTAAGTGCTTTCGCGGCCTGGCGCAGGAATTCGAGCGGGCGCTGCAAATGGTGGAGGACGTCGATCACGACGATGTTGCCGACTTCGCCGTCAGCGAAATCGAGCGCGTGCGCGTCCACGACGCGATCGATCCACGGGCCGCTTTTGAACACGTCCGTGGCGATGCATTGCGGATAAAACGCTTTGAAATTGCCGCAGCCGGCGCCGATTTCGACGGTCGGTGTGAGCGCGGACAAATTCGCGACGATTTCGGCGTACCAGCGGTGGTAGAGGATCTGCAAAATCGGTTTGCGCTGCCAGATTTCGCGCTGGAAGGTGATTTCTTTGAGGTAATCGTCGAAAGGGGTTTTGGCCATCGCTCGATCCTTTGCCGCAATAAAGGAGCGGCGGCACTCCTGCCGCCGTGCGTTCATGGGCGGCAAGAGTGCCGCCCCTCCCGCAGAGGCGAGCCGCGACCGCGAGGGAGCGGCAATTTTCGATTGCGCAAACCCGCTCCCTTGCGGTCGCGGCTCGTACGTCAGCGCGTGAGGTCCGATTTGTGCGTTTCGCTTGCGAGAAAGACGGAAACGGTGCTGAGCGCGCCCACCGCGGCGAGGTACCCAGCCACCAACCACGGCGCACCATTGTTCCATTTCCAAAAAATGCCGGCGATGTTCAGCGCGAGGCCGCCGGCAATCGGCGACGACAATTGATAGCCGAGCGACGCGCCGCTGAAGCGCATGTTGGTGCCGAACATTTCAGCGAAGAATGCGGCTTGCGGCGCGTACATCGCCGCATGAAAAATGCCCAGGAAAATGATCAGCGCGGCGTTGAGTTGGAACGTGCTGCCGCTGTCGAACAGCTTGAAAAACGGAAACGCGAAGAGCACCAGCCCGATGGTCCCGAAGAGATACACGCCGCGGCGGCCAATGCGGTCCGAGAGAATTCCATAGAGCGGGATGGTGAAGAATTCCAGCGCCGAGCCCAACATCACGGCGCGTACGACCAGTTCCGAGTCCATGCGCTTTTCGGCGTAGGAGAGCGTGAAGATGGTGAGCACGTAGAAGCTGGCGTTTTCGGCGAAGCGCGCGCCAATAACCAGCAGGACGTTGCGCCATTTGGTGCGGATGACGGTGAGCAGCGGATTCTCGCGCACGACGTTCGTTTGACTCTGCTTTTCGAAGAGCGGGCTTTCTTCGATGTGGCGGCGGATCAGGAAGCCGATGATGGTGAGCGCGATGCCGAACCAGAATGGGACGCGCCAGCCCCACGAATAGAACGCCGGTTCGGGAAGCCCCCGCGCGAGATTCAGCGCGCCGAACGCGAGCAAATTCCCCGCGGGGACCCCGGCCTGGGTCCAACTGCCGTAAAAGCCGCGGTGGCCTGCGTGGCCGTGTTCGACGGTC
>DATGGK010000011.1:0-1506 GCA_035308565.1 Planctomycetota bacterium | reverse complement strand
CCGCGGGATTCCCACTTTCCCACAGCCACGGCGGCGATCATTTTCCCCTCCGGCCCAACAGCAAAACCATCTCCCCGCGCCGCTTCGGACTCAAACATCTCAATCCAGCCAGGGGGATACGATGTGACCAGGCTCTTCCATTCGCGACGCCGCGCTTGACAAAATCTTCCGCCTATCATAATTTCGATTACGTTATGAAACTGTTGCGGGCGCATCATAGCCATCACCATCATCACGTGAAACCGTGCCCGCGGCGGTGTGGCTAGCTCGCAAGACAAAGCTGCACTCATCAGCCCGCTGGCGCGGCAAGCGCCGGCGGGCTTTTTGTTTTTACGGGCGCTTTCGAGATAGGGCGGCACGCGAATGAAGAGATCGCTCGCTCGCGTTGCTCCGCTTAGGATAACGATCCCGATCGGATCGTTAGGAGACAGACGAAATGGAACTCGATTTCGAAAAGGAAAACGGACTGATCCCGGCGATCGTGCAGGACCACCTCAACGGCGAAGTCCTGATGCTCGGTTTCATGAATCGCGAGGCGTACGACCTCACGCAAAAGACGGGCTTCGTCACGTTCTACAGCCGCTCACGCAAGAAACTCTGGCTCAAAGGCGAAACGAGCGGACAAAAGCTCCTTCTCCGCGAGCTGCGCGTCGATTGCGATCGCGACGCGCTGCTCGTCCGCGCCGAGCTCGAAGGCGGCGCCGTCTGCCACGAAGGCTATCGCAGCTGCTTTTTCCGCTCGCTCGATTGCAACGGCGGCGACAAGATTATCGCCGAGCGCGTCCTCACGCCCGAAGAACTCTACGGCAAAGGGAGCAAAGCATGAGCCGCCTCAAACTCGGCATTCCGAAAGGCAGCCTGCAGGATTCCACGGTCGAACTCTTTGCGAAAGCCGGCTGGCGCATTTCAGTGAATTCGCGCAGCTATTATCCCGGCATCGACGATCCCGAAATCGAATGCATGATGGTCCGCGCGCAGGAAATGGCGCGCTACGTCGAAAACGGCGCGATGGACGCCGGCCTCACCGGAAAAGACTGGATCATGGAGACCGGCGCGGACATCCACGAAGTCGCCGAGCTGATCTATTCGAAGACCAGCCTCGGCCGCGTCCGCTGGGTGCTTGCCGTCGCCGAAGATTCGAATATCCAGTCCGTGCGCGACCTCGAAGGAAAAGTGATCGCCACCGAAGCCGTGAAAATGACGGAGCGCTACCTCGCGCGCCACGGCGTCACCGCGCGCGTCGAATTTTCCTGGGGCGCCACGGAAGTGAAAGTCCCGCAGCTCGCCGACGCGATCGTCGAAGTCACGGAAACGGGCTCGTCGCTCCGCGCGAATCACTTGCGCGTCGTAGATACGCTGCTCGAATCCGCCACATGGTTCATCGCGAATCGCAAGGCTTGGGCCGATCCGTGGAAGCGCGAGAAGATCGAAAATATCGTGTTGCTTCTCGATGGCGCGATCAAGGCCTACACCCGCGTGGGCCTCATGCTTAACGTGCGCCGCTCC
>DATGGK010000010.1:0-8883 GCA_035308565.1 Planctomycetota bacterium | reverse complement strand
TTCGTTCCCAAGTAGAACGAAAACTAATTCTTCGGTACCTACGTTCCGGTGTCGTGTTCGCCGAGTTTCTTGGATTTCCGTTTTGTCGCTTCACGTGCGGCATACCGAATGAATCGATGGGCTGTCGCGAGTTCACCGACGGCGAATGGGTATGGCCCGAAGGACTTGTTCACTATGTCGAAGCACACGACGTTGTCCTGCCGGACGAGTTTGTTCTCACCATGCGGCAAAATCGATTTCGTGTTCCCACGGTGAAGTTGAAAGAATCGCCGATTGACGAATTCGCCTCGGCGATTCCGTCTGAGCCGAACTTTTCACTGGAGTTTTGGTTGAATTGGGCGCGCCGAATGAAATCTACGCCATCAACATTTTCTCCCAGCCCTTCCGATACTCGCGGTGAATGAACCGATCCGCCTCCGGCGCGTTCGTCGCTTTCATCGCCGCCGGATCCCACTGCAATTTCTTTCCCGCGCGGTACGCGACATTGCCGAGATGATTGGCTTCCGTCAACCAACCCGAGTATTCGAAATTCGCCAGCGTCGGTTTGCCCGATTTGCACGCCTCAAGCCACTCGACATAATGGGTGTTGACGCGCGGAATCGTCTTGTCCGGCTGTTTGTAATCCGCGAATTGCTTTTCCGGAAGCAGCAGGAATTTGTTGTACTCCGACAGCAGCATGCCCTTGTCGCCGACAAACAGAATGCCGTCGCCCCACTGCGGAATGCCGCTCGATTTCCAAATCTCCGGTTTTTCGGCGCCCTGATACCACGTCAGTTTCACCGGTGGCAGATCGCCGCGCGCGCCGTATTCGTAAACCGCGCGCATCGATGCCGGCGCGATCTCCGCATGCGGCGGAGGACCAAACGCTTCGACCGTGAGCGGCGCCTGCAACTTCAGCGCCCAAAACGGCAGGTCGTTGCGATGGCTGCCCAAGTCACTCATCGTTCCATTTCCGAAATCCCACCAGCGATACCATTTCGGCCCCGGCACGTAAATGGGATTGAATGGCCGCTCAGGCGCCGGTCCCAGCCACAAATCCCAATCCAACCCTGCCGGAACGGGTGCGGATTCTTTCGGACGCTCCGACACAATTGCCACGTCCTTGTTCTTCCTCGCGTCCTCTTCGCTCTGCAAACCCCACGCGCGCGAAACCCACACGTGCGCCTCGCGCACAGGCCCGATCGCGCCGGCTTGAATCAGTTCGACCACGCGGCGGTAATTGTCCGTCGCATGAATTTGAATACCCATCTGCGTCGCGACTTTTGTCTTCGCCGCATACTCGCGAATTTTGCGCGCTTCCCAGATGTTGTGCGTGAGCGGCTTCTCGCAGTACACGTGCTTGCCATGCTGCAACGCCAGCATTGTCGCAAACGCATGCGTGTGTTCGCACGTGCTCACGACGACCGCATCGAAATCGGCCGCGTGATCGAAGACTTTGCGAAAATCCGAAAACGTCTTTGCGCCCGGGTATTTCGCCGCCTGTTTTTCGACGGCCTTCGCGTTGACATCGCACAGTGCGACGATGTTCACCATCTTTGAAGCAACAACACCGCCGAGATTGGCTTCGCCGCGCCCGCCGCACGCGATCATGGCGATGTTGATCTTGTCATTCTTCTCATCAGCTCGCAAAGGAGAAGAGCGAAGTGCCAGCGTCCCCGCTGCACTCAACACGCCCGCCGAAAACTGCCGCCGCGTAATCTTTTTCATGATACGTGTCCTCAAGTAGGACGGGCTGTCAGCCCGTCCAGTTTAGACGTCGCGAATACGGACGGGCTGGCGGCCCGTCCTACGGCGCGACGCGAACCTCACTTTCCCGCGCAAATCAAATCAAACCGCTTGTCCAACTCCTCCAGCGAAAGTGCCCCGCCTTCAATCGTGCCCCATCCATTATAGCCCGCCTCATCCAGCGCCTTTCGCACGGCCGGCCAATCCACCGATCCGTCGCGCAACTGCACGAATTTTTTCTGGCCCAAGTGATAGTCCTTCATGTGCAGCTTGACCAGCAGTGGGCCGAGAATCTTGATCCACTCCTCCGGCGGCGAATAGCGCACGTGATTGCCGATGTCGAAATACGCTTTCACCCACGGGCTTTTGAACGACGCGACGAAATGTTTGTAGATTTCGGGCTTGAGCCACAGATTATTCCACACGTTCTCGAGGCCGATGACGACTTTCAATTCCTCGGCCAGCGGAATCAGCTTCTCTACCGCCGCGCGCGACGAATCCGTCGCGTAGTCGTGAGCCTTGATGTACTCCGCGTATTTTTCGTTCTCGTCTTTGACGATGCGATTGATGTGTCCGTTGCGCTCGTCGAATTCAAGCTGTAGCAGAGTTCCCGGCGGCGGCGCCAATTTTGCATCGACGCGGCAAGGCACTGCCAGAATCGCGTCAGATCCATATCCCTTCGCCGCTCGCAGGGCCGCTTTCACTTTTTCAATCGACGCTTCGACTTTTTTCGGATCCGGGCTGTTGAACTCCATCCATCCCAGCAGCACCGAGTGCACGCGCAAGCCCATCTTCTCGACCCACTCGCGAATCTTCGCCGCAACATCTTCCGCGCAAACATCGCGCGCTTCAACGCCCTCAAAGCCCGCTGCTTTGACCGCCGTCATCTCCGCCTCGACGACTTTGCCGACCATCTGCGCTTTATGCAGCTTCGTTTTGAATTCGTCCGCGGACGCGCGCGAACCCGGCAGCAGCAGCGCCGCCGCCGCCGCCGAACTCGCCGTCAAAAATTTCCTGCGTGAAAACGAAACGCATTGCATAAGAAGTCCTCAAAATCTATTGCGCTTGTCCAATACCCTGACTACACCGCGCCATTCTGCGTTCATTTTCAATTTGCATTCCTCACTCGATGGCGTATTGAAATTCCGCGTGCGCCAACACCTCGAAAAATATCTCCCCGCCGCCGTCGCCGTGGCGTTGCTTGCTTTCTTCACCGTGGCACTGCTTTACCCGCTGACGTTCGCACTGAAAGAAGCCGTGTGGACCGACGGCGCTCTCACATTTCGCCACATCACTCGGCTGTTTCAATTCGACGCACCGCAATGGCGCTGGATGCTCAACAGCCTCGCGCTGGCCGCGGGCACAACGCTGGCCTGCGCGCTCGTCGCTTATCCGCTGGCGTGGTTTCAAGCGCGCACGACATTCTCGCGCCAGAATCTGCTCGGCTCGCTGCTGCTTTTGCCACTGATCATTCCGCCGTTCGTCGGCGCGATCGGACTGCGCCGGATTCTCGCGAAGTACGGCACGGTCAATTTGATCTTGATGAAAATCGGCTTCGTCGATCCGTCAAGCCCCATCGACTTTCTCGACAATCATCGGCTGCTGGGCTGCATCGCGGTGATGGTGCTCCATTTTTATCCGCTCCTTTATTTGAATCTAGCGGCGTCCATCGGCAGCGTCGATCCCGCGCTGCTCGAATCGTCGAAAAATCTCGGTATGACGCCGTGGCGCACGTTTCGCAAAATTGTTTTTCCGTTGTCGCTGCCTGGTTTGGTCGCAGGCGGGAGTCTCGTCTTTATCGGTGCGTTCATGGACCTCGGCACGCCGCTCATTTTTGGATTTCAAAACACCGTCGCGCGCCAGATTTATTCGCTTGCCAACGAACAGCACACCAATCCCGCCGCGCCGGCGCTCGTTTCCGTCGTTACCACGCTGGTGTTGGTTTTGTTCGCGCTCACGCAATGGGCGGCCAAATCCGCCGGGGGCGGCGGCGGCGTCAAAGGCCAATCGCGTGCCGCGCCCGCGCTGCTATCGCCGCGCATGAACGCGCTGGCTGTCGCGCTTCACGTCGTCGTGATCGCGTTCGCGTTTGTGCCCCATATTTCGGTGATCCTCTCCGCGTTCAGCGAGCGCTGGATGATGACCGCACTTCCCGAAACGTATTCGCTGCAAAACATGCGCGAAGCGCTTGGCCACAGCCTGACGGTGACGGGCATGCGCAACAGTCTTGTCTACTCTGGATTCAGCACCGCCGCCGATGTCGTCATCGGCCTGGCCTGCGCATGGGCAATTGTACGCGGGCGCGGCTGGTTCAGCCGCGCGGTCGATTTGCTTTCGATTGCGCCGCTGGCGATCCCGGGGCTCGTGCTCGCGTTCGGCTACATCGGCGCGTTTGATGAAAAGATGCGTCTGTATGGCGCGGGATTATTTTTGATTTTGAGTTACACCATCCGCCGCCTGCCGTACACCGTCCGCGCCTGCGCGGCGGGCTTGCAGCAGACACCCGTGCAGCTCGAAGAAGCCGCGGGCAACCTCGGCGAAAATCCGCTGCGCGTTTTAAAAAAAATCACCTTCCCGCTGATCTCCGCCAACGTCGCCGCCGGCGCCATCCTCGCGTTTTCATTCGCGATGCTCGAAGTTTCCGATTCGATTGTCCTCGCCGCCAAGCCGCAGGATTTTCCGCTGACCAAATCGATCTGGATTCTCTTCGGCAACCCCGGCAACGGCGACCAGCTCGCCTCCGCGCTCGGCGTCGTGGCGCTGCTTTTCCTGACGTTCGCGCTTTTGGCGGCGGGTTCGTTCGTGGGGCGAAAATGGGGCGAGATATTCAAAAGTTCCTGAATTCAAAATGCAAAATTAAAAATGCAAAATTGAACGCCGGGCGGACCGTCAATTTTGCATTTTTTGATTTTGCATTTGAAGAATCCATTCCTCGATCAACTTCACGGCCTGCTCATCCGGAATCGACGTCGCCAATTGCGGCATCTGCCCTGCTTCGCGGATGTGCATGCGATGCAGCAGCACGGAACGCGCTGGATCGCCCGGCGCGACCAGCTTTGCGTTCGTGATCCCAAACAAATGATGCTGCGGCGTCGCGTTGATCAAATGTTCGTTCCCGCGTTCCGCTTTGAAATCCAAATCCATCAGCGAATTCCCACCCGCCGACTCCGTGTGGCAGTGCGCGCAGTTGGCATGCAGGTACGAACGCGCGCGCAAATCCAAATTCTGAGCGGGATCATACGGATCGGCGAGTGTGCGGTATTTTCCCGGCGGCTTGGGCAGCGAATCGGTGAAGTGCGGCAGCAACTCGCGTTCTATTTTTTGCAGCGCTTTCAGGTGGCGCGACCGCGGCGAGCTCCAGAAAAATGGAATCGCGTCAGACATCGATGCGCGATCGAGCCGCGCTGATTTCAGAACGCCGGGCAGCGCCGCCTCAAGTTTCACCGCGCGATTCAAGAATTCTGCATGCGGCATCAGCGGGCGGCGCTGAACGACAGCGCGCAGCTCATTAATATGGTCGGCACTGTTGACTTTCAGCAGGCCGATGTGAACGAGCGTGCGCAGTTGATTGTCTTTCACGCCGCCATAATCGTGCTCGCGATTCATCTGCAATTCAGTGAGGCCCAATACCCAGTTCGCCGCGCGCGTGTGGCAGACCATGCATTCCGCCCGGCTCGGATAATGCCACTTCAATTCGCTTGCCGCGCCTGACGCATTTTTCACGGAATACGTGCGATCCAATCCGTCCTTTGAAACTAAATCCGCGTCAGTTTGCGCATCGTTCCAAAGATACGAGTAGCCCGCCCACTCGCCCGCTTGCCGAGTGAGCAGTCGCGTTTCGATGCGCCGCCGTCCAGCGCTCGTCTCCATCGAGAATGTTTTTACCAGCACTGTTCCATCCGGACAATCCCATCCGCGGTACGTCGTGAATTCGATCTGACCGTCACCGGGCACGGCGATGAAACGCTCTTTGAGCGCGCCATCGGACCAGAGCGGCGCGTTCACCGAATACGGCACAAGCGCGGGGTCGGGCGTGTTGTCCTTCGTCGATGCGAACAATCCTGTTTCACTGAGCTTGCGCGGAAATTTGTCGTGCGCTGCATCCGGCGGTGAAAGTTCCAGCGAATAAAACGCTCCGAGGTGATTGGCGATCAGCAATTCGCCGCTCGTGTCCACACCGAAGCCGGTGATCTGCAAGCGCGTGTTCGCCACTTCGCGATGCCACAGAATTTTCTCGTCTACGACTTTCACGCCCCAGATTTTGCCCGTCGAAAAATCGCCGTATATGTACGCGCCCTCCAGATCGGAAAACTTCGCGCCGTGATAAACCACGCCGCCGGTCAGCGAGCGCGCTTCGCGATGATGATGCTCGACCGTCGGCATCGTAATCGGATCCGGCCCGACTTTGCGGTTCGGATGAAAGAGGTGGCTGCCCTCGTTGCGGCTCCAACCGTAGTTCGCGCCCTTTTTGACGAGGTACGCCTGCTCCCACAAATCCTGGCCGTTCTGCCCGACCCAAAGTTGTCCCGTTTGTTTGTCGAACGACATGCGCCACGGATTGCGGAAACCATAGGCCCACGTTTCCGGCCGAGTCCCTTCGCGCCCCACGAACGGATTGTCCGGCGGAATCGCGTAGGTCTTGCCGGCTTCAGGATGCCGAACGTCGATGCGCAGCATCTTCGACAGCAGCGCAGAAAGATTCTGGCCCATGTCGTTTTTGTCGGAATCCGACGAGCCGTCGCCGGATGTTACGTAAAGCATTCCGTCGTTGCCAAAGGCGAGGTCCGCGCCGTTGTGCCCGTTGCTCGGCCATTCGAGAATCACCGCTTCGCTTTTCGGATCGCACACATACGGTGCGGCGCGCGAAATGGTGAAGCGCGAGACGCGGTCCATTTTGTTGACCGGCTCCGCGTCGGGACCGTTGCTGCCGAGATAAATGAAGCCGTTCGTCGCGTAATCCGGATCGAACGCGAGCCCGTAGACGATGCGGTCGATCGTCAGCAGCGTTTCTTTTGTCGAACCGTCAGGATCATCGACGATGCGAAAAATCGTTCCCGGTCCGGCATAGCCGCCGGCGTGTTCGAGCACGAAAAGATTCTTCGTTCCCGGCTCCGCGTTCGCCCACAACGGAAACTTGAATTTCAATTTTGGAAAAAGACGGACCGAGCGATAAGGCGGCGCTTTGTCCGGCGAGCCGATGACGTGCGAGGTCGTCCACGGAATTCGCTTCTCAATTCCATAAGGAGCGGTTTCAGCCGCGCACGCCGCAACACAAAGCAAAGAAATCAGCGCAGCGGTAAGGAAAAGGCGTCGCACAGAAAACCCTTGAACTCTTAAACCTTAAACCGTGAATCTCGAATCTTGAATCAGCCGTTACTGCCCGACAAACTTAATCGCTCCATAATCCTCATAGCGATGAAAATTCTGCTGCGTCAGCGGCGCGCTGGTGGACATCTCAGGCTCTTCGAAATCCTTCGAGTAATCGTAGCGGCACAGCGCAAAGCGCCACTCCGAATTTGGAATCGGTTTGCCGCCAGTTTGCACGAAATCGGTCCACGGAATTTTTCCTTCCACGATCCAGCCGGTGTCGCGGTCGCTGGCGTCATTGATTGTTGTGCCGGAACGCAGCGCCACTTTCGTTTCGAGGTGGAATTGGAATTTGTTTTTCCAACGGCCCACGCTGCCGCTGCCGCGCGACGGAAAATAAACATCGAATGTGGTGTTGTTCGCGCTGACTTCGAACTCATAATAACCCAAATTCGCGCGCGAAGGCTTGAAGAACAACTCAAACACATCGTTGAACCAGATCGCGCCATTGTGTTCGGTGTTGTCCGCGTACACATCGGCGTCGTCCATTTCGGCGAGAAAATAAAGAAACTGATCGTCCCACAGCAGGCGCGCCACAGTCTTCGTGCGCGCCGGACGCGCTTTCGCGCCCAGCCACGGCAACGAGAAATTGTCGATCACCGCGGCCTGTTTCCACGCTGCGTCGTCGGGATTTCCGTCGATCACGATGGGGCCTGTTGCGCGCCGACATTCGTAAACGTTCGCTGAATTCGGCACTGGGTTCGGCGCAACCGGAGTCTCGACCGGCGCAGGATTCTGGACCGGCACGATGCCGTGTTTCAGCCGCTCGGCTTCGACCGCTTTTTCGGCGAGATTCGTTTTATTCATGTCGTACCACATCCACGCCGCCAGCGTTGCCAGCAGCAGGACGACGACCATGATGACCATTGGAAGAGCGTTTGTCGTCGCGCCGCGATTCCGAGGGTTTCCGCGTTGTGCCATGCCGTTTATCTCCGAGTCTCCATGCCTCAGCATCAATTACTTTATCGGCCTTGGCACTATTAAATTTCCGAAAATCGTCATCAAACGTCCGTCCGCCAGGCCGACGATCAGCGTTCCTTCAAAGAACGCCATCGCGGTGATGTCATTCGGAAAATGCGGCGCGAAGAGCAGCGTGCCGGCTTTGTCCACGACACGCAAATCGCCGCCCCAATACGCGAACGCATAATAATCGTGGATGGTTTTTTCGTCCTCCTTTACCTGCACAGCGAGTCCCAATTTCATCATCCGATCCGGACGTTCGTTGGCCTTCATCGCGGCTTTGAGTTCCGGCGACTGTTCCGGCGTCGCAGCCTTCACCGCCGCAGCAAATTCCGCGGACGGCAGCACTTTTGAGGTATATTCCCGCGCGCGCTTGTCCACGATGCATTCCGATCCATCGTGCGTGTAGGCGATGATATTTTCGCCGGCTGCTTTCAGCGCTTCGATGCGATCAGGCAGGCGAATGCCCCAATTGCGATTGACGATCTGCCGGTCGTGCGCTTTCGTCGCGGGCGCGATCTCGTGCGAATCGGGCAGCGCGAATTCCGTCAGCGGCTCGATTCCCGCGACGGCCTCGTACAGCGAACCCGCCGCTTCGTTCATGCCGGTTTCGTCGTACGCGATCAACGCGATCGATTCCTGCGCGCGCCCCACGGCGTCGCGCGCCCACGCGACCAACCCGCGCCCGTTGCCTGGAAAAATTCCCGCCGCCGGAGTGTACGGCAGGAATTTCATCTCCTTCATCACGCGCAAAATCGCATTGTCTTCAGGATTCCCCAGCAGAATCACCGGTCCCTGCACCGCAAATCCCGCTTGTTTCGGACTGTTCTC
>DATGGK010000009.1:0-1704 GCA_035308565.1 Planctomycetota bacterium | reverse complement strand
ACGATCTATCGCGGCGCGAAAATCGGCGACGATTTCTTCGCCCACTCGCACTGCGCCGTGCGTGAGCACTGCCGCATCGGCCATCGCGTCCTGCTTCAGAACGGAGTCGTAATCGGCAGCGACGGCTTCGGCTTCGCGCGTCAATCCGATGGAACCTGGTACAAAATGCGCCAAAGCGGAATCGCGATCATCGGCGACGACGTCGAAATCCAGGCGCAAAGCGCCGTCGATCGCGCCACGGTAGGCGAAACACAAATCGGACGCGGCACAAAACTCGACAACATGGTTCAGGTAGGCCACGCCTCAAAAGTCGGTGAAGACACATTGCTGTGCGGACAAGTCGGACTCGCGGGTACAACGAAAGTTGGCAACAAATGTATTCTTGCCGGACAGGTCGGCGCCGCTGGACATCTCACGATCGGCGATGGCGCCACGCTCACGGCACAATCAGGCGTCCCGAGTGACGTTCCTGCCGGCGCGCTCTATTCGGGCTACCCCGCCATGGACAATCTCGCCTGGCGAAAATCCATCGCGGTCTTCAATCGCCTGCCCGAATTGCAGAAAGAATTGCGCGAGCTGCGCGCCGAAGTCGCAAGCCTTCGCTTGGCGGCGGGCAAATGATCGCCGTCAAAGCCGAACGCCGCGCGCATTGCCTACTGCGCGTCCTTCGGCCAGGGCGGTTGCACGAGCGCTGGAATCCCCGCCACAGCTTTCGCATCGGGCGCCTTGAACGAAAGCTGCTCGGCGAGGAACGCAATGCGATCGCGAGTCGCGTCGGCGTTCAACGCGTGCGGTGCTTTGTAGATCTTCATCCGCTTCGGCTCACTCACCGCAGCGAAATAATCCTTGTCCATCTCCGGCGTAACGAATTGCTCGTCGCTCGCAAACTGCAGGAAAACGGCGGCCGGCGCTGCGTGCGACACGTACTTTCCAGTGTCTCCCCACGCATGCTCGGCCTGAAACGCATCAAACTTCTCAGCCCCGATTTTCTGCCGGTATTGCTCGTACATCGGCGATTTTTTAAATGTGTCGTCGGGCCAGCCGCCCGCCATCAGCACGAAAGATTTAAATCGCTTGTCAATGCCGCTGAGAAACGCGCCCGCAAACGCACCGCAACTGTGACCAACATAAGCGAGCCGCTTCAAATCAACGTCCGCGCGAACCGCAAGCAGGTCGGCGCCGCGCCGAATGTTGATGTCCTGCTGGACGTCTACAGCAACCTGCTGCTCGTTTTGCGGCGACTTGTCCTCCACAAAACCGGGATGCACCGTCACATGATCCAGAAGCAACGACATCACTCCCGAGTGAGCCAGCACAATGGCTTCGTCCAAGAACTCAGTGCGGTTTTTTTTCTCGGAACCAGGCATGCACCAATGACAATAAATCACCGCCGGAAAAGGACCCTTGCCTGCAGGCACGACGAGATACGCCGTCACCGCTCCGCCGTTCGGCCCGACGAGCGATGCGCGATCGCCGAGCGGCGCTTTGTAGCTGATATCGTAGATCTTGATGCCGTCGCGCTCCTGCACGCCGGCCTGCGACATTTCGAGCGGCTGATTTTTATCGTAGGCCCAATGACGGGCGAGGTCGTCGTCCGCGGACGCGGCCAGAAGCGGAAGCAGCACGAAAAGCGCTACCCATCGGTATTTTTTCATCGAATCCCCTCTTTACTGACGCATTTTTCACCAGGGCATTTTACTATCG
>DATGGK010000008.1:0-24577 GCA_035308565.1 Planctomycetota bacterium | reverse complement strand
CCATACTCAAGCAACGACAAAACGGCGTCGAAAAATGAGCACAAAATCGAGAAAATCTCAAGGCTCAAAAACGAGCGAAAAATAACACCCGGCACACGCAATTGAAGGGCCGAACAGGATTGTGACTGTCCCTATTTAATGCTGCCATCACACAGCGTCCCTTGACGTGTGAGTGAAATTTGCGACTCCGAAACCAAAAAAATGTGGCGTCGTGCGAATCGAACAATCGCCCGGACGTTTGCTCAGGTGCTGTGGTTAAGCTCCATCTAAACGTACCGTTCGTGAAACAACCTCGTTACTGCTATGTGGCACGGTGTCTTCGTAAGACACCGCGCCGGTATTGCGTGGTGTGAGAAATTGATCCACGAGCCCGCAAGAATTCCCCTTCTTACCAGCTGTCCGCCACCAGCGTCCGTCGATAAGATGCACCATCGGTTCCTTCCCCGGCGCGCGCCCAATCCGCACGACGCCAACCTCTGACTTTGTACCGCCGGCGTTCGCCGGCCCGACCCAATAACCATCTCGCAACCAATACCGGTCGCCGTCCCTTCCAATAATCTATAATGAAAAACGCCGGCTCGCATAGCCGCGCTTCTATATGTACTGACGGATCGAGTATCGAAAAATCAAGAGGGAAAACCCCAACATTTTTAACCCCATCTAACCACTGATGCTTAAGCGCCTTACAAACGTACAACTCACCAAAAATAAACCCATAATCGAAATGCGAATTTCCGCAAAAATCTAATACGTTTAATACGTTCATTTTAAATAGGGACAGTCACCTATTTCCTGACCCCTGTTTTCCACATTGTCGAAATAATAGCAGTCGCTTATTATCCGCGGCATGGCCAACTTAACCCTGCGTTTCAGCAATTGGACGATCACGCCGGACGCGCGGCTTGTGCACGGGAAAGAGCATCGCCGCAAAGTCGGGCGGGCGGAACATGCGGTTTGGGCGCCGGCGCCGGAGCGCGCCGATCCCGTAGCGCTATTGCGCGAAGAAGATCAGGGGCGCGTGCCGGAATTGCTGGCGATCAAATATCAGCGCATGACGGCGGACGCGTTCAGTTTTTTCCGCGGCTCGGCGGCGTTGATGGCGGCGGACCTGGCCGCGGCGCGCGACACGGGCTTGCGCGTGCAACTGTGCGGCGACGCGCACGTCAAGAACCTCGGCGCGTACGCGTCGGACGAAGGGCGGCTGGTCTTCGATCTGAACGACTTCGACGAAACGATTCCGGGGCCGTTCGAATGGGACATCAAGCGCATGGCCACGAGCATGTTGCTGGGCGGCGCGCTGGCGCGCAGCAGCGCGGCGGAATGCCGCGCGGCGGTGCTGGCGTTTATGCGCGCGTACCGTGAGTCGATGCGGCGCTACTCATTGATGGGCGTGCTGGAACTGAGGCGCTTCGAAGTCGTGCGCGGCGACGAGAAGGGCGCGATCGCGAACATCTTGAAAAAAGCTGAACGCCGCACGCCCGAAGCGAATCTGCGCGAATTGACGGTGCCGGCGACGCACGGCCTGCGCCGCTTTCACCACAGGCCTCCGATGCGCGCCGTGTCCGCAAAAACGGCGCGCGCGGTGCTGATGTCGCTCGAATTGTATCGCGATACGCTGGGCGCGGGCCGGCGCCTGACGCTGGATGGCTACCGCCCGCATGACGTGGCCTTCAAAGTCGTGGGCACAGGCAGCATTGGCACGCTCGACTACGTGATTTTGCTCTATGGAAACGGGCCGGGCGATCCGCTTTTTTTGCAGGTGAAACAAGCGCTGCCGTCGTGCTACGCGAAGTTTATCAAAGACGCGCCGCAATATTCGCATCAGGGCAAGCGCATCGCCGACGGGCAGTATTGCATGCAGACAATGACCGATCCGTTTGTGGGCTGGACCTCAATCGACGGGAAGGAATTTGTCGTGCGCCAACTGGCCGATCACAAAGCCTCGATCAACCCGCTGGATTTAAATGGCCGCGCGCTGGCCGAGTACGGCATGGTCTGCGGCGCGATTCTGGCGAAAGCCCACGCGCGCACCGGCGACGCGGCAGCCATCGCCGGCTACTGTGGCAATTCGGACAAATTCGACAAAGCCATCGCGAAATTCGCCGCGGCCTACGCGGAACAGACGGAGCGGGATTGGAAAGCGTTCAAGCGAAGGAAGTCCCGAGTGCTGAGTCCTGAGTCCTGAGAAAAAGAAACGCGAAGCGTTTCGCCGCCGTTCTCCCCTCTCCCCTTGGGGGAGAGGGGCCGGGGGTGAGGGGTCACCGCGCGTACTCAGGACTCAGGACTGTCCTACGACATGACTTTCAAAAGCAGCGGCAACAACTGCTTCTTGCGGCTCAATACGCCCGGCAGGTCAAAAGTGTGGTCGTCGAGCCGGGTGTAATTGATGCGGTCTAGGATGCGTTTTTCGCCGGCGCAGAGCATCATCGACGTTTCGCGCACGACATTCGTCACCAGCAGCGCGAAGAAATCGAACTGCTCGGCCTTGATCAGCGCCTGAATTTCCTGGAGCAATTCCGTGCGATGCTGGAAGAAGTTCTCGAAGCCGACCTCCTCGACTTGCGCCACGGCGAATTTGTATTTCTCCGTCGCGTAATCCTTTTTGTCGGCGGTGATGACTTTGCGCGCGGGCAGCGCGGCGATGCTCGAACCGACGCTCAGGATTTCGGCGGCGAGCGTCTTCGGATCGGTCTGGCAAAGTTCTTTGAGAAAATCCAGCGCCGCTTTGTCGCGCGGCGTGCTTGTCGGCGAGCGGAGCATCAGCGTGTCGGTGATGATTCCGCCCATCAGCACGCCGGCCATGGCGGGCGTGGGCGCGTGATTAAAGCGGCGGAACTGTTCGCAGACGAGCGTGCACGACGAACCGACGACTTCGTTGATGAACGTGATCGGCGACT
Organism: Planctomycetota bacterium; assembly: GCA_035308565.1. Taxonomy (GTDB): domain Bacteria; phylum Planctomycetota; class SZUA-567; order H5-PLA8; family H5-PLA8; genus JANXLS01. Next base: position 21,680 of record DATGGK010000008.1, on the reverse strand, counting down.
GCGTCTGCTGCGAGCCGAGGCGGTGATGGTCGAGGATTTCGACGATGGGAACTTCCGCTGCGCCATCGACGGCCTGCGACAGTTCGTTGTGATCGACGAGGATCAGTTTGAGGGGGAGTTCGTGATCGACGTAATCTTTCGAGAGCGTGCCGACGAGACGCTCGTCTTCGTCCAGCACCGGAAAAGTTTCTTCGCGCTCGCCGTGAATTAGGTCATGGACGTCGCTGAGCTTTTCGTCCTGCTGAAAAGTAGTGACGTTTTCCTGCAAAACAAATTCGGCGGGCGCGCTGAATTTGAGGCGGCGCACGGTCGTCGCGGAATCGTACGGCGTCTGCAGCACGCACGTGCCGTTGGAGCGCGCTTCGTCAATCAAATCCTCATCGACGGGAAAATTGCCGGTGACGATCATCAGGCGCAGGCGCATTTCGACGGCCATTTTGTGAATCTTGTAACGGTCGCCGACGACCAGCGCCACGCGCGTGCGCTCGCGCTTGCCCATGCGTTCGCGCAGCGTTTCTTCGCTCATCGCGCCGACGTACACTTCCAGTTCTTCGATCGTGTCGGCGCGATAAAGCGAAAGCGCTTTGGCTTTCAACACTTCCTGAATGTGCGCGATCGACGTTTGAATTTCGCGCCCAATCAGGCCCCCGCCGGCGCCGTCAAAACCGCCCTCGGCCGCTTGCAGCACGAGCCGGTCGGCGAGATCGAAAAGGCTGACCATGCCCAAATATTTGCGCTTGAGATCGACGACGGGCACGCGGTGGCGGTGGGTTCGCTGCAGAATGCTCATCGCTTCAAGCAGCGTGTGGCCTTCGTAGACGCAGGGCGATTTGGAATCCATCACGTTGCGCACGCGCGGGTGGACGTCGGCGAGGACCGCGGGGAGGGGGACGTTGAATTTACCGAAGAGAAATTCGGTGCGCGCGCTGGGCAATCCCGCACAGGCCGGCTCGGCGTTGGCGAGGCCCATGAACTGCTTGAGCTGCGCGTAACCCGCGGCGGCGGCGATGCTGTCGGTGTCCGGATTTTTGTGCCCGATGACGATCACGCGCGCCGCGCGCTCGGGCGGAATGATGGTCGTGCCCGCCGGCATATTTTCAAGCGCGGGGCTGAGCCCGATGTCGTAACGCTTCAATCGTTCGGAAATTCGCTTCACAAGCATCGTCTCCATCGAGCACCGGAAAGACGGCTCGGAGAGCCGCCGGGCAGTGGCGACGATTCTATAGAAGGCAAGCAAATGCGCAATCGGCTGCGCCACTCAATCCACTTTCAACCGATAGCCGACTCCCGTTTCGGTGAGCAAATATTTCGGCCGCGCTGTATCGCTCTCCAATTTCTTGCGCAGTTGCCCGACGAAGACGCGCAGGTAATGCGATTCGTCCTCGTGCGTCGGGCCCCACACGGCTTTGAGCAGGTGATTGTGCGTGAGCACTTTTCCGGCGTGGCGGATCATTTCGCCGAGCAGTTTGTATTCGATCGGCGTCAGATGAATTTCGACGCCGTCCACGAAGACCTGGCGCTTTTCGAGATCGACTTTCAATCCGCCGGAAATGAAAACCGGCTCGGCGGACTCGCCGTCGGCGCGCAGGTTGCGCCGCAGGCAAACGCGGATGCGCGCTTGCAGTTCGCCGGTGTTGAAGGGCTTGGTCAGGTAATCGTCGGCGCCGGCGTCGAGCGCGCTGACTTTATCCTTCTCCTGCCCGCGCGCGGAAACGACGATCACCGGCGCGCGGCTCCATTGCCGCAACTGGCGCAGCACATCCAGTCCGTCTTGATCGGGCAGGCCCAGATCGAGCAGAATCAAATCCGGGTTGTGCGAACCCGCCATCGCCAGCCCTTCGCGCCCGTTCTGCGCTTCAATCAATTTATATTCCGGCGCGTTCAACACCGCGCGCAGAAACCGCAGAATCGGCACTTCGTCTTCGATGGCAAGGATCACATGAGGATGCATAAGAAAGATTCAAAGGTTTCAGTGCTTCACGGTTTCACAACAATGTTCGCGACGCAACTCCCCTCTCCCTCCGGGAGAGGGCCGACGGGCGCGGCCGTTTGCGCCCGCGGGGTGAGGGGCAGCGCGCACGGCTCAATTGTATCGCTCAAATTTCAATAATGCTCCTCATACTTCAATTTGCTTTCCCATTCAACGGCAGTGTAAACCGAAACACCGCCCCGCCGCCATCGCGGTTTTCCGCGGAGATCGATCCGCCGTGCGCGCGCACGATGCCTTTGCAAATCGCAAGCCCCAACCCCGTGCCCGGCTGCGTGCGCGGGGATTGCCCGCGGTAAAATTTGTCGAAGACGCGTTCCTCGTCGCCGTCGCGGAAACCCGGGCCGCGGTCGGCAATTTCCACGCTCACGGCGTCGTGCGCGGCCTTCGCGGAAATGTCGAGCGGCGAATCGGGCGGCGTGTACTTCGTGGCATTTTCAAGCAGATTGAAAAAAACTTGCTCCAGCAGCACGGCATCGGCAGGAACCATCGGCAGATCGGACGGCAGGTTCATCCGCACCGGGCGGCCTTGCAGCAATTTGTCGAGGCGCCTCAGCGCGGCGCCGAGCGTCTCTTCGAGCGGCTGTTCTTCCTTCGTGACTTTCATGGAGCCGGCTTCGACGCGAGTCATCTGCAGGAGATTGTTCACCTGACGGCTGAGGCGGTCGGCTTCGTCGTGAACCGTCTGCAACAATTCTCGGCGCGTTTCCGCGGGGAGTTTCTCATCTTGGTCCAGCAACGTGCTGGCCGCGCCGCTGATCGACGTCAGCGGCGTGCGCAGATCGTGCGAGACGGAACTCAACAGCGAACCGCGCAGGCGCTCGGATTCGATTTCGACGGTCTGGCGCTGCGCTTCTTCGGCGAAACGGTCGCGCTCCAGCGCCAGCGCCGTTTGATTCGCGAAAGCTTCGAGCAGCCGCAATTGGTCCGGCACCAGCAGACGGTCCGGATCGCGCGGCCGCACGCCCAGCGCGCCGACGGGACTTTGCGCGGCCAGCAGCGGCACGTAGAGCGCCTCGGCGCTGGGCAGCGTGTCGGTGCCTTTCCCTGCGATCTGGCCCAAATCGAAGGCCCATTGCGCGACGCTTTGTTCTTTCGCACTGAGCGCGAAATCGGATTCGCGCCCCGCGCGAATCACCAATTTGCCGCGCGCGTCCGGAAGCAGCGCGACGACCTGGCAGTCGAAGACTTCGGCGATCTGCGCGACGGCGCTGTCGAGCAGCTCCTGCGCGCCGCGCTTGCTGGCCAATTCGTGGCTGAGCGCGTGCAGCGCGGAAATGCGCTTTTCGCGTACTCGCGCGGCCAGGGCGTTCATGCGCACGCGCACGGTCAGCGTGCTGATCACCAGCGCGACGGCGAGCATCACGAAAAACGTGAAGAAGAACTGCGTGTCGGTAACCGCGAAACTGCCCTTCGGCGGGACGAAGAAAAAATCGAAGCACAGCACACTCAAGATCGATGACAGGATTGCCGGTCCGCGCTGAGCGCGCGACGAAACGAAGACCACGCCCAGGAGATAGATCATGACCAAATTGGCCAGATGAAAATTGGGAAAGACCGCCATGATGGCATGTCCGAGCAAGGTGGTTCCCCCGGCCACGGCGGTGCTGATGCCATAACCAGTCCATGAATCGAGGCGCTCGCGCGCGTTCAATTTCGCGAGCGGCTTGCCGCTCTCGCTGTCGCCGCGGATCACGTACACGTCCATGTCGGCGCTGAGCCGGATCAGATCGTCCACCAAATTGCCGCGAATGAATTCGCGGAATTTCGAATGCACGGGTTTGCCGACGACGATCTTCGTGACGTTGCGCGAACGCCCGAACGCGACGGTTTCCTCGACGACGTTCGTCCCGCCAACCGTCGCCGTTTCCGCGCCGAGTTTCGCCGCAAGCCGCAGATTTTCGATCACGCGGTCTTTCTGCTCCTGAGACGACGCGAGCATCGCGGGCGTTTCGATGTGCAGAGCGATCCAATCGCCGCGCAAACTCTCGGCAAGGCGCTTGGCCGCGCGAATCAGCCGCGACGACGACGGGCTTGGCCCAATGCAGACGAGGATGCGTTCCTTGGTGTGCCACGCGGGCGCGCCGGTCTGAGTCGTGTGAAAATTCTGCACCTGCCGGTTAACTTTTTCGGCGGTGTAGCGCAGCGCCAGTTCGCGCAGCGCGGCGAGCGTGCCTTCCTTGAAAAAATTCTGCTTTGCGCGTTCGGCCTGCTGCGGAAAGTAGACTTTGCCTTCGGAAAGGCGCTTAAGCAGATCGCCCGGCGGCAGATCGACGGCCTCGATTTCGTCCGCTTTTTCGAGGACCGAATCGGGCACCGTTTCGCGCACGATCACGCCGGTGATCTGCGCCACGACGTCGTTGAGCGATTCGAGATGCTGAATGTTCAGCGTCGTGAAAACGTTGATGCCGGCGTCGAGCAGTTCCTCGACGTCCTGCCAGCGCTTCGCGTGGCGGCAGCCGGGCGCATTGGTGTGCGCGAGTTCATCGACAAGCACGACTTGCGGTTTGCGGGCGAGTGCGGCATCGAGATCGAATTCTTCAAGCTTGACGTTCTGATACTCGATGCTTTTTCGCGGCAGAATATCGAGGCCCAGCAGCATCAGCGCCGTCTCTTTGCGGCCGTGCGTTTCGACAATGCCGGCAGCGACGACTTCACCGCTGAGCGCTTTGACGCGCGCGGCTTCGAGCATCGCGTAGGTTTTGCCGACGCCGGCGCACGCCCCCAAAAAAATCTTGAGCTTGCCGCGCTTCGCGCGCTGGTCTTCCTGCTGCACGCGGGCCAGCAGTTCGTCGGGGTTGGGGCGGGAATCGGACATGGCTGCTCACGCAATTTCGCGCCGGAGCGCGGCGCAAGTAGAACGGAGCTCCTGCTCCGTTCACGCAGTTATTATAGTTCGCCGGACAAAACATCCCAAGCCATGATAATTCCGCCGGCGACTATCAACGCGCCGCCGGCGAGCGTCGCCATTTTCAATTTGTCGCGAAAAATAAAAAACGCGATCAACTGGGAGACCACAAAAAACATGGCGATGTAGATGCCCATCAATTTGCCGAAGTCCCATTTGGAAAGATTCACGACCACGCCGTAGGCGATCAGCGCCGCGGCGCCGAGAATGTAACCGGCGATGGCGCCGCCGCGCAGGCCCCAGCGAAACAGCGCGTCGCCGCCGACTTCAAGCAGCGCGGCGAGAATTAAGATCGGCCACACGCGCAAATCATTTGTCTCCGAAGGCTTCGTCCAATGCGAGATTTAATTTTAGCACGTTGACGCGCGGCTCGCCCAGAATTCCGAATTGGCGGCCTTCGGTGAAACGCGCAACCAACTCTTCGATTTTCTCGCGCGTCAAATCCGGCTGCGTGGTCGTGCGCGCTTTCAGCACGCGCGCAATCTGATATCGCGCCGCTTCGGGGCTGATGTGCGGATCGAGTCCGCTGCCGGACGCTGTCACCAGATCGACGGGCACTGGATCTTTATTGTCCGGATCGGCGGCTTGCAGCGCCGTGATGCGGTCCTTCACGCTGCCGGTGACGATCGTCCCGTCGCTTTTGCGCCCGCCGATCAAATCGATTTGAATCGGGCCGTAATTCGATCCCCCGGACTTGCCGGGATTGTACGCGAGCGAAATCGTGGTGCTGCCGGTCACGTCCGTTGCCGACAGACGTCCCCAAAAATGTTTGGGATCGGAGAATTGCTGGCCAATCAATTCCGATCCGACCGTCGTCTCGCCTTTCGTGATCATGCTGCCGTTGGCTTGCTTTGGAAATATCGCTTGCGCGGCGACCGTAATGATCGCGGGATAAAGAAAGCCTGTGATGACCGTCAGCACGAGCAGCGCCAGGACGGAAGGGAGGAATTCTTTCGCAATGAGTTTGAACATGTTCGTATCCTTATTAATGTGTTGCGCAGATGACTATCGAAACAGATTCAACAGCATGTCGATGGCCTTGATTCCAATGAACGGCACAATCAAACCGCCGACGCCGTAAATCAACAAATTGTCGCGCAGCAGCGTGCCAGCTCCGACGGCGCGGTATTTGACGCCGCGCAGCGCCAGCGGAATCAGGCAGACGATGATGAGCGCGTTGAAGATCACCGCGGACATGATCGCCGTCGTGGGATTCAATTTCATGATGTTCAGCGCTTCCAATTCCGGATAGGTGCTGGCGAACGCGGCCGGGATAATCGCGAAATATTTCGCCACGTCGTTGGCTATGCTGAACGTGGTCAGGCTTCCGCGCGTCATTAGCAACTGTTTTCCGATCATCACGATTTCAATCAGCTTGGTCGGATTCGAATCGAGATCGACCATGTTGCCGGCTTCCTTCGCGGCTTGCGTGCCGGAATTCATCGCGACGGCCACGTCGGCCTGCGCCAGCGCCGGCGCGTCGTTGGTGCCGTCGCCGGTCATCGCGACGAGCCGCCCGCCGGTCTGGTAATCGCGAATCAATTTGAGCTTCGCTTCGGGCGTGGCCTGCGCGAGGAAATCGTCCACGCCGGCTTCGGCGGCGATGGCCGCGGCGGTGAGCGGATTGTCGCCGGTGATCATCACGGTCTTGATGCCCATGCGCCGCAGTTCGGCGAAGCGCTCTTTGATGCCACCTTTGACAATGTCCTTGAGCTGAATCACGCCCAGCGCTTTGGAGCCTTCGGCGACGACCAGCGGCGTGCCGCCTTGTTTCGAAATGCCGTCCACTTCGCTGCGCAGCGACGCGGGGAACGAGCCGCCTAGGCCTTTGACGTAATTCTCGATGGCGTCGGCGGAACCTTTGCGAATCGCGCGCCCCGGCAGATCGACGCCGCTCATGCGCGTCTGCGCGGTGAACGGAATGAAGGTCGCGCCCATCTGCGTGATATCGCGCCCGCGCAGCCCGTATTTTTCCTTGGCGAGCACCACAATGCTGCGGCCTTCCGGCGTTTCGTCGGGCAGCGACGACAACTGGCAGGCGTCGGCGAGAGTTTCCATTTTGACGCCGTCTGCCGGAATGAACGCGACGGCTTGGCGGTTGCCGAGCGTGATCGTGCCGGTTTTGTCAAGCAGCAACACGTCCACGTCGCCGGCCGCTTCGACCGCGCGGCCAGATGTCGCGATGACGTTGGCTTGAATCAGACGGTCCATTCCCGCGATGCCGATCGCGGAGAGCAGTGCGCCGATGGTTGTGGGCGCCAAGCACACGAAGAGCGCCGCAAGCACCGTGATCGTGATCACGGTTCCGCTGCCGGCGGCGGTGACGCTGTACATCGAGTACGGCAGCAGCGTCACGCAGACCATCAGGAAGATGATCGTCATCGACGCGAGCAAAATATTCAGCGCCAGTTCGTTGGGCGTCTTCTGGCGCTTCGCGCCTTCCACGAGGCCGATCATGCGGTCGAGGAAACTCTCGCCCGGATTGGTGCTGATGCGGATGATCAGCCAATCCGACAACACTTGCGTGCCGCCGGTGACGGCGCTGCGGTCGCCGCCGCTTTCGCGGATGACGGGCGCGCTTTCGCCGGTGATCGCGCTTTCGTTGACCGACGCGACGCCCTCGATCACTTCACCGTCGCCGGGGATGGTTTCGCCGGCTTCGACCAGCACAACGTCGTCCTTGCGCAGCATCGCCGACGAGAGCAGTTCGCACTGCGCGTCGCGCTTGGCTTCTTTGAGCTTCTTCGCTTTCGTATCCTGCCGCGCTTTGCGCAGCGTGTCGGCTTGAGCTTTGCCGCGCCCTTCTGCCATCGCTTCGGCAAAATTCGCGAACAGCACGGTGAACCACAGCCACAGCGAGACGCCGAGAATGAACAGCCACGGCGCTTCGCCTTTGCCGACCGCGGCCTGAATAAAGAGCAGCGTCGTCAAAATGCTTCCGATGAAGACGGTGAACATCACCGGGTTGCGGACCTGCACGCGCGGACTGAGCTTGATGAACGAATCCAGGATCGCGCGCTTGACCAGCGGCGGATCGAAGAGCGGCCGCGGTTGATTTTGTGCTCGAATAGTCGATTCCATTTTTGTCTCCGTATTGAATTCCGTGGTGCAGGCGTCCCGCCTGCACGAACACTATTGCTGGCTTGTAACCGCGGCTTTCGGCGGCGCCACCATTTGCAAATGTTCCACAATCGGCCCCAACGCCAAAGCCGGAATGAAAGTCAGCGCGCCGACGATCAACACCTTCGAAACCAGCAGCGCCACGAACAACGGCGTGTGCGTGGGCAGCGTGCCGGCGCTGACGGGGACGGATTTCTTCGCAGCCAGCGAGCCGGCCATTGCGAGCACCGGCACGACCAGCGCGAAGCGCGAGAAGAGCATGCTGAATCCGCCCAGAATATTGTGCAGCGGAATGTTTGCGTTCAGGCCGGCGAATGCGCTGCCGTTGTTGTTGCCCATCGACGAGTAGGCGTACAGCAACTCGCTGAATCCATGCGCGCCGTCATTCGAGGTACTTTTGAAACCCGGCTCGGCCAGCACGGCGATGGCGGTTCCGATCAGCGACAACATCGGCGGGACGAGAATCGCAATCGCGACCATCTTCATTTCGTAGGTTTCGATCTTCTTGCCGAGATATTCCGGCGTGCGGCCCACCATCAATCCGGCGATGAAGACCGCGCCGATGGCGAAGACAAGCATCCCGTACAGTCCGCTGCCCACGCCGCCGTAGATCACTTCGCCCAATTGAATCATGAGCAGCGGCACCAGTCCGCCCAGCGGCGTAAATGAATCGTGCATCGCGTTCACTGAGCCGTTCGACGCGCCGGTCGTCACGGTGGCCCAGATCGCGGAGTTGACCACGCCGAAGCGCGTCTCTTTGCCTTCCATGTTCCCGCCGGCCTGCATGTCCGACGCGGTTTGATTGACGCCCATGCGCGCGAACGCTGGATTGCCGCTTTGTTCGGATCCGACGCACAGCGCCATGAAGCCAACCAGCAAAATCGTCATCGCGGCGAGAATCGCCACGCCTTGGCGGCGGTCTTTGACCATGTAACCAAACGTGATGCACAGCCCGCCGGAGATGAGCAGAATGGAGAGCATTTCGAGAAAATTCGCCAGCGGTGTCGGGTTCTCGAACGGATGCGCGGAATTCACGTTGAAGTATCCGCCGCCGTTGGTGCCCAATTGCTTGATCGCGATCTGCGACGCCGCCGGACCCATCGGGATTTTCAATTCCTTCACCGCCGTCGTCTTCATTTTCGGCTGCACCTTGGGCTGCATTTTGGGTTTGTTGTCAACCAGGATTATGGTGCCCTTGTCGTCTTTCGCCTCCTCCATCTGTACTACGCCCTTTTCATCCTTCACTTGTTCCATGACCGGTTTGCCCGCGTCATCGTTCACCGGTTCGTCGTAACTGTTCGCCTCAACCAGCGTCGCGGTTTGATAGGGCGTAAAATTCTGAATGGTGCCTTGCGACACGAGCACGAGCGCAAGGACGATCGACAGCGGCATCAGAATGTAGAGCGTGCTGCGAAACAGATCGACCCAGAAGTTGCCGAGGTTCTGCGTCGTCTTGCGCGCGAACGCGCGGATCAGCGGAATCAAACATGCCATGCCGGTCGCCGCCGAGCAGAAATTCTGCACCGTCAGTGCCGCCATCTGGACCAGGTAGCTCATTGTGGTTTCGCCGGCGTAGCCCTGCCAATTGGTATTGGTGGCAAAACTCGTGGCGGTATTGAAGGAACTGTCCGGAGTGACGGCGCCCAAACCTTCGGGATTTAACGCGGCCGGTGACAAAACGCCTTGCAGTCTTTGCAAACCATACACAACCAGCGCGCCGAGCATGTTGAAGATCAACATCGCGATGGCATACCGCTTCCAATCCATTTCCTCATCGGGTTTGACGCGGCAGAGCCAGTACAGAAAGCGCTCGAGGGGCTTGAGCAATTTCGCCAAACCCGGCGGCTCGCCCTCGTAAACTTTGGCCATGTACCATCCCAAAGGAAAGGACAGGCCTATTAACGCGCCCAGGTATAGCGCGATTTGCAGGTATCCGTTGGTAGTCATTAGAAAAGCTCCGGTTTCAACAGTGCGATCACCAGGTAAATGAGCAGGCCGGTTGCGACGATGGCACAAAAGATGTACATGCGCATCTCCTTACTTTAAGTTGGAAAGAAACCACACGAACAAAAACATCAGCACAAAAAAGACAAGTATCGATCCGATCATGAGTGCGTCCATTGCTTTAAAACCTCGCTGGATTTATGGTAATAACTACAAGTACATGGGAATGCGGCTGCGCCCAAAGAGATGCAGCTCGTAAACGCGCCGCGCGTTCATCTGCGCGGCCCAGCACTCGCCATTGAGCGACGCGGCCTTCCCGTAGCACTGCCGCGCGTTGTTGAAATCGCCGAGCGCCTCGTAAATCACGCCGAGCAGATTGAGCGATTCCGCGTGTTTCGGAGCGGGCGACGACAAAACCACTTTCGCATTTTCGAAGCGCTGTTTGCGCACCAATTTTCGCGCCGTCACGTACCGATCCAATTCAAGCGGCGCCATTTCTTCGCGTGTCTGGCAATCCCACAACTCGAAAACCGCGTCCTTCAGAGCCTCGCTCCCAAGGCGCACTTCGACGCGCGTCGCGGCTTTAGTGGAATCCGTGCGTTTATCAACAGCAGTTACAAGCATACATTTAGCGCTCACAGGACGTTTCCTCTGTATCATGTGCAAGAAGAGTACCATCGAGCGAGTCAACGCCGCATAAACACACTGTCGGTTGGCGTAAATATTATATAAAGATTTGCCGCCACACCGAATATGCCCCTCGTTTGCCGTGATAACTTTTTTCTCTGCCTCGTTTTGCTACGAACCGCCTTTCTCAACTTTTCAATTGCTCATTCAAATCTGCGCTAAGAAATTTGGTATCCGGCAGGCCCAAAACCCGCCAGCCGGACACGGTTCACCGTATTGTTCCTTTGCTCGATCCCACCTCCTTTCCTCGCAGCAATCCAGAAAACGCGCTTTTTTGCTGAAATCTCATACACACGCCACACGAACCGAATGCGAGCGTAGAAACAGAATCGCGCCTTTCAACCGCGCACGGTATTGGGCCGGCGATACGCCTCCATTCGACCACGAATTGCGCCAATGGCCGGCCAGCACATCGTAAGCGCCGCGCAACGGTTCGACGAATTTGTAGCCGGGAATCGACGCAATCTCAGACGCCAGGCTTTTGGCGTCGCGGATCAATGCGCCGCATTCGCGCAATTCATTGAACGGCGTGCCCAACTTGAGCATGGCTTGCACGTCCGCGTAAGCCGAAAGATGTTCGGCGAGATGAAGCTCGAGCGATTGCTGCAATTCCTTCGCGGCGGCCAGCGACATGGACTGCGGAATTACGCGGTCCGCAGCGCCGCCCAGTGCGCTGAAGAACTCCTTCGCTTTGGAAAAGACCTGTAGCGTTGTCATGGGAGTATTCCTTGATATCTGTCCGCGCTAGCGCTTGTTGTTGCGCGTGGCGGCGTTGAGAACGAGTGCGACAAAGAAAATGCAGACCAGCGTGAGAATTCCCGTGCTCATAGGTTCAATTCCTTTCTTGTGTTGCATTCCGCAGTGCACCGGCACTGTTCGGAAGAGAGCATACGCAAGGGCGCGTCAGCGCCGCGTAAGAGGAGCCTGGTTGCAAATAAAGATTTTGTCAAAAAAGGCGCGGTTTGTTGCAGCGCCGCGTGTTGCGCCGCGTCGAATTTCAGTTATCTTCACGTGTTACAGACTTGGGGGCGCCGTTGAGCACCAGTAATCGAATTCTGCTTGGAGCCATTATCGTTCTGACGGTGTTGGTGGTGGTGGCGTTGTGGTCGCCCGCGGCGTCTTCGACAGTGCGGCCAAATCCTGCCGCGGCGCCCGCCGAAACGCCGAAGACTCAGCCGCCCGCTGTCTCGAAAAAGGGGAGTGCTGCGGAGAACTCTCCGTCCTCGCTCTTCTACATTGGCCACAATTCCCGCCCGATTCATTCCATTTTCACCACGCGCCGCAAAGACGTGACGTACCAGGCGCTGGTGCGCTATCAGCCCGTCGATGTGCCCGCCGAGGAAGTGCCGGGAATCGACGAAATCGCGCAGGTTTACGACCGCGCGGGCAAAGTCCTTCCGCAATTTTTTCGGCGCATCGACCAGGAATCGGAGATGACCACCAACAACATGGGCGAGCCGCTGCGCTTCATCACCAGCATCAAGTATTATTTGAACGAAGCCGACGGCAGCGCCGTCGTCGCCTACGACATGGCGCAGACCACCGGCGGGCAGCCTCAGCGCATGCTCGGACACCGCACGCGCACTGGCATGGCGATCAAAGTTTATCGCGGCGGCCAGCAGGTCGATACGCAGGAAATCACCTTCACATCCAAAACCTGGATTCCCGTCGAATACGAATTCATTCACCAGCTTTACCAGCAGCAGATGAACGCGGAGGATAAAGCCGCGCACGTTCCGCTGCGTTATAACATTTTCGTGCCCGAAGCCATGGCGCAGGTCGCGCTGATTGCGCGGCCCATCGACGACGAAGTCATCTCCGTCGGCGACGCGCGCTACACCTGCACGCGCTACGAAGTCAAAACGGCTTCGACGCAATCCACGGAAGGCACGTTCGCGCTGCAGCAGATGTGGTTCGACAAACAGACGTCGCTGCTGATGCGGCGCAAGGATTTCGACGCGAGCCTCGACCCCGCCGAGGCGCCGATCACCGAGCGCGAAGCCTATCAGCGCATTGAGGAACTCGGCCGCTTAAGCCCGCTGCCGATCGAGCCGCCAAAGGTTCCGGAGAAATCGGCCGACTTTCTGCTCGATCAGGAATTTGTGTACACGGTCAAAGCGCGCAGCGCCAACATCGGGCGCGTGGCGCTGCGTTTTTCGAAATACGATTCCGGCAAAAGCGTGCCCAATGGCTTCAAGCCCGAGCAGATCAGCGGCAAGCCCGCGTACGTGTCCACATCGCGCGTGCAGGTTGCTGGCGGCGAATCGCTGCGCGACGAAACGGCCGTGACGCTTTACGACGAGCAATGGCGCCCGCTGCATTATGAAACGCGCGGCGTGGAACACGCCGGCGCGAAACTCGATTACCGCGTCAACGCGAGTCTCGGCGGCGGAAAAATCAGCGTCAGCACCCACCGCGACGCGCTGCCCGAATTGAAACGATCGGCTGCGTACAAGGGCGCGATGGCCGGCTGCGAAGCGGGCTTGCTTGTGCCGAAAGAAGCCGACGAATCCGCCTGGCGCGATCCACTCAAGCGCGTCCCGATCGACGAAGACGAAGCCAGCGCGCTGGAGTCGCAAGCGTCGCCGCGCCTGCTCGACCAATCGTGGGTGCGCGCGCTGCCCGAGGGCACGTTCATCTCCGATTTTAATCGCGTCGAACATCTCATGCTGCTCGCCGCGCGCCTGCCCATTCCGCCCGCGCCGAAGAACGACGACGAGCAGATCAAATCCGATTACGCGCGCCTGACCGTGTACTTGATGCTGCGCGACACGGGCATGCAGCCGCAGCCATTTTCCGAGGAGCCGGTCAAAGTGGCATTTCAAAAAGCGGCGCTGTACCTCGTGCGGCAAAATCGCTGCGGGGTACTGCTCTTCGATATTCGTCCCGAGCCGAGGAACCGGTTGACCGAACGCCAGCGCCAGCGCCTGAGCGATGCCGAGCGCAACGAGCCGCGCCTCTTCGTCGCCAACGCCGGCGCCGCGATGATGCCCTGCCGCATGTTGCTGACGCCCGACGGCCGCATTTTGGAACTGAGCATGAAGTACGGTTCCGGCGACGTGACCTACACGCTCGACGATCCGATCATGCGCCGCCGCGAAGAAGCCGCCGAACGCCAGCGCATGCAGGAAGGCCCGCGGCTGCTGCGGCCGCCGTGGTGGTAATGGAGCGCCGGCTTCCAGCCGGGCCTGGTGGTGACGGAGCGCCGGCTTCCAGCAGGCTGGCTTTTCCGCGATTAGCGGCGCAATTCTTACGTATCTCAAGGGCTGTTGCGATCCGGATTCTCAATTTCAGCGGAAGATTTACAACAAGAGATTATCATCTTCACAATGACCAATTCCCCCGACCTCCTCATCCTCGGCGCCGGCGTGATCGGCTTGAGTCTTGCCGATGTTGCGTTGCGTAACGGCTTGCGCGTGACGGTGCTCGACAAGGGCGGCATCGCGCGTGAGGCGTCGTGGGCCGGCGCGGGGATGCTCACGTGCCGGCCGCGGCTGAAGCGCGATGCGGGCACGCCGGATTATTACGATCTGGCGCTGTGGAGCGTGAAGTTGCACGCGGAATGGGCGCGGCGGCTCAAAGAGGAAACCGGCATCGAAACCGGTTACCGCGCGTGCGGCGCGCTGGAAATTCAGCGCCAAAATCCCACGCCGGCGGAGATGCCCGCGGAATTGGCGGAAGAGGAAACATCCGGCGGCGGCGACAAGCACACCATCTCGAAAAACAACACCGCTGAGTGGATCGCGCTCTGCGCCGCGCGCGGCGTGCCGGCGCGCTGGATCGACTATGGCGAAGTGCGCGCGCTGGAGCCGAATCTGAGCGGCGAGGTAACGGGTGCGATTCATTTTCCGAACGAAGCGCAGACGCGCAACCCGTGGCTCGTGCGCGCGCTCGAAGCCTCCGTGCGAAAACGTGGCGGTGAAATTCGCGCGGGCGTGGAAGGCCTGACGTTTCTGACCGATGCCAAAGTAGGACTGGCCTCCGAGCCCGTCCCGATTGGCACCAATGATTCGCCCCGAGTTCTCGGCGTGAAGACATCCACGGGCGAAGAAATCCACGCCGGCGCCGTGGCCGTCTGTGCGGGCGCGTGGATTGGGCAGATGGAATTCTTGACGCAGCGCGTACCCGCGCTGAAAAAAGTGCAACCAGTCCGCGGACAGTTGCTCTGCTACCAGGCCGATCCAACGCTGGCGTCGCGGCTGATCTGCGAGCGCAACCATTACATGGTCCCGCGCGGCGACGGCGTGCTGCTGGTCGGCGCGACGCACGAAAAAGCGGGCTTCGATAAATCCACGACGCCGCAAGGCCGCGCGGAATTGGAGCGCTTCGCGCACGGCGTTCTTCCGGCGCTGCGAAAGTTGGAGCCGCTCAAAACGTGGGCCGGCCTGCGCCCAGGCATGAAAGGCCGCCACCCACTAATAGGCCCCGTGCCGGGCGTGTGCAACCTGTACATCAGCGCCGGCCATTACCGCAACGGCGTAACGCTGGCGCCGGCGTCGGCGGAACTTCTGGCGGCAATGGTTTTGGGTCGGGAGTTGCCGTTTGCGGCGGAGTTGTGGGCGCCAGAGCCGCGCATGTAAGTAAGCGGATGCTTTTCCTTGCAGCGCATCGCCGCGCGAACGATACTCTCACGAGAATTTTCATCTTGCACGTGTCAACGGGTCAATATGGTAGAGATACGCCAGACCGACACTTATTCAAACTGGTTTAATGGCCTGCGCGACCGCATGGCGCGAGTCCGCATTCTTAATCGAATTCGGCGCCTGTCCTTGGGGCACGCCGGCGACGCCAAACCGGTGGGAGGCGGCGTAGCGGAACTTCGCATCGATTATGGCCCAGGATACCGCATCTATTTTTTGCAACGCGCCAAAACTGTGGTTATACTGTTGGCGGGTGGTGACAAAAGCACACAGGATCGTGACATTAGAATGGCGATTAAATTGGCCCAAGCAGTGAAACGGGAGCAGTCATGAAGCTGAAAACGCGCGCGTGGGATGCCGCCGAGCATCTTGAATCCGATGAAGACATGGCAGCTTACCTCGAAGCGGCGCTGGAGGACGGCGATGCCGAATTGATTTCCGCAGCGCTCAGTGATATCGCTCGCGCCAAGGGTTTGAACGAAATTTCGCGCCAATCCGGTCTCGCGCGCGCCAGCGTGCGCCGCGCGCTTTCCCCCGAAGGCAAGCCCGAGTTCGCGACGGTGTTAAAGATCATTCGCGCGATCGGATTGAAGCTTCACGCCAGCGCGAGTTAGCCACGGACTGAGTGAGCGGCGATGAGCGACGAGGTCAAACCAGCGCGCCGATGGCGCTTTCAGGTGCATCTCTCGACGGCGATTGTGCTGATGTGTGTCGCGGGCGGACTGATTTGGATGAACGTGGACGAAGGTAACGATGTCGAATGCTTGATTGTTCGAAGCGGCGGAGTCGGAATTCGGCAGTGCTATGTTTCTCGCGCATACGGTTATCCGATCGTCGCGCGGAGCCACTTAGACTATATAACTCCATGGGATTTGTATGGACCTGTTGTGCCAGGAAAATGGAAGTTAGATTTTGGAAATGCGGCATTGGACGCACTCTATGGACTCGTCGTGCTATTCGACGCGTGGTTCCTCTGCGAACGGCGAATCCGCCGCCGCGCGGTACGGAATCGGACATAGAATTTCCATTCACGACCGCGCAAAATCTGCTAAAGCTCGAACACGATTGGGCTGATGATTTGTTCCAAAGAATTTACGGCGCAGACGTTTTCGGCATCAGTGCGAACGCCGGAAGGTTGGGCAAGTCGCTGTTTTTGGGTGTGCGCTCAATCGTCGAGTTCAACTCGCGGGAGCGCTTCGCGTCGCCGCCGGTGGCGAGATAGAAATCGCCTTCGGTCGTGACGCCGGCGTCGTTGTTGTCGAGCTGTGTGGCGTCGCCGGTGAATTTGGCTTTGACGAGCTGGCGCCATTGGCCGTCGAGCGTGCGCACCCAGCCATTGCCGTAGCGCGCCCGGCGCGGTTCATCCACGCTTTTTCCATCGCGGCGGAAATCTTCGATGAACGAATACAGGCCGTTCAAATTAATCGCGCGGTCCACGGCCTGGAAACTGGCGAGGTGCTTCCATTCCTTTTTATCGTTGAGATAAAACCACGCGGCGAAAGTCGTGGCCGTGCCTTCGATCTTCGTCGTGATCAAAAAGCGCTGCGTTTCGTTGGCTTTCCAATCGTACGCAAAGATGCTCTTCGCGCCGGTGCCTTCGCCGCCGAAGCGGCTGATCTCCACGCCGTCGCCCTGATAAATGGTTTTGACGCGGTCTTCGGCCTTGACGCTGTTGGGATCGTTCTGCTTGCCCGGATCCCAGATGGAGAAAATCACGATCTTCTTGTTCTTCAATTCCTGAATCCCAAAATAGCCCGACCGAAAACCGCAAGCCATGAAGTACGTGCCGTTGGTGGACTGTTCGACCGTGGCTTCGTTGTAGAACATATCCGCGCCCGGTTTGGCGCCGTCAGGCGCGGGGATGGTGTAGCCGAGGTGCACCGAGCGCGCGGCGCGCGGTTTGGGTTTGGGTTCTTCAGCGCGAACGAAGAACGCGAAGAAGATGAGCGCCATGATAACGGTGCGTGACGGGGACATGAGGGTTTCCTTTTTTGAGAGTGTGGACAGCATACACCGGCGCGTCTGAAAAACAAATTGCCGAGAGTGCTCCGCCAATTACACTGAATCGGGAGAATAACCATGCCTGCACTGCTTGATTTCCCGCTGACACCCGCAAATACACTGGCCGACCTGCATCTGGGCAAAATTCCACTCGAGCGCATTCGCATGCAGCCGGCGCCCGGCACCGCCACCATCGAGGACGCGGACCTGCTTGAACAGAAAGAGAACCGGCTCTTTGAACTGTATGACGGCGTGCTGGTGGAGAAACCCATGGGCTACAACGAATCGGACCTCGCAATGTACCTTGGTTACGTTCTGAACGCACACGTCATTCCGCGGAAGCTGGGAAAGGTCACCGGGCCTGACGGCATGCTGGAGATTCCCAAAGGCCAATTGCGCATGCCGGACGTTGCGTTTGTGTCGCGCCGCAAATTGGTTCAGGGCCCGAAACCCCGCCCGCGCGTTCCAAGACTCGTTCCCGATCTGGCCGTCGAGGTGCTTAGCAGGAGCAACACCCGCGAAGAAATGGCGCGCAAACGCCGCGAGTATTTTGCCGCTGGTGTGATTCAGGTTTGGCAAGTCGATCCCAAAAAGCGCATCGTGGACGTTTTCACCGCGCCGGAGACATTCACGACGTTAACGGAAAAAGACACGCTGCACGGCGAACCGTTTCTGCCGGGATTCGAATTAAAGCTGAGCGAATTGTTCGCGCAGTTGGATGATTGAAGCGCTGCGATAGTTTCAGCTCGGCGAAACGCCGCCGGGCGCCACCCCGCTGCTGCACGCCCGAGTCCTCGAAAAAGGGGGTTTACGATGCGAATTTTCTTTATTCTGCTTGTTATTGCGTTCTCGATAAGCGTTTTGGCTAATGATATGATGGATGACCTCCAAGGCGAAATCCAATCTGCCAGCGACGTAAAACGCGTGATTCCGGTGGGATACCCTCATTCTGGCCGTGAGATTTGGCTTAACGACCCGACTGAAAACTGGTACGCGGATCGCGGAAAGGACGCGAGCCTCGATCGAGGAGTGGGTGTGGAACCGGGCCATGTCAGATGGTCCTGGACTATTTCCAATTCCGGCGGAGGGTCTGAACACATCCCGGACATTGTCGTTCACACGGCTAATCAAGCAGTATTTGAAGAAATTGAATTGAACGTGCCGCAGATTCGCTCGCCGGAGCGGCTTCATAACGAGATCAAAATTTGGTTTGAAGACACCATTCCAGCCGACCGCAAGAGGGAGTACGAACAAATCGTAGCGGCGTGCGACGCCCTGATTTTAGCACACCATACCGACGCCAAGATTACGAGTCGCAAGCTCATGGTGTACGCTGAGAATGAATCAGTTCGCGCTTATTTGATACTCATCCGAATTGATAAAAAAGACGGACAATCGACGTGGGCCGTTAGCCGGTCAGTTATCTCTCCGAGTCATATCCAATCCGACCTCATGCGACAGAAGGACGATGCAGAGATTAAGGACCATCGCACCTACACGGTTATTCCTCGATTCACTATTAACTCCGATTCGGTGAAGTTAAAACGTTTCATAAACTTGAACACGCTGGATATACCTGTTTCGTGCAAACTGAATGAGAAATAAGCAGCGGCAGAGCGCGCGCCTTTTCTTTTTTTCTGTATTGCTAGAGTGTCAAGATGTACAATTTGCTTCGCTGTGAAGGAAGGGTTGAGGAATTGCACTTATGCCCACACTTACAAGAAAGCCGGCCCATTCGCCCATTGCAGCGAATTCAGGCGCGTCTCGGCCTGTCCGATTGAAAACGTGGAAGGAGGCGCGCGCGTATTTTGCAGCGCGCTTGACACCGATCGGAACCAATCGCGCGGGCTGGCCCGTGTATAAAAGCGAGGACATAAAACGGTTGAACGTGCTTCTTCCCGACGAAGAATAAATTATGGTTCAACCTGGCGAAATCTATTGGGTCGAAGGCGTCGATTTGGGAAAGTGCAAGGACGCCAGGCCATGCCTGGTCCTCTATGTTTCGGGAAAAGTTGCTCGCGTTTGCCGCCTGTCCGCTCAATTGGATTTGGCGGAAGGCGGCGAAGTGACGCTGCTAAAATCCGATCCGGATTTCGCCGCGTCCGGGTTGAAACGAAGTTCCTATATTCCCAGGTTTGCCGAATATGAATTTCCGTGGCAGTGCTTGAACGCTCGAAGCGCCTGGGCGCCGCGCAAGGCGGCTTCAAGAAGAGGGTCGGAGACTATTTCGGAATCTCTCTTTGAATTTCTTGAGAGTGGGCTCCGGCCCTCTGGACAAAGCGACAGGGAAGCAGCGAAGAGCCGCGCGCAACGAATTGACGCGGCAATAATTCCCGCTATTCATGAGCAGCCACTTGGAGGCATTCGCGATGACCACAAAAGTAACCGTCCTTCCCAACGGCCCGATCCTCGTCGCCGGCCAGTTTGAAATCACCGGTGCCGACGGCAAACCGCTCACCGTCAACGGCCCGCAAGTGGCGCTGTGCCGTTGCGGACAGTCGAACAAAAAGCCGTTCTGCGACGGCAGCCACCGTTCGTGTGCGTTTGTCGATCCGGCGCCGAAGGCGCCATAGTCGCAGCATGTATCGGCGCGCCGAGTTCACTACTTCGAAATTCCAGTTGCGCGTGACGCAACTCAAGAGTCTACTGTTTCGCAACGCCTATGTTCGACACGCTCAACCCCGTCGTCACCGAAGCGCTGCGTTCGTGGCGCATTCAACTGGAATCCGGCATCGGCTCCTCCGAAGCGCTGGAGAATTCCGGCGAACTGCTGCGCGGCAGCGCGCGCGACTGTTTCCACAAAGCCTCCGAACGCACGGCCAACGGCGCCGGCATCGTCAACGTGCTCGACGCGCTTGCGCCGGTGCTCACCGAAGGCGAGCGCGCGATTCTCGCGGCCGGCTGGAGTGCGGGGCGCATCGAAGTCAGCATCGACTCGCTGGTGCGCCAGCGCGAACTCTGGCGCAACGCGCGCCGGCATATTCTGGGAAAACTCATCAAGCCCGTGGTGACGCTGATCATCGCGTCGGCGATCGCGCCGCTGCCGATGCTCTTCGGCGACGGCGGCAGCGTGATCATCTATCTGCTCTGCGCCTTCGTTCCGATCGCTCTCTCGCTCGCGCTGGCGATCGGTGGCGCCCTTTTTTTTCACGCGCGCGCCATGAAGCGCGTATTCAATCCGGACGGCACGCCCGTTCCGCCGACGGCGTTCGACAAAGTCGTGCTTTCGATTCCGCTGGCCGGCTACATCGAACGCCAGCGCAGTCTCGCCGAATTCGGCGAACTGCTTGGCAACCTGCTTGCCGCTGGATCGACCATTTCGTTGGCGCTCGAGTCCATTGCGCGCGCCCTGCGCAACGGCTGCTATCGCGAGGAGAGTGTGCGATTGTCAAAAGCCGCGGCGCAGGGCTTTTCGTTCAGCAAAACAATGCGCGAGGAGAAAAGCAATCTCTGGCCGCTTGAATTCAGCGCGGCCGTTGCGGTCGGTGAGCAAGCCGGCGAATTGGACAGGACGCTGATTCGTCTTGCGAAAGAAGCGCGCGAGCGGTACACGCGCGCGATCGAGCATTTCGCGGATTGGCTGCCGCGCATTGTTTACGGTTTGGTGGCGCTGTTTGTGATCATCAATATTTTCAGAGCGGCGATGATGTACGTGAAGGCGATCAACGACGCGATGCCGCCGGGAATGTGAAGACGTTCGTAGTCCCGCCTTTAGGCGGAATGGGCCCCGCGCCCGCATTGACTTAAGTAGGTGAAATAAAATGAAGCGTAATAAGACGACCGCGTCCCTTCCCGTCAACAAATCCAAATTGACCGCGCGCATTAACAACGCGCTCGAAAAGATCGGTTCAACGCGCCTTAATAAAGAGCAATCAAAACATGCAAGGAAAATGATGCTCAAGGCCGAATGGAAATGAAATGATTGAGCGTCGTTTGCCCTTTCTTATCTTCGCGCTCTGCGCGATGCTCTCCCGCGCCGAAGAACCCGCACCTCCGTGGCTTGCTCACGCCGGAACGCTTCGCGGCACCGATCCCGCGCTCATCAAGAGCAAAAGCCTCGTGCAATGGCGCGCGTGGAGCGCCGATGCCTTTGCCGAAGCCGACCGCGTGCAAAAGCCGCTCTATGTGTTCGTCACCGCGAATTGGTGCCACGGCGGGCGCGAAATGGACCGCGCGGTGTTCAGCGATCCGGGCATCGCCAATCGCCTCAACAACGATTTCATTCCCGTGCGCCTCGACCGCGACGCGTTTCCTGAAACAGATTTGCGTTTGCAGCAGGCCGTCGCGGCGCTCAAAGGACTGCGCGGCTGGCCGCTGAGCGTGTTTCTCACGCCAGACGGCGAATTGTTCTTTGGCGCGACGTTCACCGGAATCGAGGACGATCTCGAATTCA
>DATGGK010000007.1:0-31984 GCA_035308565.1 Planctomycetota bacterium | reverse complement strand
GACTCGCGCGGACGAAGCGGAGAGTGCGCCGCCCACTACTCTGCGCGGCCAGCTTGATCGCGCGTTCGAGGCGCTCGACAAACAGCCGTGGTATTTGCAATGGCTGCTGCCGGCGGAAGCGCCGAGCTTGGCGCGCGTCGCCTGGTTTTATCCGCTGATTGGCGGCGAGTGCGCGGTGGCGCTGGTCGAGCAGAAAGACGATGCGGGCGCGACAAGCGCGAAGCATTTGCGCGACAAGGGCGTGCTGGTTTTTTTGCGCGTGAGCGGATCGCGCGGGCATTTGGCGCGGTTGGGCGCGGCGATTTTTCATCCGCAAAAAAACGTCGAGATTTTCGATCTGGGCGGCGGATTGATCGCGATTGGCTTCAACGGCGCGCGGCCGGCGTTTGAGCCGCACGCGCCGCCGATGGTAGTTTCAGCGTTTTCGGAGGACGGCGCACCACCATTAATAAGGGCGGCGTACAATTCCAAGGCGCCGCCTCCGCGCAAAAAGGAGGAGTTCCCCGACACGACCAATCCGTCGATAGCGCAGCTATTCGAAGATGGCGCGCCTAACGCGGTGCTGCACGCGCTGCAAACGCCGCCCAGCGCCAGCGAGATGCTCAATTGCAAGGCGCCGCCGGTGCTGACGCGCGTGAGTGTGTTTGCGTCGCCGGACGGCATGCTCAGCGTGCGCGGGCGCATCGACGGCGACGTGCCGCCGCTGCCGGCGCACGCGGCGAATGGCGATGCGATTCCAGCGCGAAGCGCCGAGCCGTTCAGCGAATTCTCCACGCCCGACGTGGTCGCGGATTTGGTGCTGCCGCTGGATTTGCGCGCGTGTTTTTTGAGGCACGCTGCGGGCGGAATGAAACTTGAACCGAACGCGCCCGGCCGCACGAAGGATCAACGCACGTGGATTCACCGCTTCAACACGCTGGCCAACGAGCGCGTGGATTTGGACAAGGAACTCTGGCCCGCGTTTGGGCACGCGGCGGTGTTGGAAATTCATGCGCCGGAGGCGAACACGGGCACGGGGCTGGGCAAAGTGAAGTTGTGGATGCCGTTCCGAGCGACGGCGGGAACAGTTCAAGCGCTGACGGCCCTGGCGCGAGCGCGCTGGGTATGGGTGATCGAACAAGGCGAAACGCTCGATCCCAAACCGCTCAATTACGTCACGCATTTTCATAGCGACGACGGCGAAAGCTTTGTGCTCTCGGACAAAATCAACGCGCCGGCGTGGAACGTCGGGCCGAAGGGTTTTCGGCTGGTCTCGGATGCGGGTTTCGAAGCCGTGCGCGACGGGCCGCGCGAATCGAGTTTTTCGGCGCCGCCCGCGTCGCTGAACGCGTATCGCTTGCGGCTGGATGGACCGCGCATGGCCAGCACGGTCGAGTCGTACGTGGTCTATGACTACGACGAACGCATGGAGGATTTGGGGCCGCAGAAATTCGTGGATCAATGTCCGCACCGCGACCGCGACGTGCGTCTGGCGCGCAAATGGAGTTCGTTGATCGGGCGCTTTGAATTGGAGATTGCGCCGGACACGACGGGCGCGGATGTGCGCTTGAATTGGAAGCCGGCGAGTTTGAACGCCGCCGTTTCGCGCGATGCGCCCGCGCCGGCGAAAGAGACGAAGGATTCAAAAAAAGAAAAGAAGCTGGACGACGATGATGTGCCGCCTCCGCCGCCGGGGAATTAAGGGTCATGAATCCGCGGATTAATGCGCGCGAGTATTTTACGATTCGGCCGTTGGAGCTGGCCGCGTGGATCGTCTTTGCTGCATTGGTGGCCGGCTGCATTTTCTATTCGCGCACGGCAAGCGCGCCCGCTGAAACGAACACAGTCGCGCGAATTAATTTGAATGCGGCCGATGTCGAGGAATTGATGACTCTGCCCGAGATGAGCCGGCGGCAGGCGCAGGCGATTATCAAAGCGCGAGCGAAACGCGGCGGATTTAAGAGCGTTGGGGAATTGACTTCGGTGCCGGGACTCACGGATGCGAATGTGCGGCGGATTGAGGGGATGGTGGAGGCGAAGTAGGAGCGGCGGCACTCTTGCCGCCGTAAGCTTTACCAAATGTTTAACGGCGGCAGGAGTGCCGCCGCTCCTTTATTTGGAATTTCTGGGCGCGGTATGGTATGAACGCGCGCAATGCTATTCAATTCCCTTGAGTTTCTCGTTTTCTTCGCGATTGTTTTCGCGCTGTATTGCGCGCTGAATCGGCGCTGGCAGAATCACATGCTGCTGATTGCCAGCTATGTGTTTTATGGCTGGGCGGAGCCGCGATTTGTCGTCTTCATGGCCTTCACCACGATCGCGGATTATTTCATCGGGATTCGCATCGACGATGCGGCGACACCGCGCGCGAAGAAGCGCTGGCTGATCGCGAGCCTGATCATGAATCTCGGATTGCTGGGGACGTTCAAGTACATCGGATTCATCGCGGAGAATTATCGCGCGCTGCTGGAGTGGGTAGGCGCGAGTTCTCGCTGGGATTTCTTCGCGTATCTCTCGGAACATTTTCGCGGGCCGGTGAAATGGCTGGGCATGCAGCCAGAGGGCGACATTTTGAAAATCGCGGTTCCGGCAGGGATCAGTTTCTACACGTTTCACGAGATCAGTTACGTCACCGACATTTATCGCGGGCACATCAAAGCCGCGCGGCGCTTTGAGGATTTTGCGGTTTTCATTTCGTTTTTTCCACAGCTTGTAGCGGGGCCGATCGGGCGCGCGTCGTGGCAGATGCCGCAGTTTCAACGCTCGCGGCGCATGACGTATCAAGGTTGGTCGGAAGGACTGGCGCTGTTTGTGACCGGCTTGTTTCGCAAAGTAGTCGTGGCCGACCCGCTGGGTGCCCTGGCGAAAAATGTTTTCGATCATCCGGAACTGTGCGGGCGCTGGACGCTGCTGCTCGGTTTGTATTGTTTTTCGTTTCAGATTTATGCGGACTTTGCAGGCTACAGCGACATGGCTCGCGGGCTGGCGCGGTTCATGGGCTTTGAACTGATCCAGAATTTTGAGCATCCGTACTTTTCGACAAACATCACGGAGTTCTGGCGGCGCTGGCACATCAGTCTTTCGACGTGGCTGCGCGATTACCTGTACATTCCGTTGGGCGGAAATCGGAAGGGCACGTTTCGCACGTACTTGAATTTGTTCATCACGATGTTTCTCGGCGGGCTGTGGCATGGGGCGTCGTGGACTTTTGTAGCGTGGGGCTCGCTGCACGGGATTTATCTGGCCGTTCATAAATTCATCATGGGCGACAAGCCGCTCAAAGTTCCGCACGCGCATATTGAAGGCGGAACGGCGGCAGTGCATCCTGGATTTTCGGCGCTGGCGTTCGGCAAGGGAATCATCACATTTCATTTGGCCGCGCTGACGTGGATTTTTTTTGCGTCGAAGACGTTCAAGCAAGCGTTCGAATTTCTGCGCGGGCTTTTTGTTCATTCTTCAAAAGCGCGGGGCGTTCACGCGATTTCGTTGAACCGCGACGATCTCACCGCCGCCGCTGTGGGGCTGGCGATTATGATTTTTTTGGTGGACGTGCCGCAGTATCTGAAGAAAGATCAGTGGGCGATGCTGCGCTGGCCGTTTGTGGCGCGTGCGGCGGGGTTTTTGATTTTGGTGCTGGCGACGCTTTTGTGCAGGGGCGCTGAACATGTTCCGTTCATCTATTTTAAATTTTGAATCGCTGGAAGGCGTGAGGCTGCGCGTGCCATGGACGCTGCTGGCGGTGGCCGGCGTGATTGCGGCCATTGAGATCAGCGTCCGCTTGATTCCAGAAAAAAAACTCGTGCCCGAGACCAGCCGGCAAGGCGAGATTTTTTTCATGGAAAACGAAGTGCTGCCGCACTTCGACAAACCGAAAATTGTGCTGCTGGGCAGTTCTCGCATGCGGCGCGCGGTGGTGCCGGTGCAGCTTGATGCGGAATTGGGCTTGCCGAAAAATTCGACGGTCAATCTTGGTCTGGCAATGGCGCGCGTGTATGAGTCGCTTTATTTGTACGAGCGCAACGAGGCGCAATTGAAGGACGCGAAGCTGGTGATTTTGAATCTGGACGATTGGCAGGTGAGCACGGGGCCGAAGATGAGCAATTCGCTGTACGAGACGCACGGGCCTTTGCTGGAGCGGCTGCGTTTTCCGGAGGATCAGCGCACGCGGCTTTTTCTGGACGGGCTATTTCATATTCGCGTGATGCTGAAGCTTGTGCCTGGCGCGATTTTTGGGCGCGCGAAGGACACGCAGAATTTGAAGCTGGATGAGAACAATCAGATTCTGCCGCCGCCGCGCAAGGAGCGGCTGGATAATTTCGACGATCAAATCGCCCTGTTCTACAACGAATTCAATGTTCATCCGGTGATGCTCGGGCATATTGAGAAGCTCGCGCGGAAAGTGCAGGCGAACGGCGGGACGTTCGTGTTGATGCAATTGCCGAATCGGGCGTCTTATCAGGATGAAGTCGAGCAATTGCATCCGAAGGAATTTGCACGCGAACGCGAAGCCGTCGCGACGCTCGCTAAAGACTTGAGCGTGAAGCTCTGGTTTTTCACGCGGCCAGAAGAAATCGGGTTAACCGACTCAATGTATGAAGACTACGGACACATCACGCGCGAGGGCGCGCCGATTGTGACGAAGTTTTTAGCGGCGAAAATACGCGAATTGAATTTGAAGTTCTAAGCCAGGAAACTGTTTCAAATGCTCGCGAAAGTGATTCCGTTCTCCCCTCTCCCCTTGGGGGAGAGGGGCCGGGGGTGAGGGTTGCAATGCGCAAATTGATCGTCGTAATATTGATTCTGCTCACGCTCGGCTTTGGCGCGTGCGCGTATTATTTTTATTTCGACACGTATCATTTTGCGATCGTGCAGCCGGGCGTGTTGTACCGCGACGGGTTTCAGGGGATGCGGCGATTTGAGAATGCATATCGCCAGCGACCATTCAAATGCGTCGTTAATTTGCAGTCGGATGCGGATTTGGTTCAGTATAAAGACGACATCGCGGCGGAGCAGGCGTTTTGCAAGGAACGCGGAATCAAATGGATTCATCTGCCGATGAAGCAAAAGACCGCGCCGACGACGGAGCAGATGAGCGACTTCGTCGCGATTGTGAAAGACGCCGCGAACCAGCCCGTGCTCGCTCACGACAGCCAGGGCGTGGTGCGCGAGGGGATGATGGTGGCGGTGTGGCAGAAAGACGGGATGGGGTACGATTTTGAGAAATGCGTGAGCGAAGTGAAGTGGTTTGGACATGAGCACTATACGGAGTTGCTTGAGTTCATTCGGAAACTTTATAATAAGAACTGAACTTCAACGATGAATGATGAACGATGAACGATGAACAAAAGAAAATGCTGAATTGGCGGCAGTTATTTCCTGAGCGCGGATTTGCGCATTCAATGGCGCTGCGGAAATGCAACCGGTTTGAGTTCTTTAAGCCGCGGGACGATGCTGAATCCATATTGAGCGAACGAAAGCGGTGGCTGGCACAGTCGCCAGAGCTGTTCGTAACGCTTGAGAAGCGGGCAATACCATTTTGGCCGAGAGTTGTTACGACAGTCGCGGAATGTCGGGAGGGAGTGATCGACGACTATTTCAATCCGCCCACCTCATACGATGTAGTGTTAAATGAGTGCATTGATTGGACGGGACGAAATGACGTAGATTGGGTCTTGCTTGGCCTTGGGCGGCATAAAATTTATCAAATGGTTGCCGGCGGAGTGTGTTTTCCGTCGAACTGGGATGTACGCGATAAGATCGGACAACCAGTCAATACAATTCACGGACCTGTGCCTGGGCTAAACCGCGCGCTTGCGATTCAAATCAATCGATTTTTTCATGAGCTTCCTATTTTCGGATTTTGGCAGCGCGAAAATTGGGGATTGAGCGCCGACGCAGAGCTGAATCATCATCCGACTCGAATACTCAAAGGGCTTGGCGCCAACGCAACGCTTTCGACGACGTGGATACGGCTTGAGCGCCAATTTTTCTGTAAACTGGGTGGGCGCGACGAATTTGACATGCCCATACTTTTTTGTATTCGCGTTTATAATTATTTGCTGAGCGATGTTGTCAAAGGACCCGGTGCCGCCGCTCGCATCGCGCACGCGCTCGAAACCATGCCAGATGACGTGGCGGCTTACAAAGGCATCGCGCCTGCGCGCGCGGGGTTGATTGCGCAGTTGAAAGCGGTTAGTCTTTAAAATGGAGCTTGAGTTCGGTAAGATTTGGCCGTCGAGGTGAACGCGAGCGCCTTCCCCTCACCCCGCGGGCGGGTACGCCCGTCGGCCCTCTCCCGGAGGGAGAGGGGATTTTGTGCGAAACATTTTTTGTGAAGTCAAATGCTCATTGAAAAGGAGTGCGGTTATGAAAACGATCTATGCGGCGGCGGCGGTTTTGATTTTTTCGAGCGGCTTTTTTTGCATGGGAGAAGATTCGGTGGTGAATACGAAACCTCTGGCGGATGTGCAGAAGGAAATTAAAGAGGGGAAGGCGATCATTGTGGACGTGCGTGCGCAATCGGAGTGGGACAAGGGGCACGTGAAGGATGCGAAGTTTGTGCCGATCACCACGATCAAGGACGGGACGGCGGATTTGGCGAGCTTGCCGAAGGACAAGACGATTTACACGTATTGCGCGCGAGGCGGGCGCGCGAAGACGGCGGCGGAAGCGCTGAAAGCGAAGGGGTACAACGCTACGTCGTTGAAGGAAGGGTTTGAGGAATTGTCGAAGAATGGGTTCGAGAGCGTGAAGTGAGAAGGAGGGGCGGCGCTCTTGCCACCCATATTTACGGCGGCAAGAGTGCCGCCGCTCATTATGTGAGGCAACTTTCGTGGGTGCCTGCTTTGAAATCCGACTGCTCTGTCGCGCCGCTTTGGCGATGCTGCTTTGCGCGGGATCCGCTTGCGCCGGCGAAGGCGAGCATGAGTCGCCGGGTTTGATTTTGACGGTGGATGGGTCGCTGATCAAAGGGATGGTGAAGCAGGTTGGGGCGTGGTCGATTTCGACGCCAAGCAGTTCGCAACCATTGGAGTCCGCAAAAATCGAGTCGATCACCATCGGCGAGCGGGTCGATCCGAATGTCGAGAACGAAGCGCTGGTCGCGGTCGGCGATTTGCAGAGCGACAAATTCGACGTGCGCGAAAAAGCGGCGGCGAAGTTGCGCGGTTTGGGGCGCTCGGCGGCCAAGCCCCTCAAACAGGCGCTGGCTTCGAACGACGCTGAAGTGGTGCGGCAGGCGAAGGCGCTGCTGGTTGAAGTCGGCGGCGTGGACGACAGTGGGCAGACGCAGGACCGCGTGAAATTGCGCGACGGCACGACGCTGCAAGGCGAATTGAATTTTACGGACGTGTATGTGCGCTCGGCGTGGGGACGGTTTCGCTTTCCAGTTGAGGCGCTGGAGAAAATTGTTTTCCTCGATGCTGAAATAGAAGCGAAAGCTCCTGGGAATTCCGCGCTGAAATTTGTCGGTGAAGACGCGAAAGAAATTGTGGTCGCGCCGCCGGCGGCGGGGCGCGTGGACGCGGCGGCGGCGCAGCGCTGGAATCCGAACGAAGAGGATTCGATGGCGCTCGAAGGGTGGCTGGGCGAAGCTCAGCGCAACGCGCTGACGATGGACAAAATTCCCGATCCGAAAGCTCCGGCCGGCGCGCCGAAGCCGCTGGTGGCGGCGAAGGCGGGCGACCGACTGGAAAATGCTTACGCGGAATGGGGCGTGCTGGTGCGCGCGACGGAGGCGAACGCGGCGGTCGCGGTTTCGGAGGAAAAGCTGCGGAGTTTCAGCGGTGGGCTGAGTCTGGCGGCAAAGAAGTCCGATTTGGAAGTGCGTTTCGTGGCGCCGAAGAGCGACGCGGCTTTGATCGAAGAAAGCGCGGGCGTGCTGTACGCGGGCGCGATGGTGCGCACGGCCGGGCCGGGGACGGTGGGCTTGGCGGCGTACGATGCAGCGGGACGGCTGCTGGTGCAGGTGGTGAACCTGGCCGCTGCGGCGAATGTGCCGCCGGGGATGCCGCGCGACGAATTCTTAGGCGTGCGTTCGAAGACGCCGATCGCGCGGCTGCGTTTTTTCCGGCTCGGTACGCTCAAAGAACAGAACGCGGATTTTCTGCTTGACGATCTGATCCACGACCGCGTTACGCTGGTCGGACTGCGTCCGGAATTCTGCAGAATCTCGCTGCTGAGCGGCGAACGGCTTGCGGGAAAAGCGGCGGACGCGGACACGGACGTAGTGGGTTTGCGCACGGAGTTTTTGGGCGAAAAGGCCGAGCCGCTGAAATTCAAGCTCGATGCGATCAAGCGCTATGAGCCACCGCGCACGATTGAGCGCAAAGACGACACCGCCAAAAATGGCGCCGAAGAGAATGACAAGCCGAAGCGGCGACGCTTCGGCGCGCCGCACGGCATTTTGCTGCAAAGCGGCGAATCGTTCCGCGCGCGGCTGCTGTCGATCGATGAGAAGTGGGCCGTGTTTGGATTGGCGGGCGGCGCGATGGTGAAACTGCCGCGCGAAACGCTGCGCAAAATTGAATTGATCACGCCGCACACGGAAGCTGGCGAAGCGCCGCCGCCGATCGCCGTGGCGGCGGACGAGAAGCCGGGCGTGGAATTCAAAACCAAACCCGTCGGGAACAATCCCGCCGCGCCGCAGAATCCGCCGGAGAAAAAGGACCCCGACCGCAACCCCGCGCAGGGTTTGCCGCGGATGGACGACGCGGAAGTGGTGAGCCTCGACCCGGAGACGCGCGAACTGACGGTGAAGGACGAAAACGGCGAAATGACGCTGAGCCTCGCCGGCGTGAAAAGCCTGGTCTTCCCTGCGAATCCAAACGCGGGGACTGTGGCGAAGAAACGCGGCTGGCGGCTGACGCTGCGCGAGGGGAGCGGGTTCGACGCGGAAATCTTGCGCATCACGCCGACGGACATCACTGCGGAGATGGCGGGCGGGCTGGTGGTGATGGAGGCGGAGTCGGTGGAGGCGGTGGAGCGGAGGTAGGGGAGTGGGGAATGCAATGTAAAGAGCACATTTATTTGCCTTTATTTGTCCAGTATTGACTTGCTCACCGCCTAATATTACAAATGCACGTTGCCTGTAAGGCTCGCCTGGAAAACATCGTTTTTTTGTTCGCGGTCAATTGCCCTGCTCACTCGTTGGAGTCGCACGCCATGGCCACGCCCAAGCCCGCGGTTGCCGAAAAGCCGCCCGAAGTTCCGCCTGCTCCGCCCGCAACGCCTGTTGAAACGCCTCCCCGAAAAACGCGATGGTGGCTTTGGTTATTGCTTGTCGCGCTGCTGATTGTTGGCGGCATCTTCGGCGTGCCGTGGGTGATCAGAGCGTACAACACCGTTTCGACGGACGACGCATTCGTCAACAGCCACGCGACGTTTGTCGCGCCGCGCGTCTCCGGGCAGGTCGCGGCGGTGCTGGTCGAAGACAACAATCGCGTGCGCAAAGGCGATCTGCTGGTGCAGCTCGACAAGGAACCGCTGCAAGCGCAGGTCAACATCGCGCAGGCGGCGCTCAGCGCAGCCGACGCCAACCTGCTAGTCGCGCAGGCACAAGTTCGCGCCACGGTCAGCCAGATGCGCAGCCTGCGTTTCAATCTCGATCATGCCATCGAAGACGTGGACAATCAGGCCGCGCTGCTGCACGCGCGGGTGGCGACGCTCAAATCCTATCAGGCGCTCTACGAGCGTTCGCAAAAAGATTACGACCGCGTTGTGCCGCTTTTGACGTCGGGCGGCATTTCGCAGGAAGTCGTCGATCAGCGCAAACAACAAGCGCTCGCGGATGAGGCGCGCGTGGAGGAAGCGCTGCAGAATGTGTATCAGATTCGCGTTCAACTGGGCCTGAAGGCCAAGCCTGAATCGGGCGATCTGACCGAAGTTCCTCTCGATTTGAATCAGGTGGTTTCCTCTGTCCGCCAGGCGCAGGCCAGTCTGATGCAAGCTGCCGCCACGGTCGGCGTGTCAGATTCGTTCAACAAAACGCCGCGCCAATTGGTGGTCGATTTTTACAAGCGTGATCCATCGGGCGACATCGACCGCATCTACGATAAAATCGTCGCTAGCGCGCCGGGCATCAAGAAGGCCGACTCCGAGCGCGTGGAAGCCCAGCGCAACCTCGATCAAGCGCTGCTCAATCTCAAGTATTGTGAC
The DNA here is from genome assembly GCA_035308565.1 of Planctomycetota bacterium. GTDB lineage: Bacteria > Planctomycetota > SZUA-567 > H5-PLA8 > H5-PLA8 > JANXLS01. The sequence continues at coordinate 21,850 of DATGGK010000007.1, read as the reverse complement.
GTGCGCTCGGAAATCGACGGCGTGGTGACGCGCCGCAGCGTCAATCCCGGCAACAACGTCGTCGCCGGACAGAGCCTGATGCTGGTCCGTTCGCTGACTGAAATATGGGTGGACGCGAATTTCAAGGAAACGCAGCTCGGTAGCCTGCGCATCGGCCAGCTTGTTGAGCTGGAAGCCGACATGTACGGGAGCAAGCAGCATTTTAAAGGGCGCATCTCCGGATTCACCACCGGCACCGGATCGACGCTGTCGCTTCTGCCGCCGGAAAATGCGACCGGCAATTTTGTAAAAGTGGTTCAGCGCCTTCCGGTGCGCATCGAACTCATCGGCTACAAACCCGATGAGACGCCGCTTTTTCCGGGACTATCGGTCACGCCGACGGTGCTGCTGAACGAACCGATGGAAGGGCCGGACGCTGGCAAGATGCTGCAGCAATTGCCTTCTGCGTCCGCGGCGAAGCCAGCCGCTTCGCCGCCCGCTCCAAGTCCGGCAATCACGGGAGGAACATCTGCTCCGCCGCTCGCGCCGAAGCAGTAGATGTTCGCCGGCACTTTGTTGTAGTTCGAGAAATTGTAACTGAGCGCTCATGATGACACCGTCCCTCACCATCCCGATCCCGCAACGAACCATCAACCCGTGGGTCGTCGCCATTGCCGTGGTCATCCCCACGTTCATGGAGGTGCTCGACACCACCATTGCCAACGTCGCGCTGCGCTACATCGCCGGCGGACTTTCGTCGCCCGCGACCGACAGCGAATGGGTGATTACCAGTTACCTTGCCGCGAATGCGATCATCCTTCCGATTTCAGGATGGCTGGCCACGCGATTGGGCCGCCGCAATTATTTTTTGCTTTCGATTGCTGTCTTTACGCTCGCGTCCGCGCTCTGCGGAATGGCGACGAGCCTTAACGCGCTGATTCTCTTCCGTGTGCTGCAAGGCCTCGCCGGCGGCGGATTGCAACCGTCCAGCCAAGGCGTGCTGCTCGATGCATTCCCTCCCGAAAAGCAGGGCACGGCGCAGACGCTCTTCGCCATCGCCGCGCTGCTGGCGCCGGTTGTGGGACCGACGCTCGGCGGCTTCATCACTGACAATTACGGCTGGCGCTGGATTTTTTACCTCAACGTGCCCGTGGGCGCATTGGCGTTTTTTATCTGCCGGGCGGTCGTGACCGATCCGGATTATTTGAAGGACGCGCAAGCGAAGTTGCGCAAAGCGCGCGCGGCGTTCGACACGCTGGGCCTCTCGCTGCTGTGCATCACCATGGTTTCATGGGAAGTTCTGCTGAGCAAAGGGCAGGAATGGGATTGGTTTGGCGATCCATTTCATCGCGCGCAAACGCTGGCCGTGCTTTTCGCGGGCTGCCTGATCACGTTGATCGTTCACGAACTGCGCACGCCTAATCCGCTGATTAATTTTCGAGTGCTCAAAGACCGCAACTACCGCGCGTGCTGCATCCTGATCTTCTGCGCGTTCGGCGTGCTTTACGCCAACAGCACCGCGCTTCCCGCGCTGCTGCAATCGCTCTTCGGTTACGACGCGACAAACTCAGGGCTGGTCCTTTCGCCGGCGGGTCTGTTTGCAGTGCTGATGCTGCTGATTGTGGGAACGCTGCTCGGGCGCGGCGTGGACGCGCGCTGGCCGATGGCGACAGGCCTCGTCATCATTGCCATCGGCAATTACTGGATGTCGGCGCAGAACTTGTCTATCAGCCCCAGCCAGGTCGTGTGGCCGCGTGTCGTGGTGATTGCGGGGCTTTCGGCGATCTTCGCGCCGCTGAACGTCGCCGCGTTTCGCTACATTCCCATGCAGCTTCGCGCGTCCGCGGTGGGGTTGCTCGCGCTGTTGCGCAACGAAGGCGGCAGCGTCGGCACGTCAGTCGGGCAAATCATCCAGGAGCGGCGCGAGCAATTTCACACGCTGCGGCTTAATGAAGGCTTGAACGAACTGAATCCCGCGGTCTCGCAATATTTTCAGCAGACACAGCCGTATTTTTTTCAGCAGAGCGGAGATTCTGTGGCCGCTCACGACACGGCGCTGCAAACACTTGAAGCGCTCCGCGACCGGCAGGCGCTTTCGCTGGCCTATTTCGACGTGTTCTTTTTCCTGGCGGCGGTGGCGATTTTGCTGCTGATTCTCATTCCGGTCATGCGCCGATCTGCGGCCGAAAAGGGGGAACATGTCGCCGCGGAGTGATTGCGCTACAATCCCAGTTCCTTCTGCAACTCCTGCCGCTCATTCGGAAACGTCACCGCGTCCAGCACGTGAAAGTAATTCGCCGGGTCCGTCGCCCGCGGATAAAGCAGCCGCACGCAATTCGCTTTTTCAAAACTAAACGCGCTCACAATCGTTTTCGCCTGCGCCGAGGTGAAGCGGTAGCGTGACACGGCGGGGCGCAGGATGTCGAATTTGTTCTCGTCAAAGGCCTGATTTTGAATGCGCGTCAAAAGCGCGCGAAAATCGGTTTCGGAGATCGCGGCGATGGCGTCGGCGTTTGCGGTCAGAGTGTCCAGCGAGCGCTCGACTTCTTTTGCTTTGGCGGCGTAAGTCGCGTTTTGGGTGGTGTTCGATCCGGCGATTTCGGACAAGGCCAGCGAGGCCTTGCTGAGCAGATCGCTGGCTTTTGGCATGGTTCCGGGCGGCAGCGCTTCGGCTGGCTTGGCGCTTGAGAGCGCCTGCAGTTGCTGCGCGCTTGTTTCGAGCGCGGTGAAGGAGCCGTCGAGACTTGCACTTACGGCAGGATTGCTCGCGCGGACGGCGCCTTTTAGTTCGGCGATCTGCTTCGGCAATCTCGCAATCACCGGGACGAAATCGGGAACACTGTAGCGAATGGCGGCGGCATTGTTTGTTCGCGGCATTTTTGCGTCTCTTGCGCCAACGAAGAAATACAAGAAAACCATTGCGGGCGTAATCAGACAAAATCCCGCCAGCGCCACAAATCCAAAGATGGCCCATTTCATATTGCTGCCGTTTCCACCACTTTTCTCCGCCTCGACAAACGGCGGCGCGTTTGGGTCGCCGGCGTTGAGCCGCTGTGCATTTTCGCGATACAATTCCTTCGCCTCCTTCTTGCTCAAAACGATCAGCGCCCAAATCGCAACCGGAAACGCGAGGATGCTCGCGGGTCCTTCCGGTGCCAGCGCCAGGCACGCTGTGATAAGAGAGAATTCCCACGATTGAATTCTGCGCATTTGAGTTGCGCCAAAAATGATCAGCACGCTCAACACGAATGCCGTGCCGCCGACGTACAAGAGGTCATGTCCGCCGCGCGTCGTGAGTGTTAATGGCACGGCCAGTATCGTTGCGGCCACATTGATCACGCCCGCGATCAACAGCAGCGTGGCGATCAGCTTGATGCGCTGGACCAAGTCGAATGTCGCTGGCGGAAGAGGTTTGGCGACCGGTGCGGCAACGTTCGTGGTCCCGCTTTTCGGCGGCAGGCTCGCACCCGCTGCGCTTTCCGGCATCTTCTTCGCGTATTGTGCCGTCGTTCCGGAAATATTTTGCAATTCCGTTTTGACTTCGCTCACGTGCTGATAACGCCGTTCGCGCTCGTGTTCCAACGATTTCAACACGACCTCGTCGAGCCGCACGTCCACTTGCGCTTTTTGTGACGGCAGTTGAAAGCGGCCAAGCGGCAATTCGCCGGTGAGCATTTCGTAGAACACGACGCCAAGCGAATACACGTCGGCGCGGTGATCGACCGCAAGAGGATTTTCAAGCTGCTCGGGCGCCATGTAATGCAGCGTGCCCATGGCCTGGCCGGCGCCGGTGAGCGTGCGATCCGATTCGGATTTGTTGAGCAACTTGGCCAGACCAAAATCGGCGATTTTGACGCGGCCTTTTTTGTCGATCAGAATATTTTCGGGCTTGATGTCGCGGTGGACGATGCCTTCGTCATGAGCGTATTGCAGCGCGTCGCAAATCTGCGGGACAATCGCGAGCGCCTGTTCCGGCGTCATCGTCTTCGAGCGCAGCGCCTGGCGCAGGTTGACGCCGTCCACGTATTCCATCAAGAAAAAGAAGTAGCCGCCGGATTCGCCGAATTCGTAAACGGTGGTGATGTGCGAATGATTGAGCCGTGCCAGCGCGCGCGCTTCGCGCGTAAAGCGCTCGGCAAAATGCGGATCGCGGCCGGATTCGGGTGGGAGAATCTTCAGCGCGACCATGCGGTCCAGCGCGACTTGCCGCGCCTTGTACACCGCGCCCATTCCGCCTTTTCCGAGGAGCGTTTGAATTTCAAGCTGCGGAAAGTGCTTCGCCAAATCCGCAATCGCCGGCGCCGCGAAGCGCTCGGCGGGCGTAGCCGTTAAATCCGCGCCAGATTTTGCCGCTTCCGGCGGCACATCGATGGTTGGTCCGCTGGCGGGATTCGAGGCCATTGCCTCCTTCAGCAAGCACGCCGGGCAAAGGCCTTGCAGCGCATCCGGCGCAAGCTGCGCGCCGCAGGAGGGACAGGTTTTCATTTCAGCCATGGGCTTTGGGCCTCACTCATCTACTTCAGAAGTAATCGGAAAAAATGGTTTCACAATTTTCCAAAAAAAATAAAGTGCACACGTGACGCGGGCGCCGCAACCGCGTTCACGCTCTCAGCACTTCAAATAAATACCCGATTTCATCCTCGACATCTTCCGCAGTGGCCACGGTCTGCGCAATCTCTTCGCGCAAAATCTCGCGGTAGCGTTTGCGTAAGCGGTGCACTGCGGTCTTGACGCCCGCTTCGCTCAAACCGAGTTTCTCCGCCGCTTCCTTGTACAACTCGCCCTTGCCGGACAAGCGCTCTTTCAGCGTTTCAAAAAGGACGCCCTTCCCCGCTTCGTCGAATTCCGCGCGCAGCCGCGCCAGCACGCGCTCGAGCAACAACAGCGCCCAGCGGCGCTCGAATAGCCGCTCCGGCGTGACGCCTTCGCTCGGCTCCAGGCGGTAGCGTCCTTCGGCGTCGCAGGCATCGATCGACACAATCGCGCGCCCGCCGCCGCGTTTAAGCGCGTTGCAATAATCGCGCTCGTTGGCCATGAAATGTTTGAGCGACGAGAGTAGAAACGCGCGAAAGCGCCCGCGTTCGCGCCGCACGTCGCGGAGGTAATTCTTCTCCAGAAAACGCGCAAAAAAAGCCTGCGTCAATTCGGCGGCCTCATCGGCCCCCACGTTTTGCCGGCGTACGTATGCGTAGAGCGGATACCAATAATGGCCGCAGAGCGTTTCCAACGCCTTGCGTCCGCGCGCATCATCGTGGCGCGCGGCGAGCACAATGCTCCAGCGCGTGGTGTTGAAGGCGTTGCTGGGAAGTGAGGAGTCGCGCGGCATGGGTCAGGGGTCAGGGGTCAGGGTCAGGGGTCGCTGGAGCGCCGGCTTCCAGCCGGCTTGGCCGCTATGATCGACCGAGCCGGCTGGAAGCCGGCGCTCCAGAATGAAATTTCCTTTGTTATCAGTACGGCATTTTTGGCGACGTGAGGCCGGGTATCTTGATAAAAATGCTGGTTCTCACCGCGCGCGCTTGGGCGTGGCGTCCACTTCCAAGTCCAAGCCACTGAACTTTCCGCTCGTATAATAATGATACGCTAGCCCGGCGCTCATCGCGGCGTTGTCGGTGCACAGCGATGGGGGCGGGAAGAAGACTTCGATGGCGTTGCGCTCGCGCGCGGCTCGTTCGGTCAGCATTGCTCGCAGACGCGCGTTGCAGGCAACGCCGCCGCTTACGGCCAGCGCGGCGATTTTTTCCTGGCGGCAGGCGGCGAGCGCTTTGCCGGCCATGATCGCGCAGGCGGCTTCTTCGAAACTTGCCGCGACGGCGCGGCGCTCGTCGTCGGAAATCGCGCGTAGCGCGCCGCGCCCGCGCGTGGTTCCGCGCAGGTGGTAATAGACGGCTGTTTTCAATCCGGAAAAGGAAAAATCCAGCGGGTTCTCGGCTTCGCCGGCGTGTGTGCGCGAGGCGTTGACCACGTCGCGAAAAATCTGGCGTTCCGAATCGGGCACGCTTTCCGCCGCCTTCGCGAGGGCAGGCCCGCCGGGAAAACCGAGGCCGAGCATCGTCGCGACTTTGTCGAACGCTTCGCCCGCGGCGTCGTCGCAGGTTTGGCCGAGTGTTTCGATTTCCGTGGGGGACGTGACGCGATACAGGCAGGTGTGGCCGCCGGAGACGATCAGCGAGACGTGCGGATAGCGCGCGAAGCCGGCCAGCGCGGGCGCGTAGACGTGGCCAAGAATGTGATCGATGCCAATCAGCGGCACGTCCCACGCCAGCGCCAGCGCTTTCGCGGCGGACATGCCCACCAGCAGCGCGCCGACCAGGCCGGGGCGATGCACGACGCTGACGGCGGAAACACAGTGGAGAGTGGGGAGTGGGTTGTGGGGAGAGTCGAACGCGACCCCTGCTGCAACGAGCGCTTCGTCTACGAGCGCCGTCACGCGCTCGCAATGTGCGCGCGCGGCGACTTCGGGGACGACGCCACCGAAGGGGCGGTGCAGATCGAATTGGCTGGCGACGACGTTGGAGAGAATCGTGCGGCCGTCGGCGACGATGGCGGCGGCGGTTTCGTCGCAGGAGGATTCGATGCCGAGGATAAGGGTTGGATTGCTCATGTGAGTGGAACTAAATTCTTGTGCGCGCAAACCAAACTTAGTTCGCCCCTTTGGGGCTGACGGCGGGGTTGTGCTTCACCCGACGATTTGGTCAAACTGCATTCCGCATGACGATTTTAATTTAGCGATCGGACCGATGCTAAACTGGCTGAGTACAGCCAGTGGCACACGAACGGCATGAAACTGACGACGGATGTGGGTCATTAATTCACGCTTCATTTACGCATCGGACATTTTTTCACTGACTCTCAAAGAGCGGCGTCTTCGCAAGAGACGTGCAGGCGAGACTCCTGCACCACGGGCCGCTTTGCATGCGTGAGCATCAATCAGCTCCCCCAGAAATCCCGGAGGGCCACCTCTAAGAGCAGACACGCCAGCGCCCCCAGCAGGCACCAGCGCCATTCAGCGGCCTGGCGTTTTTGTTCGTCGCTCATTTCGGTGAGCATCGCTTTGGGTGACTCGGGCGCGGAGACGGTTGAGAAAATGTTTTTCAGGGAACTGATCGATTCTGAGACCAATTCGCTTTCACGCGGGTCGATGTTCACGGCCCACAGCGTCCGCTCCTTAATCGTGCCTTTGAGAAAGCTCGCGGCGTAAATTCCAGGCAGATCGGCGATGGGGTGATCGTTGCCGGTCAGATTCAGCGTCTCCTTTGTGCCTTTCGGCGCGGGCGGTTTTTCAAGGGAGACGGCGGTGTCGGGCGCGGCGCCGGCGTCGGCGAAGGCGAAGGCGTCGCCAGCAATCAGACTGCGCCGCGAGGCGGATTGCACGCCTGCGAGCCAGCGCACGGCTTGATGCAGCAGCGGGACGAAAGCTTTGTGGTTGGGCAAATCGGTGGCTTCGACGCGCGCGGGGAAGGGGAACATTAGCACGGTTCCCTTTCCAAAGGGACGCTCGACGGCGAAGGGGCCGCCGTCGCCGGTGAACGACGCGATGCTTTTTCCGGCGGGGCGGATGGGTTCGGATTTTTTGTCGCCGGCGGGCTTTGGTTCGTCGGGTTTTGACGCCGCGGTTATTTCTTCGGAACCGATTTTCAAATCGTCGGGGTTGATTTTGAAATGCTTGTAAAATCGCGGCGAGCGCAAAATCGCTTCGCTTTCGCCGGTGAAGGTCGAGAAAAGTGGATGGTTCTGATCGAAGATGCCGATGCGGTCGTATTTGTTATCACGCAGGCTGCCTTCGTAAATCGTGCCGGGGCGCGCGGGCAGCAGGCCCAAGCCATTTTTCCAGAATGCGCCGTTGTAAAACGAATCCGAGAGGCGTAATTCGCCGTGCGAGTCGATGCTGCCGGCGAACAAAATCAGATTTTTCCCGTCGCGCACGGCTTCTTCTAGCGTCGCGAGCACCGGTTCGGTCATCGCGTTGATGCCGCAGAGCACAATCAGATCGGCGTTGCGGCACAGGTCAGGCGTGACGTGCGCGACTTCGGACGAAATCACCTGCACGTAATTTCCGGCGCCCGCATTCGGATTGATGTCGCCGCGCGCTTTGGGTTCCAACGCCATGCGCACGCGGTAGCCTTCGTCGTAGTACGATTTTGTTTCGGACAAATGTTCTTCGAGCACCAGCACTTTCACGCTGTCGCGCAGTCGCAGCGCGAAGAGGCGTTTGTCGTCGTCTGGAAAAGCGTCGTGCGCGTCGATCTGCGCTTCGCCTGAGACTTCGCCCGCGCGCGGAAAAAGCGCTTCGAGTTCCGCGTCGGTCGATGAGCGCGGACCCAGGCCGATGGTGCGCGTGGCGACGGGTTTGCCGTCCACGACCAATTTCACGACGACGCTGGGGCGCTCGTTATCGCCGTAATTGGCTACGCGCACGACGAACGGGATGGGGCGGCCTTCGATCCACACGTCATTTTTTGCGCGCACGTCGGTAATTGCGAGATTGGGAAGGCGCACGAGGCTGCTCGCGGCGCTCGGCGGTCCCTGCAATTCGACGGCGACGCCATTGCCAATCGACGCGGCCTTTTGCGCCAGCGTGGCCCATGCGCCGCGGTCGATCGCGTTGCTTTGAAAATCGGAATAAACCACGACTCGGCGGCGCGCCTGCGTGGACGCGGCGAGCAGATCGACGGCGGTATTCATCGCGGCCGTCAAATCGCCGCGCAAGGCCGTCGGCCGCTCGGCGTTCAGTGCGCTGTTGACTGCGGCAAAATTACCGGAGAGTTCGATCTCCGCGCGCGCTGGATCGCTCACCAGCACCAGCCCGACGCGGTCGCCCGACACGCGCTGCGAGACTTCCTCGCGCGCTTTTTTGAGCGCGTCGGTCCAGCGAATTCCCGCGCCTTCCTGAGCACTCATACTCGGCGAATCGTCGAGCACGATCACGACGTCCTGCAAGACGCGGCCGTTCGAACCGGCCAAGGCGTTGCTGCGAAAAAATGGACGCGCAAAGGCCATCGCGATCAGGATGCAGGCGAGGCAGCGCAGCAGCAGCAGAATCAATTCGCGCAGCTTGAGGCGCTTGGATTCCTTGAGCATGGACATCTGCAAAAAACGCAGCGATGAAAAGACAATGCGGCGTTTGCGCATGCGGAAAATGAGATGAATGATGACCGGGATCGAAAAGGTCGCGGCGCCAAAGGCAAGAAGCGGGTGAAGGAATTCCATCGCGAAGGAGGTGGTCTCTCAAGATTAAAAGGACACTGTGAATACGCCGCGCGCCTCTATTTGTCAGTGGTGTGGGTGGGTTTGTCAACTGGAAGACGGGGCCGGCGCAATGGATTGAACAACGAATCGCACAAATTTTCACGAACGGGTTTGAACGCCCGCAGCGTGCGATTCGTTGTTCAACCGTCTTTGTATTTTCTGCCTTCGCGTGAGAACTACACTTTCTCCGGTACCACGAACGGCGCCCGATACTCGCGCCGCAGCAGCGCCGTGGCCTTCGCGTCGCCAATGAACGCTTCCGTTTTGTTGTCGAATTCCAACAACTTGCCGACCGTCAGTTTCTCAGCCTTCAGATCGATGTTGTTCTTCTTGAGATGCTCAACCATCCGCGCGTAAGCGTCGGAAAGCGCTTCGTTCTCCTTGATTGTCGATTCCACGCCTTCAAATGGCAGCTCTTCGCCGACGCGGTGCGAAATATTGCCCAGATGGCAGATGCTCGTCGAAAGATGCCCTTCCAAAATGAAATTTCCCGGATCGTCGAGGCTGCCTTTCTTCACGGCATCGGTGAAGCGGCGGTAATGATTATTGCCGCCGGTAAATTCCTCGATCTTGTTCCACTTCAAATCATACGCGGTCATCTTGCTGCCGCCCGCTTTCGCGAGAATCCCATGTTCGCAGTGAAAAACCACGTCCGGCTTCGTGGGATTGTATTCTTCCGTCGCAAGATTTCGCAATTCGCAGACCATCTGGCAATCGCCGTAATCGTACCAAACCACATGCGTGTTTGGCGTCTGGCCGTCATCGTGATCGAAGCCGTAGCGCCCGCCAAGGCTCAGCACGCGATGCGGCAATTCATTTTTGCCAAGGCCCCAGCGCACGACATCGAGCGCGTGGATTCCATTATTGCCGAGTTCGCCGTTGCCGTACTCCCAATTCCAATGCCATTCGTAATGGAAGCGATTCGGATTGAACGGGTGCTCGTGCGCCGCGCCCTGCCAGATGTTGTAATCCACTCCTGCCGGCACCGGCGCGTCCTGCTTGTTGCCGATGTTTTTGCGCGCTCGGTAGACGATGCCACGGCCAATTTTGATTTTGCCGAGCTTGCCCGCTTGCATGTACGCAATTCCCGCCGCGTTCGACGCGCCGGAGCGATTCTGCGTGCCGGTCATGCACACGCGGTTATACTTGCGCGCGGCTTCGACCATGCGCGCGCCTTCCCAATGATTCTGGCTCACCGGCTTTTCGCAGTAGACATGCTTGCCCGCTTGCAGCGACAAAATGGCGGCCAGCGAATGCCAATGGTTGGGCGTGGCGATGATCACCGCATCGACATTTTTGTCGTCGAGGACTTTGCGCAGATCTTTTTCGTAGCGCGGTTTCTGCTCGTGCTCGGCAGCCAGCTTCATCGCTTTCCCGATCACGTTTTCGTCCGGATCGGCAATCGCGACGACCTGCACGTCCTTCATCGCCGCGAACTCTTTCATGTGATCGGCGCCGCGTCCGCGCACGCCAAAAATCGCGATGCGCGCAATGTCGCGCGGCGACGCGGGCGTGTGCGTATCATCGGCGCGGAGCAAAGTCGGAGACAGCGCAGCGGCTGCGCCGGTGGCGCTCAATCCCGTTAGAAAATTGCGTCGCAGCATGGCGGAAACTCCTAAGTTTGGAGCGGCGGCACTCTTGCCGCCGAGCGCTCGGCGATGATCTTCGGCGGCAGGAATGCCACCGCTCCTCGAGACGCATTGTGTATTTCTCGATACACCAGATTTTCGCACAGGCTGCGATAATCTTAAGAAACGATTGACTCTTGATATTCACTTGTATAAAGGAGTCTGCTCGCGAATTCCGGCCTATGCCGTTGCTTTGGAGATGACATGTTCTTGTTTCGATGGTCGTTAAACTCAACCGGAGCAGTTTCGTCGCACGCTTGGTCGAATCTCTCCTATCTCCTATCTTCTATCTCCTATCTCCTATATTTTACCGCCTCCGCCAATCAGGCCACTCAAATCGCCATCGCCGCCGGCGACGGGCAGACTGCCAACGCGGGCGCCGCCGTCTCCGGCGTCGTCTGCGTGATCGCAAAAGATTCGGGCAACAATCCCGTCGAAGGTGTCACGATTACCTGGGGCAGCGTCACCGGCGGCGGCTCAATCACTGGCGAAACGCAGATGACCGGCTCCAGCGGCATCGCCACGCTCGGCAATTGGACGCTTGGAAACAAACCGGGCGCGAACACCATCACGGCCACATCGCCCGGTTTGAATTCACTCGTCTTCACCGCCACCGGCACGCTCGGCCCGCCCGCGAAATTGGCGATCGCCGCGGGCGACGGACAGACGGCCGCCGCGGGAACTGCCGTGAAAGGCGTGGTCTGCGCGAGCGTGAAAGACGCCGCGGACAATCCGATTCAAGGCATCGGCGTCACGTGGGGTTTGGTGAGTAACAACGGAAGCATTGCCGGTGCGGCGCAAAATACGGGTTCCGACGGCATCGCCACGCTCGGCAGTTGGACGCTCGGCAAAACCGCGGGAACCAATACGATCGTCGCCAACGCAGCAGGTTTGCCCTCCATCACGTTTACCGCAACCGGCATTGCGGGGCCTGCCGCGCTGATGTCGATCGCCGCCGGAAACAATCAGACCGCGCCAGTCGGCACCGCCATTCCGAATGTGGTCTGCGCCTTCGTCGGCGATCAATACCTCAATCCCGTCGCCGGCGTGACCGTGACATGGGGCAGCGTCGTGGGCGGAGGTTCGATCACCGGCGAAACGCAGCAGACCAATGCAAGCGGCATCGCTACGCTCGGCAGTTGGACCTTGGGTCCCGATCCGGGACTTAATACAATCACCGCCACCGCGCCCGGCGTGAATTCGATCGCGTTCAACGCAACTGGCGCGGTGCCCGCGCGCATGGCGATTGCCGCGGGAAACAATCAATTCGCGCCCGCCGGTTCGCCAGTGCTTGGTGTCGTCTGCGTGATCGTCACCGATCAAAACAACAACGCGATTTCCGGCACGACCGTGACATGGGGCAACGTCACCGGCGGCGGCAGCATCACCGGCGAAACGCAGCAAACCAACGCCAGCGGCATCGCCACGCTGGGCAGTTGGACACTCGGCCTCACCACGGGAATGAACACGGTGACGGCTACCTCGCCGGGTTTGAACTCCATCACCTTCGTCGCGACGGCCACGCCTTCCGGCGCCGGCGACAATGCCGTGATTCAATGGGACATTGCACTCTTGAGCGCGATTCAAAACACAAACACCGCGCCGCCCATCGCCGCGCGCGCAATGGCGATCACGCACACCGCGATTTTCGACGCGTGGGCGGCCTACGACGCCACCGCAAGCGGCACTCAATTGGGCGGCACGCTGCGCCGGCCCGTGGCCGAGCGCACGACAGCGAACAAACAAGCCGCGCTGAGCTTCGCCGCTTACCGCGCACTGCTCGATCTTTTTCCAAGCGAGCAGATTCGCTTTGACAACGTGATGATTGCGCTGTCTCTCGATTCGTCGATCACTTCGACGGATACGACCACGCCCGAAGGCATCGGCAACACAGCTGCCGCCGCGATCATTTCCTTCCGCCACGGCGACGGCTCGAACCAGCTTGGCGATTTGAATCCCGGCGCGTATTCCGATTACACCAGCTACGCGCCGCTCAACGATCCCGACACGCTCAACAGCCCCAGCCATTGGCAGCCGCTGCGCGTGAACGGCGCGACGCAAACGTTTCTCGCGCCGCAGTGGGGATTGGTGACGCCGTTCGCCATCGGAGCGAAAAACACGTCCGCGCGCACGCGGCTCATGCCGAAAAAGTGCGCGACGTATCCGGGCATGCCGTACACCAAGCAAGCGCAGGAAATCCTGGACCTTTCGGCGGGCCTCAACGATCAGCAAAAAAGCATCGCCTCCTACTGGGCCGACGGCGCGGGTTCGGTCACGCCGCCGGGCCACTGGTGCCAGTTCGCGCAGTTTATCTCTCAGCGCGACACGCACACGCTCGACGACGACGTGAAAATGTTTTTCGCGCTGAGCAACGCAATGTTGGACGCGAGCATCGAAGTCTGGGATTGCAAACGCCGCTACGATTCGATCCGCCCGATCAGCGCCGTGCATTTTCTCTTCAATGGCAAGAGCATCCAAGCTTGGGCCGGACCAAGCCTCGGCACGCAGACGATTCAAGGCGACACCTGGCAGGCCTACATTCCCACGCCGCCCTTCCCAGAATACGTCTCCGGCCACAGCACCTTCAGTGCCGCGGGCGCGCAGATTCTCGCCTCGTTCACCGGCAGCACGAAATTCCACTACTTCGCCGTGGTCCCAAGCGGTTCAACCACCACCGAACCCGACGTCCCCGCGCAGGACGTAACGCTCTCCTGGTCCAAGTTCCTCGACGCCGCCAACGAAGCCGGCATGTCGCGCCGCTATGGCGGAATTCATTTCAAAGACGGCGACATGCAGGGGCGGGCGCTGGGAAAAAAGATCGGGCAGTTGGTGTGGAAAAAAGCGCAGGGGTATTTTGCGGGGAAGTAGCGCGGGTGGCCCATCCCAGCGGGGTGGGTCGCGAAGCGACAAGAAGCCACTCCCCCACCTCACGCTTTTCAGTTATGCGCATGTCTCAGGAGGGGCTTCTTGTGCCTTCGGCACCCACCCCGCTGGGGTGGGCCACCCAAACTGCGGAGCGAAAGGCGACAATCTGCTTACCTCACCGTGATCGTCACCGCCGCCGAAGTCGTCGTCGCGCCGCGGTTGTCCGTGGCAGTCACGGTCAGCACGTGCGCGCCCTTCGCGGGAACATACGAATGCGAGTAGGGCGACGCCGTGTCCGTTCCGATCGTGACGCCGTTGTCAACGAACGCAACGCTCGCAATCGTTCCGTCGCTGTCGGCGGCGCTTGCGGTGATCGTCACCGTTGAATTGCGCGCGAACGACGCGTTGTTCGCCGGGCTGGTAATCGCACACGTGGGCGGCGCGTTGACAATCACCGTTCGAGCCGCCGAGACAGTTGTCGCGCCGCTGTTGTCCGTGGCCTTCGCCGTCAACGTGTACGTGCCCTTGGCCGGATTGGTCCATACCACGCTGTACGGCGCCGACGTGGCCGTTCCGATGAGCGCCGCGCCCGCGTAGAATTCGACTTTCGCGACGCTGCCGTCTGAATCCGAAGCGCTGGCGCTGACAGTGATGTTCGCCCCGGCCGTAAAGACCGCGTTGTTCGCCGGCGCGGTCAAGCTCACCGTCGGCGGCGTATTAATGGTCACGCTCACCGGCGCGGAGACCGTGGTAGCGCCCAGGTTGTCCGTCGCCTTCGCAGTCAACACATAGGATCCAGCCGCGGGATTCCACGTCGCGCTATACGGCGCGGTCGCGGCGGTGCCGACCAGCGTCGAGCCGGCGTAGAACTGCACTTGCGCGACAGTGCCGTCTGAATCGGCCGCAGCAGCTTGCAGCGTAACCTGTGTCCCGGTCGTGAAGACGGCATTGTTCGCGGGCGCGGTGAGGCTCACGCTGGGCGGCGTGTTCACCACGATGTTGACTGTGGCCGACTGCGTCGATTGACCGAAGCTGTCCGTCGCAATCGCCATGAGCGCATACGAACCGCTGGAAACGTTAGGCCAGCTTATCGAATACGGCGCGGAAGTGCTGTTGCCCAACAGCGCTCCGTTCGCATAGAACGCAACGCTTGCCACTGCGACATCGTCGCTCGCGTTTGCTGCAATCGTAATCGTCGAATTCGCGGCAAAAGTCGCGCCATTTGAAGGGCTTGAAATGCAGACCGTGGGCGGCGCATCGACGGTGACTGTCACAGGGCTGGACGTGGTGGCTGCGCCCAAGTCGTCGGTCGCAATTGCGGTGAGCGCGTACACGCCAGGCGAGGGATTGGTCCACGTGATGCTGAATGGAGCGGCCGTCACCGTTCCAATCAGAGTCGCGCCCGCGTAGAAATCGACTTTCGCGACAGTGCCATCGGAATCGGCGGCATCTGCGCTCAGCGTGATGTTGCTGCCAGCGCCATACGTCGAATTGTTCGCCGGAGCGCTGAGCGCCACGGTCGGCGGCGCGTCAACGAGAATGGTAACGCCGGCGGATTGAGTTTCCTGGCCCGCGCTGTCGGTCGCGACCGCGGTCAAACTGAAAACGCCCGCGGGAAGGTTGTCCCATTCGAATGAATACGGCGGCCCCGAATTCGCGGTGCCTAGCAATGAACCGCTGGCGTAAAACGCGACGCTTTCCACTCCGAAGTCGTCTTCGGCGTCGGCGATAATGACGACGCTCGCGCCGACATTCAATTGCGCGCCCCCAGCGGGGCTTGAGATGCCGACTGTCGGCGGTCCGTCAACGCTGACCGAAATCGGCGCGGAGCACGCGGCGAAACCGAGGTTGTCTGTCGCCTTTGCGGTGACCGAATACGTTCCTGGCGCGGGGCTCCATGACATCGCGTACGGCGCGGAAGCCGCGGTGCCGATGAGCGTCGAACCCGCGTAGAAATCCACTTGCACGACGGTTCCGTCGGCATCGCTGGCGTCCGCGCTAAACGAAATCGCAGTTCCGCTCAGGAATACAGTGCTGTCTTGCGGCGACGTGATGCAGACCGTGGGCAGCGCATCGACCAAAACATTGATCGCCACCGACTGCGTCGTGTGGCCCACGCTATCGGTTGCGATTGCCGTCAATGAGTATGAACCAGCGGGCGCATTTGTCCACGCGAATGCGTACGGCGCGGAGGTAACGGTTCCCAGCGGCATCCCATTGGCATAGAACGCGACGCTGGCGACGGCTGCATCGTCCGACGCATTGGCGGCGAGCGAAACCGTTGATCTCGCCGCGAATATTGCGCCTTCTGTCGGGCTTGTCAGGCTCACGCTCGGCGGCGCGTCAATCACGCCGATTTCGGCTGTGCCGCTGAGTGTGCCCAAGGTCGCGGTGATCGTGAACTGTCCGCCGCCTACGAAGCCGGCGGTGAACAATCCCGAAGCGCTGATCGTTCCGCCGTCATCGACGGACCACGCCGCCGATACAGCAACAGGATTTCCAAATTGATCCAGCGCGCTGGCCGTAAATTGCTGCGTCGCGCCGAGTCCCACAATGGCACTGGGCGGACTAACCGTCAGGCCCTGCGACGGCACCGCGTTAACGGTGACATTCACCGTCTGCGTGGAAGACTTTCCACCTAAATCTTTTACTGTCACTTGGAATTGATAAGCTCCCGCCGCGGCAAACGTCGCCGTCGAATTCTTCGCCGCGTTCGTTCCACTGGCGCTGAACGAAACCGGCGAGGGCGGATTGCCGACCGTCGCCCACGTGTACGTCAGTGCCGCTTCGCCGCCGTCATCATTGGCCACAACCGCAAGCGCCGTCGTCGTCGAATTCACCGGATTGGGCGACGCGCTCACTGACGAAATGCTTGGCGCGCCTGAATTCAAAAAGAAGCGGCCGACAAGATCAGGCCGTGCCAGCGAAGGCAGCGTCACCGATAGCGTCGTGCTCACAGTCACCGATGGCGTCGTCGCAAACGGTACGCATCCCGATGTCCACACGTCATACCACGCTACGCTGTACGTTCCCGCCGCAAGGCTGGACACCGTCAGCGTCTGTCCTCCGACGGAACCGCCGGTTGTGTTTTGAATCCAGACGAAGCCGCGGTTGCTCAGTTGCTGCGACCAGGCTTTGAAGCCAGTCGGCACGGTGGGCGTCGCGGCAGCCAGCGAATTATTTATGGGATAATCCAAAGCGCCGACAAACTGATTCAATATTTTCAAATGCGTGCGCATGTCGCTGGTCAGCATCGGATAATTTCCGCCGTCGCACCACAACAGCGGGGTCAGCGCCGTGCCCGCCGCCGTGCCGGCCCAGATGCCGTTGTGCAAATGCGCGGGTTGGGACGCGCCGTTGAGCACGTCGCCGCCAAATTCCGCGAACATGCCCGGCTTTCCCGACGCGCGCATCGTGGCGATTTCGCTGGCGATCGTCGCTGCCACGGCGGTGTTGCTATTCTTGCTCGTATACGAATCGGTTCCACGCATGTTCATCCCCGGATCGTACGTCGGCTGATCCACGCGCGTAATAATTAATGGATAAGCGCTCGCGGTATTGAGGCGGTATTTGTCGTTGGTCGCAAAATACGTCCGAAGCGACGTGCACCAACTGTTGGCTTGCGTTGAATTGTTCGCGTAGCCGGTCGTACCGTCGATTTCCACGACGCCCACGAATCCCACAATGGCGCGGCTGTAGCCCCAGCGCGCGAGAATGTAGCGGTAATAATTCTTCTGTAAGCGCCACTGTGTCGTGTCGACGCTGTTCACAGTGGTCTGATAGAAATTCGTCGCCGTGCATACATTGCTGTACGCGTTGTTGCTCCAACTCGCCGGCCAACCAGAGGGCACCGTCCCGTCGCAAAGTTCATCGTGCGCCCAGATGCTCGGCAGCAAATAAATCCCCGCGGCTTCGGCATTCGCCACGACCGAATCCAGATACCCGCACGCATTCTGGTCGTAATTTCCGATCCCGCCGACGCTGTTTTCAATCGGCGTGCGGCGCATCCACCAACTGTCCGTCGGCAGTCCCCACGGCGCGGCCATCCAAAAACTCAGCAGATTCTCGCCCTGCGAAGCCATGTCGGCTTCCGTGGGCTGCTCGACATCCTGCTGCCAGCCGTTATTGTGCCCCACCGCATAGAATGCAGTTCCGTTCGTGAACTGAATGTACTTCCCATTTATCTGCGCAAATCCCGGATAGCTCGAAGCGACACACGTAAAATTAATCGCCGCCGCGTTGACTGTGCCCGTGGAATCCGTGACACTCACCGCCGCCTGCCACACGCCGGTTTGTGTCGGAGCGAATCGAATGCGCCACGCGCTGCCATCGTAGTAGCCTTTAATAGTGGCGGTCGTCGCGTTCGGCGCCGTGAAAACGGAAGACAGATCGACGCCGCCTTGAGCCGGCGCGGCTTCGTACGGTTTGGTGCTCGTCGTCGTCAGCGGGATGAGCAGTTCGATTTTTCCATAGAGCGGAACCTGCGCTGGATTCGCAGGTGATACGACCGAAACTGTACCTATTGTGAGAGCACTTGCGACTGGCGCAGCGAGCACTCCAACGAACACCACGACGCATAGCACTGCCAGGCTATTCCGTTGCTGAAACATGGGGTTCCCTTTATAAGTTTGTTGAATCCTTATTCTTTTACACGATGGATTGCACACGTGCACGCACAAAATCGACATTTTATAGCAATAATCGGCATTGCACTGGTCGCTGCGGGAATCTTTACTTCCATTTGGTTCGGATTTTTTTCGCCTAGTCCTAGCGATGCCGCCGAAAAACAGGCGCCTCCAACGGTGGCGACCACGCTTGTTTTCTCGCGTGATGGCATTTCGGGCAAAATCTCCGTCGCAATCGACGCCGTCGTCCGCCCGCGCCAAGCCACCGCCGCGGTGTGCGAGCAGCCCGGATTGCGTTTGATCTGCGTGCTGGTTGAAGCCACCACGTCAGAAAAATATTACGAACTCGATCGCGACCTTTCCGAAGCGCAGTTCCCGTTTCTAAAAGAACTCAACTTTACTCCCCCGCCCTTCCCGACAGCGCGCAGCATGAGCATCTATCGCTCCGAAGCCAAGCGTGTCGCCGGCTACAGCGAACAGCGCGACCGACTGATCGTGCTGATTTGTCCAAAATCCGAGTGGGCGCAAATTCGCATCGTTTGCCCGAAAGTGACGCTCCCGCAGCCGCCCGCTCCGCCCGAATCGAGCGGCGGCGCGAATTCGAGAGAACGGTTTTGAAATGGCGGCGTTTGCCAAACGGATAAAACAACGAATCGCACGAATCTTCACGAATGGATTTATGGGAGCGAAAACGTATGGCCACTGAGCAGCGGGAGGCTATTGCGCTTTCAACCGCGCTCAAGTAGCTTGACTGGCGCATGAAGATTATAGATTTGCGAAGCGACACGGTCACGCAGCCGACGCCCAAGATGCGCGCCGCGATGGCCGCAGCGCCGGTGGGCGACGACGTGTACGGCGAAGACCCGACGGTCAATCAACTGCAGGCGGAAGCCGCCGCGATGCTGGGCAAGGAAGCGGCGCTGTTCGTCACCAGCGGCACTCAGGGGAACCTGACCGCGATTCTTTCGCACTGCGCGCGCGGCGACGAAATGATCGTCGGCAAAGAATCGCACATTTTCAAATACGAAGTAGCCAGCGCCGTGGCGTACGGAGGCGTGCAGCCCAACACGCTGGGAGTGAAACCAGACGGCACGCTGGATTTGGCCGAGATCGACGGCGCCATTCGCGAGCAAGACGACCATTGTCCGACGACGCGCTTGATCTGCCTTGAAAATACGCAAGGCGGCGCGTGGGGCGCGCCGTTGAGCGCGGAGTACACGCGCAGCGTGGCGGCGATCGCTCGCCGCCATGAGATCAAGCTTCACATCGACGGCGCGCGCTTGTTCAACGCTTCGGCGGCTCTGCGCACGCCCGTCGCCGATTTGGTCAAAGACGCCGACAGTGTGACGTTCTGTCTATCGAAAGGACTGTCCGCGCCCGTCGGTTCGATTCTTGTTGGCACGAAAAACTTCATCGCGCTCGCGGGCAAAATCCGCAAGAGTCTCGGCGGCGGCATGCGCCAAGTTGGAATCCTCGCCGCCGCCGGATTGATTGCGCTGCGCGAAATGACCAAGTGGGAGCGCTTGCAGGAAGACCACGACAACGCGCGCCTGCTCGCGGAAGGTTTGGCGAAAATCCCGCACATCGAAATCGATCTTGCGTGCGTGCGCACGAACATGGTCTTCTTCGCGCTGAACGCCGACGCGCCCATCAGCGTGGGAACGCTCGCCGCGCAGTTGGCGGAGCGCGGCATCTTGGCGAATCCAAGCAAACAATCCGAACGCCGCATGAGAATGGTCACGCATTATTGGATCGCGCGCGAGGACATCCTGCGCGTGTTGGACGTCATGCGCGAGATTTTGAGCAAGCCCGTTGAATCCTAATGACTCCGGTCTTCACGCAAAGACGCTAAGAACGGCGCAAAGAACGCAAAGTAAAAACCTGATCGAATTTCTCAATTCCTTCTTTGCGCTCTTTGCGCTCCCTTTGCGCCTTTGCGCCTTTGCGTGAAATGTGCGTGCGGTCACCAATTCGTCTGCGACCCATCCGTCCGAAAATACGTCTTCCGCCCCGTCCCCGCTTCGGCGATCTCCGCGACCTGCGTTAGCGCTTTCATGTCCAGCGTCACGCCCAACCCCGGCCGCTTGTTCGGATGCAACTTGCCTTCTTTAAAATCGGCCCACTCCGGCAAATGCGGATGCGCGGCTTGCGTCGGCACAAACTCGCACAACACCGGCCCTGAATACGGTCCCAGCACATGCACCAGCGCGGCCGTCGCAACCGGTCCCGTGAAATGTGGCGCGATTCCGACCGCGTGCGTCTCACACAGCGCCAGCACTTTATGCATCTCGCTGATCCCACCGACATTCGGCACCGTCGCGCGCAGCCAGTCAATGTCGTGCGCCTCGACCAGCTTGTTGAAATCCCAACGCTGCCCCCACTGCTCGCCCGCCGCCAACGGACAAGTCGTCATCTTGCGCAGCTTCGGAATGTCCTCCAAAAACGCTTCGACGCGCACCGGATCTTCGACATACAGCGGTTCCAAATCCTCTATGAGTTTACACGCGCGCACGGCGTCGGCGTAATCGAATCGCGTGTGAAAATCGATCAGCCAATTGCCGTCCTTCCCCACGCCCTCGCGCACTTCCTTGCAATCCTCGACCAGTTTGTGCACGCGCTCGCGCGTATCGTAGACATTTCCCGCGCCCGCCTTCACGCTTGCCGCATCCATCCGAAACGCGCGAAACCCCGACGCAATCGTCGCCGCCGCGCGCTCCTTCAAACTCATCGCCGGCGGCGCGTCCGGCTCTTTCGCCGGCGGCAGCGCGCCCGTCGCGTAACATTCCAAATAATTGCGATTCATCCCGCCCAGCAATTCGTACACGGGCACATCCAGCGCCTTGCCCTTGATGTCCCACAGCGCCAAATCCAGCGCCCCCAGCGCATGAATCTTCTCGCGGCCCGGCGGATAAAAAAACGCGCGGTACATCTCCTGCCAGCAGCGTTCGATGTCGTACGGATTACGCCCGATCAGGCGTCCTGCGCACTGCTCCAGCGTATCCTTAGAACCGCCTTCCCCCACGCCGGTAATGCCCGCGTCAGTCTCGATCGTCACAATCATGTTGCTCTGATTAAAAATCGGATTGAGTTTCTGCGGCGCATACACGCGAATCCGCGTGATCTTCGCCTTCGGCGGCGCCGCAAACGCACGCCGCGCCCCCAGCCCCACAACCGCGCAAGCCGCCCCCAACCCACACAAAAACGCCCGCCGCCCCACCCGCGCCTCGCTCATGGTTCGCCTCCACTTTGATTGTTAAGCTGATGTACACCGCAAAGTAAAACGGGCTTTCAGCCCGTGGCTATTCCGACGCGGAAAAAAGCACACGGATCACCAAGCGCTCCCGCCGTCAGTTTGAGAGCCGTTCGTGTGCCATCTCTGAAAACCAAAGTCAAGACAACACCTCCCTTTTCCTTCCAAATCCGTCTTGGCTTTGGAGGACTCTTTGCGTTCACCACGGGCGCGCGGCTGCAGAGAGTCCCGCGCCGGCCTGGGATCGGGCGCTCGTC
>DATGGK010000006.1:0-25895 GCA_035308565.1 Planctomycetota bacterium | reverse complement strand
GCGCCTAATTACCAAATAGGCGCTGTCCCTATTTATTCCATCACACCGAAGATTGAAATGCCGGATTTAATATTTGCGGCGAGGAGGTTCGCATCGCCTGTAACCGTGCCGGTGCCGTCGTGAAATCCCAACGCGATAGTTTGTATGATCGTTCCCGGAGTAATCGTTACTCCTCCATTGTTCGGCATCGCGCCAGTTGACTGCCCCCACGCGCTTCCGAGCAGACTCCAATATGTTTTGCCAACGAGGACCTGCGCGGCTGTAGCGCCATTTGTATTGTCGCTCGATGGAGCTTTGGCCATTACATCGTTAAGAGTATGCAGTGTCGCAATCGGGCCAGTGGTGGGATCAGTGAACGCGCCAGATCGCTTGGCTCCTGGCGCGCCGGTGCTCAGCCTATTGTAAATGCTCTCCACTGAGAACATGGCGCTTGCCGGATCAGTTGGCGGCGACGAGGAATCGACCTCGACCGCATGCAAAGCCATTGCATAAAGCGCAATGATGACGACTGTCTGCAATCTCATCTGTCTCATGGTTTCAAGCTCCTGATTGGCGACAGATTACTGTAACTGGGTTGCCGATTTTTGCTGCTCAAAAAAAAGAACGGGCCCCCTTAGAAGGCCCGTTCCCCATGCGCTTCCCGCTCCCTTGCGGTCGCGGCTCGTAACTTTTTTTTACGAGAGAATGCCAAGATCGATGTTCCCGCCTTTGGCGCTGCGTTCGCGCGTGCGGCCGGAGGCGGCGTGGTGGACGTTCGGCGGCTGGGCGTCTTCGTCGAAATGATGCACGTCCGAACCGAAACGCGCGTGAACTCCGGAACCATCGGTGGCGGCGCGGGCCGCGGCGGCGGAATCGGCGTCCAGATCTTCGTCGCGCGGCAGGCCTTCGTAGACGCCAGAGGGCGGATTGCCGAGCACGCCCGGCAGCACCGTCGAGGACGCGTTCTCGAATTTCTTTTCCTTGAAAATCCACGCTTCCTGAATCGGGATGTACTGGTCGGCGGCTTTGATCAACTCGCCGGCGGTGGAGCGCTCGAAGCTCACCACTTCGACGCGGCAGCCGTTCATCTTCAGGCAATCGACCAGCGGGACGTAATCGCCGTCGCCGGTGACCAGCGTGACGCAGTCAAGCTTCTGGGCCATCGTGATGGCGTCGATGGTCATGCCGATTTCCCACGAGCCTTTTGCCGTAGTTCCGGCACGACCGTCGGGATCAGGCCGAATTTTAAGCTCTTTGATCTTCAGTTCGTAACCGAAACGGCTCAGCGCTTCGTGGAAGCCAGCCTGGTTCACGTCGGGCTTCTGGACGATGTAGGCGATCGCGCGGATCAAGTGGCGCGTGCCGGTGATTTCGCGAAGGAGGCGTCCGTAATCGACCTTGCTTTGATGCAAAAGCTTGGCGGAATAGAACATATTTTGCACATCGACGAAGATACCCAGTCGTTGTGGAAAAGTTCGCGCGATCAGCGCAGATTGAGTTGCTGCGGGTGTGGGTGTGCCGTTCATCATTTTTGGTCATCCTTTCCAAATGAGCAACGTCTTAACTTCACCAAGTTTTAAGCGCACTGCGGGTACCTTAAAGCACATCGAGCGCCAAAAGATAGATTAACTTATTGTGGCCATTGCTTCGACAAATTTCCGAGCTTCTCCCTCTGGATCGGCGCTTCCGATGATGGCTTGGGAGACGGCCACTCGTTTTACGCCTGCCGATTTTAAGGCACCCAGCCTGTCGAATGTAATCCCCCCAATTGCAAAGACCGGCGTGCTCAGTTTCAGCGCCGCCACTTGTTCCGCCAATTTCAATCCCGCCAAAATCGGCTCCGCCTTCGTCCGCGTTTCGAACATCGACCCGATAGCAATGTAGTGCGCACTCTCTACATTAATTGCACATTGCGCCTGCTCAACCGAGTGCGTGGATCGCCCAATTATGAGGCGCTGCCCGGCGATTTTTCGTGCATCTTCCGGCGTCAAATCCCCCTGTCCAAAGTGCACCATGTGACATCCAGCGAGCAAAGCCAAATCCAGCCGATCATTGCAACAAACCAGCGCTCCATAGTCACGGCAGAGCGAATTCAATCTCCGCAAGTCGTGCAAAAGTTGCACATCGTTCCCATGCTTCTCCCGCAACTGAATCAGTTTCACGCCACCTTTGAGCACCGCTTCCGAAGTCGCAAAAACGTTGCAATTCCTGCACAATGTGGCGGTCAACAGCACGTACACTCGCGCGGATTGCACAATCTGCATTGAAGGACTTGCACAAACCAACCATTGCTCAACATCATACACGCTGTACCGCAACTTTGCAAATATTTCTGCACTTTGAGGTGCCTCTCCGCGCGTAAATTCCTCCAAAACCCTCAGCGCTTCCTGCGCCCGCTTCAGTCCCCGCTGTGCCACGTCCAACGGCGTCTCGCGCTCCACTCGCCGCAGCACATCCTTCCAATGCTCCGGCTCGAACGGGTCGCCCGCCACATTGCGCGCCGCCACACCCTCTTCACTCATTCCCGGCGTCGCTTTCGCAACCTCCGTCAAGCTCTGCCGTAATCCCCGCAACTGCTCCGCATGTCTCAAATCCCCCAGCAGAAACCGCGCATAATCCTCCGCAGTCCGCAATCCCTCCCGCGCGCGATTCGCGTTCGCGTCCAGGATTCGTGAAACTTGCTGGGAAGTAATCATGGAAACTTAATAGCCGAAACTTCGCCACTCTAATAAGCGGCAATTCCTTTGTCCAGAAAAAGAAGCGGGATTAGTCCAATATTCTCAATTATGAGAACGTTTGCTTCCTATGAAGGACGGCGCACCAATTTATTCTTCTCATGAAAAAGGAGATTTATTTCGACCGATCCAGCCACCACCCAAACGTAAAAATCGCGCTCCCAATCCCCAGCAGCACCATCTCCTTGGCCATGCTCGGATTGTTATCCACAATCCCCATCCCCGCCAACAGCGCCGCCGCGACCACCGTCATCCCCAGGACTTCAAGAGTCTTTCCCGCCATCGTATAAAATGACATGCGCTCCCGTTTCCTCCGCCGGTCCGATGAGGAAGCTCTCTCGCGTCTGCACACTCAACTATACATTCTTAATCCACCCACGCCACATTCAAAAAATGTTATTAAAAAAAATTTCGCGCGTCTTTCATATAAAGCATGCCTGGCTGCATTCATAGTTCCTGGAGATTCTAGAAGTTGAAGGGCACTCGACTTAAGTGCGTGGCTCACGGTGTCTAACCCCATTCTTCACAAGAAGAAAGGGCCGTGAGCCATGCGTGTCGTTGTCACGACAGTTCTCGAAATACAGACCGCGCCATGAACGTCAACAGCATCGAACAGTTCGTCACGCGGGCCACCTGAGCGTGCCATACTCAGGCTTGGAACACCGTCGCGCATCAGGAAGAACGGCGGGCCGACGCCGATTATCAGGGCGCGCTCAAACGCAAAGGCCGCGAACGGGTTTGCTTGGCCTTGACAGCCCCGTCCCCCTTTAAATACACTCCCCTTTTCTAAAACAATTCCGCAAGTTTCCGCGCGCCATTCCGTTACCTGTAATGGACGCAGGCGACTCGGAGCGTATGGCTGGGTTAGGCCTCTTGCAAACGACTGGGTTCGCCGATGATCCGCGGCAGGGCAACCTGCGCGCATTTACGCAGTTCGTGCGCGAGCATGAGAACGGGCTGTACACGTATGTGCTGCGGCTGGTCGGCAGCCGCGAGGAGGCCGAGGACATCACGCAGGACGCGCTGTTGGAAGCGTACAAAACGTGGAATCAGGTTGACCCGGAAACCCCGGGCGGGCACGTGAAATGGTGCTACCGCATCGCGCGCAACCGGGCCTTCGACGCGCAGCGCAAGAAAAAGCCGCGCGCGATCGACGATGAGGAGTTGGATCGCGCGGCGGATGCGCGCAGTTTGCGGCCGGAGGATGTGTACGAGCATCGCGTGCAGAGCAATTCGATGCGCGACAGCATCCAGAGCCTGGAAGAAAAATACCGCGACGTGCTGGTGCTGCGGTATCAGGAAGAATTGAGTTACGAACAGATCGCCGAGATTTTGGAAGTGCCGGTTTCGACAGTCGAAACGCGGATTCACCGGGCGAAGAAGATGTTGCGGGAGAAGTTGAAATAGGAAAATTCAAGGTTCAAGGTTCAAGATGCCAAGTCCAAATCTTGAATCTTAAATCTTGAATCTTGAATGTGCTGTTATGGACGAATTGATCCTTCATCGCTATCTCGACGGGCGGCTTGACGAGCTCCAGCGGAGCGCCGTGGAGGAAACTTTGCGCACGGATGCCACGGCGCGCCGCACGCTCAACGCGCTGCGCGAAGAAGCGCGGCTGATCGGCGAATCGCTGGAAAGCTTGAGCGAGCCGTCGCGGCGCATCGGCGACAAAGTGGTCGCGCAGTTGCATCTCGAAGAACGCTCGCGGGTGGCGGTGGCGCGCACGCGCAAATTGTTCTGGCGCCTGGGACAGGCGGCGGCGTTCGCGGCAATGCTGATGCTGTGCCTGTACCTGGTCAAACCGCGCAGCGAATCGGGCACGTTCACTTCCGGCACGGCCGCGACAGTGGTGGTCAACGGCGACCGGCGCGAAGCGAAAAAAGGCCAGCGCATTTACGACAACGACGGTATCGAGACGGCGAAAGGCCAGTTCGTGCGGCTGGACCTCACCGGCGGCGGCACAATCGACATCGACGAATTCTCCGCGCTGACATTGGAGAAGAGCGGCTCGGCGCCGATCCTGCGCTTGACGCGCGGGCGCATCGGCGTGAACACAGGCGCGGTGGCGCGCGGCGTGCAGATTGAATTGCCGCAAGGCGTCGTGACGGTGCAGGCGAATTCGAAAGCGGACATCTGGATGCCCGAAGCCGAAGCGGCGCGCTGGCCGGCTCTGTTTTATTCCGCGGATTTAATTTCGAAGCTGAATGCAAGCGAGCCGCGCTCGCAAAACGAGCCGCGCCTGCAAAACGAGCCGCGACCGCAAGGGAGCGGGAATTCGGCCATCGTGACCGTGTTCAGCGGCAGCGCTCAACTGACGTGCGCGAAGAATGCGGCGGTTCTCAGCGCTCAGCAAGGCACGCGCGTGCGCATGATGCAATCCGAAATGCAGCAGCGCCCCGTGAACCTGAGCGGCTCGCGCGTGCTGGACGTGCGCGGCGACGAGGCGATTCATGGACGCGACAATCTTGTGCCGGCCGAATGGGCGCTGCTTGGGTTGCTCGACAAACCGCACTTCGAAACGCTGGGCCGCCGCTGGGGTTTGTGCGACGGCACCAGTCCGCAGATCGCTCAAGCGCTGCTCAAATTGGACGCCGCGATGCGCGTGACTGCGCACGCGGACCGCGCGGACAAAATCGCCGCCGCTCAGCAGGCGCTGCGCCAGGCGTGCGAGACGCTGCCGGAGAAAGACGAGCGGCTGCGCCGCGCTTCGACGCTCGAAGGGCTGGCTCATTTTGAAGAAGGTTACGCGCGCGCCGCCGCCGGTGGAACAAAAGGCAGCGATCCGCGCGCCGCGTTCGATGCAGCGCGCGTGGCGTTCGACGACGCACTGAGCGCTGAGGCCGCGCCCAACACCGCCGCGCCAAACGCTGCGGATTGGCAAACCTCATTCAACGGCGCGGCGGCGCCCTCGTTCGCCGCGCTCACGCCGGAAGCGCAATCCGCATTGACGGCGACTTTCCGCCGCGCCGCGGCGCTGTATTGGGACGCAACGCTGTCATCGGTCACAATCTTTTTGGATAGCCAGGAAATGGCGCTCGATAGTGAGGACCGCCAGCGCAAACTGGAAGAATCCGCGGACGTCTTCGCGAAGCTGCATGAAGATTTGGGGCATACGGTCGAAGGTTTGGCGGCGAATCTGGGCGAAGCGCTCTGCCAGGCACAGCTCTCAATTGAGTTCGGCGCCGCAGGCGAACCGGCGCGGCGCAAAGCGCTCGATGCGCTGGCGCTGATTTTGTCGAAGCCGCTCGCCAACACCGGCGGCGCGGCGCGGCAGGCCTTCGAAGGCATTCGCCAGGCGGCGCTGCTGGAATCCGTGCGCCTGCACGCGCGCGGGCCGGATGCGCAAAAGACGCTCAACGCCGCGCACGATTTCGCCTTGCTCTATCCGCTCGAAACAAACACGCCGGCCGCGGCGGAATTAAACGCGCTGGCGCTGAAGGGCGTCGAAGCGCAGAAGAACGCCGCGCTGCGCGAGAGGCGTTTTGAGAACGCGGTCGAAGCCTGTGACGCGTGGCTGATTCTGCTCGACGAAGCCGACGGGCATTGGATGGACGCCGGCCAAAGCAATCCCGCGGACGAGCGCCACATCGGCGCGCGGCTGGATTTGCTCGAAGCGCTAATCGGCGCGAAGGATTGGGCGCGCGCCGCGGGCGAAGCGCACGCGATGAGCGGCGCCGTGCCGGCGGAATTGAAGCCGCGCTTTGAAACGCTGACGGCGCAGATCAAGAAATAAAAACCGGCAAAGCCGTACGCGTGGCGTCCTGCCTCGCCGGTCGCCGCACCTATTTCCGTCATTGCCTGCCTGCAAACCCTGCACTAAACTTCTCTCCCAGTTCCATGAACTGACCGCAAGGGTTTCGCCGGATGTCCACGCTGCTCGACCAATTCTCGCCTGAAGGCGCCGCCGTGATCGAACGCGCGCGCGCCAGCGCCAAAAAATACCGCCACTCGCACATCTCCCCGGAACACCTGCTGCTGGGCATCGTCGAAGCCGGCGGCGACACCGCCCTCAAGATCATCAAGCGCGGCCGCGCCACGCCCGCGCAGATCGCCGAACTCGTGCGCCATCACCTGCGCGAAGGCGAGTACGACATCCCCGCCGATCAGCTCGGTTTCAGCGAACGCGGCAAGCGCGTCCTCGACGCCGCCCGCCAGGAATGCGCGCGCCTCCAGGCGCCCAAAGTCGAGCCGCGCCACATTTTGCTGGGCCTCAGCAAAGTCCCCAACACCGTCGCCGCGGCAGTGCTCGGCGCCGTCGATCTCAAAGGCGAGGATGCGTTCAGTTGAAAGCCTGTAGAACGGAGCTCCCGCTCCGTTCCGCAAATTTGGCGAACAGAGGATCAGCGATCATGCGCTACGCTGAATTTCGAAACGAAATCCAAACCGAATTGCGCCGCAATCCCGCGGGCCTGACATGGGCGGAACTCAAAACGCGCCGCAATCTGCCCTATGAAAGGCCGTGCCCGGAGTGGCTCAAGCGTCTCGAAAATGAAATCGGACTGAAACGACTCGCTGGAAAAAAACGCGCCCACGTCTGGCGCGTTTAATCTCTGTTTCCTGACTCCTGACTCCTGACCCCTGACTCCTGACCCCTGACCGCTGCCGTTCACTTCCCCGTCGGCGGCGGCCCCTGGTTCCTCGGCGGAATCACAATCGACGGAGGCCCCTGATTCGGCAGCGGCGTCGTCTCGCCCTGCTTCAAACTCTCCGGCGGCTTCACCTCCGGCGGCTTGATCACCGGCGGCTCCACAATCTCCACGATCGGCGCCGTGCCCCGCTCCAGCCCTTCCATGTGCTCGTCGTAAATGCCCGGCGTGATCGCCTTCGGAAGCAGCTTCAAATGGTCCGTATCCTGCTCGGACATCGGCTTGAGCGACAGCGGCGCTTGAGCCACGTGCGGCGTCAGGAAAATCAGCAACTCTGTCTTCGACTTGTCGCGCGTCTTGGAACCGAACAGCCAGCCCATTCCCGGAATTT
Source organism: Planctomycetota bacterium (assembly GCA_035308565.1). GTDB lineage: Bacteria > Planctomycetota > SZUA-567 > H5-PLA8 > H5-PLA8 > JANXLS01. The sequence goes on along the minus strand of DATGGK010000006.1, from coordinate 18,204 downwards.
TGCGCAGCACTGGAATACCCTGCGAACTCTCCGTCTTCTTGTCCTCCATCATCCCGCCGATCACCACCGTATCCCCGTCCGGCACGCCCACGCGGCTCGACGCCGAACGCTTCGCAAACACCGGCGCGTTGACGCCCGCCTGAATCGGCACCGTCTGCCCCGTCAGGCTCGACACTTCCGGCGCCACGTCCATGATCACCAAGCCCTGATCGTTGATGTGCGCCGTTACGTTCAAGATGATTCCGATATCCTGGTACTGGATCGTGTTCACCGTCTGCCCCGTGTCCGTCTGGCGGCTGCTGACGATGAACGGCACTTCCTGCCCGACCGTGATATTCGACGCCTGGTTGTTGCTGCAGATGATCTGCGGCCGCGAAAGCACTTCGAGCTTGCCTTCCGTCTCGATCGCGCGAAGCGCCGCCGTGAAATCGCCCTTCACGATCTTCGCCACCGCGCCCGTCGTCTGGCTGGCCACGCCGAAGTCGGTCATCACCGCCTGCACCGCGCCCTTCGTCAAAATCGAATAATCCGTGCCCACGTCATGCGTCTTGTCGTGCGTCACTTCGGCGATCAGCACTTTGATGACCACCTGAGGCACCGGCTTGTCGAGGTCCTTGACGATCGCCTTCACCTGGTCGAAATTTTTCGACGGCGTCATGATCATCAGTGAATTCGTGTCGTAATCGGCCACGACATACACCTGTCCGAGCAGCCCTTCCATCGCGCTGGCCGAGCCCGTGGTCGTGCCGGTCCGCGTGCCGCCAGTCCGCCCGCTGCCGCCCGTACTCGCGCCTTGATTGAAACTCGAGCCGCTGAACGTGCTGCCGGTGCTCCCGAAACTCGAACTACCCGAACTGCTGCTGCCCGATCCAAATCCCGAACTTCCGGATCCCGAACCGAATCCCGACCCCGTCCGCTGCACGCTTGTGCCTACTCCTTGCCGCTGCGTGTTGCCCGTCGTCGTCGGCGAGCGCGAACCTGATCCGGTTGCGAAGAGCAGATTCAGCACGCCTTCCAGATTCTTCGCCTGAGCGTTCGCGAGGAAATACACAAACACCGCCTGCTCCGCCGCGGGATTCGCGTCCAACTGCTTGAGAATATCCGCAATCACTTTCATCGTGTCCGGCTCGGCGCTCACCACGATCGACCCCGTCCGGTCGTCGGCGGATGCCGTCACTTTCTGCGGCCGATGCCCGGTCTCGTCGCTGGCGTTGGCCCCGGCCGCCCCCGCCCCCCCGGCGCCAAACGGTCCACCGCCACCTCCGCCGCCGCCAAAGAAGCGGCCGCCGCCGCCAAACGGATTGCGCCCCGCGCCCGCGCCTCCCTGCTGATTTCCTTGCGTAGGCGGAGAAAAAATATCCGTGATCAATTTCGCCGCCGCCGTCGGGCTGGCGTATTTCAATTGAAACACGCGCACTTCCGCCACCGTGGCCTGCTGCGTGTCCATGCCCTTGAGTATTTGCAGCATGCGCTTGATGTTCGCGCTCGTGTCCGTCACGATCAAATTGTTGCTCAACGCATTCGCCGACAAATCCGCGTAGCTCGGCATCAACGGCGCGAAATCTTTCTTAAGCTGCACCGCGTCCAGGTATTTGATCGGAATCACCTGCGTGATGATCTCGTCGGTCGCCTTGACTTTGTCCGGGTCTTCTCCGTATTGCACGCGAATGTTGAGCTTCTTCGCGTCCTCCAGCCGCTTGATCTTCAAAATCTTCTCGGTGCGAATCCCGATGAAGCCCTTCTCCTTCAAGACGGAATTGAGCGTGTCCAGCGCGTCGTCCACCGTCATCGGCTGCTGGCTGATGATCGTGAAACGCCCATCGATCACCGTGTCCTTGACGATGATCAGCCCCGCCGACGCGGAAAGCTGTTCGAGGATCGTGTCCAGCGGCGCGTCCTTGAACTCCATCTTCACCGTCGCTTCGCCTGCGCGCGCGATGCCGCACAGGAGCACAACAGACGCCACAGCAGCCGCGCAAATCGTTTTCATCTGCCTTATCCCCCGCGACAGAACCGGTTCACTCGAATGAATCCCGGCGCCAGCGCCCCTTTTTTGAATTACTTCTCAACCGCCTTTTCAGCAGGCTGAACCCCGGCCTGTTCCCACAACAACTTTAGAAGTTCATCCCGCGAAAGACTTTCGCTCTTCGGCGTATCAATCATTCCTAAAAACCGAAGCAGCCGCTTCAGGTTCGCGCTCGTGTCGGTCACCGTCAACTTGTTGCTGCGCTTCGTTACCGATATCCCCGCGAAACTGGGAAACAGCGATTCCAAATCCTTCTTGAGTTGTAGCGCATCGATGTACTGGATCAGGATATCTTGCGTGATGATTTCGTCGGTCGCTGAAACTTTGTCCGGATCGCTCGACCCGACGCGGATGTTGAGCTTCTTCTTCTCCTCCAGGCGCTTGATCGTCAGCAGTTTCCCCGCTGGCACTTCGGATTTCTGAGACACAACCTTCTCCGCCGTTTCACTGCGGATTGCGATGAAGCCTTTTTCTTTCAGCACACAATTGAGCGTCTCGATGGCCTCGTCCAACGGTATCCGCTCCCGCGCAACAATCGTGAATTTTCCATCAATCGCCGTGTCCTTAACGATGATCAGCCCGGTGTCGTTCGAAAGCCGTTCCAGGATCGCATCCAGCGGCGCATCCTTAAAATCCATCTTCACCGTCGCGTCGCCCGCGCGCGCAATGCCGCTCAATAGAATTGAGGTTAACAACAAAGCAGATTTCAAATGCGAGTTGAAAACGGCCCTGAAAGGGCCGCACATCCTAGCCCAGGGCGTAAGCCCTGGGTTTATCGCCCCGCATGGTGAGAAGCCCTGAAAGGGCGCCACATGCGTTCCGCGCGAAATTGAAATCCGCTCCTGCGCCTTCATAACCCCGCCACTTCTTTGCCCGTTATTGAGTCAAATTGTGTAATCATTGAGCCGCTCACGGCGCAATTTCTTCCCGTCTCCGTTCCCGGATTTTTCAAATTGTCTCGAAAAAAAACTTAAGGGGGAGAGTGTAACGTCCGGTAATTTCCGCGCTATCGAAGAGTCGATTTTCGTTCGGATCGACTGCGTCCGCGCCCGCCGCGCCGCGCATGAAAACTGCGCAACGCGGCGCTGAAATGTACTCCGTACTCATCGGCCAACCCATTCCCTCGCGCCCACGCGCAAGAGCCCCACTTCAAAATGACAAATCAAAAATGCCAAATGACAAATGACAAATAAGCACTTCAGCGCTCAACCTGCCGGTCGTTGTTCTCTACATTTTGCCGCAGCATTTCCTCCAGAATCTTGATCCGGTCCTCCTGCGAAAGATTGGGATCGTCGAGCCGGCTCGGGTCTGACGGTATGGCGGCCGTGTCGCCGGGTTTCACCGTCGCCGTCTCGCCCGGCTTCACGCCCGGCTGAGTCGCGTTGGGCGCGGCGCTCTGATTCGGGGGCGGCGCGTCGCTGCGCGGAGGACCCGGAGGCGGCAGCGCGCCGCTGTTTTGTTCCATCTGCCGCCGACGCCGCATTTTTTCTTCAAACGACAAATTCGAATCGTCCGCGGGCGCTTTATTTTCCGCGCGCACTTCCACTGGTTTGACGTCGCCGGGCTTCACGTCACCCGGTTTGACCTCGCCGACTTTCGCGTCCGGCGGAGTCGCCGGAACCGCAATCCCGTTCTCGCGCATGCGCCGGCGCTTCATCCGCTCTTCCGGCGACAAGCCTTCGTCGCCCGGCTGATCGCCGGGGCGCAACTGCGGCGGTTCGGTCGCGTCCGCGCTCGAATACCCGCCCTGCAAATTGTGTCCAATCGCCACCAACACCGTCTTTGCGCTCGTAGCCGCTGGAATAAACTCCACGCCCGCCAAACTGATCGCGCCCACTTTGCCGCTGCCCAGTATGTCGCCGCTTTTCACCGAGAAAAGTTTCTTCGCGTGCCGGTCGTCGATAAACGCCTGCTGAACTTCCGGTTTATCCACCAAGCCGTAGAGCACGATGTCGTTGTCGTAGTTGGGGACGTACACTTCGCGCGGTTGGCGAGGCTGGCTGTTTGCGACAATGTCATCCTGTATTCTCTTTGCCCGTGCCGCGGCCTCTGCCGCCCGGACTTCCGCGGACTTCCGCGGGATGCGCGAAAAAATATCGCGATCAAACAAGTCCTGATAATCCGACAGCTTCGGCATCGTCGGATCGGCCGGTTCGCTCTCCCGCGGCTTGACCGGCGGTGTTTCGGCGCGCGGTGAAACAATCGGCGGCGGCACGTCGGCCCGCGACGAGACCACCGGCGGCAGCGTGACGCCGCTCTGTTCGATCTGGCGGCGCAGTTTCAAGCGCTCCTCGGGCGTCAGGTTCGGATTTTCCAGCAGCTTGGCCAAGTCAACAGGCTTCGCGTCCGCCGGATTGACATCGGCCGGCTTATCCGCCACTTTCCCGTCTGGCGTCTCGCCGGCCGTCGCCGCCCGCGCATACGTGCACGCGGCCAGCACTCCCGCCAGCAGCACCCCCGCGATCTTGACCCGCTTGCAAACCATCACCGTTATAGTCCCTTTTTGCTGTCCTGCCACTATACCCTGATTCCAATCCAACGCCTAAGAAATTCCCCGCCCTCGTTCGTAGTCCCGCCTTCAGGCGGCAAAACCTCCCGCATCGGAACTGTGCTCTCAAACTACTCCGCCCGCCCGCCGGCAGTTTATTCGCCGTTCGTGTGCCACTGGCCCCGCCAGTGCCGCATCGAAACCGCCGCGTAAAATTTCACTCCGCCCTCTCGCCGGCAAAATTCCACATTCCACATTCCGTCACTTCGCGTCCGCCACCTTCTTCGGCGTCCCCGTCACTGTGTACAGCGTCGAAATCGTCAAATTAATCGTCCGCTCCTCACTGTTTTCGTTGCGCACGCCCAGCGTCAGTTTCACAATCCGCACCGGAATCTTCGAACTCTGCAAATTAAACAGAAACTTCACGATCCCGTCGGCACTCCCCGTCCCCGACGCCGTCACCCGAATTTCGCGCACCGGCTTCTTCGACTCCACGCGTTCGGGCTTCACCGACGACAGCGTCAACCCCAGACGATCATTCTGATCTTTCGACTTGTCGGCCCATTCCTTGACCGCGCCCACGATCTGCTGCTCGGCGCCCTCCGCGTCCGTCGGCAGCAACTGCACGCGCGCCTTCATATTCGTTTCAAGCCGCCGGGCCAGGAACAGGTTGTGGGCGTCCTCCGTCTCCTTCGCGCGCAGCCGCGCCAGTTCACTGCGCTGCTCAAAATACGGTGAAACCACCACCGTGTCGGCCAGATACAGCGCCACCACGCCGCCCACCGCCCACGCCAAAAGCCGTTCTCGTTTCGCCATCGCCATCGCTACTGTTTCCAATACACAAAACTGACCGCGAACGACACTTCCGGTTTCTTCGTATCGCCTTTGGTCATGTACACAAGCTTCACGTCCCGGAAGCGCTTGTTCTTTTCTATCCGATCGAACACCTCGAAGTACTTGTCGCTGCGCGACGCTTTCGCCGTCATCGTGCAGCGGAAACTGTCGTCCACCGAAATGCTCGTCACCCACACGTTGAACGTTGGCCCGGAGTAATCGCGAGCGCCGCGCCCAAACCCGCCTCCACCGCCGCCGCCATAACCGCTGTACCCGCCGCCTCCGCCGCTGTAACTGTTGCCGTTTCCCCGGTCGCGTCCATACCCGCGGCTTCCGCCACCGCTATTTTGGTCGCGCCCGCCATTGTTGTTACCGCCGCTATTATAGTCGCCCTGACCCCTGTTAAATCTTCCACTGCCTCCGCCATTCGTATCCCGATTTCCACTGCCGCCGATATCGCGGTTTCCCCCGCCCGCGCTCACATCCCGCGCGCCCGCCGCAGGATCTTTTGGAAGAACCCCGCCCGCGTCTTTGGCCACGACCGGTGTGCCTGCCGCATCTTTCGCCGCACCCGCCTCCTCTTTCGCCGCAACGTTGCCGTTCTCCGGATTGGCCGCGCCCTCTTCGACGGCATTATTATTCTCGTTGCCGCCGCTGGCGTCGCGAATCGTCCCCAATGCCGTGTCCGCCGGCAGGATGCGTTTAAGCTCCTTCATGCACTCCAGCACGTTCACACGCTTCTCGACGAAATACTCCGGCAAATCCGCGAACTCTTTGTTGGCCTTTTCCAGCTTGTCGAGATCCGTTTTGCGCTCCGCCGCCGTTTTCTTCATCGCCGCCAGAGCCGTGTAATCCTGGTAGCCCGTCACGCTCAGATACGCAATCGCGCCCACCGCCAGCAGCGCCGCGGCCGCCATCCACGCCTTCACTTTCGCGAACGCGCCTGCTTCTTTCTCGACCAGCTTTGAATCGAGGAAATTCAACTCAATGGGTGCGGCGGAACGAGCCAGCAACCCCAGCGCCGTGGCATGCCCGAAATGCACCGCCGCCGGCACCGACGAACTCTCCACGCCCATCTGCCGAATCTCGCGCACCGGCGTATTAATTGCCTTCGAAAGTTCCTCGCCCCCGCCGGCCGCGTGACTCGCGCCGTTCCACAACAAAATCTCCGCGCCCGGTTCCGCCGCGCGCATCGCCAGCGTCCGCCGCGCTTCAGGCGCCGCCGGCACAATCCACAACTCGCCTTCCGCCGGCGTTGACACCAGCACGCACGGCACGCGCAGATTTCCGCGCGCGCGCACCACCATCTCCACGCCATACGGCCCCGCGCTCAATAGCGTCTCGCTGCCCATCGCGCTCGACAGCGCCAGCGCCGACGCCGTCACCGCGCGCAAACTCACGCCCGCCGATTTAAGCATCACTCCGATCTGCCCGACTCGTTCCCTCAGCGTCGCCGCCACCAGCACCGCCAGCGATCCTGGCCCGCCGTCGCCTCCCTCGCGCCGCTCACCGGTGGCGTAATCCATGCTCAAACTTTCCGGCTCCAGCGAAAAATCGCGCTCCGCCTGCAAGCGCAGCATCCCGGCCAAGTTCTCCGCGCTCAACGGCGGCACCGTCTTCTCTTTAAGCATCAGCCACTGCGTCGGCAAACCCGCGATGGCTGAGCGCGCGCCGAATTTGTTCTGCCGCAAAAATTCGGAGAACTTCTTGCCCAGCTCGACGGGCGTCTTGAGCGCGTCAGGCTCCAGCTTGAAGTCCGCCGCTTTCAGCAGCCGCGCGGAACTGACGTCGTACGACAACTCCGCCACTTGAATAAGGCCCGGCCCAAACGCCAGTCCCAGCACGTTCTTTCCCATTTACTTGCTTCCTCCCAGCGTGGAGCCGCCGCCTTGCGGCGCTCCCGTCGGCGATTGCGCTTGCGCGGCCAACTGCCCGCTCTTCAATGCGTCCAAAATACTCGGATCCAGCGGCCAGCCGAAACTGGTCAGGTCTTTCGTATACAAAAGCGTCGGCACCGAATTCGTCACGTCGTACACGCATTTCAAGCGCTTGAATCCGCGCCCGTCGCCGCTCACCGCAATGATGTCCGCCGAAAAACGCTGCGTCTTCACCGTGATGAAATTGCACACCGCCAGCGCCTGCCCTTTCGGCAGCGCTTGCAGCACCCACAGCACGTTCGTCAAATCCGTGCTGCTCCCCGCGCGCTGCGCCACCAACGTGTCCGCGCCGGCCTGGTCCATCCCCGGCAGCGCCATCAACACTTCCTTCGGCGCCGTATTCACGTTCACCAGCCCTTTGAGCGTCTTCGCCGGATTGACCGTGATCTTGTCGCACAGCGGCTTGAACTCGTTCATCGTCAACCCCAGCTTGTAATAAAAATCGAAAATGCTGCGGAAGGGCCTCGCGTTGCGCGCCAGCGCCAAAATCTGCGAAAGCCGGTCCGCGCTCATCCCGCTGCCCGAAAACAACTGCGCGATCTGCTGCGTGGTCGCGTTCGCAATGTTCGTCCGCGCTTTGCCTTTCGCCGATACATTCGGCACCTGGCTGTATATGGTGATGTATTTCATAATCCCGCAGCGCGCGTTGCCGTTGAATCCCTGCAACCCGATCGACCCCGATCCCCCGCCCGTCGCCGAATTCGCGTTCGGATCGGGCGTCGCATTCTCGTTTGCATCCACGATGCCGTTGTGATTCGCGTCCACGCCCCACAACAAATCTTTCGTCGCGCCTTTGACGAATTGAATTTCTTCGACCGTCTCAAACGGCGAATTCTTGCAGTAATACGGATCGCTCAGCAGCAGGTAATATTCGTTCTCCGCGCCGCCGTTTTGGTTGACGTTGTCGTCCGCATCGACCCAGTCCAGCACCGCCGCCGCCAAATCGCTGCTCATGTTCGGCAGCGCCATCAGCATGTTGTACGTCGCCGTGTTCAGATTCAATTTCGCCGATTCGTCCTGCAACCCAAACGCATACTGCGTCTCGTCGTCCGGATTCGGCTTCACAATCCAGAAAAACCCGTCGCCCAGCGGCGTCGCTTCGCACTGCATCTGAGCGTCAAGCTGGATTGGGTCCGACGCCTGCGTGAGCTGGTTGTTGACATACGCAATCGCCCCGCGCGCAATTGCGGTCGCCTGAGCCTGCGAGGCCCGGTTCCCGCACGCCTGAACTTCTACCCGCATCTGCTGCGCGTACACCAAAAGCAAACTCGCCAGCACCACCGTCACCGCCATCGCGACAACCATGATGCTGCCCCTGTACCGCCGGCGTCCCGCCGGCCAGTTTCCGTGGTTCAGGCGGCCCGCCCGGACGTTTGTAGTCCCGCCTTTAGGCGGAATGCTCTCAACCTCTCCCTTGGAAGCGTAGTGCAAACGTCCCGCCTTCATGCCATCGTGGTGCAGGCGTCCCGCCTGCACGAACGATTCTCGAAGCGGCGCAAATCGTTCAGCAGCCAACTCACTTCCGCCGTCAGCTTGTTCGCCGTTCGTGTGCCACTGGCTGTACCCAGCCAGTGTGGCCGCAGCCGAACCGTCCCCATAACCTTGGACGTTGGTCGAAGGAAAAACGTGAGGCGTATTCAATTTCCACCCCCCGTGCTCGACCCGCTCGTACTCCCGCTGCTCGACGCCGCATTGGACGCCGCCAGCGCCGAAATCCCGCACTGCAATGCAAACACCCGCGTCATCTTGTACGTGCTCGGCGAATCGTCCCCCGGCTGCGCGTCGCCCAACCCCACTTCCAGCGTCACTTCCACCGCGCACGGCAGCGTGTTGTTCAACGACGTCGAATCCCAACTGTCGTTCCACACCGTCCCGTCGTAATAACGCAGATAAAAATTCCGCACGTCCCGCACCAGCACCTGCACGCGCGGCTCCGGTTCTTTTGACGGCATTAAATTCGTGTACACGCGCCGCACCAGCGCCTGTTTCGTGTCGCCGTCCGGCAGCTCGATCGACAATTCGATCTTGCGAATGTCCGCGCCCGTCTCGCCGTCCAGCGGATTGTTGGACGACGAATAAAACGCCAGCAGCAACTGCGCGCCGCCGTCCGACGATGGCGCATGCAATTCACCCGACGCGCTGGCCCCGTTCAATTTCGCCGCCGAAAGCCCGCTCGACCCCGACCCGGACCCGCTGCTGCCCGACCCATCCGCCGGCGTGCCCGTAAACGCCGCCGCCAATATTCCCGTCGGCGGCAGCACGCCGTCAAAATCCTGCGACAACAGCGTGAACGCCGTCGCCAATTTCTGCACCGGCTCAATCGCTTTGGTGCCCGTCTCCTGAGCCTTGAACCCCACATACAAACTCGCGTACAACGCCTCCGCCAAAATCACCACCATCGCCAGCCCGATGAGCAACTCCAGCAGCGTAAAGCCGCGTGTTCCCCTCTCCCCTTGGGGGAGAGGGGTTAGGGGTGAGGGGTCGGCGCGCCAATAACCGCGCACGCTCCTCTCAAAATATTGTCCGCTCAATCCCCGCATCGCCAACCCCAACCTGTAACCTTTAACGTATTCGCTCGCTTGAGTTCACTGCGCAAATTGCTTTTCGACTTCTTCGACCTCGGAACTTGGACCCTGGACCTTGGACCATCGTCACTGCGCCTGATCCACCAGCGTCGAAACCGTGTAATCGTGTTCCTTCCCGTGAAATTCCCAGATCACGTGCACGTCCAATTCCTCGAGCGTGCTGGTGTCCCAATTTACCAACTCCGCCCTCCACGTGTATTCCGGATGGCCCTGATCCGCAAAATCGCCGGAAAGCACGCCCAACTTCCAATCGCCCGTTCCCACGAGCTCGTTAATCTGCGAATCCGCCAGCGCCGCCGCTTCCGTGCGCTGCCTCGCCAGCGTGGCCATCGACGTGGTGACGTCAAATGCCTGCATCACCACCGGCAGTACGATCGCCACCAGCAGCAGCGCCGCCAGCACCTCAATCAACGAAAACCCGCGTCTCATCCGATTGCGTTCCCGCCCTTCTGACTCCTGACTCCTGACCCCTGACCCCTTCCGTTAGTTCGTCTTGTCTTCCTTCATCACCTTCCACTGCTCCGACTCCGACGGCGCGCCCAGTTCAATCCGCGAACCCAGGCTGTCGGTCACGACCAGCGTCCCGCCTTCGCAGCGCCCGTCGGAATAAAACCGCACCGACATGCCGTTGTTCACGTACGCGGTGGCTGTCTGGCTGCTGCTTTGACTCTGCGCCAAATTCAGTCCCAAACTCCCGCCGCCGCCGATGCCGTTCGACGAACTGGAATTGGCCGTCGGCGCGGTACTGTCCGCACCATCCGGAAAAACCCATTGCGCTTTCGCCCCGTCCGGCAGCGAATAATGCTGGCTGGCCTCGGTGCCCAATTCCTTGAAATCGCCGCCATTCTGAGCGTCCAGCCAGAAAGTCCCAGCGGTCGTGTCCACGTTCAAGCGGTACGTGCGCCCGTCCATGATCGCTTTCGAACGCGCTTCGCTGGCCAGCGACACAATCTGGCTCACCGCGTTGGCCGTTTTTCTCCCGTACAGAAAATTGCGCAGCGACGGTGCGGTGATCGCCATCACCACGCAGGCAATGAGCATCACCAGGATCAGTTCGATTAGAGTAAAGCCGGTTTGTCGCGCGCGCATTCGCCGTGCTCCAGAAAGCGGAATATGGAATGCGGAATTTGGAATGTTGAATGTTGAATCTTGAATTTCCACATTCCACATTCCACATTCTTACTTCGTCGCCGCCGTCGTCTGCCAATTCCCAATGTCATCGTCGTCCCCATCCACGCCATTCGGCCCCATCGAGTAGATGTCGATTCCGCTGGGGTTGTGCGTGCCCGGCTGCTTGTAGATGTACGGGTTGCCCCACGGGTCCTCTTTGATTTCCTGCTCCAAGTAAGGACCTTTCCAGCCCTTTGCGTTGCCCGGCGCTTCAAGCAGCGCGTGGATGCCTTCGTCGCTCGTCGGATAGCGCCCCACGTCCACTTCGAACATGCGCACCGCGCTGGCAATGTTGGTCACCTGCGTTTTCGCCGCCGTTTTGCGCGCGTCTTCCGATCGCCCCGCAAACTTCGGCACCACAATCACCGCCAGCACCGCCAGAATCACCAACACCAGCAGCAGTTCAATCAGCGTAAACCCGCGCCGCACCGCCTTGTTGTTAACCAATGTTTTCATGACCTTGCCTCTCTTAAAAACCGCGACCGCCAGCAGCGGCCCCGTTAACCCAGAAGTCTAACCCCTTGAAATTTGTTGACCTTCGACTTTTTCGACGTTCGACCTTCGACTTTTCGTTAATGCACCAGTTCCTGCAAATTAAAGATCGGCAGCAACATCCCCACAACCACCGTCCCGATCAGCGACGCCATGATGAACAACAGCGCCGGTTCCGCCAGTGCCACCAACATCCGCAACTGCCGGTCGAGCTCCACTTCGAACGCGCCGGACATGCGCATCAATTCCTTGTCCAGCCGCGCCGTCTCTTCCGCCACCGCCACCATTTCAACCACCGACGGCGGAAAGAGTTTCTTGCTTACGCCCAAACTTTTCGACAACGACGCGCCTTTTTGCACTTCTTCGATCGCCCGCCCAACCGTGTCCGACAAAATCTGGTTGCCGATCGCTTCCTTCGACACTTTCAACGCCGAAATCAACGGCACGCCCGACCCGATCAGCGTGCCCAACATGCGGCAGAACCGCACCAGCGCAAAGCGCGCCACCGCCACGCCCAACAAGGGCATCGACAGCGTGATTTTTTCCATCGTGCGGCGGCCGTTCTCCGATTTCAACATGTTGCGTAACAGCAAATACACCACAATGATCCCACCCAGCACGTATGGCCCTTTTGTCATCAACGTATTACTGATCCCCACGATCACCTGCGTCAGCCAGGGCAGCGAACCGCCCATGTTTTTGAACAAAATTGAAAAGCGCGGGATGAAAAACGTCAGCATGAAAATCATCACCGCCGTCGCCACGCCGGCCAGCACAATCGGGTAAATCAGCGCCGCTTTGACTTTCCCTTTCAAATCCTGCTCGCGCTGCTGGAACTCCGCGATCTGCCCCAGCACCAAATCCAGAAATCCGCCCATTTCGCCCGCGCGCACCATCGCCACGTAGACCGGCGGAAACGTGCGCGGATGCCGAGCCATCGCGTCAGCCAGCGACATGCCGCCGACCACATCGTCGTGAATGGCCGTCCACGTCGCCTTCGCCAGCGGATTGGACGCCTCGCGTATTGCGATGTTCAACCCCCGGCTCAACGGCACGCCCGCAGCCAGCAGATTCGCCAGCCCGCGCGTAAACGCCTCAACCCGAGCCTGCCCGACCTTGCCGCCCACCGCGCTTTTTACGGCCGGCACCTCGCTGGCCTTGCCCTCTTTGACAAAGACCGGCGTAAAGCCCAGCTTCGCCACTTGGTCCATAGCGGCCGTGCGGCTATCCGCGACGAGCGTCCCCGCATTCTCGGACCCCTTGGCATCAACCGCTTTATATACAAACGTCGGCATGGTAAACCCATTCAAGATTCAAAATTCACGATTCAAAATTCAAGATTCCAAGATTCCAAAGTTCAAAGTTGGTCCCATGAAATTTCATCTGAATCGGGCTCGCAGGTCACGTACTTGCTACCTTTCAAGTGGCTTCGCTTCAAATAGCCCATGAACGAGCTAAGTGATTTACTTATTTTCAAAGAACGATCATGCAGTTCGGTGAACTCGTCATTGGATAAATATTGTTGATCGCACGCAGTGTATAATTGCGAGCGTGCCTCGCCGCTTGAACCTTTCGAGATGGCAAGGAATTGCAAAAACTCCTTGTTGCCGCCTCGTTCGAATCCTTCCGCGATGTTTGACATGATCGATACCGCCGCTGCTCGAATTTGATCCCTCAATTTGAAGTCACGTGCGAATGCCCCCTTGTTTGTCACAGCATAAATCCGATTCACAAATTCTCTCGCCAATTTCCAAACATCGAGCTCTTCAAAACGCTCAATCGTTGCCATATTTCAACCTTTTGAACTTTGAGCCTTGAGTTCGCCAATTTCGAATTTCTTCAATTTCTTGAATTTCCTGAATTCTTGAATTCTTGAATCTTGAATCTTGAATCTTGAATTTACGCATCGTCCTTAGTAGCGCGCAACACTTCCTCCAACGTCGTCTTCCCCTCCGAAATCAACCTCAACCCATCCTCATTCAAAGACTTCATCCCCTGCTTCATCGCAATCTTCCGAATCTCGCCCGTCGATGTCCGCGCCAAAATCGCCTGCTTGAGCTCTTCCGTGATCGCCATCTGCTCGCAGATCACTGTCCGCCCGCGATACCCAGTCCCCTGGCATTCGCGGCAACCCTTCCCGCGATAAAGCAGCTTCGGCACCACCTTGCTGCGTTCCAGCCGCATCGTCTCCTTTGGCGTCAGCGCATGACCGTCCTTGCAATGCTTGCAGATCAACCGCACCAAGCGCTGCGCCAGAACGCCTTCCAGCGACGACGCCACAAGATACGGCTCGACGCCCATATCCACAAGCCGCGTCAGCGCGCCCGGCGCGTCATTCGTGTGCAGCGTCGAAAATACCAAATGCCCCGTCAGCGACGCTTGCACCGCAATGTCCGCTGTCTCCTGATCGCGGATTTCGCCGATCAGAATCACGTCCGGATCGTGCCGCAAAATCGAGCGCAAGCCCGACGCAAACGTCAGCCCCGCCTTCATGTTCACCTGAATCTGGTTGATCCCGTTGAGATGATACTCTACTGGGTCTTCGACCGTAATGATCTTCAAATCCGGCGTATTAATCCGCGTCAGCGCCGCGTATAGCGTCGTCGTTTTTCCGCTGCCCGTCGGTCCAGTCACCAGAAAAATCCCGTGTGGCAAATCCAGCACTTTTTGAATCAGTTGAATGTCGTCCTCGCACATTCCCAACTGTTCCAGCCCCAGCAGCGCCGAACCGCGATGCAATAATCGCAGCACCACGCCTTCGCCGTGCAGCATCGGAATGATCGACGCGCGCACGTCCACTTCGTTCCCGCCAATCTTGAGCTTGATGCGGCCGTCCTGAGGCAGCCGTTTTTCGGCGATGTTTAAATGCGCCAAAATCTTCAAACGCGAAATAATCGAGGCCTGATACTGCTTCACCGTCGCCGGAATGTTGGCTTCCTGCAAGACGCCATCGATGCGGTACCGCACGCGCAATTCGCGCTCAAACGGCTCGAAATGCACGTCCGTCGAACGCAGTTGAATCCCTTCCGCCAACACTTGATTCACAAACTTGATGATCGACGCTTCGCCCGCGCCGTCCGCCGAAAGATCGACGTCGTCCTCCGGCTCGTCGCTCAACACTTCGATGCCGGCCGCGCTGTCTTCGCTGGCCATCGACTCCAGCGTATCCGCGCCGACGCCCAAATAACGCCGCGCGCAGCGGTCGATCTCGGAACTCGGCGCCAGCGTAAGTTTCGTGTCCATGCCCGTCGCCAGGCGCAGTTCGTCCAGGCCCGTCGATTCGAAAAAGCGCGGCGCGGCCACCGACACGGCTCCGTTTTCAATCCCGATTGGAATTAAGCGGTGGCGCAGCAGAATGCGCACGGGGAATTTGCGCAGGAATTCCTTGGTCGGCGCGTAGTTCGTGAGATCCGCCATCGGCACGCCGAAATGCTCGGAGAAAAATTTCAACGCCGCATCTTCCGTCGCCGCCCCCGACGCAATCACCGCCTCATCCAACGGCTTGCTCTGCGTGACCATCAGGTCATGGGCACGCCCCGCGCCATCGGCGTCGATCACGCCCAACTGCATCATCTGCTCAAGAACGCGTTCCACAAACTACTCCCGCTTTTCATAGGGCTTATAGGCCCTGTAGGACCTATAGGGCCTATAAGCCCCATTGCAATTGCCTTTCGCCCGATAACACCCGCCGCCCTGAGAGAACGCAGGGCGAAGCACCGCTTCGCCCCGCCTTAAAAATCTAAAACCGTCTCGCGGAATCGGCGCTTAATCCAACATGCCCTGCAGCACCATCACCGCTTCCTGCCGCGCCGTCAGCAATTCCTTCAGATCGCCCTGAGCTTTCTTCAACGCGTCGGTGTTCTTCGTGCGCTCGTCGCGATACGCCTTCAACGCTTCCTGAATCGCCTTCGCGTCCGAATTCGGGTCGTCCAACAGCTTGCGCAAATCCGCCTGCTTCTTCTGCAAATCCGTCATCGTCGCCGGATCAGGCGTCTGGCCGCCCTGTCCGCCGTTCTGACCGCGCCGGCCGAAACCGCCGCCGCCGCCACCGAAGTTAGCCCGGCGCGCCGTGTCCACCGCCGTCACCTTCGGTTCCAACGCCTTCCATTCGTCGTCGTTCACGCCCAGCGCCGTCTTCAGCCGGTCCATGCGCTGCTGCTGAAATTGCTGCGGATTGAACTGCCCGCCCTGGCCGCGCTGGCGTCCACCGCCGCCCGCCGCGGGAGGGGTCGCCGGTGGCGTCGCCGGAGGCGTCGTGCCATCGCCTTCCGCAAACGCACCCAGCATCACCGCCGCCACCATCACGCCCAACACCTTCGTCCACATCGTCTGTCGCATAATTCTCACTCCTTCACCTTGTAAAACCCGTTGTGCGGCGGGCGCAACCCGCGCCCAAAACTCCGCTCCTCCCCCTGCACAGTGTGAGAGTATGAGAGTTGAGAGTTAATCCACTCTCCACTCTCATACCCTCACACTCTCAAACTCTCCGCTACTTCCCCCCGCTCGTACTGCCTGCCTTGTCCGTCCCCTTCGCATCCCCGCCCGGCCAATTCCCTCTCGGCCCCGGCCGGTCGCCCCGTGGCCCATCCATGCGCTGCCCATCGTGGTGCGGCTGCCGCCCGTTGCGAATCTCCTCGTACTTCGTCCACTGCTCCGGCGACAACAACGCCTTCGTCTTCGTCAGTGCGTCCTCATACATCTTCTTCCATTCGCGCGCCACCTCGTCGGTCTTGGTTTGGTAATTCTTGTAAATGTCGTCGTAATAGCGCTTCTGGTCGTCGGTGAAAATCGCCTTCACGCCTTCGTCGCGTTCCTTGCGGCAGCGCGCTTGCGTCTCCTGCATCTTCGCCCACGCGTCGGCATTGCTGTGTTCGAATTTTGTATTAAGCGACACGTATTTGCCGCGCTGCTCTTCCGTCATCAGCGCCTTGACCGCGTCGTCACGCTCTTTTTTCAACGCTTCGCTCTGCTTGTGCCGCTGAGGCCCGTTTTTCATCACGCCCGACCAGATCGCCTTCATCTGCTCGTTCTGCTCGGACGTCAGCTTCAACGGCGCCAGCCACCCGCCCTGCTGAACGTCGTGCTTCTCAGCGACTTCGCTTTTGTCCTCCGGCTTCGGCGTAACCACGCTCGGCGGCTGAGCCGTCTGCGCCGCCGCGCTCGCCGTCCGCTCCCACAGCTTCCCCGCTACCAGGCCGGCCCCGAAGGCCATGCCGAAACACACCACGATGATGACCCGAAGACTAGTCACGGCTGTCATCCTTATTTTGAATTTCAGTGATCAACAACGCCGGATCGTCCGGATCCGACATCGACGGTACATCCGCGGTCACCGCCACCGACCAACTCTGCCACGCATCTTTGTTTTGATTCTGTCCCGCGTTCGCCACGCCCGATTGCTGCGCCGTTCCACTCGTCGAGTACAACACCGCGCTGCACGCCAGCATCACCAGCGCCGCCGCCGCCGTCAACCACCCCGCCAGCCGCGCCGTGCGCCGCCCATTCCGCTCAGCCACGATCGCCTGCCGCACACGAGCCAGCGCCAGCTCATTAATGGTGGGCATCGGCGCCGCTCTCAAAAAATTCCCCACGCGCGCCATCGCCTTCAACTCCGCCGCACACTCCGCGCAGCCGCTCACATGAGACTCCACGCTAGCCCGCGCCACCGCATCCAACTCGCCGTCATGCAGCAAATGAATCTTGTTATTCCAATCGCAAGCCATGAATCACCTCACTCTTCATTCTTCATTCTTCATTCTTCATTCTTCATTCATCATTCTTCATTCATCGTTCAAGCCACGTATTCCTTCAACAACTCCTTCAACTCCGCCCGCGCCCGGTGCAGCCGCGATTCCACCGTCCCGCGCGGCACGCCCAACACATTGGCAATCTCCGCGTACGACAACCCTTCCATCTCCCGCAGCACAATCACCTCGCGAAATTCAACCGTCATCCCGCTCAGCGCCGCCATCACGTCCATCCGAATCTCACTGTCCGTCGTTCCGTCCGGCCGCTCCAATCCCTTTAAGATCGCCTTCGACGCATCCGAAAAATCGACCGGCTTGACCGCCTCGCGCACCCGCTTCGAGCGCCGCTGCCGAGCCATCTGGTTGACCAGAATCCGCGACAGCCACGTCTTGAAACTCGAACGCCCCTCGAACGATCGAATCTGCCGGTAGGCGCCTAATAACGTCTCCTGCACCGCGTCTTCCGCGTCCGACACGTTTCCCGCCATCGAACACGCCAGCCGGTTCAACGCCGCCGCATGCCGCTCAGCCAACTGCTGAAACGCATCCTCGTCCCCGCGCCGAGCCCGCTCGACGAGTTCGCCGTCCGTTTCACCCGCGCGCGAATCGACTTCAGAGCCCCCTCTGGCGCTGTTCACCAATACAGTACCCTCGAGCCCTTCCGTTCTTCCCGCCGGCGATAATATTTTCGATTGCAAGTGCAGCACCCAATAAACTTAACCCGAATTTTCGCCAACGCACCTGTTATTTCACGCAAACGCCCGCGCCGATACACAGGAAAAAGGTGAATTGAACCAGTTGCCATCCTATGCGGCGGCGTGGAAATGTGCAACGGAGTGAATGGAGCGTTCGAGTGCGGCGTTGGCGATGCGCGTGCAGTTGTGAGAGAGCAGTTTGAATAAGCGGCGTGCACGGTAGTGGCGTT
>DATGGK010000005.1:0-4365 GCA_035308565.1 Planctomycetota bacterium | reverse complement strand
TCCCCTCTCCCCTTGGGGGAGAGGGGATAGGGGTGAGGGCTGGTTTTTCATGCCAAGCGCTGCGCTCATAGCGATGACCCCGCGGGCAGCACCTTGATCATGCCACCCATGTAAACCGTGAGCATGCGCACGACGCCCGTGGGCTTGCTACAACTGGGGGGACTGGTGGTCGTGGGCGTGGTGTACCCGCTCGTCGCCGGCGGCGTGTGTTTGTTGAAGAAGTCACGGCGATTCCACTGCAAGGTCGCGTAGTCGCTCGCCGACAGCGAACGGTTGTCGGCGAAATCGTCGTTGTCGGTGACGAAGATCATCGCGCCCATGCGCGTCGTACCGTCCGGACTGAAATACATCGTCCCATCGGGCATGAAATACAACACCCGGTCGTACGGCGGCGAGACATTGCCCGTGTAATGAAAACCAACGTAGGCGCCTTGCGGAAACACCGTGCGGTTGATCAGGTAATTATCGTGCGTGATTCCCGCGGGAGTGGTCAGCGCTCTATATTCGTTCCACTTGGCTTGCGACTCTTCCGCGATCGTCATCGCTTCCGTCATGTTCGGAAAGCAATAAATGCCGATGCTCTGGTGGTCCAGCGGGGTGCGCGACGCGGGAGGCGTCTGACTTGGATCGCTGGGAATGGTTTCAAAAACATTTTCGAAGCGCACATGATAAATGGCGTTGTTGGCGATGGCCAGATTGCGCGCGTAATGAAGCGTCGAATCGATCATGTTTACCGCGGCGGTGACTTTGTAGCGCGATTGGTAGCGAATGAGTCCCGAAATGAACGCCATCGCCACAAAGGCGATAATGGTGATGACGACGATGAGTTCGATGAGGGTGACGCCGCGCGCAGGCGCGCCGCCCGCACCACAATCGCGGACCGCACCACAACCGCCTCTTTCCACTCTTTCGTTCATCGCGAAAACACCCTGTCTGCACAAGTTGCAACTGCTTAGAAAGTCTAACCATTCATGGAGCAAAAAGACACAGGAATTAAAGGCGCTGCCGCGGCCCATTGGCGCCATTGGCCTTATGGGCCTATATGGCCTATAAGCCCTAATAGTTACGCCGACACCGACACCGAAAGACCCCAGACGCCGCGGACACGGTTTGAAAAACTCACCCGGCGCGGATAGGCTCGCCGCCCATGCCCATTGCTTCAATAATGTCTCGCGATGCGGAATTGCTGCTCTTCGCGTTCGGCGCGATTGTCTGCATCATCGTGCTGATCGCCTGTTTCAAACTCAATTCAATCATCGCGCTGGCGCTGGCCGCAATTGGCCTCGGCTTGATCGCGGGCATGAATCCGGTTGAGATCGCCAGGAGTTTCGAAAAAGGCATGGGCGATGTGCTCGCCACCATCTCCATGATCATCGGCCTGGGCGCAATGATCGGCCAGATGCTCGGCCAATCCGGCGGCGCCGATGTGATCGCCGAGCGCATCGCACGGGCGTTCGGAAAAAAATATTTGAGCTGGGCCATGCTCACCGCGGCGCTGGTGATCGGCATCCCCGTCTGGTTTTCCGTCGGATTCATGCTGCTGCTGCCGATAGTCTTCGCCATGGCGCGCCGCAATTCCGTGCCGTACATGACGCTCGGCATTCCTCTTTACGCCGCGCTTTCGACGATGCATTCGTGCGTGCCGCCGGCGCACCCGGGGCCGATGGCGGCAATCAGCAAACTCAACGCCGACGTCGGCCGCACCGTCCTGTATTCGCTCATCGCCGGCATTCCAATGGCCGTGCTGGCCGGCCCCGTGTACGGGCGCTGGATTCTCAAGCGCGTGAAGTTCGACGACCTGCCCGCCATCGCTGCCGCGCCGCCGGGCGAAACGAAAGCGCCCAAAAGCCCGCCGGGATTTGCGCTGGCGATCGGGACGATTCTGCTGCCGATTGTGCTGGTCATCGCGGGCACCTGCATCGAGCGCATTCCCACCGGCTTTTTGAGCGCGGAATCGCCGCTCCGGACGATACTGAAATTCTGCGGCGGACCGCTGGTTTCGATGCTGATCGCGACGCTCTTTTCGTTTTATTCGTTCGGCTACGCACGCGGATTTTCGAGTGGCGATATTTTGAAATTCAGCAACGATTGCATGAGCCCCATCGCCGCGACGCTGCTGGTCGTCGGCGCCGGCGGCGGTTTCAATCAAGTGCTCAGCGATTGCCACGTCAAAGACGCGATCGTGCATTACGCTGAGCAAGCCAAGCTCTCGCCGCTTATTCTGGGATGGCTAGTCGCCGCCATGATTCGTATTGCGGTGGGATCCTCGACCGTCGCGATCACCACAGCCGTCGGAATCGTCGCGCCGCTGGCTGTGGGGCAGAAGGGCGTGAATCTTGAACTAATGGTGGTCGCACTCGGCGCAGGATCGCTCATTTTCTCGCACGTCAACGACGGCGGCTTTTGGATTGTAAAAGAATTCTTCGGCCTGACAGTTCCGCAGACGTTTAAAACATGGTCGGTCGGGACAGTGATCGGCTCGGTCACCGGGCTTTTGATGGCGTTGTTGATGCAAGCTTTTTTGGGATGACGCTCTATCATTAATAGGTAGATGCGACGAATCGAGTGCAAGACAAAAATGTCCGATGCGGACCTGAAGCGTGAATTAATGATCGTCTTGCGCCGTCAGTCTATTCGCCGTTCGTGTGCCACTGGCGTTGCCAGTGCGGATTCGGGTTTCAACGTTCGCAAAACCCCAATCGCTCACCATCGCTCGCTCCGCGTGCACAAACTGGTTCCATTGCTTGCGACGCTGATTTCGATTTTCGCCCCCGCATTCGCCGGCGAAAATTTCATTCCCCTCCCCACAGAATTGCGTGTCAGCAGCGTAAGCGTCTCCATGCGCGCGCCGCTCGGCCTGCGCTACCGTCCGGGCGAGGCATTTCCGCTGGAACTCCACATCGACAATCTAGCCAGTGCAATGGATGCGGAGCTGCTCGCCATCGAAAGCGGTGGCACAAGCGATGCCGGCGATTGGGCCGAGCGCGCAGTCCTGCCCTCACCGCTGACTCTGCCGCAGGGCAAATCGCAATTCATGCTGCCCATGCGCGCGCCGGCGGTGTCCGCGAGCATCGTTCTGGTGCTGCGCGGAGCATCAAACGGCGGCGGGCGCGCGGAATTGTTTCGCGCCTCGCTCTCGCGCGTGCTGCGGCCGTTGAACGGCGGCGGGCGCGTGATCCTCGTCTGCGGCAGCGGAGCAGCCCCGCGCGGCCCGGAGGATCAGGCCGCGCAACTCAGCGCGCGGGAATTGCCGGCGGAAAGCTGGATGTGGGAGAGCGTGGATTGGGTCGTGCTCAACGATGCCTCGATCAAAGACGCGCGCGCCGAATCGCGCGACGCGCTGCGCCGCTGGCTGCTGGGCGGCGGGCGGATTTTTCTTGGATCGCGCGACGCGTTTTCAGCGGCGCTGGCGGCTCATCTGCTCCCGCTGGAGACGACCAGCGACATCGGTTCCGACATGAATTGGTGGCGCAAAAACACGGGCCTGACCGGCGACGACGTGCTGGCCGCCTCGAAGAATTTCAGGCCCGTCTACGCGCGGCTAAAAATGGGATTCGGACAGATCGTTTTTCTTTTTCCCGGATCGGACGCAACCGACGCCGACGGCGCCGCCGTCTTCAACCGGCCAGATCTGCAGCGGCATCGCGCGGAGTTGCCCGACGCGCGCATTCAGCCGGATCGCTTCGGTGCATTCGTGCCGGCCGCGCCCAGCGCCGCGCGCCGGGGCGCGGTGATGTTGTGGGCGGGAATCGGCGCGCTGATTCTGTGCGCGGCGCTGATTTACGCGCACACCAGCCGCTCGAAATTGGAAGCTGCGCTGCTGCCATTTGGCGCAGGCGCGCTGCTGGTCGCCCTCATCGCGCACGGCTTTCCGCGCCCGGAATTGATGGTCTCGCGCGTGCGCTTGGAAAGGCGTTCCGCCGACGGCGCAATCGTGCGCGAAGAATGGGCGCTGCTCGAATCCTTCCGCCGTCCGCTGGAAACGCTCGCGCGCGGTCCGGCCAACGGCACGCTCGCGCCGCGCTTCGACGCATTGGACGACCTGCGCACTGCGCGCTTGGAACGCTGGAATGAGACTGGCCGCCTTGCGCTAGGTAGAATTGCAGTATCGCCTAATCAAGCCGCAATGCTTTTTGCGGAAACGACATTCGAAGAATCGAAATCCGAAAAAGTCGAAGTGAATTGCGTGATTGCGATTGTGGGGCGGAGCGACGGGCCGCACGTGCGCGCGGATGCATTCGACGGAATGGATGCGCGGCACTTGATCTGGGTTCGCGCAAAAGGTGAAGCGTGGATTCTGACGAAGGCGGGCGAATCGTACGAAGCCGAGAAGTACAGCTCGCAAGCACTTTACGCGCATCTCTC
>DATGGK010000004.1:0-22783 GCA_035308565.1 Planctomycetota bacterium | reverse complement strand
CTTTGCTGACGTCAGCGCTACGACTTGCATCACCGTCACCGAAATGTCCGCATCGTTCGGCTGCGGCCCATAGCGCCATCCGCCTTCGCCGTTCTGCGCGCGCAGCGTGACGTCCACCGCCATCTTCAACACATCCCGAATTTCCTTGCGGTGATCGCTTTCGCCCCACACTTCGGAAAGCGCCAGCGTGCCCAGACCGTGCTCATACATGCCCATCTGCTGGCCGCCCAAAAAACCCTTCCCCTCAACGCCGCGCTTGATCAAATAAATCGTCGCCTTCTCCAAAATCGCGCCATACTTACCGCGCTTCGGGAAATTGCCTTTAAGCATAAATGCCATCAGCGATGCTGACGTGTCCGCCATCGGGTATTGAGAGCCCCAGCTCCCGTCGGGGTTCTGCGTGTTGGCGAGAAAATGCAGCCCTTTCTCAATCGCCATTTCCGCCGCCGGCGACAATTCAGCCACCGACACGGCATCTTCAGCGCGCGCAGAACTCGATGCGACGAAAATCGCGCAAAAAAACGGCGCCAATAAACATCGCAACGCAACGAGCAAGACGCTATAGCTCAGCATCCTTCCGCGCAATCCCCTCACCCCGCGAGCGAGTACGCTCGTCGGCCCTCTCCCGGAGGGAGAGGGGATCGCGTCCAAAATTCGTTGATGCAAACAAAGCTTCATTTCGAAAGCGCCTCGTAATAATCTTCCAACAATCCGCGGTATTCCGCCGGCAATTCGCGCGCGTAATTTTCCTGCAGCGACTGCTGCTCGCGCGGACTCAACGCTCCGAGCGTTGCCTTCCCCACTTTGCGCTCGCCTTCGGGCTTGGTTGAATTCGCAAACAAGCGCGGCGCTTCCTTCGGATCGAGACTCGGGTGCTGCATCAGCGCCGGATGCGGCGGCCCAATTCCAATTTCAAATCCCGGCTCTTCCCCATGTTCCTCGCCAGGCTCTTCGCCATCGTGCAGAGCCGCATGCAAATGCGCCAGCGCCTCTTCGTCGTGATGCCCGGCTTCGTGCTGCTCGGCATGTTCCAGCGCTTCCGCGGCAGCGACAAGCTCCACCTGCACCGCCTGAATATGCAGCGGCTCAAGCTGCTGGTTGATCTCGGCCTGCTGCGTCTGAAAATTCGAAAGCTGCGCCTGAAATTCCTGCGGCGTCGCGTTTTCGATCTCGTTCTTCAGCGTCTCCAAATCCTTCATCGCCTTGTCCAAATCCGCGTTGTCGGTCAGCGGCGTGGCGAAATCGTCGTCGAGAATTTTCTCGACCTCGCGCAGCATCTCCAGAATCTTGTCCTGCTGCGCCACCGCTGGAATCGGCTGCTTGTCGCGAATCGCCTGCATGGCGCTGTTCACCATTCCGCTAGCTGGCTTCTGCACCATCACCGTGTTCGCTTTGTCGTAGCGCGCTTTCATGTCCGCATCGGTCTCGTCTTTGAGAAGCTGCTTCAATTTCTCGTGAAACGATTGGATGCGCAGCCCGATCTGGCTCTGCATCAGCGCCAGTTCCAAGCGCTGATTGTCGTCGTTGGCCTGGCCCTCAAGCAACTGTTTGCCCCACGCGCTCGTCTCTCGCTTGCGCTGCTCCTGCTTTTTGATGATCACGCGCAATTCCGCGAGCAAGCTTTCGAGCTCCACATTTCCCGCGCCGGCGAGCAGTTTCGCCAACTCCGTCACCGCGGTTTGAATCTCCGTATCCGCCGCGTCCAGATGCGGCTTAATCTTCACCGGCTCTGTCCGCGCTTTCGAAAAATCAGTCGCCGCGCCGAGCACGTTCGTTTTGCTGATCTTCCCCGCCGTCGCGCCCATCGCGGTAAGCTTGTCCGCGCCCAATTCTTTGCTCAACTCATTCGAGCGGATATCGTCGGCCAGCGCCGCAAGTTTCTGGTTGACCGATTCCAGCCGCGTATTGACCTGCAACTGCCGCTGCTCTTCAGTCAGCACTTTCTCCGCGCGAATGGGATTGAGTTCGCCGGCAGACGCCGCACCCAAAAACAAAACGCTGATGCACACGGCAACGCGCCAATTTTGAGTATTGAATTTTGAATTTTGAATTTTGAATCTTGCATTTTGCATTGAATTCTATTCTCCAACCTTCAACACCTTCACCTGCTCCGACGCATCGATCTCGACTTCGTGCGACTTCTTCAACTCCGCCGTCAAATTCGCCAGCGTCTCATACACGTACTGCTGATATTCCGGAATGCTCAAAATCGTCACGCGCCGCGTCATCGAACGGCCCACGCGAGGCCCGTCCTTGCCGTCGTAATTGTCGGCGGCCTCAATTGCGTACGCGACCACGTCGCCTTCCTTCAAGCTCGCGAACGCGTCCTTCAATTTCCAACTCACCGCCTCGACGGGCTTGCCCGTAAAAGAGTCGATCGGCACTTTCTTCTCTTCGCCTTCATTAATGGAGTACGCCAGAAACGCCTTTGCGACGCCGAATTCATTGGTCGCGCGGAAGCTGATCGTCAGTTTCTTGTTGATCGTACCCTTGTCGTCGCCCGACGGCTGCAGGATATCGACTTCCGGCGGCAGGACCGGCGTCACGCGCACGAAATGCTGCACGCCTTCGTCATAGGCAAAATTGTGCTCCTTCTCCGTCCAGCGCAGTTGATACCCGAAGGACGTTGCGGCCGGCAATTTAAAGCGCGCAACGGTTCCGCCGCCGTCGAGCTCCAACTGCGCCACGCCGCCGCCGTCGCGCAGCATCTCCACTTTCGTTACCGCCGGATCGAAATGCAGCGTCCACGCCACACCGGTTCCTTCGGGCACGTCCGGGCTGAGCGTGTTCACGGTTTTTTCTTTGAGCTTCGTGTATGCGGGATACGTGAGTTGAATCAGCGTGTCGGTCAGCCGCGGCGGCGGCACCACGCTCACGCTGAACGTCTGCGTTTTCGTGTCGCCGATGTGCATGTAATACGAAAAGCCATCGAACACATTTTGAAACACATACTCCAATTCGTCTTTGTCGTTCAGCGCGACGGGCAGTTTCTTCCACGCTCCTTCCTTCAGGCGATAATACAGCGTGCCCTGTGCAGGCTTGTACCCGCTGACTTTCGCGCGAAGCGTCGCGATGTCGCCCTGCTTCACGCTCAAATTTCCGGACGCATCGGTGATGTGTGTGCGCGTCGGGTATTTCACCTGTGATCCGGGATTGAAAAAGCGCAGGACGAGCACTTGAAAATACTCCGACCAATTCAGGCTCAACACGCAGAAAAGCAGAAACACGCCCGCGGAAAGCATGAAGATGCGCTTGAGCTGCCTGTAATTGAGGAAGTCGCGAAAATCCAGCGGCGCGGTCACTTCAATCGCCTGGCGCTCCATCGCGCGCAACAATCCCGGCGATGCGTCCGCGTTCGCGCCGCTCCCGAGTTGCACGTACGACACCAGCAAGCTTTCCAAATCCGGATGCCGCCGCTCCACTTCCAACGCGACGCGCGTGCGGTCATACGGTTTAAGAAAGCGCAGCCAGTTCCGATATGCCACGACGCAAAGCGTCGCTACATTAATGAGCAGCAACAACACGCGCGCCCAACCGGGAATTTCAAGCAGCCAATCGACCGCAAAATCCAACCCGGTCAGCGCGACCAGCCACACCAGCACGTGACAAGTCCCGCGCGTATGAAAATACCGCCGCTCCTTCCCCCAGGCGCGCCGAAGCTTCGCATCAATTGCAGAGTTTGCGTTCAAAGACATAAGCCAATCGAATCCTTAAACAACTTTCACGCAAAGGCGCAACGAAGACGCCAAACTCGCCACGATTCTCTTCATTTCTCTTACCCTGCTTTGCGTTCTTTGCGTCGTTCATTGCGCCTTTGCGTGAGGCAGTTAAGCGAGATCATGCCGCCGCCGGATAAACCACTCCGTCCCTGCCAGCAGCACAATCAACACGTAAACCAGCGGCGAATCCCACAACTCTTTTTCCATGCGAATCTGCGTCGCGCGCTCTTCTTTCTTCAGCGCTCGCGGAAGCGCGGGCAATTCGCGCACAGTGAAATAGCGCCCGCCCGAAATCTGCGCCAATTCTTTCAGCGCGCGTTCCTGCATCGCCGGCTCGCGCTGCTCCAGGGGCACGGTCGCTACGTCGATTTCCAATTTGTTCGCCAACGCCGCATCTTCAACGCGCGGACGAATCGAGTACCGGCCGTCCTCTTCAGGCACGTACGCGCCTTGAAAGAATCCGGGCTTGTCCGGAACCACGTCGAGCTTCACGCTCGCGGTTTTATCCGGCGCGCCCGCGCGCTCGACGAAGACGGTGTAATTCTGCGCCTGAATCGGCTCGTACGCTTCGTTCACTACCGTGGCAAAAACTTGCACGCGGTCGTGCGCCTGATAAGAGGTGCGGTCCGTCTGCATCTGCGCGCGTTTGTTCCCTCCCATCAATCGCGAAAGCGTCAGAAAGCGAATCACCTGCCCCCAATAACGCGCATGGTATTTGTCGCCGCGTTTGAAGCGCAGCCGCCAAAGCTGATCGGATCCGACGAAGAACGTCTTGCCGTTGCCATAGCGGCTCCATGCGATCAGCGGGTACGGTTCAGTGCGGTGCAGCGTGTCCGAAAGTTCCGCGAGCACAATCGCGCCAGGTTTCGCGCCGATCAGCGCAGGCACATGATGCAGCGGCCGCACCACACTCCACAGCGCGTCGTTCTTGTCTTTGCTCGGATCGAGCGACATCGCCGCGCTTTGAACTCCAGCGGGCGTGATCACCGGGTAAATATCTTCGGCGAGCAACTGCCGCTCTTCCGCGCCCAATTTCACCGGCAGCATCTGCTCAATAGGCGTGCCCGCGTACGTCGCGGGCGCGTACATCGGGCCGGCCAGCAGCAGCAACGAACCGCTGCGGTTCTTTACGAGCTCTTCGATGCGCTGCATCTGCGCGGAGTTGAAATAGCTCGCCGGCACGTCGCCGAGAATCACCAGATCGAAATGGAATGCGTCTTCGGCATCTTCCGGAAAGCGCGACAAATATTGTGGCGAATAGCGCGCGAGATTCGGATCGCCTTCCGTCATCAAAAATTTCACTTCAAGCCGCGGATCGCGCAGCAACACCGCGCGCAGATAACGATACTCCCAGCGCGGCGCGCCTTCGACGTACAGCACTTTAATCTTCTCGTCGATGATCGTCATCGTCGTCGAAAGTTTGTTGTTCTCGACCAGCGTTTCGCCCGGCAGCACGGGCACCGAGGCTTCCAATTTCACAGTGCCCGCTTTGCCTTCGGGTTCGAACGTCAGCTCTTCAAATTGCGTCTGCCCCGTGAGCGTGATGGGTTTGCTTTGAATTTCCAAGCCGTCGAGCGACAAGCGCAAAATCGCCGGCTGGCTGCGGAAACCTTTCGATTGCAGTTGCACGCGAATCGGCACTTTGTCCTTGTTGAACGCGGTTTCCTGAACGACGATCGCCTGCACTTGGACGTCGGGCGGCTCGGCGATGCCGATACCCACGGGGAAAAGCGGAATTTTGCGCTTCTTCAATTCGCCAGCAACTTCGAGCGGATCGATGCCTTTGTTCGAGCCGCCGTCGGTCAGCAGCACCACTCCCGCAATCGGCTGCCCTCCATATTGAGAGACGGCGTCGTCGATGGCGCTGCCCAATGCCGTGGCTTTCGACGACGCGCTCGATTTCTTGAGGAACTCCGCGCTCGCCCCTTCCTGATTCGACGGCAGCAGATTTTCGCCGAATGCGAACAAGCGAACTTTGTTCTCCGCGCCGAATTTGTTCAGCAAATCCAATTCTTTGTTTTCCAGAATTCCCTTCGCAATGTCGATGCGCGGAACCGCGGCGACGTCCTTCGCCATCGCAGGCGGCGTGGGCTGATTGATGTCTTCGAATTTCTTTTTGCCCAGCGCCAGCGCCGCGTCGTCCTGCTCATCTTTAGTATTGCGCGGATCGGCGATGGCCATGCTCTCCGACACATCCATCATCACGAGCACGATCCCGCGCAATTTCGAGGACATGTCAAGCGCCATCACGGGCTGCCAGAGCACAAAAATAATCAGCGCGATCAACGTGGCGCGCAGCGCGCCCAAGACGATGCGCAGTAGCCGCGACACAGCGCCCTCGCGCCGGTACATGTAAATCGAGAACGCAATACCCACCGCGATAAGCAGGATCGCCACCGCCAGCGGCCAATTGCGCCGAAAGTACATTTCGAAGTGGACGATCTCGTTGGCCTCATCCACGCCGAGCAGTTTCTTGAACATCAGTTCCTTCCATTTTCTCACGCAAAGGCGCAAAGAACTCGCAAAGAACGCAAAGAAAATTCAAACTCTATTATTGTTTTCTTTGCGTTCTTTACGCCTGCTTTGCGCCTTTGCGTGAAAAATCACTTCGCCACCGCCTCCGGCTTCCGCGACAACAACTCCGCTGCCGTCATCTTCGTCAACACTGGCGCCACGTCGGCGCTGATCACTTTCGAATAGCGCCGCGCCAGCAGCGATTCGAAGACAAAAAGCACCAGCGCCAATATCAAAAGCTCCGTCCACAACTCCCGCCCCATCCGGCTCTCCGTGATCGCGCGCATCAAATCGCCGTCTTCCGCGAGCACGATTCCCGGAACGCCGGAAAGCGCCGTGCTGAACGCTGGTCCACGCAAACTTCGCACGTCGGATTCGGACGTGTCCACGTTTGCGGCCATCAGCGTTATGCCCGGCTCGCCCGCAGCTTGAATTTCGTAAAAGCCCGGTAATTCCGCGCGATTGAATTCGAGCGTCGGAATTCCAGCGCGTTCAGTCAGCGCGATTTCGGATTTGTCGCCCGCCGGGTTTTTTACGGTCATCACCGTTTGCTCGCTCCGCCCGGGCAGTTGCAGCAGCAGCGGCTCGCCGACAAGGAACGGCCGCTCGTTGGCTTGCGCGCTCATCGATGCGATGCTTTCGTGCAGCATGATCACAAAAAGCGGATGCACCGGCAAATCAGTCCATTCGCGGTCGGCAGTCGTCGTGACGAGAAGGACTTTTCCGCGGCCAAGCTGTCGCTCAGCGAGCAGGGGCGCGTCCGCGCCGGCAATGCGCAAAATCTCGCGGCCCTCAGGCAGCAATTTCGATTTGAAATAACGCCGCACGCGCGGCGTGTCCACGATTTTGGGCGGCAGCGCCGCGATTTTCTGAGCGAGCGGATGATCGGAGGCTTTCGCGTTGATCGCAACGCCTTCGTTTTTTGCCGAAGCGTCGCCAGTATCTTCAAGCAATTCAACCGGCGCGAGATTCGCCGCCTTTGCCCAGGCATTGAACGACGGCGCATTGACACGTTTGCCCAAAAAGAAAATCGCGCCGCCGCCGCGCTCGACAAACGTTTGCAGCGCGCGCGTTTTTTCCGCGGGCAATTCAGAAACGTTGGCGATGATCGCGACGTCGCAATCCGCAAACGGCTGCGCGGTCAATTCGTCGGGCGTCACGCGCTGCACGGAAATCGACTGATTGGCCGCGTTCTTCTTCGGCAGCAGCGCAGCGATGATGTAATCGGTGTCGCTTTGAAAGGGCAGCGGCGAGGGTTCGCCGTCGATGCACAGCACGCGCAATTGCTCACGCACATGCGCGACGACGTGCCGCGCATTGTCGAACGAGAGCGCGTCCGCGCCAAGGCTTGCCGTGAGCCGCTGTTCGCCAGCGTCGGTGCAATTGTAATACAGCGACACGACGCCGCTTTGCCCAGGATCAAGCCGCGTCAGCGTGCGTTGATCGACGGCTTTGTCGTTCGCTGAAAGCGTGACCGCTATTTCCTGCACAGGCCGCTGCCCAAAGTTGCGAATTTCCGCATCGTAGCGCACTGTTTCGCCTTTGCGCAAAACACGCGACGCCAATTCAAAGCGCGTGATCGCCAGATTCTCACGGTCGTCGGTGCCCGTCGAAAGAATGAAGAGTTTGCTCAAATTTCCGAGCGTCTGCAGCGACGCGCGCGATTTGTCGGAGAGCGCTTCCCAGCTTTTGACCTGCGCGTCGGAGATGATGTAGCATTCTTTCGA
This sequence comes from Planctomycetota bacterium, assembly GCA_035308565.1. Taxonomy (GTDB): domain Bacteria; phylum Planctomycetota; class SZUA-567; order H5-PLA8; family H5-PLA8; genus JANXLS01. The sequence continues at coordinate 14,823 of DATGGK010000004.1, read as the reverse complement.
GGCGGCGTGAATTTCCGCCAACAGCCCTTCCATCTCTTCGAGATTCGGTTCGAGATTCAGCTTTTCAGGAAGCACTTTCGTTGCGGCGATGGTGTCATTGACGTGCGACTTTTCGTAGCCGACGTTGCGCAATAGAATGCGCGGGCGCAGACCCATCTCGACGAGCGTCACCGGGCTGCCCGGCGCAAGCGTGCCGAGAATTTCGTCAATGCGCTGCTTCGCGCGGTCGAAGCGGCTCTGTCCCACGCCGTGGGCCATGCTGAAACTGCCGTCCAGCGCAATCAACACGCCGCTCTGCCCGCCGCCGAGTAATTTCGCGCTCGAACCGCTGAGCGTCGGGCGCAGCAGTGCGAAGGCGACCAGCGCGAGCACCGCGCAGCGCAGCACCAGCAGCCAAATGTCCTCCAAGCGGATGCGGCGCGAGCGGACCAGCAGCGCTTTGCGCAAAAACTCCATCGCCGCCCAGTCGGTGCGCCGGTGGCGGAGTTTGTTGAGCAAATGGATGATGATCGGCACGGCGATGCCCACCGCGCCCAACGTCCCCCATAGCCAGAGTGGATTTAAGAAGCTCATCGTTAGTAGTACCGCCATTAGGCGGAAGTAAAATTCGCTAATCCCTTCCGCCTAAAGGCGGGACTACGATCAACTGCGGCTCCCTCAACATCACATCCGCCGGAAAGCGCGGACTGCCTGCAAAATCGACATCGATTTCCAATTCCTTCGCCTTCGGAATTTCAACGTTGATCCATTCCGATTTTTCAGCGACAACTTTTTCAAGCACGTACTTTCCGCCCGCCGAAACGCGCACGCGCGCGTTTCCTGCGCCGCTCGCCGCACTTGAAAGCAATGCTCTGAACACAATCTTCTCACCCTTCTCCGGCAGCGGAATTTTCGCAACCGTATGCGGCCAAATGCGCACGCCCCACACGCCCTCGCGCAAATCGCGCACGCCTTCCGGCACCATGCGCGTGCTAATTAATGGAGTGACCTGCACCTGCTCCGCGCTGAAGCCGCGAATGTTCGCGATCGCATTTGATGCGCGCAGCACGTAACGCAGCGCGCTCAGTGGGAACGAAAGCTTGCCGAGAATTCCGTGCGTGAGTTCAACGGACGTTCCACTCAACTCCGTTTTTCCTTTAAAAATACTGCCGTCGCGCAGCGCGAGTTCGTCGAGCGTGTCGGTTGCTTCCGGTGCTTGCGTCGAAAAAACATAGCGCGTCAATCCGTCGCGTTGCAGTGTCAGCGCGCCGAGCGCCGTGCTCAGAGCCAGTTTTTCGCGGTCGATCCATAGGATTTCGCCGGGAATAGGCTGCGCCTTCTCGCGATAAAGCGTCGCGGGCTTTGCGGTAGGATCGCTTTCGAGACTCTGTACAAATTCGATGCTCGCAACGAGCGCCACATCCGCACGCTGCGCGCCAAACGCGGGCGAATCGAGCGTCAGCTTTTTTGAAATCAGTCCCGAAATCTCGGCGGACCAGATCTCGCCATTCTTGAATCGCACCAAACGCGGCGAGGTGACGGTGGGCTGCGCATCGCTGCGAACGATGTAACTGACCGAATTCCAGGCGACCGCTTTATCGCCAACGGTTAGTTGCCCGTCTTTGACCGCCAACGCGCCCTCGATCCGCTCATTAATGGTAGCAACCGAATCGGCGCGGCACGCGCTAACAACGAGGACACACCCGCAGACAGCCGCTGCTGAAATTCGTAGACGATGCACCGCGTTCACTATCCCTGACTCCTGATCTCTGACCCCTGACCCCTGCCGCTAATGCGCCTTCAATATGCGGTACCGGCTCAACAAAAACGCAGACAACACTTCGTCCAGCGGCTTGGCCGTGTTCACCAGCACGTAATCGACTTGCCGCCGCTCGCACGATGTCTTGACGTCCCGCAAAAACTTCTGCAATTCTTCGAGATATTTCGCGCGCACGCGCTTGGGCTGCGTCACCACGTCGCCGTCGTTTTCAAGCCCGATGAATTTCATCGAGCCGTCGAAGGGGAACGTCAATTCGAATGGATCGAGCGTGTGAAACACGATCACGTTGTGGCCGCGGTAGCGCAGGTGGTCGAGGCCTTTCATGAATTGTTCGACGTTGTCGAGTAAATCCGAAAAAAGGATCACGAAGCCGCGGTTGGTGATGCGATTCGCAAATTCGTGCAGCAGCGCGGCGATGTTCGTGCGCGGTTCCGGCATCACTTTCTCCAATTCCGCGGCAATTGTGCGCACGACAGACATGGTGCTTTTCGGCGCGATGTATTGCTTCAATTCTGAATCGAACACTGCCAGTCCGACAGAGTCGCGCTGCTCGACAATCAGATACGCAAGACTCGCCGCCATGAATTTCGCGTACTCCAATTTGCTCACCGGCCCCGAGCCGTAATGCATCGAGCGGCTGGCGTCAAGCAGCAGATTGGCGGTGAAATTCGTCTCGGCTTCGTAGAGCTTCAAATAATAGCGGCTCGTGCGGCCGTAGACGCGCCAGTCGATGTGCTTGAGTTCGTCGCCGGCGACATACTGGCGGTGCTGGGCAAATTCAGTGCTGAATCCGCGCAAGGGACTTTTGTGCATGCCCACGCGCAGGCCTTCGACGACCTGCCGCGCGACCAGATCCAATCCGCCGAGTTTTTGCAGCGTCACCGGGTCCAGGTACGGCTGATTAGGCTTTGCTTCTGCTGGCATCGTAGAGTCGCTCGTCGGCGGGGATGGTTTCCAAAAGTCGTTTCACAATATCGTCGGCGCTTAAGCCCTCCGATTGAGCCGCGAAGTTAGGGATGATACGGTGGCGCAGCACCGGCAGCGCCACGGCTTTGATGTCGTCTACGGACGCATGAAAACGCCCGCGCAGGATCGCGCGCGCTTTGGCCGCAAGAATCAAATTCATGCTCGCGCGCGGCCCGGCGCCGTAGACCAGCCAATCTTTGATGAACGCGGGCGCGTCGCTTTCCTTCGGGCGCGTGGAGCGGACGAGCTTCGCCGCATAATTGAAAATGTGATCGGCGACGGGTGTGCGCCGCACGAGCTTTTGCAGTGCAAGAATTTCGTCCTTGTGCAGCACCGCGTCCAGTGTCGCTTCGGTCGCGCCGGTGACGCGCTTCATGATTTGAATTTCTTCGTCCCAGCTTGGATAATCCACGAAGATGTTGAAGATGAAGCGATCCAATTGAGCTTCGGGCAGCGGATACGTGCCCTCCTGCTCAATCGGATTTTGCGTGGCGAGCACGAAGAACGGTTCGTCGAGCATGAAATCTTCGCCGGCGGCGGAGACTTTGCGTTCCTGCATCGCTTCGAGCAGCGCGGCCTGCGTCTTCGGCGGCGTGCGGTTGATTTCGTCGGCGAGCACGATGTTGGCGAAGACCGGCCCTTTCGCAAACATGAATTTGCGGTGTCCCGATTCGGGATCGTCCTGCAAAATTTCAGTGCCGGTGATGTCGGACGGCATCAAATCGGGCGTAAATTGAATGCGTTTGAACGAAAGTGAGAGTGTCCGCGCGAGTGTGCTGACGAGAAGCGTTTTCGCCAATCCGGGCACGCCCACGAGCAGACAATGCCCGCGCGCAAAGATCGCGATCATCATTTCGTCGATAACTTGTTCCTGTCCGACAATAATTTTTTTGAGCTCGCCGACGATTTTGTCGCGCGCGTCGCGCAGACGTTTTACGTTTTGCTCGTCGTCTGCGCTTAGCGCGGCTTCGGGCGCCGCTTGAACAGATCCTGTTGCCATACAACCTCCTGAAAAACAGTCGAAAGTCGAAACAGTCGCAAACCCCAAAAGTTTGCGTCAACGCGAACCTTCAATGAGTTCGACTTTGAACTTTGAATACACCCGCCGCGCGGCGAGAGTACGCGCTTACTTTGCGAAATTAATATTTTCCCCATCAAATTCGACGATTTGTGCGCCAACGCCAATTTTTTGAGCCATGCCGGCGCCTTCCGCTTTCACTTCCGGCGGATTTCCTTTTTGAAGCGTCAGCACCAGCACGCAATCCGATGGGCCTGAGATCGAAAGCGCGTTGCTCAGGCTGTGCGTTTCGATGCGCGCGACGCTTCCAACGAGCGTGCCTTGCAACGTCGCGCCATTGGGCGCGGTGAACTTGAACGAACGGTCGGATGCGCCAACGGTCACGCTGTAATTTCCGGTGGCGTCGAAACGCCAATTGCAACGAGCGCCTTTTTGCGCGAGCACGAAGAGTGCGGGCGCGCCGCTTTTTCCGCTGTAATCCGCAGCGAAGAGTTTGCGGACCGCGCCGGGCTGTGCGCCTTCGGAAATTGCGGCGATAAAACCAGAGCCGTCCGGTTTCGGCGCGAATGTGTCCTTGTGAAACGCGGGCGAATCTTCGGGACGGTCCTCTCGATTACGCGCCGAAACCTCGCGCAAATCATGCAATTGCCAATGTGCGCCAAGGCCGGCGATGCGAAAAAACGGCGGTTCGCGCATTTCGCGCGTTTGATGACGGATGCGGAAGGCGCCCAGGTTCACCGTGGCGACGATGTCGTCGGAGTCTTTAAATGCGTTGCGAAAGACAAAGAGATTTTGTGCGGTGTCTTCGAATGTTTTGGGCGGTTCCGTGAGGGCAGCGTCACCCGCTCCCTTGCGGTCGCGGCTCGTAATTGCGAGATTGGCGAGCGCGTAGACCGCTTGATGCGGAAAAACAATGCCAAACGTTTTGTCGCCACTCATGCCCCACACGAGGTCGAATGCAGACTTTACGGTTGCGCGCTGCGACTCCGCGAGATTGCCCATGCCAGTCGTGAAGATGTCGCCGCGCATTCCAGAGCCGCGCACGTAAGTAAGCGGCAACGGCGTTCCGTTTGGCCGCTCGCTGACGTTCGCGGCTCTGGTCGCGGCGGCGGCAATTGTTTGCATCAAACAAAACGGCAGAATCGTTTCCGCCGATGTGCCCGTCGCAAAATCGGCGCCGCGCGTGTTGCGGTAGGCGACGAGGAATGGAAGGACGCTTTGGCTGAGCGCCGCGGGCAGCGCGGGGTTGGACTCGTCGGCGCAATCATAAAGTCCCATCGCGAAGAAGCGCGTCAGCGCGGCTTCCGCAAGGAATTCGTTGTCTTTCACGCGTTCAAAAGTCGCGCCGCGTTCTGCGATGAGGCGCCGCTTCTCGCTCCATACCCACGCCGCGCTGCGCTGCTCCTGCTGCGCATCGTCCTCGGTGAGTTCCTTCAAGCGCGGGGCAATCCAGGCCATCGTCTGGCGAGGCAGCAGTGCCACGCGCACCAGCAGCGTGTGGCGGCCTTCATTGATGGTGAAGGCTTCGTTGTTCCCGACTGGCGTTCCCGAAATCCAGAGCGACATCTCCGGGACATAATTCCAGTTGTGGGTCGCAAGTTTGACCGGCCGCGTCTTTTCGTTTTCGATCACCGTGTAAAAGTATGCGACGTTGGCGTTATCGTTGTCGGAGGAGAGCGCGCCGTCCAGCGCCGCGCCGACATCCACATAGCTCCGCTCATTGCCTGCTTTAATCGACGAAACCGCGCGACCGGGAACCGCCGCAAAATCGCGAGTCATGCCGAATGCGCGTACGCGCGTGCCGACGTCGGCTCGCGCACTGGCATGGCCGCCGATCGATTCAAGAAAATCCACGGGTTCCTGCGGAGCGACCGGTCCCCAGGCGCTGCGCGGCGGAGGAACGAAAGGGCCGGCGTAAATCCAATTCTCAGGCACAGCGCTGTCTTCGAATTTCGCAATCGGCACTGCGCGTCCCAAATCGAGATTCGGAATCGCAGCGATCGTTTTCCACTTCGGTTCGCCGCCGTCATCGGCGGGAACCGGCGGAGCGGGGTCGTGCAAAATGGCCAGCGCCGCAAACGCCGCCGCGCCACGCACGACTGCTTGCCATTCGTTTCCAGGAAAAACTTCGTAATCCGAAAGCTGCGGCGTGTTGCCGTAACGCGCCGGGCTTTCGCCCGACGTGATCAGCATGTAATTGATGCGGTCTTCGAGAAAAGCCGAAACGACTCCGCGGTATTCGGGCGTCCACGCGTCGTAACAAAGATCGTATGTCAATGCCACGCCGATGAGCGCGTCTGACGAAAGATAGCGGTTCGCGCAAAAATCGTCGCGCAGCACAACTTCATTGATCTGCCGCGCAACTTCGGCTTCCTGCGGATCGTCGTTCAAACGATAAAGCAACCCATGCGCCGCAGCGACATACGCTTTGGGGTACAAGTGCGCTGACTGCATCATCGCTTGAAGTCTCGCGAGAATCGCCGCGCCCGCCGGCGTTCGCGCAGATTCCTTGATCTTCGGCAATTCGCTTTTGCGAAATACCAGGCGCGGATGCTCGCCGTTTTTGATATCGTCGATGCCCGCGATTTTGGCGGGCAGTGGTTTAATGGTCGCGTGAGCGGCGCCTTTGATCGCCTCGTTGCGATAAGTGCCGGTGTAGGCGCCTTCCATTAATGGATAGCCGCTTACTGACGTGCGCGGCTCTGGGAATTTCAAGTCGATGCCGAAGGTCCCTTCGAGGTCCTCGCCCAGCGCTTCGCGATTCATGATGACTTTTGCCACAAGATGCAGCACACTGTCTTTCCACAAGGATTCGGTCAATTCGCCCCGATGCATGGCGCGGCTGAAGCCCGCGTTAAAGCCCCACACGTCCTTTTGCCACGCGCCGTTTTCGCAGACGAAATCAAGCGTGATGGGATGCCATTGAAGTGTTCCTTCGCGTGATTTGCGGTTGACTCCGTTTTCCAATTCGATCGAAATTACGCCCGAACTGTGTTCGCCGGTGACCGACGGAGCGTCGGTTGCATCGAGTGGTCGTGCGAAAAAAAACGCGATGCCAAGTAAAATGCACAGTCGAAATGGGAATTGGAAAGTGGACAGCATTCAGAAACCCTGGCGGAAAAAGTACAGTCGTAGATACACCGCAGAGCCGATGCCACGGAATTGAATGTACTCATTCAATTCCATGCTCGAAATGTCGCAGTGACCCGCGCTTGCGCTCGCGCGTTCAATGACTTGACGGGGCGCGATCGAGCAGTGAGACTGATTGGCGGCATCTTTCCCGCTCCCTTGCGGTCGCGGCTCGCATCAAGGTCGCCGCACGATTCGGCGCTTCAAGGATTTTCAATTGAACGTATTCAGACTCTTTCTCTCCGCAATTGCCTTGCTTCTTCTCGCCGGATGTCAGGAGTTTCGCGGCCCCGTCTGGTCGCCTGATGGGCAGGCCATTGCCTACACGGTCTACACGCGCAACGCGAAAGGCGGGGTCGATACGGACGTTTATTTAGCTTTGCCGGAAGGCGACGACCCGCCGAAATTAATTGCCAGCGGCGCCACGATGCCGCAGTGGTCCAACGAGGGATCGTTCTTTTATTTTCTGGGCGAGCGCGATGCGCAAGGTTTCTACACGAAAATCATGAAATATAAATTGGGCGCCGAGCAGCCAGAAGTCGCGCTCGGCGGCGTGCATTTGACGAGCATGCAACTGGCAGCCGCGAGCGCTGGTCCGCTGATTCTGCTCTCTCAAGGCCGCGATGCGCAGCCTGGTTCGGCCGTGCACGCTGAATTGTGGAACGCCGGCGAAAACAAACGCACCGACTTGCGCGCGCTCGGCGAAATGTACGGCCCAGCGCTCTCCTATAATGGAAAGGTGCTGGTCTACGGCACCAAGCCCGCCGACGGCCACGCCGTGCTGATGGGCTATGAACTCGCCGGCGGCGCCGAAGCGAAAGCAATTTTCCCGACGCCCGAAAGCCAGGAGACGGATGCCGACGGCTTTGTGGTCCACGCGTTTCCGAACAGCGAGCGCTTCCTTTTTTATGGACCGGGCCTCACCGGCGTGTGGGCGATGCAAGGGCGTCCGAACGCCGCAAGATTTATGAAATTCGCGATTCCCGAAGGGCTCACTTGCCCGATCATGGCGCGAGTGGCGGAAGACGGAAATTCCGCGGCGCTGACGATGTTGCGCGCCGCGCCCGGGAAAATGTTCTTTGAATCGTACAAGCTGGATTTGGTGCAACGCAAGTGGTCGAGGCTTGAAAGCGATACCAGCGAACTCATTGGCGGCCCGGTGCTCGACCCAAAACTAAAGAAAGGCGATCCTGCGCGGTACGCGTGGCTTTCGCCGGCCGGATTGGCCATCGGCGACGCCGCCAAACCGCGCGTGCTGCCGGTGACGCCCGCCCAACATCTTTCCGCCAGTTTGCAGGCGTTGAAAAACAACGACGCGCCGAAAGCGCTCGAACTCGCGTTGAAAGCGCAGGACCTCAAACCGCCTCTGGAAAATCCCGAGGCGCTGAACCAAGCCCTTTACGCCGCGTATTTCGCGAACAAGAATTTCGATCGCGCCACCGACATCTTCGAACAATCGTGGCTGCTGGAACCCATCACCAGCACCGGTCCGCATTACATCTTCCCGCCCGACAGCAGCCTTCCGCCGCCGCCCGCCGAATGGATCGCGTCGCAGATCAAAATGATGGACGAATTGGTCGCGGCCAATCCAGATGCGCGCATGATTCCGGTGCTGAAAGACGCGATGCTCGCGCGCATCAAAGGCCAACACCGCCGCGCAATGGAAATCTATCAGCGCGCCATCGACCTCTGCCCCGACAAAGCGCGCGTCGGCGGCGTCCGCTTTCAGCAAGGATTGTGCGATTTGGAAATGGGCGATGCCAATCAAGCCGCCGAGATGTTCGAACAGGCCGCGGGGATCGAAGATTTTCCGCAAGCCGATTTCGCCGCGGCTTATGGCGCGATGGCTTACGCGCTCGCGGGCCGCGCTGAAGCCGCCAACAAAGCGTCGCGCGTACTGCAACTGCCCGCCGCAAAAAAATCGCCGCTCGCGGCGGAGATGGCGCAAATCCCGATGGCCATCAAAGGCCGCGTCTTCAAAACGCACGGCCAAAGCAAAGAAGCCGTCAGCGCCGACGGGCAATCCAGCGCGTGGGTCGAGTTCGACGATTATTGGATTCCCTTTGGCGCGACGAAAGCCACGCCGCTCGAACAGGCCGATGGGACTTTTGTGCCAAAGCGTTTCGGCGTGAATCATCTGACCGCGTCGGCGATTTTTTCCAATAAGCAAGCTACTCCCATTTTCAGCGCCGCGCGCCCGCTGAACGAATTGAAACTCTCACCGTCCGGCAACCTGCTTGCGTTCGAAGTCAGCGGCGAAGTTTTTCCTGTTGGGGACCAATTCTGTGAGTTGTTCGTGATCGACTTGCAGGGCAAAGTTCACTACGGCAACGCGCAGGCCGCCGTTCAAGGCAAAACCAAAGGCCGCCACATCATCAACGATTTTACTTGGAACAGCGATTCCGAATTGAAGATCAGCGGCCTCGAAGTGGACGACTTCGGCGCGCAGCGGCCGTTTGAAAAGACGCAGCCGCTGGGGCGATTAAAATAAGTCCTGAGTGCTGAGTATAGAAGCGTGAAGTGCTTTGCCGTTTTTCACTCGGCACTCAGCACTCAGGACTCAGCACTTAAAATACCGCCTCCGGAATAAACGTCTGCCCCGCCTTCAATCCCATCGCCGTCTGCGCGAGAAGTTCGGCCGAGTTCTCCACGTCCTGCAAGTTCACCATCTCGATTGGCGAATGCATGTAGCGATTTGGAATCGAGACCAGTGCAGCCGCGCAGCCGCGCCGCGACACTTGCATTGCGCCGGCGTCGGTCCCCATGATTCCGCCGTCGCCGCTGAGTTGAAAGGGAATCTTATGCGCGTCGGCCGTCGATTCCATAATGTCGGCCAGCGGCAGATTGATGTTCGCGCCGCGGTGCAGAATCGGGCCGCCGCCAAGTTTGAAGTCGCCGATCATCTTTTTGTTCTCGCTCGGATAATCCGTCGCGAATCCCACGTCCACCGCGATGCCCACGTGCGGTTCGATTGCAAACGCCGACGTCTGCGCGCCGCGCAATCCCACTTCCTCCTGCACTGAACACACCGCGAAAAACGCGCAGTCCAGCGGCGCCGCTTTCTTCTTTGACGCGTGCGCGTGAACTTTTTTCAACGCTTCAAGACACACAAACGCGCCGATGCGATCGTCCATCGCGCGCGCAATCGCCAGGTCGTTGGGCATGCGTTCGAATCCGTACACCATCGTCGCCGGGTCGCCGGAGCGCACCATCTTCTGCGCTTCGGCTTTGTCCTTCGCGCCGATGTCGATGTACAAATCTTCGAGCTTCGCGCCTTTCGTGCGGTCCTCCGGCAGTGTATTGTGAATCGGCTTGCGCCCGATCACTCCGAAGACAGGCCCTTTTTTCGTGTGAATGTGCACCCGCTGCCCCCAATGCTGCAGCGGGTCCGGCCCGCCGATTTTTGTGACCCAGATGAAGCCCTGGTCGTCGATGTATTTGACCATCAGCCCAATCTCGTCCACGTGTCCGCACAGCATCACGCGGATCGCGCCTTTCGGATTGATCACGAACCACTGGTTGCCGTGAACGTCGCGATGCACTTCATCGGCATACGCTTCATAATGCTTGCGAATCAGATTCTGCAATTTCGCTTCAAAACCCGAAGGCGAGGGTGTGGAGAGCATCTCCTGCAAAAACGTGAGCGACTCTTTGGACGGAAGCGGCATTGAAGGCTCCTGACGGGGAAATCCGAGGGATTGACGATTCAATGAATCAAGGCTGGTGTTTTAATCGCAGCTTAACAATCGTCAATCGCGTTTGTCACACGATCGCAGCGCGAAACGGGCGATCATCCGAGAATGAATGTGATTGAAATAATGCGGCGATATGGTAAGAAAAGTTGCGCGCGTTCATTCGCAAGCGCCTTCCCTTCCGGGTAGTGTAATGGTAGCACAAGAGATTTTGGTTCTCTTTGTCTAGGTTCGAATCCTAGCCCGGAAATTGTAAAGTATTGTAAATAAATGACTTCAAAATCATATAAATTGAAATGATGTACCCGAATGATGTACCCTGGACGGCCTTTGTTTTACACTGAATCTTTAGCAGGATCGGATGCCGAAGGCGTCGAACAATTCAGCATGACGACCTGTTCCGAATCTTCCCTGTCCTTTAACGCCGACGAGGTGTCCGCCGCATTCGACTCCCTCATCGCCCGGCTGTCTAAACTTGCGACGCAGGAACCCACGCCGCAATCCGTGGCCCTGTTGCGCTCGCTGATTACGGAGTTCGAGCGTTATGACGAGGCGGAATTGGCTGACACGTCAGGCCTTCGCGGTTCATCTCCATGTCCCGGCACCGGGACATGAATCCGCCGTTTCCGGGAATCCCATCCATCGACAATCTGTGGGTTCCCATTTTGAAATTCATCACCGCCCCCGGTACCCCCGGCCACTCCGTGAACTCTTGCTCGAACCGTTTTCATAACGATGCGCGATTCGGCCGGGCATTCCTCCGCCACGTTCGGTCCTTTTATCGAAGGCATCCAACTTGACAGATTTTTGAAATGAATTAAGAAAGCATGGACCATATTGGATTGGGATTTTAAGATGCATTATGAATCCTCCGAATTCTTAGTCGGCATTCGTGTCCGGACATTTCTTTGGATTGTCACGGCACTCTTTGCGACGACTGGCGCGTCGCGGGCGCTGGATGCAAAACCCATCACTGACAGTGAATTGGCAGCCAAGGGAAAAGCCGCGACCGTAATGGTGGCGCTTAATAACGACACGGCATTTGGTTCGGCGTTTTGCATTGATGAACGAGGCTTTTATTTGACCAACTGCCACGTCATCAAGAACGCCGGTGACACGGTCAACGTGATCATCGCCGCAGGCGAAAAAGATCAGCGGAAGGTGATCGCCAAGGTCGTTCGCCAGGATGAAGAGATGGATCTGGCTCTGCTTAAAGTGGACACGCCGACATCGAGCACGCCATTGATGTACGGTTCCGACGATAGCTTGATTGAAACCGCGGAAGTCATTGCTTTCGGCTTTCCATTTGGTAAGGAGTTGGCGCTGAATCCAGGGGAGTACCCTTCGATCAGCGTGAACAAAGGGCGGGTGACGTCGTTGCGAAAAAAAGACGGTGCGCTCAATCGAATTCAGATTGACGCGGTGGTGAATCCGGGCAACTCCGGCGGCCCGCTTCTGGATAAAAAAGGCGAAGTGGTCGGCGTTGTGGTCTCCGGCATCATGGGCGCCGGCGCTGTGAATTTCGCGATTCCCGTGACGCACATCAAAAAGTTTCTGAGCAAGCCCGCCATTTCGTTTACGCCGCCGGCGCTGACTGCCAACACGCTTGGAGACCTCGCCGATTTCAAAGCCACTTTGGCGCCATCGCCTTTCTCCAAAGAAACGTATGATCTCGACTTGATCATTGCCGGCGGAGGGCAGCCTGAGCGGCGCGTGGAAATGAAATTGAGCGGCGGTGTTTACAGTGTGAAAGCCATACCGCTGGCGACGAAGAAGAACAAAGATATCCCGTTGACGGCAATTTTTGCGGACGGCCAGATTTCGGGGATGGCCGCCAATATGGAATTCAAGGTGGATGCGTCAACGTTCAAATTGAGCGATGCGGTCAGCATCAAACCCGGCGAGGGCACCGTCACGCTCGGAAACGGCCAAACCGTCAACGGCGCGGTGCGAAAGTTCGAAACGGTTCCCATCCGGCTTGGAAATCAAACGCTGAATGTCGATCTGTCGCGGGCGGTCGAGCTCACGATTACAAGCAACGAGCCCGACGTTGCTTTGTCGTTTACGGTGGTTGCCAAGAGCGCTGGCAAGGAAATCTGTCGCGCAAATTGTGAGTGCAACCTTGACGGCGGAAACGCCGCGCCTCGTGTCGCGGCGGGCAGTTCACTGGCCATCGGACCGGCTGGGAAAAGCGATCCGACGGAAGCGATGTTGGACGGCAAATTTATCAAACCCGCGTCGTCCACGGCGCGAACCACCTACCTGAAGGTGCTTAGCACCTCAGGCGACTACATCGGACAGGGAAAGCGGTATGAATATGAGGGAAAGAACATCGACTTCAAGCCAGCGGACGGCCTGATTAGCGTCAATGTCGATAACTGGCGACTTGAATTGGCGCCCGGAATGTGACCATCCCGGCGAACCAGGAAATCCCGAAGGTCGGGTCATTGGTCGAGATCCGTTACCTGTATGCCCTCAAAGGGGGAAGCCTGTATCAGCCGCAAATAATCCGGGTTCGCGACGACATCGACTCCGCCGATTCGCTCGCCGACTTGAAATTCAAGCGGGAGAACTCGGATTCCGAAGAGGAATGAATCGCTGGGGCGGCACTGAGAAAAGATTCGACCAATAGGAGTTCGTTAATCACGGCGCATGTCATCGGAAACGGAGCAAACGAACATGCCCAAGATTTCGATTCTGTCCGCCTCCCGATTGCGCAACTTCGCGGCGCTGGTCACCAGCGAACTGGGCGTCCGGGTCCGCTTGCGCGGGAAATCCATCCAGGTCCGCCTCTCCAAGCCGCCGGTGATTTTCCTGCCGGACATGGAGGGTGCGAAGGAAAGCGAGTTGCTCCCCATCTACGGGTTCTGCCTTCATGAGGCCGGCCACATCCGTTACACCGACCGCAAGGTCGGCGAGGACATCCCCAACTATCTGGTCAAGCTCGTTCACAACGCCATCGAGGACGAATTCATCGAGCGGATGCTTGAACGGGATTTTCCCGGCGCTCGTGAAATGCTGACACGGGCGTATCTGGAGGGCATCACCGCCGTGTTCGGCGAGCAGCCCATCGTCGAAGAAACGTCATGGCTGTTGGACGATAAGCGCAGCGACGTGAAGAGCGAAATGTCGAAACTCGAATTGGACTCGACGGACGCCGCGCTGGTTGAGGACGTTGCCAAGCGGCTCGAAATCATCCGGGTCGCAAAACTGTGGATCGTCGAACAGCGCAAATACCCGCTCCCCCTGTACGATTGGCCCACTCATCCTTGGCATCGGGTCTTCGAGGAAGAAACCCGGCCCCGCGCCCGCAACACTCGGCAGGCGTTCGAGCAGGCGCTGCGCATCATCGAGCGGCTGGGCGTCAAGCCCTGCCTCCCCGGCGACATCCGCCCAATTTCGGAAGCCCGTGCCAAATCAGCGGAGGCGGGCCGGCGGGAAGCGGAGGCGAGCGAGGCACGCAAGAAGCTCCTGAAGGCCAAGCGTGACCGAAACGCCGATCTCCGTGAGCGATTGGAGCGGAGCGACCAACGAGGGGCATGGATCGAAGCGCGGAAGGCATTGCGGGCGGCAGAGGATGTGGCCGAGATTGCCAAGCGGACCGCGGCGAAGTCCAGCGAGCGGCTCCAGAAGGCCGAAAAGTCGGGCACCCGACTTCGGGATCGCTTGGAAGCCTGCCGAAAGATGCTGGCCGATGTGAAGCGGCGCCTCTCCGGCGCCTCCGGCGAAGAGAAGGTTCGCCTCCAGCAGCAGGCAGACAAAATTGCCGAGCGCATTCAACGCCTTGAAGCCGAACTGGAACGCAATCAGCAGCGTGTCCAAGCGCTGCGGGACGAGGAGCAGAAGGCGGTTCCCGCCTCCGCCGCGGCAGAAGAGGTGCTGGAACAGGCGAAGGCCAAAGAGACGCTTGCCCGCAAGGCATTCGACGAAACGGCCCGGTCGATTCGGAATGAAGTTCGTGCCAAGCACGCTCCGGCAATCGACCCGCTTGCCGCCGAAGCCGAGACGACGGCCACGGCGGCGAAAAACGCCGCTGCCGTAGCGCAAGCTGCGAATGCGGAGATCGAGCGGAAGGACTCGCAAACTGAAGAGCAGGTTTCGCCCGGCGCCGTGGAAACGGCCGTCGCCATGATCTGGGAGCGCTACAGGAGCGAGTCCGCCGAGGAGGAACTGGGGGAAATCATGTCGGGCGTGCCGGCTGACGAAGACGGAGAGCCGGTGAATATCGACGTGCCGGGGATCGTCGAGGCGGCGCTTGC
>DATGGK010000003.1:0-20513 GCA_035308565.1 Planctomycetota bacterium | reverse complement strand
AACGGCGGCAGCGGCACGATCGGTTCGTCGAAAAAGTCGTTGTTGTCGCGCAGGCCGCGCGGCGGCTTCTTGGCGCGGCGTTCTTTGTCGCCTAGATTCTCGCGCAATCCGGGATCGGGCTGAGCGCCGATGGGTTCGTCGCCGGAGGTCGCGGCGCAACAAGCCGTTGCGGCCATGAACGCAAGAAGACTCAGCACGACGCGATTGCGCATACGCAGTTTCAACCCGACGTTCCGCGGACGGTCACTTTTCGCCCGGAAAACCGACGTCCAAATTCAAGAAGAGCAGTTCACTATAGCCATTTTTCGAATTGGGTCAACGCTAAACCTTTGCGGCGGAGAATTTAATGCGTTTGTTCAAATCTGAGGCGCCGGAGCCTTTCCCGCATTTTTTGACATCTGCTGATCGCCTGCAAAGCCTCGACTCACCGACTCCGCCAAGGCCTTCAATGGAACGTAATCGACTTTTTCGCCGTCAAGGCACAGTGCAAAAGAATCCGAGAGCGGCATGAAACTGCCCGTATTGAACACCTCCACCTCGCCAATTTTCCAACGCCCGGGCCGGTGCGAATGGCCGACCACCACGCGCTTGATGGGCCGGCCAAATCCTTGCGCCAAACTCAGCGCGCGTTCCGGCGCCTTCATCCAATAATGGATCACGTCGAAGGGCCGGCGCGGCGGGTAGATCAGCGACAGGGCGTATTGCAATGCCGTCTTGGGCTTCTTGTACGGATTAATTATCGGAAGATGCACGCGCTGAATTTCGCGATAATTGGCGTGCAGCGCCACAAAATCTTTAGGCCGCCCGCCCAATTCAGCCCAGCGCTCGCGCAATTTTACCATGAGTTGCTGGTCGTCCTTCTTGGTCGGATGCGTGCAATCGCGGATGCAATCGCCGTGGTAGATCAGCGTCGCGGACGCCTCGTGGTAAATCCAGTGTATCTCCGAAATCGCCGGATCGTGATTGCCGGTAAGCAGTTCGGGCGGGCCGTTGCGGCTGGCGCAGCGCCGCAGGGCTTCGTCGATCAGGCGCAGCGCCATTTCGTCGCCGCGCGGGTCGGAGTAGCAGCGGTCGAGCGTGTCGCCGTTCAAGATCACGCGGTCAAAGCTCGCGGCGACGCGGTTGATTTCGTCGAAACGTGCCGCAGCCCGGCTGGCCCTCGAGCCAAGGTGGAGATCGGATAAGACCAACGTTTTCATGCGATAATTAGACTCCGCGCCGCGCCGAATTGCTACAAAAAGTCAGAAGTCAGGGGTCAGGAGTCAGGGGTCAGGGATCAGGAGTCAGAAGTCAGAGATCAGCGATTAGCAAACGACTGCTATCGAGGTGTCTGATGATTTCCCAATTCTCGATAATAGATCGCACCCGCACATGATCCACAATGCCCACATCAGCAGCGTGAGCGCCACGCCCGATTTGAACTCGCGCCGCGCATAGAAATCGCCGCCGCCGATTGATGGCAGAATGTCGGGCATCGGCACGGCTTGATACGAGCCGATCCAAAGGGCGTAAGTCAGCGTGCCGTGGACCAGATCGAAACGGCGCGAGGATGCGTTTCCCGAGGCGCGCGCGGCGTCGCTGGCTTCGTGCCACGTCACCGCGACGGCGGCCGGGGGGCTGAGTTTCATCACGCCGTCGGCCAGATACGAGCCATACTGAGCGCCGTCGGCGCCGGATTTCGACAGACGTTGAATCGGTTCGCGTGTCCAAAACAGCGCGCTGGCCAGCGCACTCAAGATTAGCGCGCAGATCAAGCGCGGCGCGCGCGAATTCTCGTTGAAGATCAAAGCGAAGGCCGTGTGCAGGGCGCTTAGCGCAGCCACCTGTGCCGCGAACAGAAACGCGAGCGCGACGAAAACGCGGAATGATTCGTGATGCACGGGCGCAGCCCACACACCAAGATGCGCGGCGAGTCCGGCGAGCGACGTTTTCAGCCACGTTCGAAGATGCGGAAAACGCGCGCGCAGCGCGGGACAATATTTTCCGGGAAGCCATGCCAGCGCAAAGGCCAGCCCGGCCAGATTCAACACGACGGATGCCGCGATGGCGACGCTGGAGAATCCAGCTTCTGAAGGCGGCAGCAGCGGCGACAAGATAAACGGTAGCGCAAAGCCCGCGACGAAAGCGATGATGAGGATGATGGCGAGTTTTTTAACCACAGCGCATCCCGATGAGATTTGTGCGAGTGTGAAAATGGGGAATCGTTGAACGCCGTTGCCCTCATACTCTCGCACTCTCAAACTCTCATACTCTATTTCACACCGTCCACAAAATACCGCTTTCCACGCGCCACGACAACATGCCCTTCGGCTTTTAAGCGCTTGGCCAGGTTTGCGATGCCGCCTGGATATTTTGGATTGAGTTCCCCGCCGGCTTTGAGCGTGCGCCAATACGGCGTGATCGTTTTAGCGCCGGCCTGTTCGGCTTCGTCGGCGGCGTGCGCGGCGATCCACGCAAAAATTCCCGTCGTGATCGGGCAGCCCATCGTCACGCCGTGTTTTTTGGCGAGCTTTGCGCGCAGTTCGTTGATCGTGGTCAATTTTCCGGCGCGCACCTTTTTCATCAGCGCGTCCACTTCCTTCGGCGCGGGAATCACCATCGTCCCTTTGCCCCAGCGGCGCGACATGTTGCCTTCGATTTTTCCGATTTTGGGCAGGCCTTTGGAATCGGCGAGTTTTTCAGCCCATGACTTGCGCGATTTCATTTGAGGGGACCTCTCTTTCGATTGCGCAATTAATAGGACCTATAGGGCCTATGGGGCTTATAGGGCGAATTCACTGCAGATTTTGAATCGTTCAATCCCCAACGTACAAATCGATCTCGGGCTTTTTGCCTTTCTTGCCTTTGTCGCCCTTGATCAATTCGACGGCTTTCAGTTCTTCGACGTCCACGCCTTCGACGTACCACTGCGGCAATCCCTCTCGCAGCTTGCGCCATTCCGCCGGAACGCCCGACTCGGATGAAAGCGCGGCGATTCCGCCGACGATCGCGCAGGTTGTGTCGCGGTCGCCCAAGCCGCTGACCGTTTCCCACAACGCCAGTTCATAATTCCACAAATTCCGCGACGCGCACCACAACGCAAACGGCACCGTGTCCATCGCCGACAAGTCATGGCCATTGCCCAGCGCCGAGACGGCCGATTGCACCGATGCATCGGGGTCGAGCGTTTGTGCCTGGAACAAGCCTTTGCGCACCTGCGAGCGCGGCACGTAATCTTCGATCGTTGCCAAAAAATTCGACGGTTCGGGCAAATTCCCTTCCACGTAGGAGCGCGTGGCCATCGCCGCGGCAATCGCCACGGCCACAGCGCCGGCGACCGCTTCCGGATGCGAATGCGTCACCACCGCCGCCAACTCCGCCTGCTGCGCCACTTTTTCCAAGTCGTCGGCGAAATAAGCGCCGATCGGCGCCGAACGCATCCCCGCGCCGTTTCCGTACGACCCTTCGCCGTCAAATTGTTTCCCCGCGATGTCCTTCCAATATTTTCCTTCCTGCAATTCGAGCAGCATCCGGTGCATCGCCGGCCCGTATCCGCGCCGCCAGTCGTAGCGTTCCGCGAAGGAGGCAGCCAGCCAATCCTGTTCGATCTTGCCGAATTTCAGAAGCGAAGAAACCACTGATAACGACATCAGCGTGTCGTCCGTGTACGACCAATGGGGCGGGGGAAGCGAACGCTCTTTGAGGCGCTTTTCGATGTCGTCGTCGCTGCAAAAAAAAGTCTGGCCGAAGGCGTCGCCAACCGACAGACCATCGAGCGACAGAAGTGCCCGCGAGCAGCGCTGCTTCGAAAGTGTGTCCATGGTTCGGCACTCATCCAGCTAAGGAAGCGTCAACGATTGTATCACAAGCCAGTCTCGCAATCCAAACTTAAATGTGCTCAATGTGCGTACCGCTTGGGCATGCAGCGAGCACACGCGATTTGTTATCGGCTAAATACCTTGCCGTTCTGGATTAGATTTGGCGAATAACGTCGCAGATGGCTTGATATTTAGGCTCTTGGGGCGAAGTAAGTGGTGTAGCGCAGGCGTCCCGCCTGCCAAACTCGCAGGCGGGACGTCTGCGCCACGGGCCTCACTCGATTCGCCTCATGAGCCCGTTGTTCAACCGATTGTTTCGATCATCTCGCCCCCAACGTCACCTTCACCGTCTCTGTCTTCCCATCGCGCTGGAATTTCAGCGTCGTTTCATCGCCCACTTTCAGCGATTCCAGCGCGGCCAGATAATCGCTCGCATTTTTGACGGGTTTACCGGCCAGTTCCACCACGATGTCGCCGGCTTTCAATCCGGCTTTCTGCGCGGGCGATCCGTCGTGAATGTCGGACAACTTCACGCCGGCGATGCCTTCAGCTTTCATGTCCGGCACGGTCCCCAGATAGGGCCGCCTTGCGGCGTCTTGCGCGGCTTTGACAGCGACCGGATCGTAGGCGGTGAAGGCGATTTTTACTTCGCCGGACGCGAGCAGCCGCAGCGCATCACCGACGGTTGCCGCCGCGCCGATCAGCGCGCTATCGTCCTGAGCGGGGGCTTGGTCTTGTTTGTCGGCGGCGGCGTCGAGCGCGCCGAAGGCCACGGCGGGAATTTTGTTGTCGGTGAACTGCTTTAGCTCGGGGGCGCCTTCCGGTGAATCGACCAATTCGATTGAAACTTCCGGATGCAGCGCGGCCAGGCGTTCCGCTAAATCGCGCCAACCGTTTCCCGTGCCTGTTCCGATGATCTGCAATTTGCGCCCGCGCATTTTTCCGAGGTTAATGGTGCTGACGAATGCGCTGATCTTTAGCGGCATTTTTTTCATGTCGCTCAGCGCGTCCTTATAAATCGCATCGACGTCGTCCACGTTCGGCACGCTGAAATAAACGCCGCCGAGCTTCGCGTCTTTCGTCTTCTCGCGCGCCTGCTTCTCGAATTTGATGCTTTCAGACAGAGCCGCGACGCCCCACGGCGACCATTCCAGGCTCTGCATGTTAGCGGCTGCGACGACCACGCCGTCGGCGCCGTTTTGCGGCGGGAGCCATCCGGTTACACGCGGGCCGTAGATGAAAAACGTGTCCTCGATGTTTTCGGTTTGGCCGAACGGCATTAAGCCGGCGTCGTGGAATTGCTTGGCGACAGTGTGTTCGACGTGGAACGCGGCGGCGGCTTCAGTCAAGCGCGTCACGCGCAGAACCATCGCCGCATCCGAAAACGGCTCGTCGTTCTTTTTGAATTCGACCGGATGTTCTGGCGGATTTTCGCCGGGCAGCACCAAATCGGCCATGAACAACTGGCTCTTGTTCTCGACGCGATTGGAAGTCCACATCAAGCGAGAACCATCCGGCGACGGCACAGGCAAGCCGTCGAAACCCGGCGCGAAAGTCAGGCGCGTCAGTTCGCTGCCGTCGGGACGGACGGCGTACACGTCGAATTCGTATTTGCTGACGTTCTCCAGGTTGCTGGCGAAGACGATCCATTTCATCGACGGCAAATAATACGGCGCCCACGACGCCGCGCCGAATTTCGTGACTTGCTGCTTGTTCGAACCGTCGGCGTCCATCGTCCACACTTCCGCGACGCGCTGCGATTCGTCGGTGAAATGGCGCCAGATGATCTTCTTGCCGTCGGGCGAAAAGAACGGTCCGCCGTCGTAGAATTTTTCGTGCGTCAGCCGGCGCTGATTTTTTCCGTCGGCGTCCATCGCGTAAATTTCGTAATCGCCGTCGCGATTCGAACAGAAAACAATCGATTTTCCATCAGGTGAATACGAGCCTTCGGCGTCGTAGCCGGGCGCATCGGTCAAGCGCACTGGATTTTTGCCGTCCAAATCAGCTTCGAAAATATCGAACGCCGGATCGAAATCCCAACTGTAGCGGCGCGGCGGGCCTGAGCGCAGCCGTTCCAATTCTTCCTTTTGCTTATCAAGGCTGGATGGATCCAAATGAGTGCTCGCAAAAATGACGCGGGGTTTCACAGGATTGAAGAACGCACACGTCGTCTTGCCAACGCCCGTCGAAACGCGCGCGACCTCGCCGGTGGACAGATTCATCCGATAAATCTGATAGAATGGGTTGTCGCTTTCGCGCACGCCTTGAAAGATGATCTGTTTGCCGTCCGCCGAAAAATAAGCTTCGCCGTTCTTTGATCCCGCTAAGGTGATTTGGCGAATATTCTTCAAATGCGCGGATTCGAGCTCCGCGACATCGGCGGCAAAAGCGCCCATTCCGAGTACAACGCTCAAAGCCATCAAAAATCGCAGTGCGTTCATATTGCTGTGTCTCCGTGTCCTTTTAAGCGAGCCATACTATTTCCAAAAATCAAGCGAAACGAGCAAATATTATGACGAAAATGAGAAATTTGCGCTTTTAACTTTAAAAGATTTGCTATGCTTTTGGGCGGCTCTATGAGAATTCGGCCATTGGGGACGTTTTGCTCGCGGGGCGACGGGACGTAGCAAGGAGAGACGGGTATGGCGACGGGGAAGGTCAAGTGGTTCAACGATCAAAAGGGGTTCGGATTCATTACTCCGGACGAGGGCGGCAAGGATTTGTTTGTCCATCACAGCGAAATTCAGATGGATGGCTTTCGCACTTTGCAGGAAGGCCAGCCGGTTGAATATGAAGCCGTGCAGGACACGAAGGGACCGAAGGCAACGAAGGTCCGCAACAAAAGCTAACTACCTTTTGGATTGAACGCATTTTTAAACGGCGGAATGGATTGACAACCATTCCGCCGTTTTATTTATGCTCGCGCGCATTTAGACAGCCACGAAGATTTCGTCGAATTTGACGCCAATGCCGTAGGTGCCGCCGGCGAAACGGATCGGCGTTGCTTCGATGCCGATGCCGGCGTAGGGATCGCCTTTGAGGACCAGGCGCAATTTGAAGAGGGCGACCGGGAGATTTCCGCTGGCCATGGAGAACGCCGTGAGCAGCGCGCCGGAGGGCGAGATGTTCTTGAGCATCGCGGTTCCTGAATCGTAGATCGCGCCGTCGGCCAGCACGACTTCGACCGTGCAGGGAATTTCGACGGGCACGCGGCGCGCTTCGCGATAATGCGCGCGCAGGCGGTCGGCGTATTCGACCGATTTGGCCGCCGCGCCAAATGCGATTGGCGTTTCGGAGGGAGCGCGGAACGGGCCGCGGCCGTTTTCCGCTGCTTTGATGCGCGATTTGCCGGGAATCTGTTCGGTATAAGTAGCCATTGCTCCCCCCACAAATGTGACGTTTCCTATTCCTATTCATCGTCGCAACCGCGCTCCAACGTCACCGAAAAATGAACCGAAATGAGCCGATTGGATTTTAGAATCGCATGAATTCGTCCGATAATAATAGGGCCGCTTTTCAAGTAGGGATTTGTGCGCATCCGCGGTCAGATCAACATGGGATTGGGGAAGGAGAGCTTATGAGCCGACTTTTGTGGCGACCGTTCGTGTGCTTGTTGCTGGCGATGGTGTGGGTGATCGCGGGCGGATGCAACGAGCGCGAGGACAAGCGCACCACCGACGAGAAGCTCTACGCACCGGCGCCGGACATCAAGACGCGCTTGTACATGGCCTGCCCCCTCTGCGGTTGCCCGCAGCGTCCGTACCGCATCACTGAAATCAAAAGCTACTACCACTGCCAGGGCAACCCGCCCAAATTCCCTTACCACACCATTCGCGAATGGCAGCACACGCTTGAGCGCGACGAGTGCAAGCCGCGGGTAGAATTCTAAATCAGGAATGTGGAATGTAGAATATGGAATGTGGAAGAAAGGATTCCGCATTCCGCATTCCGCATTCGACATTCCACATTCCGCATTCTTCTGCTACATTTCCCTCAACATGAGCGGCACTTCTTCTTCGCACGAAAAACGCAGGCGCGAATTGGAGCGGCGGCGCGAGCAGGCGCTGGCCGGTGGCGGCGTTGCGCGCGTCAAAGCTCAACACGACAAAGGCAAGCTTACCGCGCGCGAACGCATCGGCGCGCTGCTCGACCCCGGCTCGTTTCAGGAAGCCGGCATGCTGGTTGAGCACCGCTGCCTCGATTTCGGACTCGATAAGCAAAAAGTTCCCGGCGACGGCGTCGTGACTGGCCACGGCACGATCGGCGGGCGCACAGTTTTTGTGTACAGCCAGGATTTCACGGTGCTCGGCGGTTCGCTGGGCGAAGCGCACGCGCAGAAAATCTGCCGCTTGATGGACCAGGCGCTCAAAGTCGGCGCGCCGGTGATCGGCTTGAACGATTCCGGCGGCGCGCGCATTCAGGAAGGCGTCGTTTCGCTGGGCGGCTACGCGGATATTTTTTTGCGCAACACGCTGGCCAGCGGCGTGATTCCGCAGATATCGCTGGTGATGGGGCCTTGCGCGGGCGGCGCGGTGTACTCGCCGGCGATCACCGATTTCACGATCATGGTCGAGAAGACCAGCTACATGTTCGTCACCGGGCCGAATGTGGTGAAGACGGTGACGAACGAAGACGTATCGTTCGAGGAACTCGGCGGCGCGCTCACGCACGCGACGAAATCTGGTGTCGCGCAGCTCACGGCGCCCAACGATCTGGCGGCGCTCGAGACGGCGCGCAAGCTGCTCGATTTTCTGCCGCAGAACAATCAGGAGCGCCCGCCGCGCCGCGAGACGCGCGATGCGTTCGACCGCGCCGCGCCGGAGTTGGACCTGCTTATTCCCGACGATCCGAAAAAACCGTACGATATTCGCAAAGCCATCGAAGCGATTGCGGACGACGGGAATTTCGTCGAAATTGCGCCGTTGTACGCGCCGAATATTTCGGTCGGCTTCATTCATCTCGGCGGCGAAGTCATCGGCGTCGTCGCAAATCAGCCGATGCATCTGGCCGGCTGCCTCGACATCGACGCGTCGATCAAGGGCGCGCGGTTCGTGCGGACGTGCGATTGTTTCAACATTCCACTGCTGGTCTTCGAAGACGTGCCGGGATTTTTGCCGGGTGTGCAGCAGGAACACGGCGGGATCATCCGCCACGGCGCGAAATTGCTCTATGCGTTTTGCGAAGCCACCGTGCCGCGTGTGACGGTGATCACGCGCAAAGCGTACGGCGGCGCGTACGACGTGCTGAATTCGAAGCACATCCGCGGCGACGCCAATTTCGCGTGGCCCACGGCGGAGATGGCGGTGATGGGCGTGAAGGGCGCGGTGGAGATTTTGTTCAAAAAGGAAATTGCGCAAGCGGATGATCCCGCCGCGAAGGAAGCGGAGCTTGAAAAAAATTACCGCGAGAAATTCGCCAGCCCGTACATCGCCGCCGCGCACGGTTTCGTCGATGACGTGATCGAAGCCTCGCGCACGCGGCCGAAACTGATCGCGGCGTTCCGGATGCTCTCGACGAAGCGCGACAAGAATCCGCCGCGCAAGCATGGGAACATTCCGCTGTGACGGAAGGGCGGCATTCCTGCCGCCCAAATTCACGGCGGCAAGAGTGCCGCCGCTCCTTCGCGCGCGGTGTATAGTGATCAACCCATTTCAAAGGAACCGCTATGAAATTAACTCACGTTGTTGTCTTCGCCGCCGTTTTCGCCGCCGCCTTCTTCGCCCGCGCGGAAGAACCCAAGGACGATACGAAGAAACTGCCCGCGACGATCACGCCCACGGTCAAGGACCGCAACCGCCACGAGGGATTCGTGGCCATCGCCAAAAAGGGCGACGTGGATTTGCTTTTTCTCGGCGATTCGATCACGGACGGCTGGCGCGGCGGCGGGAAGAAAGTCTGGGAAGAGAATTTCGCGCCGCTCAAAGCGGCGAACTTCGGCATCGGCGGCGATCGCACTCAGCATGTGCTGTGGCGCATTGAAAATGGCGAACTCGACGGCATCAAGCCGAAACTGATGGTGCTGATGATCGGCACCAACAATGGCGGCGATTCGAAGGAAGACGTGGCGCTGGGCATCACGACGATTGTCAAAGAATATCAGAAGCGCGAACCCGGTTCGAAAGTTTTGCTGCTGGGCATTTTCCCGCGCGCGCCGAAGGACGACAAGATTCAAGCGGCAAGCCTCGAGAATCCCGGGAATTTGAAGAACAAACAGGTCAACGAAATCATCGCCAAACTCGACGACGGCGGGAAGACCATCAAGTACATGGATATCGGCGCCAAATTCCTCGACGCCGAAGGCAAGCTGCCCAAAGAGATTATGCCCGATTTTCTGCACCCGAACGCGAAGGGGTATGAGATTTGGGCGGAGGCGATTTTACCGACCGTCAAAGAAATGATGAAGTAACCGCGAAATTCAAGATTCAAAATTCAAAATTTAAGATTAAACATTCAGTACACTTAATCTTGAATCTTCAATCTTGGATGTGATTCGCAAGGAAACCGCTTTGAGCCCCGAAGCCGATGCATTATTGCAACTGAACCAGCGCCTGCTCGACAGCATCGCGCAGGCGGATTGGCTGGCGTATCTGGCGCTGTGCGACCCGTCGCTGACGGCGTTTGAGCCGGAGGCGATGGGGCAGCTTGTCGAGGGGCTGAAGTTTCACGAGTATTATTTCGATCTCGGCAAGCCAGCGACGCCGGTGAACACGACGATGGCGTCGCCAAACGTGCGGATCATGGGCGATGTTGCGGTGATTGCGTACACGCGGTTGACGCAGCGGCTCAACGCCGACGGCAAAGCGGAGACGCGCGCGTACAACGAAACGCGGGTGTGGCAGAAGCAGAGCGGGCAGTGGAAGCACGTGCACTTTCACCGGTCGGTGTAAATGCAAAATTAAAAATGCAAAATGAAAAAGCCCCGCGTGGTCGCGGGGCTTTTTCGTTTTAATGCGAACGATTGTTCTGTGCGATTCTATTGCTCCGCGTCGGTGTCCGGCGCATTGATGTGAACGGCTTTGTAGCCGCCAATGGCTTTGAAGTAGAGCAGCAAGAGCAGGTAGATGACGGCCATTGCCGCTGGAAGGAACGAATCGACGCGGAGCGTTCCGCGCGAACCTTCGATCGCGGCCGCTTTGTCGATCTCAATCGCCTTCTTTTCCTCGGCCGAGAGCACGCTCATCGGATCGGTCTTCGTGTCGCCCGCCTTTTGCAATTCTGCTTTCTTGTCCTCGATTTTCTTGTCGAGCGCGTTGAATTTCTCGCGGTCAATCGCCGCACCCTTCATAAACACAAAATTATTTTCCTTGTCCTTTTTATATTTTACGTACGTCGCCGCATCCGTTTTCTCAAAGGACTCGGCTGCATATTTGTCTTTGAAGAACCCAAGACCCGGCGAGCCGATCAACCCGGCTGACATCATGCCAATGCCGCCCATGATTGAAATCGCGACAGCACCCGTGCGCGGAAATCGGTCGGACGCGACGGCGAGCATCGTTGGCCAGAAGAACGTTTTGCCCACGGCATAAACTCCGAGCGCGACCATGGCGATGGGGAATGTGTTCATGCCGGCGGCCAGATTCAGCCCCAAACACGCGAGAATCGAACACACAAACAGAATCCCAATCGGCGAGAGCTTGAGATTCTTCTCAATAAAATGCGCGCAAAACCGCAGCCCGAACATGATCAGCGACACGTAGACGAAGAGGATTTGCCCTTGCGACGGAGTCAGAATTTTTCCATTGATGTTCTGAATCCACGTGTCCGTGCCCAACTCGACGGATCCAATCAAGCCGTGCGCGATAAACAGCACGAACAACAATATTGCGCCGATCGAAAAGCGCGTGATCAGAGCGATCACCAGCAAAATAGCCCCGCCAATGGCATAGCTGTATGTTGGCGGCAGGTTGAATTGGTCAATGAAAAACATAGAAAGCAGGAGACAGATGACTACGCCGCCCAGAATGCCGACGTCCTTGAACATGTCGCCGAGACTCATGCCCTTTTGCGATGCTTCGGACTTCGGGAAGGATTGGCCCAGGAACATAATGCCGTAGATTGCGGTCGGCACGAGGAATAGCCCCAACTGCAACTTCCACGATAGATTCGCGCCGTCCGGTCCCAATCCGAGCGCGGCAAAACTCCCGAGCGCCAGACCCAGCGGCCAGCTTGCGTGAAGCAGATTCAGGTAATGTGTGCGGTTTTCGGGGAAGAGCGTTGCCACCAGCGGATTGGCGACGGCTTCAAGCGTTCCATTCGCGACGGCAAAAATGAACGAACCCCATTTTAAATAGAACATTGCGTTTTCAGCGCTCATCCCTTTGCTGGGGAAGAAAGTCAAGAAAGCGGAAACCATGTGAAGCAGGAATGCAGCCACGACCAACTTCCCGTAACCGATTTTGTCTGCGATCACGCCGCCAATAATGATTCCGAAGCAAAAACCCGTTAGTCCGCCACCGCCGATCTCGCCCTTCTGAAAATCATTGAATGAAAAATCTTTGTCCCACAATGGGAAAATGGCGCTGCGAATGGACAAGCCCACGCCGGCGGCCAGGATGGCCATGAATCCGGCGTACAAAAGTCGTTTGCGTTGGACCACGTAGACACTCCTTTATGGAAAATGCCCTAAGCTTAGAGCGCATCGTCGCGCGTCCGAGCGAAGCCTTTGAGTTGACGAAGATTACTGTATGCAGGGTCTGTACCCCATTTTCGATTTTTTTGCCAAGCCTTTTTCGCGAAACGCGGCGATTCGATCAAGATTTTTGGAATTTGCGCGGGCATAACAAAACCGCGTTTTGAGCAGAGCGCTCAAAAACCAAAGCGATAACGCTGTTCGAACGCATTTTTCGAGGCGATTTTCGGAATCAGCAAAAAGTGGGCGCGGAATAGGTCAGCCTGCGAGTTTTTTGGCGCCGCCGCGCAGCAGGGGGAAGTCGTTAATGAGACCCCTTTGTGTACAACGGCTGATAAAGCTGCAGTTCAAATCCGCCCGGCACGCGAAAGCGTGTCACCAAGCCATAGCCCTGATTCTCAACCGGGCCGGTGAATTCGACACCGCGCGCTTTGAGTTCCGCGACGGTCGTATTAATGTCATCGCAATAAAACGAAATGTCGTGAATGCCGGACGTGGCGCCGGGCCTGTTGTCCGACGGGTGGCAGCCCATGTCCGCTTCCGGAAGATTGAAGATCAGCCAGCCGCCGCCGACGTCGGTGGCGGAGAAACCGAGTTTATCACGCAGGAACGCGCGCAGGGCTGGAGCGTCGGATGTGTAGAACATGGTGTGTACGCCGCGGATCATGGTCATCCCTCCAGTTGTTAATCGACTTATCCTTCGGGCGTTTCAATCAGCAACTTCAAGCGCTCCGTCAATTCCGCCGGCAATCGCTTCAGCCACGTCGCATCGATCAGCCCCACATCCAGCAAATCGCGCAAGTGCGTGCGGTCTTTGTCTCGGAACGCGGTCAGTTTGATGCGCACCAATGCTTCGAGCGACAAGAATCGAAAGGGCGTCGCGGCAACCGATTCCGTAACGTCCGGATTGGAAAACGACTCGTGCTCACGGACTTTCTCTCCGGCGAATATGATATGGACCGAATCGCGCATTTTGGCATTTGCCCCATCGAGAAAAATATCGAGTTTTCCAACGTGCCGATAGGTAAAGCCCGCTGCCTCCAATGCAGCCTTGACAGCCAGCAAATCATTACGGCGGATCAGAATATCCACGTCCTGCGTATTTCGGACTGCCGCTTTATCCACGGTGGCAACCCACACAGCGACCGCGTTCCCTCCCACCACAGCATAGGGGACTCCTGCGGCATTTAATGCGCCGGTCGCACGCAACAGCCGTTCTTGCACTGATTCCACGGCGTCGGCCATCCTATTCAAGAGGAGCCTGCCATCAAATGTTGTCGTTGCCATCGATCACCGACTTCGCTGTGTTTAACAAACACCGATTCTATCCCGCGCATCCGCCAAATTCAATTCTATTCGTTGCGTCCGTTTTCATCCTCGCTTTCGCATCAATCGGTTTATTTACTCACTGGAGGAAACGTCCGCTCATGCCCGACTGCGAATGCCACAAACATCTCGGCGACGGCTGGATTCTCGAATCCGGGTCCGAGCCGCAAGCGCACCGCGAATGGCAACTCGCCAATCGGCGCGATTTTATCAAACGCATCGGGATCACCGCGGCAGGACTTACTTGCGCGGATTTTCTTGGCTTCTTTGGCAAGCACGGCATGGCCGACGAGCCGAAGTTTGCGCACAAAGCTAAGGAAATCGAGGGGCAGACGGAGCCGAAGTTCCTTGTGTATTGGTTCCTCGAAGGCGGCTGGGAAAGTTACGACATGTTTTCGCCGGTCGTGACGCCGAATAATATTTTTCCTGAAACGCGGCTAAAGAATATCAGCGATGAACACTATCGCGTGTTGAATTTCGGCAAGGAAAAATATGGCATCTACACCAACGGCAACATTCGTTATGGCTACCTCGCCGAAGAAGGGAAGAGCCTTTTCAAAGACATGGCGGTGTTGAGTTCGATGGAAACCGGGTCCGGCCATTCCGCCGAACGCCTGCGCTGCCACATGGGCCATTACAAATTCGCTCAGACCGGCGACCGCGAAGACGACGAACGCTCGGTGAATCAGGCGTTCGCGGAAGTGTACGGCCAGCCGTACGCGCTGCCGAATCTGGCGTGGCATTATTGGCTCAGCGACGGCGAGTTGAACGAAGTTCAATACACGGGGCGTAAGGGATTTTACCACGCGCTTGGGCCAGTACACGCGCACACGATTTACGCCGGCACGCCGGACAACTTGCGGCAGTTTTTGATGCGCATGTACAATTCGTCGAACGACGTGGTCAACGCGCAGATTCAGGATTTCCTCGGCAGCGCCAATTCAACGGTGCTTAAGGACGAGCACATCGAAGCGGTGAAAAGCTACGCGTCGGCGCGCAAGATTTATGAGAATCTCGCGAACAAAGGCCGCGCGCTCGACAAGCCGATGCTTTCAAAATTATTTACCGATTCTGCGCTCAAAGAAAAATTCGGCGTAAACGCCGTGGACGAATTGATCACGTACCGCAGCGTCAACGGCAATAAAGCGCGCACGAAATTTTCGCCGAACACAAACGTGCAGGCGATGATGGCGTACGAGCTGATGCGCGCGGGATTGTCGTGTTCGTTCTTCATCGAAAGCCGCGACATCCGCCATTTCGACAGCCACAACAACCGCGGGAATCTGTGGGGCAAGGACGGCAAGCCCGCCGGACAAAAAGATCAGACGCCGATGGTGCACGAGCATCTCTGGAAGCCGCTGGCGGCGTTCGTCGATTGTTTGAAGTCCACCGAGTACGGCAACACCGGCAAGAGCCTTTACGATCTGACCACGATCGTGCTCACGTCCGAATTCGGCCGCACGATCAAAGGCGACGTGGACGCGATCGAAAAGACGCCGATCCCCGACGACGACAAGAAAAAGCAGATCGCCGGACAGGACATCTCGCAGCACTGGCGCGTGACCAGCGCCGCGCTGCTCGGCGGAAAAGTGAAAGGCGACATGCAAGTGGGCGCTGTCGGCGAAAAGACGCTGCTGGCGATTCCGATTCTGCCGGATGGGACGCTCGATCCGGCATACGATGCGACGACAGGCGTGCTGAGCAAGGACCGCAAGAAAAATCCGAAGAGTTGGATACCGGATCACGGCGACATTTACGCGACGGCGCTGTACCTGAGCGGGATTGATCCGAAAGGGAAGGGAAGGAACGAGCGCGGGCCGCTGACGTTTTTTAAGCGGGCGTGAGAGTTAGAGGCCGTACCAGTCTCTAAATTCGGTGAGCGTAAAGCCATTCAATTGACCGAGTTTTGCGACAAATTCAGACAGGTCCAATTCCACTTCTTTATTTTCGATTGCAAAGCTTTCACGATCCAGGCCGGTGTTTTTGAAATCGAGATCGTCGGGACGAATCGTGAAGTCCCTATAAGATCGCAAGTTTAATGCGCTCGAAAGTGGGAGCACCACGAATGTGGATGTTCCGCTTTTGCGGATTACAATGGCGGGGCGAGGATCGCGTGAGCGGCCCAACTTCATTTTGACAAGCCAAACTTCAAATGGCTGCGGCATCACGATGATATGTCCTCATCCTTGATGCCGTGCATTTTCATGAGGTCTTTGACCCACTCTGTTTCAGGAGGATATTCAAAAATATACTTTGGATTCTGACGATCTTCGGCCGTATAAAGCGGCCTTCCATGAGAATATTTGCTGGGCCGTATCCCGTTTCGTTTGATCGCTTCTTCCAACGTCACGCGAATCGGAAAATCAAAATAACCTTCCGGCCACGGCAGTCCATCGGGAGCAAGCGGCGCATGCTGCGCTTGACGAATTTTGACGGGCTCGCCATAGCGCGGCAATTCTTCGGAAACGCGATCGCTATTATCGTCCGGTTGATTTTGCATGAGCAACTCTCCATACTTAACAATAGCGGTGAAACCTATTAACTCAAGCCGTTTCGACGCCTTCGGCAAAATCGAAGTTTGAGCTGCAACTGAGGGGATTATGCGCTGCGCCATATTGTGTTTAGCGGTCCTAACAAGTTTTATCCACGCGGAATCCGCGCCGCTGCCGCTGATAGCGCCGGCGCGCGACGGGACCGACCGTGCGCCTGATCCGATCAAGGACCTGCATTCGAGCCACAAAATCAAAGTCGTGTACTTCATTCCGACCGATCGCGAGCCAGTGAAGAATTATGCGGCGAAGATCGAGACGCTGCTGGCGTTTGTCAACGATGTGTACAAGCGCGATCTTTGCGCGAAGGGGTATGCGTGCAATGGATTGGATTTTGAATTCAAGGATGGGAAGCTTGACATTCGCATCTTGAAAGCGCAGAACGTTGCTGCCACATACAACTTCGCGCCGGCATATAACGCCAGTCCGAAAGTTTTCGACCTGATCATGCCTGAAGTCGCGCAAGCGTATGGGTCGTGGAACAAGAGTTTTTATTTCGTGCTGGCGGAAACCTACGACGACGGGCCTTGGAAATTCGAGTGGCCGGGCACGTTTGCGCTGGGCGCGAATTGGGGCGCGGAAGGCGGGGCGGGGACGTTTTGTTCGTGGATCTTGCGCGATGAATTTTGCGCGACCAGTATTGCCGAGCAGATGAAATTGCTGGCCGACGATTCGCCGATTCCCGGCCGCACGGCGCTGGGGAATGGGCGTTTGAATTCGCCGCGCTTTCAATTCATCAACGATGGCTTTGGCGCGGTGTGCCATGAATTGGGGCATGCCTTCGGCTGCCCGCACGACATGCGGCGGGAGAGCAGCTTTATTATGGGCAACGGATTCCGCTCGTTCCGTGTGAATTTCATCGGGAGCTTTGCGAATAGGCCGCCGGTGTGTTTTTCGGCGGACAACGCGCGCATTCTTTCGCACTCGCGATTTTTGTGCGATGGAGTTGATTGTGCGGACACCACGCCGCCGAAGGTGAGCGTGAAAGCGCCGGCGAGTTTGAAGCCGGGCGCGACGAAAATTTCGCTGACGGTTACGGCGAGCGACGACAAAGCGCTGGGTGCGGCGCTGTTCTTTGTCTCGCAAGGCGATTCGGTGCGCGGCGGCACAGAGTTGTCGGGGACGAAGCAGGAGTTGAGCGTCGAATTGCCGGTGCCGGCATTAAAAGCGGGCGAGATCATGGTGACGACGACGGTAGTGGACCACGGCGGGAATTTTGGGACAGCGAAGAATCGGATCAAGATTGAGGACAATGCGGAACAGCCCAAAACGGATGCACCGAAGTGAACGCCGGAATATGGGTACGCTTGGGCCGTTTTCAGTGTAAAGAGAGCAAACACTTTTTGAGGAGAATTCAATTTATGTTGCGTCGCGTTGCTGTCGTGTTGTCGTGCTGTTTGTTTTTTGTGCTTACCGCTTCCGCGGAAGAGGTCAAGCCGCTCAAGGTGCTGCTGCTGTGCGGCGGGTGCTGTCACGATTATGCCCGGCAGAAGGATATTTTGAAGAAAGGGATTGAGGAGCGTGCGAACGCGACGGTGGATATTATCTACGTCGCCAATGGCAGCACCAAGCCGCCGCTGCCGATATATGGGAAGCCGGATTACGCGGCTGGGTACGATGTCGTGATTCACGACGAATGCGCGGCGGACATCAACGATCCGGCCGTCATCGAAGGCGTGCTCAAACCGCACCGCGAGGGCATTCCGGGCGTGAATCTGCATTGCGCGATGCATTGTTATCGCATCGGCGATCCGAACAAACTGGTCGAAACGGCGAGCGACCCGCACAATTTCTGGTTCAACTATCTGGGGTTGCAGTCGAGCGGGCATGGGCCGCAGGTTCCGATTTCGATCACGTTCACCGACAAGGAGAGTCCTATCACCAAGGGACTTGAAGATTGGGTAACGATTAAAGAGGAGCATTACAACAACAAGAAAGTTCTGCCGACGGCGCACGCGCTGGCTCATGGGAAGCAGAAGGTGGGCGACAAAGAGAACGATTACGTCGTCGCGTGGACCAACGAATACGGCGACAAGAAGACGCGCGTGTTCAGCACGACGATCGGGCACAACAACGAGACGGTGAGCGATCCGCGGTATTTGGATCTGGTCACGCGGGGGATGTTGTGGGCCTGCGACAAACTCAACGACAAGTATTTGAAGCCGAAAAAGTAAACGATTGTGCGGAAGCCGTTGGATATGCGTTATAGGGCTTATAGGACCTATAGGGCCTATAGAGCGGAGAATTGAAAGATGCGACAGGCGCTTTTGTTCTTTCTCTTCTCGGTTTCGCTGAGCCTTCGCGCCGCGCAGAATCTTGAAATCTATTGGGCCGACACCGAGGGCGGCGCGGCGACGCTGATTGTCACGCCGGCGGGCGAATCGGTGCTGATCGACAGCGGCAATGCGGGCGGGCGCGACGCGAAACGCATTTTTGAAATCGCCGACAAAAGCGCTCATCTCAAACAGATCGACTATTTGATTACCACGCATTATCACGGCGATCATTTTGGCGGCGCGGCGGATTTGGCGGGGATGATTCCGATCAAAAGCGTGTACGACAATGGCACGTTCGACGGGCAGACGGAACGGCCGAGCAAGCAATACAGTCTTTTTCCGGCGGAGAAGCGCGCGGTCATCAATCCGGGCGACGAGATTCCGTTGAAACAGGCCGGCGGGACGCCGGCGGTACAGCTCAAGTGCATCGGCGCGCGGCAGAAATTTATTAAGGCGCCAAAAGACGCCAAGCCCTGCGCCGATTGCGCCGAGCCGAAGCGCAAGGCGGAGGACAAATCGGACAACGCGAACAGCATCGTGATGCTGCTTTCATTCGGCGATTTTCGATTTTTTGCGGGCGGCGATTTGACTTGGAACGTTGAAGAGAAACTAGTGAATCCGGTCAATCTCGTCGGCACCGTGGACGTGTATCAGGTCACGCATCACGGATTGGACATCAGCAACAACCCGCTGGTCGTGAAGACGCTGCAGCCAACCGTCGCGGTGATGTCGAACGGAACCACGAAGGGCTGCGATGCGGAGACGGTCGCGACGCTCAAAAGTGTGCCTTCGATTCAGGCGGTGTTTCAGATTCACAAGAGTTTGAAGAAGACTGAGAACGCGCCGGACGAATTCATTGCGAATCTGGAAGCGAAGTGCGATGGGAATTGCATTGCGCTGCGCGTGGACGAAGACGCGAAGGGGTACGCGGTGTCGATCCCGGCGACGAAGATGGAGAAGAAATTTAAGACGCAGGCGAAGTAAGCATGTGCGTGAGGTTGCATTCCCGCTCTCTTGCGCAAAACCCAATCGTACTTGCCATCCGATTTTTACATGGCCGCTTGCGCCCAGCCTGCTAATATCCCGTCGTCACATCACTCGGGAGAAAGTCCAGGCATGAGTTCGATTCATTTTATCGGCGGTGAAAAAGGCGGTGTGGGAAAATCGGTCGTGGCGCGCCTGCTGGCGCAGTATTTTGTCGATCGCAGCACGCCGTTTTTGATTGTGGATGCGGATCGTTCGCACGGCGCCATGCAGCGGTTTTATGCGGACTTCACGCAGCCCGGCGACCTCGACAATTTCGAGACCACCGACCACGTGTTGCAACTTGCGCTCGACACCGACCGGCGCGTGCTGGTCGATTTGCCCGCGCAAAGCGACCGCCTGTTGCACAAATGGATGGATAGCAACGGCATCGTCGAATTGGCCGCGGAACACAAAATTCCGCTGACGTTCTGGCACGTCATGGACGGCGGCCAGGATTCGCTCAATCTGCTGCAAGTTCTGCTGGATCGCTATGGATCCAGCGTCAACTATGTGCTGGTCAGAAATCGCGGAGTTGGAAGGGATTTTAGCGCGTTCGAGAAATGCAAAGCGAAGGAACTCGCCGATCAACTCCACGCGCGGATCATCACGATTGAAGAACTGCACGGCCCGACGATGGCCAAAATCGATAAACTGAGCGCGAGCTTCTGGGCGGCGGCGAACAACAGCGAAGCAGGCTTGGGCGTGATCGAACGGCATCGCGTGAAAGTGTGGCTGCGGAAGGCGTACTCTGAGTTGGAGAAGGCGGCGCCTTAGAGGGTGTTTAAAAAGTGAGCGCGGCGTAAAACGGCGCTTTTTGTCCGGCTCTTCGTTGCGAACTTCAAGCGTTATCTCCTTCGGATAGCGCATGAAGTTCGCGCCTCGATCCGAACAAAAATCGCTCGTTTTCCGC
>DATGGK010000002.1:0-22586 GCA_035308565.1 Planctomycetota bacterium | reverse complement strand
TCCTGACCCCTGACTCCTGACCCCTGTTTTTCGGCAACTGGACGCTGCGCCAACGACCGATTATAGTACCGCGGCAAAACAATGGCTCAACCCGTCAAGAAAAAAACCACCGGCACGCTCCCGCGCGGCGCTCCGCAAACGCCCTCCGGCGGAGCCTCCCGCCCCGACGACGCCACGGTCTCCGCCGACCCCGTCACGCACGAATCCATGCTCGACGGCGGCGACGGCGACGACGACACGCGCATGCAAGCGCCCGCCACCGGGCGCGCGCCCGCTCCCTCAACGGGTGCAGGGCGCCGCCCCAGCAGCGGCGCGCCGCCGGCTGGTTTAAGGCCGCGCGCGGGCGCAACCAGCCGCCAGACGCCCTTAAGTGGTGGCGGCGGCGACGACGCGGATCGCACGCGCGCGTCCAAACGCCAGTCGGCGCGCGGACCCGGACAAGGCGGGATGCTCTCGCTGCGCGGATTGCCGCTGGCGCTCAAGTTCTCCATCCCCATCTCGCTGCTGGTGATTTTGACCATCGCCGTCTTCGGCTACGTCTCGATCCACACCACCGAAACGCGGCTCACCGAGGAGATCGTCAAAGCCGGCTACGACCAGGTCGAATCGCTGCTCCCCTTCGCTCAGAAAGTCATGGCCGATTTCCACGGCGAAAAAGACGAAAAAGTCTTGGCTCAAAAACAGGCCGACAACCAATCGGCGCTCAACCGCATCCTCGAACACGATCCGCGCATCTACGACATCGCCATCTTCGCCACGTCCGGCACGCCCGATCCGAATCCGGCGGGGAAAGTGCTGCAAGGCCGCGAAGCGACTCAATTTGCCCGGCCGCCGCGCGAAGGCCTGTCGGTCAACCTGCCCAACCCCGACAAGGAAGTGCTGGTCTATCGAGGCGCGTACAGGACCAAGAACGCCGGAATCGAACAGACCGCGGCTGTGTTGTACTTCCGCGTGCCGATCCGCGAAGGCCCCAACGACAAAGACCCTGACCACTTTTTCTCCACGCTCAATTTGATCCTCTCCGCGCAGGAAATCGACGACGAAGTCCGAGCGCTCAAGTACAAGCTGCTCTTGCTGGGTCTGGTGCTCACGCTCTCCGCCGTCGGCGTGGCGCTGCTGCTGGCGCGCTACACCGTCAAACCGATCAAAGCGCTGGTCAACGACATGAACGAAGTGGCTGCGGGGCGATTGGACCACCAAAGCCCCGTGGCGCTCACCAGCGGCGACGAAGTGGGCTTGCTGGCGTCGGCGTTCAATCAGATGACATCCAGTTTGCAAGCGGGGCGCGACAGCGAACGCGAAAACCAGCGCATTGCGGGGGAATTGAACACCGCGAAAGCGATCCACATCAAGCTCATGCCCGAGAAACTCCCGCAATTGCCGGGGATCGACATCTTCACGGCCTATCAGTCCGCCAAAGAAGTCGGCGGCGATTATTACGACTTCATCCCTGTCGGCGACACCGAACACTTGGCGCTGTGCGTGGCCGACGTCTCCGGCAAAGGCATCCCCGGATCGATGGTGATGGGGACCACGCGCACAATCCTGCGCATGATGGCCGTGGGCAATCTCTCGCCGGCGGACGTGCTGGCCAAGACCAATTACCACGTGGCGCGCGACATCAAACGCGGCATGTTCGTCACCTGCGTGTATTGCGTCTTGAACGTGCGCACGCACGAAATGGCCGTGGCGTCCGCGGGGCACAATCCTATGCTGGTCTTCCGAGCCGCGACCGGAACGGTGGACAAAATCCGCCCCAACGGCATCGCGCTGGGCTTCGACAAAGGCCCCGTCTTCAACCGCACCATCCGCGAAGAACGGGTGAAATTAAGTTCCGGCGACCGAGTGGTGTTGTACACCGACGGCGTGGTCGAAGCGATGAACGAGGAGCGCGTCGAATGGTCCGAAGAAGCCCTCGACGCCTTCACGCTCGCTCACGCGCATTTGCCGTCCAAGGAATACGTGCGGCTCCTGATTAAAGCGCTCGACGACCACAAAGGCGCCGCCGAGCAGCACGACGACATCACCATTACCACGTTTAGGATTGTGTAAAATCAATGCAAAATGAAAAATGCAAAATGCAAAATTTCGATGAACACACGCAGCGCGCGCCATTTTACATTTTACATTTTGAATTTTGAATTTTGAATTGAACCCATGCCCCACAAGCACCTCAGCATCCCCCCCGACTCCAGCCAGCTTAAGGACGTGCGCCACGCCGTCATGGAAGTGGCGTGGGCCTGCATGCCCGGTAAAGCTCACTTGGTGGCGTTGGCCGTGGACGAAGCCGTGGCCAACGTGATCCTGCACGGCGCCGGCCGCGAAACGCTCAAAGCAGAACTCTCCCTGCCCGCGGTGTCTCACGCCATCGACGTGGACATCGACTCGTGCGGGGAAAAGCTCGAGGTGCGCATCGGCGACGAAGGCCCCGCCTACGACCCCAACCCGTCGCCGGGAACCGATCTGGCCGCTCAGGTGCGTTCGCGCCAGCGCCACGGGATGGGCTTGTTGATCATGCGCCAAGTCATGGATGAAATTCACTACCAGCGCCTCGACGGGCGGCGCAACGAACTGCGGCTCGTAAAGTACATTGACCCGGAGCCGGTGGGGGAGTAAGTAGGTCCAAAGTCGAAAGTCCAACGTCAACGCATTTTTTCTGCGCGTGACGACCTTGGACCTTGGACCTTGGACTTTGGACTTTGGACCTTGGACCTTGGAATTTAAACATGGACGCGACAATGGTTGCCGACGATTTCAATCTGCACAGCGAAGAGTGTACGGGCGGCGCGGTGCTGCTGAAGCTCAGCGGCTATTTGGACGCGCACACCTACGAACGCCTGGACGCGCACATCGCCCGCTTGTTTGCCGACAAACGCTACCGGCTGGTGGTGGACCTTTCCGGCGTGAATTACATCTCGTCGGCCGGAGCCGGCGTCTTCATCGGCGCGCTCACGGATGCTCAGGAACAGAAAGGCAACGTGGTGCTGCTCAACCCCAGCCCGAATGTGCGCGAAGTGCTCGAAATGCTGGGTTTCAACCAGATCTTCAAAATCGCCGCGGGCCAGGACGAAGCGCTGGCGGCAGTGTGAATTCAATTCAAAATGCAAAATTCAAAATGCAAAATGAACGGCCAATGCATAATGAAAAATGAAAAATGAAAAATGAACAGCGAGGCTAATTTGGAAAACGTCGCAAAAAACTCACAATCCACCCACAGGACCGCTGCATCGCCATGCGGGTGTGGCAGTTTCACATTTTGCATTTTGCATTTTTCATTTTTCATTTTTCATTTTTCATTTTGAATTTTGCATTTTTCATTTTGAATTCAGACTATGCTCGCCGCCACCTCCACCGCTTCCGCCATCCGCGTGCTCCCGCCGGAACTCGTCGCGCGCATCGCCGCCGGCGAAGTGGTCGAACGCCCGGCGTCCATCGTCAAGGAACTCGTCGAAAACGCGCTGGACGCCAGCGCCTCCAAAATCCGCGTCGAAATCGAATCCGGTGGGACGGCGCGCGTGCGCGTCACCGACGACGGATCGGGCATGTCCCCCGCCGACCTTTTGCTTTCCGTCCAGCCTCACGCCACGTCCAAACTCGACAGCGCCGACCAACTCCACCGCCTTTCCACGCTGGGTTTCCGCGGCGAAGCGCTCCCCTCGATCGCCTCCGTGACCCGCTTCTCCATCGTCTCTCGTCAAGTCAGTTCGCGCGACCCGCACGCCTGGCGCATCGAGCTTGAACCCGGCCTCACCCAGGCCCCTCAAGTCCGTCCGTCCGCGGGCAACACCGGCACCACCGTCGAAGCCGCCGACCTGTTCTTTAACCTCCCGGCTCGGAAAAAGTTCCTCAAAGGCCTCGCCAGCGAAGCCTCGGCGTGCGCCGACACCTTCCTGCGTCTGGCGCTCACCCGCCCCGACGTGGCGTTCTCGCTTTCCCAAGGCCGCAGCGAACTGCTCGCGCTGCCCGCCGTCACCCGTTCGCGCGCCCCCATCGGCGGAACTCATTCGCCGCACTCGCGCCCCGCGCTGCCCACCGCCGCCTACCTGCGCCGAGCCCGCGACGCCTTCGGCCAAGCCAACTCCGCGGGCTTGCTGGAACTGGATTTCACCGACCAGCTTCACGTTGAGGCGCCGTCCGAATCCGCCTGCCGCCTCTTCGGACTGCTCTCCCCTCCCACGCTCACCGCGCCCAACCGCAACCAGATTTACCTCACCGTCAACGGCCGCAGCGTCAGAGACCGCACGCTGACTTCGGCCTTGCTCGAAGCCTTCCGCCATTTGCTGCCGCCGAGGCGCTTCCCGCGAGCCGCGTTGTTTCTGGAACTCCCCGGCGGCGACGTGGACATCAACGTCCATCCCGCCAAAAGCGAAGTCCGCTTCCGCGTGCCGGGACGCATTTTTGCGCTGTTTCATCATGCGGTGCGCGGAGCCTGCGGAGTGGAAAGCCAGGAGTCAGGGGTCAGGAGTCAGGAGTCAGAAGTCAGTGGTCACTGGTCAGGAAACGGCGCGGCTCCGGGCGCGCCGCCGCACGCCGATCTTGTTTTTCCGCCCACCGGCCCGCTGCTGGACGGAACGGTTCCCGCGCCGGTCCCGGCCGCGTTCAACGATGCCTTTGACGTCTGGCCGGCCTCGCGCGTGAGCGAAGCGCCCGCTCCGTTTGGAGCGCCGCCGCGCGGTTTCGAGCGGAACGTGCCGCGTTCATACGCGTCCCCCGCAACCCCGCTTCAGTCCTCGCGCACGTTGCCCACGCCGCGGCGTGACTCCGTTCCCGCGCTCGTTGAAGCATCCGCGCGCCCCGCGCTGGACTGCCGCGTGATCGGCCAGGCCGCCGGCAGCTACATCGTGGTCGAAGACGAATCCGGCGTGAAGCTGATCGACCAGCACGCGCTGCACGAACGCATCCTCTTCGAACGCCTGATGGCTTCCGCCGCCTCCTCCTCCCGCGGCGACGCTCAAGGCCTGCTGGTCCCCGAAACCGTGGAACTCTCCGCTGCCCAAGCCGCGCTGCTGTCGGCGTCATCGGAAAGCGGCGCCTGTCGCGCATCCGCCCGTTCCGGCCAAGCCGTCGAACAAACCCCGCTTGCACTGCTCGCCCATCTCGGTTTCGACTGCACTCCTTTCGGCCCGCGCACGCTGCTGCTCCAAGCCATCCCCGCGATTTTAAAAAGCGCCTCCCCCGCCCGCCTGGTCTCCGAACTGCTGGAAACGCTCGCCGCCGGCGACGACGCGCCGCTTTCCTCAGCCAAACCGCTCAAACGCGCCTCCCTGCGTGAAAAAACCGCCTACATCCTCTCCTGCAAAGCCGCCATCAAAGCCGGCGAACGGCTCACTGTGGTTCAAATGGAAGCGCTGCTGGGCAGTTTCCACAACACCGTCGGCCCGCTTTCAGCTCACGGGTCGCTCACCTGCCCTCACGGCCGGCCTTTGTCGTTCAACGTCTCGTGGTACGAACTCGAACGAGCCGTGGGACGAAAATAAATTTCAAAATGCAAAATTCAAAATGCAAAATGAACAGCGCGACGGAAATGAGAAATTAAAAATGCAAAATAAACTGGCGCGCAATTCCGCGCCGCAAACACCCTTCGCGCTCGCCCGCGCAGCCAGACGCCGTAATTTCGCATGGGTTCGTTTTGCATTTTGAATTTTGAATTTTGAATTTTGAATTATGCATTTTGCTATCCTCACCGGCCCCACCGCCTCCGGCAAATCCGCGGTCGCTCAATTAATCGCTGAAAAAAACCGCGCCGAAATCCTCTCCATCGACAGCATGAAACTCTACCGAGGCCTCGACATCGGCACCGGCAAGCCCACGCTGGAGGAACGCGCCCGCATCCCGCACCTTTGCATCGACACCAAAGACCCCTGGGAATCCGCGTCGGTGGCTGAATTTGTCTCCGCCGCCGAAGCACTCGTTGCAAACCGAGCCGCTTGCGGCACGCCGCTGATCGGCGAAGGCGGCACAGCCCTGTATTTGAAAGCGCTCAGCGAAGGCCTTTTCGAAGGCCCTGGCCGCAACGCGAGCCTGCGCGCGCGGCTTGAAACTGAAATCGCATCGCTTGGTTCGGCGGAATTGCACGCCCGTTTGAAAGCCGTAGACCCAAAAGCCGCGTCCAAAATCCTCCCGTCCGACGCGCGCCGCATCGTCCGAGCGCTCGAAGTGTTCGAACTCACCGGAGTCCCCATCGGCGCCTGGCAGCAGCAATGGGGCCGCCCCCGCACGGACCTTGACGTGCGCATCGCCTGCCTCAATTTGCCCCGCCCGATACTCTACGCGCGCATCGACGCACGCGTGCGCGCCATGCTCGCCGCCGGCTGGGTGGACGAATGCCGCCGCCTGTTGGCGCTTGAAAAACCGCTCTCCCGCGAAGCCGCTCAAGCGCTGGGCTACAAAACCTTGTTTGCTCACTTGCGCGGCGAATTGACTTTGAACGCCGCCATCGACCGCATCTGCTTCGACACGCACCATTTCGCGCGCCGCCAACTGCACTGGTTCAAGCGCCTTCCCAAAACCCGCTTCATTGAACTCAGCGGCAGCGAAGCGCCCGCCGAAATTGCGCCGCGCGTGGAACAGGCGTGGGAGCACGCGGAATGATGAATGTGGAATGCGGAATGTGGAATGTGGAATATGGAATGTGGGATGTTGAAAATTGACCGGTGCAGCATTATTCGCCGGCTGCGGTTTCAGTAGCGTTGCCGGTCAGGGGCGCGACGGGGCTTTGCGCGCTGCGCGGGAGCATGTCGTCGCGCTCTTTCTTTTTCTTTTCATCGGGCGTGTTTGCGGCGAGCGCGGCGGGCGCCGCCAGTTCACGGGAGCGGTGCTTGATCTCAAGGTACATATTGTAAGCGGCGACGAAGGTGGGGAAGAAATTTCCGAGCACGCCGACCATGTCCTGTTTGGGGCTGTAGATGAAATACATCAGCGTCAGGTTGCTGCCGATCAGGCTCATGATCCAAAACATGATCGGCGTGACCGGTTTGCCGGCTCGGCGCGCCGAGACAAATTGAACCACCCAGCGGCCGGCAAACAGCACCGCGCCGATCGATCCGAGCAGTTTCCAGCCGGAGAATTCGAGCGACTTGCCGAAGAAAAAGGGGATCGTGAAAAGGTGCTGGCCTAGGTAGCGCGAAATAACGCCCGAACCGAGTTCGGCTTTTCGCGCGCTGATTTTTTCAATCAGCGGCGCGATTTTGGCGTCGTCCATTTCGTCGCTGGCCACGCGCAACTGAGCGTACAGTTCGCGGATTTGAGGATCGTTTTCGATGCGCGGGGGCGCCGCCCAGCGGTCAATGGTCAAGACCACACAGGTGACGATGGTCACGCCGATGTACGCGACGAAAAACAATTGCAGACGCTTGGCCTTGCCGCTCATTGAAGGTGCCCGATCCCCGCAGTGGAAGGCGCGCATTATAGCTCTTCGGTCTCGTAATTCAAGGCTCTGGATTGCATCCAGCGCACGCTAAACGCGTCGCGCAAGGCGGTGAAGGTGCGCCCCAAGCCTTGGCCGTATTTGGGCGTGCCTTTGGCGCGAGGGCGGTGGTTGACGTCGATTTCGACGATCGAGCCGCCTTGCATGCGCACCAGCGTCGTCAGAAAACGGTGCATGCCTTTGAAGAACTTGATCCGTTTGGCGTAGCGCGCGTCGAAGGCTTTCAAACTGCAGCCGGTGTCGCGGATGGGGTCGCGGGTGATCCAGATGCGCACGGTGTTGGCGATCTTCGAGGAGATGCGGCGCACGACATTGTCTTTGCGTTTGGCTCGGCGGCCCGCGGCGCAAGCGGGTTTGCCAGGGCCTTCGAGCGCGGCGACAAGTTTGGCGATGTCGGCGGGATCGTTTTGCAAATCGGCGTCGATGAGCACGATGATTTTTCCGCGCGCGGCGCGGATGCCGGCTTCGAACGCGCCGGATTGGCCCTGGTTGCGCGACAGCCGCACGACTCGCAGCGCGGCATAGGATTGTTTCAAGCCGATCAGCCGTTCGCGCGTCCCGTCGCTGGAGCAATCGTCGGCGCACACGATTTCGTAGGGGCGGCCGATTTTTTGAAGCGCCGCGTCGGCTTCCTTCAGAAAATCCGCGATGCACTCCACTTCGTTGTACACGGGGGCGACCAGCGAAAGGTTGAGCGGCGTGTCAGGACTGGCCACTATTGCTTCCCCGCCTTGGCTCGTTTTTCGAATTCATCCAACTGCTTGATGGCGCTGGCGTGCAGTTCCGGAGCGAGATCTTTCATTTTGTCGATGGCCGCGCGCGCGGCGGCAAAATCGCCGGCGGAGGCTTTTGAATTGCCGACCAGCAGCCAGCACACGGCGATCTGGCGCAAGTCGATCCCGGCGGTGGGCGCGACATCAAGCGCCAGTTGAGCCAGGTCGCCGGATTTGGGGTGGCCTTTGCCGGCCAGCAGCAGCGCGCCGGACGCGGCGGCTTCGAAGCCTTCGGGCGTCTGCGGGTTTTCTTTTGCGAATTTGGTGCTGGAATTCAAGACCTGTTCCAAGTACCCCAGCGTCTCTTCGCGTTCGGCGTCGGGGCCGGGCTTGAACGCTTCCAATTCTTTCTTGAGCGCTTCAAAGCGGCGTTTGCGTTCGTCCGGCGCAAGCTTTTTGGGCGCGTCAATCGCGGTGGGCGCTTGGTCCACGGCGCGCACCGCGCTCGCGGCTAAAAGCAGGAACAGAGAGATGAGCAGCGCGCGTGTCATGCCGCTGGGGGCTCCGCAAAAGGTGAAAGGGGTATCATGCGGCGGGGGCGGTGAAAATTCAAGGTAAATGGCAATGATGAATGAGGAATGAAGAAGGATGAACGATGAACGATGAAGAATGTGGAATGTAGAATGATGAATGATGAAGGATTAAGGACGAACGGTAAACGAGGATTCCGCATTCCACATTCCACATTCCGCATTCCGCATTCCACATTCCGCATTCACGCTTCAACACACTCCGCCACCGCCCGATAAAACTCCTCCGGCTGCTCGAAGAACGGCAGATGCCCACACTCCTCCAAGACAATCTGCCGATTGGGTCCGGACAGCGTCTGCAAAAACGCTTCCACCGCCGCCGGCGGCGCGTAACGGTCCACGCTGCCGGTGATCGCAAAAAACGGCGCGCGCAACGCGTACGCTTCCTGAATCGCCGATGCGCCCGCCAAGGCGCCGGCCATTTCGATGTAGCCCACCGCGTCGGTCATCTCCAGCAGCCGCCGCAGTAGAAACACTTTGTCGGGCATTGAGAGCATCGACTTTTCGGAGAGCATCACCGGCAGCGCCGAATCGCCGATCCCCGGCATGCCGTTTTTGCGGATCAATTCCGCGCGTTCGCGTAACCGGATTTTCACCAGCGGCAGCGCTTCGGGCAACCCGCCCACCGAAATAATTTTCCGCACGCCTTCCGGAATCCGCGCGCTGACTTTCAGCGCCAAAATCGTCCCCAGCGAATGCCCCAGCAAAATAAACGGCCCGCCCGCGCGCTTGGCGGCCAGTTCCACAATCATTTCCGCGCAGCGTTCGAACGAAAACGGCTCGTGCGCACGCCGGCTGAATCCCGCTCCAGGCAGATCGAACGCAATCACGCGGACACGATTTTTGAGCGCCTCGGCCATCCCC
The DNA here is from genome assembly GCA_035308565.1 of Planctomycetota bacterium. Taxonomy (GTDB): domain Bacteria; phylum Planctomycetota; class SZUA-567; order H5-PLA8; family H5-PLA8; genus JANXLS01. The sequence continues at coordinate 12,993 of DATGGK010000002.1, read as the reverse complement.
GAAAAAAAATACGCGCCTCCGCCCAGCCCGTGGATGCACACCAGCGGCGGCCCGATCCCGCTTTCTTCGACGTACAGCATCTCGCCGCTGTCGAGAATCTCAAATCCGCGCATGGGAGACGAAGTCCTGAGTGCTGAGTGCCGAGTCCTGAGTGCTGAGTGCCGAGTCCTGAGTCCTGAGAAACCGTTTCAATACTTCGCGAAGCGCCGCCGTTCTCCCCCTCTCCCCTTGGGGGAGAGGGGCCGGGGGTGAGGGGTCGGCCGCCCTCGCGATCATACATTTGAAACAATGCCAGAATCGGCTGCGCGCCACTACGCGAGGCACCTAAAAATTTCCCGATAAAATTCCGGATGCGATTGCCATGTCTGCGACGTCACAATCTTCCCGTCGCGCACGCACTGCTCGCCAACCCACGTCCCGCCCAGCGCCTCGACTTCAAATTTGACGTGCTCGTAACAGGTCAGCTTCAATCCGCTCACGATCCCCGCACCGACGAGAATCTGAATCCCGTGACAGATCGAAAAAATCCATTTGTCCGACGCGTGAAATTCCTTCACCAGCGCGCGCAGAGTCTTATCGTTGCGCAAATATTCCGGCGCGCGACCGCCCAGCAGCAGGATCGCCTCGTAATCGCGCGCCTTCGCCTCCGCGATGGTGATGTCCGCGTCCTGCTGATAACCGGGCTTCTCAATGTACGTGTCCCATCCCGGCTCAAAATCATGCATGACCAGATTGAGCCGCTTCTTCGTCGGCGCCGCGATGACCGGTTCGAAACCGCCTTCGAGAAAGCGATGGCGCGCGTAGAGCGCCTCATAGCTTTCGCCGCCGTCGCCCGTGATAAGCAGAATTCTTCGAGACATGGTTTTCCCTTTTCAAAGTTTGAAAGTGTGAGAGTTTGAGACTAGGGAGTAATGACGAACATCGAACTCTTTACTCTCGCACTTTCCACTCTCCACTCTCCTACTCACCGACTCTCCCACTCTCCCACTCACAAGCTGTTCGACTTCCGATGCTCCTTCAACCCATCATAGTGCTGCTTCATCAAATCCGGCTTATGCTTGTTGAGCGAACGTTCGATGTTGTACCCGTCGATGCTGCGCTCGCTTTTCTTGATCTCGTCGGCCGCGCCCTGAATTTTCCGAGCCGCGGCGATCAACTCCGCCCAGCCCTCTTCAGCCGTCTGCCACGGATTGCCTGCTGCCTCTGCCATGTGCGATGCCCCTTTCCTTAACCGCTTGCCTTTAACATCGAACGCCGCCAAATTCAAATGCCGGATAGTGTGGTGCAGGCTTCCAGCCTGCACAGCCAATCCGCTGAATACTGGAAGCCTGCACCACAATCCTCATTTCTTCTTCGCCGACCGGTCAAAATCCGCGCAGTGAATCTGCGCGCCTTCGAACGGATCGAAATTCTTCCCCACTTTCGAACGCGAAAAAATCCATTTCAAAAATCCCAGCCATCCTCCATCCGTGCGCTTCCAAAGCATCGCGTGCATGCGCCGCAGAAGCCGCATCAAACGCCAGCCTTTCGTCTTGCGCGCTTCGAACAAGCGCGTCTCCACATCAATCTTCGCCGCCGTTCCCTCGTAGCTCATCTTTGCCAGCCGCGTCTCGGACAATTCCAGCGCCGCCATGATCGCCGGCCAGCGCACCGCATTAAGTTGCATCATCTGTTCGCACGCCGCCTGCTCTTCCGGCAGAACCGGTTCGTCGCTGCCGTGCAGCGATGCAATCGGATTGTAGTCATCGTTCAACCCTTCTTTACCCAGGATGCGTTTGTAAAACCGCTCCAGCCACTTCCCGGAATTCTCCCAATTGAAATGGCGCTGCGCAAATTTCCGCGCGTTCGAGCCCAAATGCGCGCACAACTCCGGACTCTTGAAGAGCACGTCGATGCACGCGGCCAGTTCCTGCACGCTGCCGGTCTTCGGCAAAATCGCGCATTCGCCTTCCGTCACAAACCGTCCCAGATTCGTGCGCGGCATGATCACCGGCTTGCCCATCGCCATGAATTCAGGCAGCTTCGAGGGCAGCCGGTACGCGTTGAACGCATCGTCGCGCCCAGGCTGAACCAGCACGTCAGCCGCATTGAGCACTTGCGGCAACACCGTCCATTCCACGCGGCCGAGCTTGATTTCGTACTGCCGCACCCATTCTTCGTTCGGACTCAAGAACGGATAAAAATCGTCGCCAGTACGCAAGAGCTTGGTCGCGATGCCGCGATCGTTCAACGCGCCCACCGCGAGATAGAGCGTGCGCACTTCGTCGCGGTTGGCCCAATGCACGTGGCCGGTGTAGGCAAGCACCTTATCGCCGGGCTGAATCGCGGGAAAATCGGCTTCGCGCGAGTGCGGCGATTTCGCTTTGAACAAATCAAAATCGATCCCCGGCCAAATGATCTCCACCGGCTTGTTGTACGGCAAAAACTCCTTGAGCCGGTCCATGATCACCGTCGCGCCGTCGGCGCTTTGCAAAAATTTCGGAAAGCGCAGCGGGTGCGACAAATCGCTGCGCATGCGCTTGTCGAGTTCCGGAGGCGCAAGCTTCCTCAATTCCGCGATCGGCGTTTTGAAGAATTCCTCTATCAGGCGTTCTTCGTTGTCTTCGAGATGAATCGCCAGTTTGCAGCGCCATTTTTCGCGCAGCGGTTCGGCAAACGCGCGCACGACTTCGCGCGGCGTCCAGCAATGAATAATGTCCGGCGCGTTCGCGTTTTCAAAAATGCGCGCGCCGCTTTTAATCTCATCGAATGTAAACGCGCGAAAAAGCGGCTCGCCCAAACTCGCGACACTCTCTTTCTTTTGCGGCACTGCCACGGCGCAGGCGTGGCCCATGCGCGCGAGCTGGTTGGCGAAACCAAACACGTGGATCGAACTGTTGCAGTGAAAATCGCCGTAGGCAACGAAGAGAATATTCATCGTGAAGCGTCGCCCTCGGCGCGTTTATAAAACGCGAACGCGTGCGGCCCGTCCGTCCAATGCCGCGCCAGTTCCAGCCCGCGCGGCTGCGGCACGATTGCTTTCTTTTCGAATCTCAGGACAAGCCGTGCGTGCTTGGGATACAGGAGTTGCCCGGCGAGCGCCAGTTCGCTTTCGGCTTCCGCGCGCGAATTATCCTCGCGCACAAACGAAAACGGCGGATCGTACAGAATCAAATCAAAGCGCCGTTCCGCTTCAGGCCGCGAACTGCGCACCAATTCATTCAGCACCGACGCAACCGAAGCGCAGCGCACGTCCGCGCGCGCGACTGATTTTATTTTCGCCAGATTCTCTTCGAGCAGCGCCACCGCGTCGCGACGCTTCTCGACGAAAAGGCAGCGTTCGGCTCCGCGCGACAACGCCTCAATGCCCTGCGTTCCCGTGCCCGCGTACAAATCCGCCACGCGCGCATCCACCATTAGTCCCGCTGCGTCGAGCATCGAAAAGAGGCTTTTTTTCACGCGGTCCAGAATCGGCCGCGTGTCCAGATCGGGAACCGTTTTGAGCGGCACGCCGCGAGCGAGGCCCGACAGGACGCGCATGGTCAGGCGATCTCGCAATACTTTTCGCCGGGCGCCATGCCCTGAAAGCGGTGGCGGTTGGCCGGTGTGATGCGCTGCCGCCCGCGAAATCCCGCCTGCAAATCGTGCCAGTACGTCAGCGTGTCGCCCTCGTCGGATTTCCAGCACAGGTACACGATCCGGCCGTCGTAGCGCGAATAAAAATCCAGCAGCCCGATGCGGTAATCCTTCAACTCAATGCCCATGCGTTCGAGTTCGCGCTGGCAGCGCAGCACTTCATGCTCGTACGTTTCCATCTCCTCTTCAAGCTTAAACGCTTTCTCTTCGGCGCTGCTCCCGGCGGGCGGAGTCAGAGGCAATTTCTTGCGCTGCAGCAGGCGATTCTCGTGCTCGCCCGCGTTGCGAATAATGTCGCGCACGATCCGCTTCACCAGCGGCAGCGTGCGCTCTGCTTCATCAACGGAATACAATTTCACTCGGGCCAATGGCGTATCTCCACAAAATAGTCCCACCTGTATTTTGCCCGAAACGCGCGCAAAATCAACATGGAGAATTGCATGCCAAACCCGTTGAATGTTCTCTCTCTCCGAACATTCCACATTCCAAATTCCACATTCTTCATACTTTCGGAAACGTCATCCCAATCTGCCCCTGATATTTCCCGCTGCGATCAGGATACGCGATTTCGCAAGGCTGATCGGATTCAAAAAATAATACCTGAGCGATGCCTTCGTTGGCATAAATGCGCGCGGGCAGCGGCGTGCTGTTCGAAATTTCGAGCACGGCGCGTCCTTCCCAGCCCGGCTCAAACGGTGTGACGTTGACGATGATTCCGCAGCGTGCATACGTGGATTTGCCGACACAGAGCGTCAGCACGTTGCGCGGAATGCGAAACGTTTCGACGGTGATCGCGAGCGCGAAACTGTTCGGCGGAATGTCGCAATGCGGGCCTTTAAATTCGACGAGGCCGCGGCTGTCGAAAGCCTTTGGATCGACGATGGTGCTGTAGACGTTGGTGAAGACGCGAAATTCGTCGGCGACGCGGATGTCGTAGCCGAACGACGAGAGTCCGTACGAAACCACGGGGCGCCCCTCGACGGCGCGAATCTGCTGCGGCTCAAACGGCGAAATCATCTGCCGCTCCAGCGCCATCTTTTTAATCCACGTATCCGGACAAATACTCATTGATGATCTTTCCCCTCAAATCAAATTTGCGTCAATCCGCGTCAATCCGCGTCAATCCGCGTGCATCTGCGTTCATCTGGCTTAGTTGAAACCTTTGGCACACTTGCATTTTTACCCCGAAGGGGTTCAAGATGGTAGCCGGGGGTTGAGGGCGTACTCGCCCGATACCCCCGGCTACGATCGAAAAAATGACCCCGACCCCGGAGGGGTCGCAGAGGGGTTCAACAGAGCCCTTTCATCTGCGATGAATCTTGCCACTCAATTCCTAATTGAATTCAAAATTGTATAACCTCCTCCACTTCCAACTCCAGCCAAACCGCGTCGCGCAAATGTTTCTCGACCCCATGCTTCAACGTGCTCAGCGCGCTGTGACAACCTTCGCAATGCCCATGCAGCGTCACGCGCACACGCTCGCCATCCAGTCCAACGAGCCGAATGTCCCCGCCGTCCGCGCGAATGGCGGGGCGCAAATCGTTCTCGAGCACTTCCTCGATGCGCTCGAGCTTCTCCTTCTCGGACATTTCGGGCCAAGGCTTGCGCGGAGTTTTCGCCTTCTCGGGCGCTTTGGTTTTGACCGCTTCTACAACCGGCGACGTAACCGGATAAACGAAACCATCTGGTGCGACGGCAGCGCTGCGGTCGCGCGCGGTCACCGCGGGAAGCAGCGCGGAACTGCGCGGCGGCGCGGGCGGATTTTTCGCGAGTTCCTCGACGCTGGGCGGCGGCGTTCCGGCGATGCGCCGCGAAGCCTCGTACTCCTGCGGCGAAATGTGCACGCGATACTCGCCGCGCGCGCAGCGTTTTAAAATCGCATCCAGATCCGGATGACACGTGTGGCATCCAGCGCCCGCTTTTGTTGCGTTGGCGAGTTCCTCTATCGTCTTCAACCCGCGCAGCCGGATCGCGCGCTCAACTGAATTTTCGCTGATTTGAAAGCAGTAACAAACCAGCGGCTCGCCCGGCGCCGATTTTTTGCGCGGCGGCTGGCCGCGGTATTTCCGCAGCGCGTTATCGAACGCGTCGAGCACCAGCACCATACGCCGATGGCGCAATTCAGGCAACCCATCCAATTCGCGATCCAAATCCTCCGCCGAAACACGCAGCGCTTCGTCGAGCGTTTTGCCCACAATCATCGAACAGAAACACGACCCGCTGGCGATGGGCATGCCCGTGCCGAAATTCTGAAAGCGCGCGTCAAGAATCCGCTCGTCCGACGCGCGCACGCGCAGCGTCACACGAATCGCATCGCCGCGCGCGATATTGCCCGAATCGCCGGCGAGCAATTTTTCCGACAAAGGATCGATGTCCTTCTCGGTGAGCGTGCCGAGTTTTTTCGGGCGAAGAAAATGTTCGGCCACTTTCGCCGAGTAGTCCATCGTGGGCATGTTCGACATCCGGCATTCTCGGGCGAGGCGAGCGGATCTTCCCCTCACCCCGCGGGCGGGTACGCCCGTCGGCCCTCTCCCGGAGAGAGAGGGAGTGCGGCGCGCAAACGCAAACTGTTCGTCACGACTGTCACGCTGCTCAGCGCCATCGCGGCGCTGGCGAGCATGGGATTCAGCAGCCAGCCGGTGAGCGGAAAAAACGCGCCCGCGGCCAGCGGAATCAAGATCACATTATACATGAACGCGAAGAACAGATTCTGATGAATTGTGCGCAGCGTTCGCCGCGCGAGGCGAATCGCCGCGACGGCGTCGTTCAAATCGCTGCGCATCAGCGTGACGCCCGCCGCTTCAATCGCTATGTCCGTCCCCGCTCCGATCGCGATACCGCAGTCGGCCTGCGCCAGCGCCGGCGCGTCGTTGATTCCGTCGCCGACCATGGCCACGATGCGCCCGGATTTTTGCAGGCTCGCGACGTGTTCGGCCTTATCCTTGGGCAACGCGTCCGCGCGAATTTCGGAAACGCCCGCCTGCTTCGCAATCGCTTCCGCCGCGCGGCGGTTGTCGCCCGTGACAATCCACACGCGCAGATCCATGCGCATCAGCGCCTGCACCGCCGCGAAGGACGTGGGCTTGATCCGATCGGAGACGGCAATGACGCCGGCCAAGTGCTCGTCGATGGCGATCCACACAAGCGTCGCGCCGTTGTTAGCGTAGTCGTCGGCACGCGCTTGTAAGCCGTGAGTATCGACGTTGCGCGATTGAAGCAACCGCGCGCTTCCGGCGAGAACGCTTCGGCCCTCGATGTGCGCTTCGACTCCCGCGCCTTCGACGGCGTTGAAGTTCTCGACCGCAGCCAAGCCCGTCGATTCAGGAGCGCTCTTCTCTCGCGCGTATCGAACGATGGCTTCGGCAATGGGGTGTTCGCTGTTCTTTTCCGCAGCCGTGGCGACTTGGATCAACCCGGATTCTTCGATGCCTTCAGCGCAGGCTACGGCGGTGACGCTGGGCTTGCCTTCGGTCAGCGTCCCCGTCTTGTCGAGCACGACGGCATCGACGCGCGCCAGCCGCTCCAGCGCCTCGGCATTGCGAAACAAAATTCCGCGCGTCGCCGCCGCGCCGGTTCCGGAGATGATCGCCGCGGGAGTCGCCAAGCCCAGCGCGCACGGGCACGCGATCAGCAGCACCGAAACAAAGACGAGCGCGGCGTAATTTGCGCGCGGCGCCGGACCCCAATGCAGCCAGCAGAGCGCCGCGACGATGGCCAGTATGAGCACGGCAGGCACAAAATAGCGGCTGATTTTGTCGGCCATCTTCGCGATGGGCGCTTTCGACGCCTGTGCGGCTTTAACGCGTTCGACGATCTGGCTCAACACGGTTTCCGCGCCGACCTTCACGGCTTGAAACTGGAAGGTTCCATTTTTATTGAGCGTCCCACCTGTCACCGAGCTTCCCGGTTTTTTCTCGACGGGAATCGGCTCTCCCGTCATCAACGCTTCGTCCACGAACGATTTTCCTGAAAGCACCACGCCATCGACCGGAATTTTTTCGCCCGGACGAATCGCAATCACGTCGCCTTTGAGAATGTTGTCGATGGGAACATCGCTTTCCACTCCAGCGTGAATCACGCGAGCCGTGCGTGGGCGTAGCTCCAGCAATTTGCGGATCGCGTCCGACGCTCTTCCTCGCGCTTTCGCTTCAAGAAATCGTCCCAGCAAAACGAGCGTGACGATCACCGCGGCGGATTCGAAATAGACGTGCGCGGCGGCAAGCCCGCTCCCTTGCGGTCGCGGCTCGTGCGTCATGCCTAGCGCGAACCACTCCGGCCGCGCGGTTGCGGCGACGCTGAACGCAAACGCGGCCAGCACGCCCATGGCGACGAGCGTGTTCATGTCGGCGTAACCGTGCTTGAGTGCGTGCAATGCGCCGCGCAGAAATTCGGAGCCGCTCCAGAAAACCACGGGGAGCGTGAGCGCCAGCAATATCCAGTTGCGAGCGGGATAGTCGGGCGCAGGAAAAAGTTCGAGCATGCTGACGATGGCGACGGGAAGCGTGAAAAATGCAGCGCCGATTACTTTGCGGCGGAGAGTTGCGACTTCAGCGTCGGCGGATAAATCAGCGAGCACGTTTTCGCTGGGAATTTTTGCGCTGTAGCCGGCTTGCGCAACGGCATCGATGATGGCGCCGGGCGGAATTGGCGCGTTGGATTGGACGAGCGCTTCACGCGCGGCGAGGTTGACGCTGGCGTTGCTCACGCCGGAGACATGTTTGATCGCCTCTTCCACACGGCTGACGCAAGAGGCGCAGTGCATGCCTTCGATGAGGAATCGGGCAGTGGTCGCGGCGCTCATGCGGATATTATAGCGCGACGGGGACAGTAAATAGCGATTAGTATTCACACGGAGCCATCGGTTGGCTGCGCGAGATTTAGTTTTTTGTGGCGGTACCACGCTTCGACCAGCACTGCAAGCACACCCACGATAATTCCGACGTAGGCGCCCTGCGTGAGGCCCAGCCCGACGCCGAGTTGCGCTGGATCGAATGGGGCGTCGCGGTAAGAGTGTGAGAACATCACGATGTAATAGTCAGGGGCCATTTTGGCAATGAAAAAACCACCAGCCATAAACCCGAGCGTGAAGATGCCGGTGCTGAGTGCCACCATTAATATAGCGCGGAGTGAGCTCATTTTGCTTTGAATGCAGGTTTCAAGTGTGTACCACGTTATCCACAATGCCAATGGAGTCAATACGGTGGCGCTGCAGAGCATGTTTGCGGATACTTCGGAGCCAATTCGTTCGCCTTCCAAGGCCAGAAATTCAAAAGGCGGCCAACCGTAGATATAAAATGGTCCATAGTGGCGTGGCCCCGAGTGCAGCCACATGAGTAAACCAGCGACGAACATCATCGCGACTGCAGTTGAAAGATGAATTTGGAATGGCTTCTTGGTAGGGGGCATTTTCAGCTTCCTTTATTTCATTGAAACCGGAAATGCACAAATATCCGCCCGAAGTTTTTGCTGTCCTTCTCAACACGATGATACAATTTGCGAATGTGCCCTTGATTCAAAAATTTGATCACGCGTTCCTTCAACACGCCGCTGCCTTTGCCGGGGATGATCTCGACCAGTGCAATGCGCTTCTCCACCGCTTCATTGATAATGCGGTTGAGTTCGTCTTCGATGCGCTCGCCTTTGTTGAAGATGTCGTGCAAATCGAGTTTGAGTTTCGCCATCGCTTTCAGCGCTCCGCGTTTTTTAAAAATGGCATTTGTGGTTTGTTGAACCTGCCTTAGCTTCACTATACTCAAGACGACGATTTCCGCGCCCTCAGGATTGGAGCATGCCGACCGACAACGCCATCAAACTCGAACTGCTCCGCCTGATGCTGGAGTCCCGCTTCAACGACGAAACCGAGCAGACGCTCAAGCGCCGCGGGCAAGGCCATTTTCAGCTTTCGTCCGAAGGCCACGAAGCGCTGGCCGGCGTCGCGCTGGCGATGAAGCCCGAAGATTGGCTGCATCCGCATTATCGCGACCGCGCCATCGTGATCGGGCGCGGCGTGTCGCATGAGGAATTTTTTCTCGATTTTTACAGCAAAGCCGGCGGGCCGTCGGGCGGGCGGCAGATGCCGGTGCATTTCAATTCGCGCCGCCACCGCATTGTTTCGCTGAGTTCGCCCGTCGCCACGAATCTATTGCAGGCTGTCGGCATGGCGATGAGCCTGAAGGCGCGCAATTCAAGCGAAGTTGTGGTCGCTGCCGTGGGCGACGCGTCCACGCGCGAAGGCGAATCGCTCGAAGCTTTCGCGCAGGCTTCGGTCGAAAAGCTACCGATCATTTTTTTGATCGAAGACAACGACTACGGCATTTCCACGCCAACCATTGGCACGACGTTCTGGACCATTCCACACGGCCTGGCCGAGGCGGACGGGGCGAAATGGTACTTCGGCTGCCGCGTGGATATCGTTGACGGACTCGATCCGGTCGCGGTGTACGAGGCTTCCGTCGCCGCCATCGATCGCGCGCGCAAAGGAGACGGGCCGACGTGCCTCGTCGCGAAAACCATCCGCTTGAAAAGCCATTCGAGTTCGGACGATCAGCGCATTTACCGCAGCGCCGAGGAATTGAAATCCATCCAGGAAAAAGATCCCGTCAAAACGTTTGCCGAGCGCTGCGTGCGCGAAGGCGTGATTACGCGAACTGATCTTGACGCCATGAAGTCGCGCATGAAAGGCACGATTCACGCCGCGGCCGAACGCGCTCAACGCGCGCCCGAACCGGACGCCACGAATGTCAAAGGCACCGCGTTCGCCAGTCTGCCGCCCGATCTGCCCGCGCGCGAACAGCATCTGCCGGGCTATTTATCGAAGCGATCCGGCGGTTTGACCATGGCGCAATGCATCGACGCAATTTTCGAACAGGAGATGCGCGTCAACCCGCGCATCTGTCTTTTCGGCGAAGACATCGAAGATCCGAAGGGCGACGTCTTCGGCACGACGCGCGGGCTTTCCAAACAATTTCCCGGCCGCGTGAAAAATTCGCCGCTGGCCGAAGCCACAATTTTGGGCAGCGCGGTCGGGCGCTCGATCATGGGAGACTTGCCCGTGGCCGCGATTCAATTCATCGACTTCATGGGGCCTGCGCTCAATCAACTCTTCAACGAAGTCACCACCTTATATTGGCGCAGCCAGGGGCAGTGGAATTGCCCTATGGTAATCATGGCGCCGTACGGCGCGTACCTGCCCGGCCTCGGCCCGTGGCACAGCCAGGCCAACGAATCGATTTTTGCGCATTTGCCCGGATTGCATGTCGTCATTCCGTCGAGTCCCAGCGATGCCGCGGGGTTGCTGCGTTACGCGCTGCGCTGCAATCGGCCGGTGCTTTATCTTTATCCGAAAGCGCTTTTGCACAGCGCCGAAGACACGGTTCACGAACCGAGCCTCGAATGCGTCGTGCCCTTCGGCCACGCGCGAATCGTGCGCAGCGGGCGCGACATGACCGTCGTCACGTGGGGCAACGGCGTGCCGCTGTGCCGCGCGGCGGCGGCGCAGGCCGCGAAGGAAGGAATCGAAGCGGAGATCATCGACCTGCGCACGATCACGCCGTGGGATTCGAAGGCGGTGCTGGAGTCCGTAATCAAAACTGGCCGGCTGCTTGCCGTTCACGAAGACGCAAAAACGTGCGGCATGGGCGGCGAAGTGATAGCCGAAATTGTGAGCGCGGCGTTCGAACAACTGCGCGCCGTGCCGGCGCGCGTGACGAAGAGCGACGATCACAATCCCTTCAATTACGCGCTCGAACTGGCGCTGCTGCCGAGCGTCGATGGCGTGCTCAAAGCGATGCGCGAGCAGGCGCGGCAGGATTTGCGGCCGGGCCGCAAAGCGGTCGATTCGATCGGTGGCATTGGCATCTCCGCGGATGTCGCCAAGCGCGGAATTTCGGAACGCGAAACCGGCGTGTTCACGCCGCGCGCGCCGATGGAACCGGTCGCAGCGGCGGCCGAGCAGGCCGCGCGCTTGGTCGATGTGCTCACGCCGCGCCAGTCGCCGACCGACGAAGATGCAACGCTCGTGCGGCTGCTCGTCAAACCCGGCGAGAAAGTGAAAGCCGGCTCGCCGCTGGCCGAAATGGAAGCGAACAAAGGTTCGTTCGAAGTCGAGGCGTCGTGCGCCGGCACCGTCGCGAAATTTCACGCCAAAGAAGGCGAACGCGTGCGCGTCGAAACGCCGCTGGTCACGCTCGAAGTTGAAGGCGCGCCGCAGGCCGCGGAGGCGTGCGCAGCGGCCATGGCAGGTCCGCGCGAAATTCCGCTTAGCTCGGCGCAAATGCAAGTCGGCGCTCTGGCGCTCAAGAGCCAGCTTGAAATTCCGCGCGTCTCCGTCGAATGCGAAGTGGACATGACCTCGCTGGTGAAACAGCGCGATGCGCTGCGCGCTGAGTTTGAATCCAAATTGCAGATGCGGCCCACCTACACACACATGTTGCTGTGGGCGATTTCACGCGCGATGATGGATGAACGCCATCAGGGTTTCCGCGGCAGGCTGGCGCCCGGCGCCGATAAATTGTTCGTCGATGAGGCTGTAAACATCGGTTTCGCCGCGGTCGGCCCGCATGAGAATTTGTACTCGCCGGTGCTCAAGGGCGCGCAAAAAATGTCGTTCCTGGAATTGGCCCGGCAGATTCATGCATTGACGGAAAAAGTCCGGCACGGCGACGTTCACACTACGGATTTGCAGGGCGCCACGCTGACGCTCACCAACATCGGCGCGTTCGAAGCGACCGGCGGCACGCCCTTCATTATCCCCGGACAACTGGCGATGCTCGCCGCCGGATCGATGCTTGAACGGCCGCGCTTCGCGAAAGCGGCCGGCGCGGACGGACAGCGCCGTATTGAGCCGCGCATGTTGCTGAATTTGAAATTGGTCTTCGACCATCGGCCGTTCAACGGCTCGCATTCGGCGAGTTTCCTGCGCACGATCAAACACAACCTGGAAAGCATGGACCTAAATAAATTCCTAAGCGGTGAATAATGGTGTAGGAAAACACCTTTTGCAACGATCATAAACTGCGGGTTACTGTTGCAATTTTGTTGCCGGATTCACTCCCGTCGCGTGATCATTTCACCATCATGACCAATCCCGTGCAGAAATATAAAATCGAAGCGCTGAAGATCGTCATCGCAAAGACGACGGACGAGATGGCGAGCGCCGCGGCTGACGACGCGCATAAATTTCTGCGCGCGGCCATTTCCGTGAAGGGCAACGTCGCCGTCGTGCTGGCCACGGGCAATTCGCAAATTCAATTTCTTGAAAAACTGACCGCCGCTCAAGGCATCGATTGGTCGCACGTCACACTGTTCCACATGGACGAATACCTCGGCATTTCCGCCGATCATCCCGCGAGTTTCCGGCGCTATTTGAAGGAGCGCGTG
>DATGGK010000001.1:0-29443 GCA_035308565.1 Planctomycetota bacterium | reverse complement strand
TTCTCCGCCGTGTGTCTCCTGATGCTTCGCCGGTTATCTTTCGAAACCAACCCGGCGTCAGGATAGCTACATGGCCCAAGCAACCCGGACCAAGGCGGGACTTGCACCCGCTGGAAATGTGCGCTAGCGTGGCGCACTCTGTCCCCGATATTTTGACATCAGGAGAACGACACCATTTCGTCCGGCACGCTTGCCATTAATCCTGCCACGCGCTTCAAATGCCGGCAGGCCAGCACCAATTCCACGTACGCTTCAGCATTGCCGTTTGCCAGCGCGATCCCGTCGAGAACCCGCGCTTGAATTGCGGAGATGGCTGCGGCTACTTGCTCGGCCAGCTTCGCGACCTGCGCTTGAGTGGGCGCGATCAGCGCGCGGTGGTCGTGCTTCCATGTGTTCTGAACCAGCTTGTTCATGTTCAGCACGTCGGCCATTACGCCGGTCATGTCTTTGCAAATATCCTGAAACGCGGTGTGGCGCAGGAACTCGACGCGCTTGTTGAGCGTCAATGAAATCTCGCCCATGCGCTCGTAGTCCTGGCCCACGCGCAACGTCGCCATGGCGAATTTGAGGTCGTGGGCCATGGGATGTTCGCGGACCATGAATTCGAGACATTTCTCGCGCACCGCTCGCGCCAACTCGTCGATCGGTTTGGGCGTGGATTTCTTTGCCGCGGGATCGCAGGTGAGATTGAGCAACAGGATTTGAAGATTCTCGTCGAGAGTGGACGACAATTGATCGAGCGTCGTGCGCAGTGCGTCGAGGCGGTCTTCGAGCAAACGATTCATAAGTGCGGCTCACTTCCGATTCAAAAATCGGCTGGCAATTGTTTTAATATCGTTAAGATTCTGCAAAGCTTCAGTTAAATCCAGCGCTGTTCCACGGAGGATTCGTGCTCATCGACCGAATTGTAAAGTGGCTATTGCCTCGTGAACACCGTTTTTTTGTGTATTTGAACTCCGTTTCCACAAATGTCGGCGCGGCGGGCGAGATTTTTGGCGAGCTGCGCTCCGCACAGGGGCCGGAGGATTTTGTGCGCATCGCCGAAGCGATGCGGCGCAAGGAACACGAAACCGACGAGCTTTCGCACCTCCTTTTTCAGGAAGTGGACAAAACTTTCGTCACGCCGATCGACCGCGAAGACCTGCACGCGCTGACCTCCGCGCTCGACGACGTGATTGACCTGCTTTACGACTGCACGCAGCAGATTGTTTCATACAAACTCAAGAAAATGTCCGAGCCGATGCGGGAACTGGTCCGCGTGGCGCAGGAGTGCACGGCGGAACTGGCGCGCTTGATTCCGCTCTTGCAGGACCTCGGCCGCGTGGACGAAATGCAGATCTCGATCATCCGCGTCAACGCGCTCGAAAACGAAGCGGGCAAGATTTACCGGCGCGCGACCGAACAATTATTCGAAAACGCGCACGATCCCATCGAGCTTTTCCGGGAGAAGGAAATCCTCGACGCGCTCGATAGCCCCATCGACGCCTGCGAAGACGTGACCAACATGATCCGATCGGTGGTGGCGAAAAATGGCTGAAGGCTTCGCGCTGCTCATCGCCGTGGTGGTGCTGTCGGTGGTCTTCGACTACATCAACGGATTTCACGACACGGCCAACGCCATCGCCACGGTCGTTTCGACGGGCGTGCTGCCGCCGCGCACGGCGATCCTGATCGCGGCGATCTTCAATTTCGCCGGCGCGTTTCTGGGCACGGGCGTGGCGCAGACCATCGGCGGCGGCATCGCCGATCCCGAATCGATCACACAAACGGTGGTGGTCTGCGCGCTCTGCGGCGCGATCGTGTGGAATCTGATCACGTGGTATTTCGGTATTCCGTCGAGTTCCTCGCACGCGCTGGTCGGCGGCATCGTCGGCGCGGTACTGTGCCATCGCGTGCTCGAAGAACACGCCGGCTTCATGCCGTCGCTGACGACGCTGGCTTCATCGGAAGGCGTGGTGAAAGTCGTGAAATTCCTGATCATCTCGCCGCTGGTCGGATTCGTGGGTGGGTTTGCGATCATGGTGGTGCTGCTGTGGATTGTGCGGCGCATGTCGCCAACGCGCGTGAACCGCTCGTTCCGCCACTTGCAGCTTGCGTCCGCCGGATTCATGGCGCTCTCGCACGGCTCGAACGACGCGCAAAAGGCGATGGGCATCGTGACGATGGGCCTGGTGAGCTACTACGGGACGCACGCGGCGCACGCGCCGGGCTGGCTGAATTTGCAGGCGTGGCAGGCCAGCCACAAACTGTTCATCCCGTATTGGGTGATCGTGGCGTGCGCGTCGGCGATGGCGCTGGGCACGGCGGCGGGCGGTTGGCGCATCATGAAAACGATGGGCCACAAAATCATCAAGCTCAAACCGATCCACGGCTTCGCCGCGGAGACGGCCGGTTCGATTGTGATTCTCACAGCCACGTATTTCTTCCACGCGCCGGTCTCGACGACGCACGTGATCTCGTCGTCGATCATGGGCGTGGGCGCGTCGAAGCGCGTCTCGGCGGTGCGCTGGGGGTTGGCGGGGAACATCATGACCGCATGGGTGCTGACGATCCCGGTGTCGGCGCTGGTGGCGGCGCTGTTGTATTTGGTGTTGCGGCCGATTGTGGGAGGATAACTGTTGCGGCAAGACGACTCGCACCCGCCGCGGCGTTGCCGTAGCGTGCGCCTCCCGTCTCATTTCGTCGCTGTACTTTTTTTAAAGAAGAGCTTAAAGATCAGCGCGTCGGATGGATTTCGGAGCGAGGCGCGCGCATGGACGACATCAACGATCTGCTCAGGCAGCTTGAAAAAGAGGATCTGCTTTCAGCCCTCCCGTCGGATCATCGCAAACGCGTGTTCGCGAAAGTTCAGGCCACTGCCAAGATGTTGATCGAGGGGGCGCCGCGCCTGGTCGAACTTCGCCGGCAATGGGAGTCCGCCCCGTCCGGTTCGCCCTGGCAGAAGGCGCTCTGCGATGAGATCAACGAGCTTCAAGACCGCATGACCGCCGTGATGAAAGATACCGTCGGTGAAATGAACGCCGCGAAGGCCGCCGCTGCTGCGCTCAAAAAGAAGTGACGCGCAAGGCGCGCCCGCCGTGCCCGAGCGCGGTTTGGCGTTGTACTTTTTTTAAAGAAGAGCTTAACGATCAGCGCGTCGAAGGGAGCGTGAGACATGCCTGAGCCTCCGCGCCGCGCGCGCTTTCAGATTCATCTCTCGACGGCCATTGTGATGATGTTTGTCGCGGGCGGGTTGATGTGGGCAAATTTTTACGAGGGTGCCGTACTCCAAGAATCAGGCACGGGAGGAGCGAACGATGAAGACGGTATCTAGCGTTTCGACACTTTTCGCGCTTTTGTTTTGTGCGGAGTTTGCGCCAGTGAAAGCTGCTGAAAAAACTCCTGAGACCGATGAACTGGCCGTCTACATTTATTGCAACGCAGGACTGACGCTCGAAAAATTCCGCGCGCTGAAGATGGAAGTCCGGAAAAACGGCGACGCCGACATTTTTCTCTGGGTATACCACGAGCCAGAACCGACGAGTCGCTGGGATAAACTGGTTTCGGGAAAGTTCACACCTGACGAAATGAAGCGTCTGGAAACCGCGATAGATGCCATCGACTTCACGGAGACGGAGCCGCCGATCACCGATTTCGAAACGTGGAAAAAGCAGGGGTCCGATACGAAGAAGCAGCAAGAAGAGATCAATCTGTTGCTCAAGGTCAGCCAGGCGAAAATGCGCGGTATCGATACCGAAGGCCCCAATGAATCCATTGCAATATCGGTAAGAGGGAAGCGCGTCGGATTCAAAGAAATGCAAATCGCGACGGTTGCAAAACGGATTCCGGAGTACGAACCGATCCGGAAACTCAATGAATTGATAAACGAATTGGCGACTGTCGTCGATCGTATTGTCGGGAAAAACGAGGTCGTTGGCAGCATTCGCGACCGGCGAAAGCCGTTTGAGGAAGAAAAGAAGGAATGAATTCCAGGACTGGCGAAAATGAGATTAGTTTGGCTTGTGTTTCTTGGGTGCTGCGGTTCGCTTGTGGCGACGGAGGCTCCGCGCGCGTTTCCGTTGTGGGATGGGAAAGAGACAGTCGAAAGCTATGCGGCGCGGGTGAACATGCCGCCGACGAAGAGCATCGACCTGGGCGGCGGCGTCGCGTTGGATTTGGTGCTGATTCCAGCGGGGCAGTTCATGATGGGGTCGCGCGAGCCGCCGCCGCCCGCGATTTCGTGGCGTTGGGCCGGCGTGATCGGAACCTTCGGGTTAATTCTCGTGGCTGCCTTGCTGTGCGTCCCGCTTGTGAACTGGATCAAGGTGCGGAAGTTCTCGTTCTCGCTGCGCGTGCTCCTGCTTTTCACGATGTCCTGCGGCCTTTGCATCGGCGGCGCCGTGCGCTTTCATCTGGGTAAGGAGCAGGAGGCGCGCTACAATGCCGCGCGCGCCCTCTACGAAAAACTTCCCGCCGACGAGAAGCCCGCGCATTTGGAGACGATTGCGGAGCCGTTTTACATGGGGAAGTACACGGTCACGCAAGACCAATACGAAATCATTGCGGGCTATAATCCGAGCTTTCATAAAGGCGCTCAATTTCCGGTTGAATGTGTCAACCAAAGGAATTCAGTGGACTACTGCGCGAAGCTAACCGATGCGATCAAAGCCCGTCTGGATCGAGAAGCACAGATTCGCCTTCCGTCGGAGCCAGAATGGGAATTCGCTTGCAGAGCCGGCACGGCATCCGCGTTTAACACAGGCGAAACCATTTCGACAGATGAAGCTAACTTCGACGGGCTCAAAATATCGCCATATCTACGCGGCGTTGGTATTCAACGCGATCATACAACTCGAGTGGGCTCGTTTAAGCCCAACGCGTTCGGACTTTTCGATATGCATGGAAATGTTTATCAGTTGTGTCTTCCGCCTGCGCTTCCGAATGCATTCGACTCGTTCGCTTACCGTGGCGCTTGTTTTGGAAATTCAGCAAATGAATGCCGAAGTGCATTTCATTACACTGCTCATCAGGAAATTAGAAGCGCTGGTTTCGGCTTTCGCGTGATCTTGACCGTTCCGACGCCGGCGCAGTAATGTATCAGCCCATGCGCACGCTCTGCCTCACCGCCGCGCTGTTGTGCGTGCCGCTTCACGCGGCGGCGCCTGCGGGGCCGTGGCCATTATGGGATGGGAAAGAGACGGTGGAAAGTTATGCGGCGCGGGTGGGGATGCCGGCGACGAAGAGCATTGATCTGGGCAGCGGCGTCAAATTGGAATTGGTGCTGATTCCAGCGGGGCAGTTCATTATGGGTTCGGCGGAGCCGGCCAAGCCAACGCTCACGGTCGCGAACTCAAATTGGTTGATCGGTTTGGGCGGGGGAGCGGCGACGCTGCTGCTGCTTTTATTAATCATCACATGTACCAAAAAGCGGAAGTTTTCGTTTTCGCTGCGCTGGCTGTTGCTGCTGATGATCGCCACGGGCCTCTGCATCGGCGGCATCGCGCGCCGCTCGCTCGCGATAAAGGAGGCCGCGCGGTATGAACGCGAAATGTCCGAGTTCAATGCGCGTCCAGCCAACGAGAAGCCGGCGCATTTGGTCACGCTCACGCAGCCTTTTTACATGGGTAAGTACCTGGTGACCCAGTCTCAATACGAATTGGTTATCGGCAGAAATCCAAGCGATTTTAAGGGCTCCCAACTGCCAGTCGAGACAGTTTCTTGGAATGATGCAACAGCGTTCTGCGCAAAGCTCAACGAACGGCTTAGCGACAAAGCGTTGAATGTGCACTTGCCGACGGAGGCGCAATGGGAGTTTTCATGCCGTGCGGGGACTCGAACACGGTTTAATTCAGGTGACCAGGAAAGCGATTTAGATTCCGTGGCTTGGTACGGGGCGAATAGCAAGGGCACAACGCACCCAGTCGGCTTGAAGAAAGCCAATGCGTTCGGTTTGTACGACATGCACGGCAATGTTCTGCAATGGTGCGGCGATGCGTGGGTCGATCATTACGATAAGGAAGAAGTTACCAATCCAATCATTGAACAGGGTGAGGACCGCGATTTGCGCGGATGTACATGGAGCACAGAATGTGACAATTGCCGCTCCGCTTCTCGTAACAACATTCATGCGTCTTTCTCCGGCCGCGGCGTGGGTTTTCGGATCGTGATGTCAGTTAGCGAGGAGCGCCGCGCCGCGCGGAAGGGAGTGTGAAACATGCCTGAGCCTCCCCGCCGCTGGCGCTTTCAAATCCATCTTTCGACGGCCATCGTGATGATGTTTGTCGCGGGCGGGTTGATTTGGGCGAACACGCGCGTGCATCGTGATCCGTGTCCTGACGACAGCGAAGGAGATCGTGCTTTTATGGAATGGATAGCAACCGGGGCAAACCCCGCCCGCGGCTGGCCGTTCACAATCGCGAGAGCTTCACCGATCCACACTACACAGAGCGTTGAAAATGGAGTGCTAATGCCACCAGTCAGCAAACAAGCGCCGCCAGTCTGGTTCTGGGGCGACCTGGTAACAGATGTCGTCATCGCCCTCGGGATTCTTGTCGGCGTGTGGCTCCTCTGCGAAAGGCTCATCCGTCGCCGCGCAGCGCGGAAGGGGGATTGACTTATGCCAACGCCTTCGCGCCGCGCGCGCTTTCAGATTCACCTCTCGACGGCCATTGTGCTGATGTTTGTCGCGGGCCTTTTAATTTGGGCGAATGTTATCCCAAGAACAGAACCGCCCAATAAGTTGAGTGTCCCTGGAAAACCAGCGATTGAAGTAATCTTTATACGCTACGGGTTTCCTATTGCTGGGTCCCGCGAAATCAAGAATGACGTAACGCTGACACCTCGGGATAGGCGCGATCACCCTGATCTATGGACAGGGAATTCAGATGGAGGATGGTTCGTAAATCTCGTATTTGCGTGCATGGTATTATATGTCGTTGGGTTAGCCTGCGAAAAAATAATCCGGCAGCGCGCGGCGCGGAAGGGAGCGTGAGACATGCCCGAGCCCCCGCGCAGCTGGCGCTTTAATATTCTCCGTTTGGCGGAGATTAAAGGAATGTTTAGAGCAATAATGTGGATGTTAATCATCGGTTTAGCGTTTTCGGCGGTTTTGTCATTGGTTCCCACTCCCGAAACCGTCGTCGAACGGTGGCAAATTAATGTTAGAGATGATGCCGGGAAGCCGATAAATGGATGCCATATTAAGCAGGTTTGGCAAGATTATTCGCTCGAAAGTTCCGATCATTCCGAAGAGTTAACAACGGACAAAAATGGCGTAGCCAACTTTAAACGGAGGGTCATCTACGCGAGTACGTTGCGAAGGCTTCTTTATCCCTTATTTGCGTCAAGATCATTTCCGCACAACGCGAACGGGAAGGTCGCATTAATTTTTCTTTGGTGTGATGGGTACGACGAGCCTGATGATCTGGCTATCCTAAGTTCTGGGCGGATGAGAGGAAATACGGTGTTTTTCGATGCGACGATGAAGCGTAAAGATTAATTACTCGTTGATTAGATTCTTCAATATCAGTTATTGAAGGGGACAGGATTCAACGGCAGTGCACCGGTGACAGTTGGGATAGCCGCGCCATAATTTGCCGCGCGGCGCGGAAGGGAGCGTGAGACATGCCTGAGCCTCCGCGCCGCGCGCGCTTTCAGATTCATCTCTCAACGGCCATTGTGCTGATGTTTGTCGGGGGCGGGTTGATTTGGGCGAATGTGAACGGGCGGCGCGTGGAGTGCTGGGGAATTGCTTGGACGGGTCCCGCGTCTGCTGTTCCGATCGATGGCGAAGGAATGACAGATTTCGATTTCATAGCCGCGAAACATAGATACGCGTTTTGGGCGGGAAATCGTCTTAATGAACACGGTTGGCCGTTTGACAGCGTATTAAGCGGCACCAGCATGTATATTGACCGCAGTGGCGAATTTTTGCGCATACCCGAACCTGTATACGCCGTCTGGCGCACCACACCGCTCATCTACAACGCCCTCATCGCGCTGGCGATTCTTTTTGCCGTCTGGTTCCTCTGCGAATGGCTGATCCGCCGCCGCTCGTCGCGGAAGAAAGCGTGAGACATGCAAGAGCCCGCGCATCCCGGCGAATTATTCCTCTTGCGGAAAAAGCGGGATAGGGTTTATAAACTCCGCTCGGCACTCGCAGAGGGCAGGGGTTCAGCGTCGAAACCGCTCTGGCGAAAGGGAAGCACAAATGAAACACAATACTTGACAGCGCATTGTTGAAAGGAGAGCGCTCTGGAACTTAGCATCGAACTGGGATTGGAGCATAGGGAGAAATAATCATGCGCTTTTTTTGTGTTACATTGCTTTGCGTTAACATGAGCCTGGCAAATGCAATCGAACCGCCGCCGCAATTAACGTTCAAGGACGCATGGGAAAAATGCCCGACCGTGATTTGGGGAGTCGTGAAGGAAACACATTTGGTTAAGGAAACCGTTAAAGTATGGGCGGCTCAGGAGGCGAACCTTGACTTCATTGTTGTGGATCTAATCGTGTTGAGTTCTGTAAAGGGCGACGTTAAGCCAGGGACGGTACTGAAGTTTTACTGGGGACTGGACCCAACGATATTTGGCAACACAACATTTGGAGAGTCGCCCAAAGTCGGCGTAACGATGATCGTTTTCTCGCGTGCTGATATCGACCCGAAGACGGCTTTCAAAACCGCTGGTTACGGGCTTGGAGTTTATTATTGCGATGAAAAGTTATGGTATCAGATGAAATACGAAAGCAAAGGATTTCCAGACGGGCTGCTTGCCGGAAACGGTGAGCTTCGTAAAAAGGAATAGGCGTGGCGAGTAGGAAGGAAGCCGAGAAGCAGTACAATTCTGCGCGGAGCAGAGTACACGGCGATACGCACGGAAATGAAACCGTAAGCCCTGCTCCTATACGGCGTCGTCAAGTCGTTCAAGCTGATTGAAGCGAAGTAGGCACGTCGCGAAAGTGACGTGAAACATGCCTGAGCCTCCGCGCCGCTGGCGCTTTCAAATCCATCTCTCCACGGCCATCGTGCTGATGTTTGTCGCGGGCGGGTTGATTTGGGCGAATGTGACTGTTACGGAGTCGAACTATACAAGCGAAGGGTTCAAGGAAGGCAGATGGAATAAAGCGGAAGTCTACGATCGAATGTACGGCTGGCCAGACCAGTTCTGGCAAGAAACATTGGAACGCGGTGCCAATGGAGAATACGTTCCAGTTGTCCCGGTCCGATACAGGCGCCGCATCATAGTAAGAAACGCGTTAGTCGCGCTAGCGATTCTCTTCGTCGTCTGGTTCCTCTGCGAATGGCTCATCCGCCGCCGCGCGGCGCGGAAGGGAGCGTGAAAAATAGGGACAGTCACGGGACAGGCACCTATTATCTTGACGCTAAACAATGATTGAGCGCCTTCAAGACCTCGTCAACCGTCCCACCAGGCATCCCGCCGCTTGCATATTCCTCACGTGCGCGCTTTATGGATGCCGCCAACTCTTCGCGCCGCGCTTCAATTTTGCGCCTTCGAAAAATATCGAAAAGCGATTCGCGTTCCCTCGGCGCCAGCGCCTCAACGGCCTCAATTGCTCGCTGAAAAGTCGGCCGTTTTGAATCGCTGCGTTTTCGATGCGAAACCGCAGGTTTTACGATGACCTTGTTCATTCAACGCACTCCCCAAAATATAATTTGCCGAATGGATTTTATGTTAATCGGTGCGAAACGCAATGGTCTCCCACACTCCCGTCTCCCGCCCAGATTTTTTTCCTATTGGCTTCCGCGCAAAAAACGATTACACTCCCCTCAAACGACATCTTAATCGTCTTAACGTTTTTTCAAAAACCCGGCCCCATCTATGGTGTAGCCATAATCATCGAAAGGATTTCAAATTCATGAGCATCATTCTCCCTCGTCGTGATTTCATCAAAACCACTGGCAAAGCGGCGGCCCTCACCGCCCTCGCCGGCAGCATCGCGCACCGCGCCTTCGCCGGCGGCAACGACCTGATCCAGGTCGCCCTGATCGGCTGCGGCGGACGCGGCACCGGCGCCGCGCGCGACGCGCTCAACACCAAGAGCGGCCCGATCAAGCTCGTCGCCATGGCCGACGTCTTCGAAGACCGCTTGAAAGGCAGCCACGCCGAACTGTCCAAGCGCATGGTCGTCAAGGCCGACAAGAAAGACGAAAAAGGCACGTCCAACGAGCCGGTCATCGACAAAGACAAATTCGACGTCCCGCCTGACCGGCGCTTCGTCGGCTTCGACGCGTACAAGAAAGCCATCGACTGCCTCAAGCCCGGCGACGTCGCGATCATGGCCACGCCGCTTGCCTTCCGCTGGGTCCATTTCACCTACGCCATCGAAAAAGGCATCAACGTCTTCATGGAAAAGCCGCTCACGTCCGACGGCCCGACCAGCAAAATCATGTTGAAGCTCGGCGAAGACGCATCGGCGAAAGGCCTGAAAGTCGGCGTCGGTTTGATGTCGCATCACGCGCGCAATTTGGAGGAACTCTACAAGCGCATTCAAGACGGCGAACTCGGCGAAATCATTTCGATGCGCGGCTACCGCTGCCAGGGCCTCATCGGCAATTTCGCCATGTCTCCCAAGCCGGAGAATCTCACTCATTTGGATTATCAAATCCGCAGATTCCACGGCACGCTCTGGGCCGGCGGCGGCGCGTTCAGCGATTTCTACATCCACATCATCGATCACCTGAGCTGGCTGAAAGGTTCCTGGCCGGTCAAAGCGCACGGCGTGGGCGGGCGCGAGTACAAGCAGAACGAAAAAGGCCAGAACTACATCGACCAGAATTTCGACGCCTACTCCGTCGAGTATACCTATCCCGACGGCACCAAGATGCACTTCCAGGGCCGCAGCATGCCGGGCGCCGATTTCATGTACTCCAGCTACATCCACGGCACCAAAGGCTTCGCCGTCGCCTCGCGCAACAAAGACTGCGACGGCCCCTCCGCGATCTACAAAGGCCAGCAGGAAGACAAGGACAAACTCGTCTGGGAATCCAAAGACAACAGCAACCCCTACCAGAATGAGTGGGACTCGCTGGTGGACGCCATCCGCAACAACAAGCCGTACAACGAAGTCAAGAACGGCGTCGAAGCCAGCCTCGCGACAAGCCTCGGCCGCATGGCCTGCCACGTCGGCAAAGTCGTCACCGCCGAACAAATGCTCAACAGCGACCACCGTTTCGCGCCCGATCTGGACAAAATCACGAAGGACTCAGTCGCCCCCGTGATGCCCGGCCCCGACGGCATGTACCCCCAGCCGCAGCCAGGCTTGAAGAAGCGGGAATACTAATTTCATTGTAGGACGGCTCTCCGAGTGTGTAGATTTGCTTCGGCCGAAGGCGTGGATCACAAAAGGTCCGCGCCTTCTTTTTTTAACGCTTGTTTTCTTCGCAAATCAAAGCGACGCCGTTCTCCCCTCTCCCCTTGGGGGAGAGGGGCCGGGGGTGAGGGGGTCGGCCCTCCGTGCGATCAAGCTTACCCCTATTTACCCTTGCCAATTTATGTCATTGACGCAAGTGCCACCCCGTGACTATCGGACCCAACACCTTCTAATGCTTGGGTCGCCAGCAGCTTGAGCAAAATTGAGAACGTTTTTCTCAATTTGGTCAAGCTGTTGCTCCGTGCGCAACCGGCTTTCGGCCCACTGCGGGCCGGATAACGCAATACAACATTATTCGTAAAAGGAGGATGCAAAATGAAGGCGAAGGGATTCACACTGATTGAGCTGATGATCGTCGTGGCGATTATTGCCATTATCGCGGCGATCGCGATTCCGAATTTGCTGCGCAGCCGCATGGCGGCGAATGAAGCCGCGGCCGTTGCGGCCTGCAAGGCGTTCGCTTCCGCCGAGAACATTTACCGCCGCACCGATTACAACCACGACGGTGTGCTCGAATATACGATGCATCTTTCCGGCGACAACAGCCTTTACGAGAACACGGCGGGCGCCGGCGACCTCGCGCTGATCGACCGCTCGTTTGCAATGGCAGAAGGGTTTCCCTTGCCGACCGGTGTTACGCCGGTGGTCGCCAATCCGAAGGCTGGCT
The DNA here is from genome assembly GCA_035308565.1 of Planctomycetota bacterium. GTDB lineage: Bacteria > Planctomycetota > SZUA-567 > H5-PLA8 > H5-PLA8 > JANXLS01. Next base: position 17,406 of record DATGGK010000001.1, on the reverse strand, counting down.
ACAGCTTCCACACCTGCTACGGCGATTGGTCGTCGGGCACGATCGTTGACTGGCGCGATGGCAACGGCCGCTTGATGATGGGCTTCGGCATCTACGCGATGCCGAACCAATACGACGGCGTGGGCCGCAACGTGTTCACGATTTCGAGCCAGGGCACGATCTACCAAAAGGACTTCGGCCAGGAACTGCCGCTGCCCTTCAACGAATACAAGGTGGATTCGACGTGGGTGGTGGTTGAGTAAGCAACGGACACAAAACGGCAGTGGCGCCCCTCCGATCCGACTGATCGGAGGGGTTTTTATTTAGCCCGCATTTCCTGAGATCGGCGCGGGCGTGGCCCAAAGTGCGCACTCCGCCGCCTGCACCACAACTATTGTTAATTCGCGAAAAACAGCGCGCAACCTTGCGTGCGCGCGGTTGTATACAAATTGCGGCAAACGCAATTTTGCATGGGGATTCGTGATTGAATCGGAAGATTTGTATCGCAATTTTGATGTGGACCGGCGCTGGGCTTGACCGCGCATTCTGCGCGGAGCCGTCAGCGCCTCCGGCGACGGATTACGCGCGCGACGTTCTGCCGTTGATGCAGAAATATTGCCATGCGTGCCACGGCGGCGCGAAAACCAAAGCGGGCGTTAATTTCGTTCAATTCAAAACCACACCCGACATGCTGCGCGATACGAAATTGTGGCAGACGGCGTTGCGTATGGTTGCGGAGAAGGAGATGCCGCCGGAAGACAAGCCCCAGCCGGCCGCGAATGAGCGCGAACTGATTTGGAAATGGATCGAAATTTCGCTTAAGAATTCGGACGCATCCAAGCTGCCAAAAGAACCCGGCCGCGTCACCGCGCGCCGCTTAAGCCATCTCGAATACAACAACACGCTGCGCGATCTGCTTGGCGTGGACGCGCATTACGCGGACAGCTTTCCGTCCGACGGCAGCGGCGGCGGCGGGTTCGACAACAACGCGGATACGCTGTTCACGTCGCCTCTATTAATGGAGAAGCTGCTTGAAGCAGCCACTGGCGCGCTCGACAAGACGAGCGACACGCTTCTTTCGCGCAGCCATTCGGCTGCATCGGGTCAAACTCGCGAAGCCGCGCGCGAAATTCTTTCGTATTTTGCGATGCGCGCTTATCGCCGGCCTGTCGCGGCGAACGAACTTGAGCGCTTGATGAAACTCTACGATGCCGCCGGCGCGAAAGGTGCCGCATTTTACGCCGCTATCCGCAGCGCCGCGCGCGCGGCGCTTGTGTCGCCGAATTTTTTGTATCGCATCGAACTCGATCCCGCCGATGGCGCGCCGCATTCGTTGAACGACTACGAGGTCGCGAGCCGCCTCTCGTATTTCCTCTGGTCGTCGATGCCCGACGACGAACTGTTCGATCTTGCCGCTGCGCGCAAATTGCAGGACCCCGCCATTCTTGCGCATCAAGCTGAACGCATGCTGGCCGATCCCAAAGCGGCGGCGTTCACCGAGAATTTCTGCGTGCAATGGCTGGGCATCCAGAATTTCAAAAACGCCGTCCCGCCGGACCCGCACAAATTTCCGACGTTCACGCCAGCGCTGCGCGACGCGATGGTGAAGGAAACTACGACCTTCTTCGACGCCGTGATGCGCCAGAATGGATCCCTGCTTGATCTGCTCGATTGCGACTACACGTTCGTCAACGAAGAACTCGCGACGCACTACGGAATCAGCGGCGTCAGCGGCTCCGAATTTCGCCGCGTGAAATTGATTGACAAAAATCGCGGCGGCCTATTGTGCATGGGCAGCGTGCTCGCGTTCAATTCCTATCCGCTGCGCACCAGTCCGGTGCTGCGCGGGAAATGGGTGCTGACGGAACTGCTCGGCGCGCCGCCTCCGCCTCCGCCGCCGCAGGTGAAAGTTTTGCCGCCTGATGAGAAAGCCAAGAACGGGCAGACGTTTCGGCAGAGTCTTGAAGAGCATCGCAAGAAAGTGGAATGCGCCGGCTGCCACGCGCGCATGGACCCGATTGGGTTCGGCTTGGAGAATTTCGACCCCATCGGCCGCTGGCGTACCGAAATTGCCGGAACGCCGGTGGATGCCAGCGGTGTATTGACCAGCGGCGAAAAATTCAACGGCGCGGTCGAATTGAAAGCCGCGCTGATGAAAAAGAAGGACGAGTGCGTGCGCAACCTCGCTGAGCGCATGCTTGCGTACGCGCTCGGGCGCGGCCTGGAAAATTACGACGCGCAGGCCGTGAAAGGAATCGTTGATTCGGTGAAGAAGGACGACTATAAAGGTGCGACGCTGGTACGTGAAATTGTGCTGAGCTACCCGTTTCGATTTCGCCACGGAGAGAAACAAATTAAAAATGAAAAATGAAAAATGCAAAATGAACGGTAGCCCGGCGTATGCGGCTACAAACCCGCGTGACATTCAGTCACGCACGTTTTCATTTGCGTTGCGAATTATAAAGCTGTGTCGCGCATTGGAGGATGGGCCGCGAGTCGGATGGTCAATCAGCCGGCAATTGATGAAGTCGGGCACCTCGATTGGGGCAAATATGGAAGAAGCGACGGCCGCGCAGAGCAAAGCGGACTTCATCAGCAAAGTACAGATTTCCCTTAAAGAGGCTCGCGAAACAAACTACTGGCTTCGATTGCTCTCCGCCGCGGAGATTATCGACTCAAGCAAACTGACGGAAATTACAAATGAATCGGACGAACTTTGTCGGATCCTGGGTTCCATTGTAGTTTCCGCCAAGAACAATGGATTTGCTGCCGGACGCATCGGCGATAGGGGTTAATGGTTCTGTTCATTTTTCATTTTTCATTTTGCATTGATAGGATTTCATAAATGCTCAAACCCATCTCCCGCCGCACAATGTTGAAAGGCGCAGGCGCCCTGCTAGCGCTTCCGCTCCTCGAAGCCATGGCCCCGCTCGCCCGCGCGGACGCCAAAGCCAAAGCGCCCGTGCGCATGGGCGTGCTTTATTTTCCGAACGGCGTCAACGTCAACGAATGGAACGTCAAAGGGACCGGCAAGGATTTCGAATTGTCACCCTCGCTTTCTCCGCTCAAAGATTTCAAAAAAGATCTGCTTGTGTTCACCGAATTGATGAACATCAAAACCGACACGGGCGACGGGCATTACGTCAAGACCGGCGGCTTCCTCACCGGCACCACGATCACCCGCACGACCGGTGCGGACATGCGCAGCAATGGAATTTCCGTCGATCAAGTCGTGGCGCAGCGCATCGGCAACCAGACGCCGCTGCCGTCGCTCGAATTAGGCATCGAACCGACGAGCACCGGCGTGGATGTCGTCGTCGGTTACACGCGCATGTATGGCGCGCACATTTCGTGGAGCACGCCTTCGACGCCCGTTCCAAAAGAGATCGATCCGCGCCAGGCCTTCAACCGGCTTTTCCGCCCCAAGTCCGCAAAAGCGCGTGACGCTAGCGCGGACAAAAGCGTGCTCGATCTCGTCTCCGAAGACGCGAACAGTTTGCGCGGAAAAGTCGGCGCGTCCGACCAGCGCAAGCTCGACGAATATCTCGCCTCCGTGCGCGCGATCGAGAAGCGCATCGAATTCGACGCACGCCGCCGCGAGCATGACGTGCGCGACGATCCGCTGGCGCGCGCGGAAATCGAGAAACTCGGCAAGCGCATCGACTCATACTACAACGACCCGGCGCGCGTGAGCGAACGCGGCGTCGATCACACCGAGCAAGTGCGGATCATGCTCGATTTGATGGTGCTGGCCTTCTGGACCGATTCGACGCGTGTGAGCACGTTCATGTTCGGCAACGACGTGAGCAACAAGAACTTTTCTTTCGTCGAGGGCGTCAAAGGCGCGCACCACGAAATGTCGCACCACGAAAACAAGCCCGAGAAACTCGGGTCGTACGCGCTGATCAACCGCTGGCACGTGGCGCAGTTCACGTACATGCTCGAAAAAATGCGCGCCATCAAGGAAGGCGACTCGACGCTGCTGGAAAATTCGATGATGCTGATGGGCTCGCCCATCCGCGATGGCAACAGCCACAACCCGCATAACCTGCCGCTGATCATGGCTGGCCAGGGTGGCGGCACGCTAAAAACCGGACGGCACCTCATTTATCCGAAGAACACGCCCGCCTGCAATCTCTACAAATCCATGCTCAACCGCATGGGCACGCCGGTCGAAAAATTCGGCGACAGCACGGGCGAATTGGCGGGGATCGACGACGACAGCTATGCGGCGCCGAAATAAAATTCACGAGCCGCGACCGCAAGGGAGCGGGAAAATTCGCGGACCGGGCCTGCGCGATTCAATGAACGTTCTGCTCAAACACGTAACTCGATGCGTTCTGCTTCTCGCGGGCATGGCTGCGCTGAGCGAGGACGCCGCGCCACCGCCCACGGCGAAAGCGCCGCCGGAGCCCGGCACCATTCGCATGTTCATCCCCGGTTTCACCGTGCGCGAATTGCCTGTCAAAATCACCAGCCTTAACAACGTCGAATACGCGCCTGACGGGCGGCTCTTCGCCGGCGGCTACGACGGGCGCTTTCATTTACTGCGCGACACGGACGGCGACGGGCTTGAAGACCGCGTCGACACATTTTCGCCGGAGACTAGCGCCAATTATCCGCTCGGCGTCGTGGTGAAAGACGGCGAACCGTATTTTGTGCTGGCCGATGAAATCGTGCGCTTTCGCGACACCGACGGCGACGGCATTCCCGACAAGCGCGAAACCGTTTTCAAAGGCTTCGACGATCCGGAACTCAGCAAGTTGACGATGGTCAACCACCGCCGCCCGGACAGTTCGATTGGATTGGCGCTCGGCCCTGACGGCGCGTGGTACACGACGATGGGCACGGCCGGTTACAACAATCCGTATTGGCGCGACAAAGCCGGCGTCAATCATTACTCGACCGATAAGCGCCGCGGCTGCCTGATCCGTTTCACGCCCGGCGGCAAAGCCGAACAGATTGCGTCGGGCCTGCGCTACATCGTCTCGATGCAATTCAATCGCTTCGGCGATCTCTTCGCCACCGATCAGGAAGGCGCCACGTGGTGTCCGAACGGCAACCCATTCGACGAACTGCTGCATTTGCAGACCGGCCGCCACTATGGATTCCCGCCGCGCCATCCGCAGAATTTGCCGAACGTCGTCGATGAACCCAGCGTCTTCGATTACGCGCCTCAGCATCAAAGCACCTGCGGGTTTCGGTTCAACGGGCCGTCGCCGGGGCGCGGGCGATTCGGGCCGGACTATTGGGCGTACGATGCGTTCGTCACCGGCGAATCGCGCGGAAAATTGTTCCGCACGACCGTCGCGAAAACTGCCGCGGGGTATGTGGCGATCACGCAACTGCTCGGTGCGATGCCGTATCTGCCGGTCGATTGCGCGATTTCGCCGGCGGGCGATTTGCTAGTGTCGTGCCACAGCGGAAAGCCCGATTGGGGCGACGGGCCAAAAGGCAAAGGCCATCTTTTCAAAATCAGTTTCACAGACAAGAACGCGCCGATCTCGGTGCTGACGTGGGCACCCAGCGAGACAGAAACAACGATTGCGTTCGACAAGCCGCTCGATCCGGCCGCATGGGCTGGCGCGGCGCGGCAGATTCAAATCGACGCGGGGCGCTACGTGAGCGCGGGCGACCGGCACGAATTGTTCCGGCCCGGATATGCTGCCGTGAAATTCCAACTCCAGCAGCGGCGCTCGACGCTCGACGTTAAAAGTGTGCGCGTGAGCAACGACAAGCGGCATGTCATTATTGAAAGCGCTCCGCGCTCCGCCGCGGTGAACTACGCGCTGGCGCTGCCGGGAAAGATCGATCTCGCGCACGATCTCAGCGGCGTTGCAGTGGAGTGGCGCGGCGACGATAACACCAAATGGAGCGGCTGGCTGCCGCATCCGGATTTTGCGGCGGCGCGAGAATTTACGCGCGGCAGCGCGGCGCACGACACCCTCTGGAAAAACATCGCCGCACCGGGCACGCTCACGCTTCGCGCGCAATTGGATCTGTGGCAGATGCTGATTCCGGCGACGCAGCCGCTGGCGAATCTGGGATGGGTGCCGGAACCGGAGACGGTCACGGTGACGTTCGCGAGCGACGCCGCTCTGACGCTCGACGCGCCCGGCGCTCAAGTCCAAAAAATCAGCGAGCGCGAATCGCGCCTGACCGTCGTCGGGCCGCAAGCAAACCCTTGGCTCGCGTTTACGCTCACGCTCAAAACGCCGGCGAAATCGCTGGATGTGTCGTTCACCACGCCGCGCGACGGAATCACGCGCGCGCTGGCGGCGCGGCGCTTTCTGATGCCGTTCGCCAAACCCGCGCCACCGGATGTGGAGAACGCGGCCGTCCCGGAAATCGCGGGCGGTAATTGGGAGGCTGGACACACGCTGTTCACGGGCAAAGCCAAGTGTTCGGAATGTCACCAATTTCGCGGCGACGGTTTTCGCGTCGGTCCCGATCTGGCCAACCAGATTTTCCGCGACTACGCCAGCGTCTTGAAAGACATCGCCGATCCCAACGCGACGATCAATCCCGACGCGATCGGCTACATGGTCAAAACGAAGGACGGCCTCGTGGCGCAAGGTGTGCGTTTTGCGGAAACGAATGAGGAATTGCAGTTGATCCAGGCCGGGGGTGGCGTTCAGACGATCAAGAAATCCGACATCGCGCGAGTCGTTCCCATGTCGAAATCGATGATGCCCGAAGGGTTGGCCGCGCTGCTGAGTGCGGAGGAACTTCGGGATTTGATGACTTATCTGTTGACTGAGGCGCCGAAAGCGGCGAAGGGGAAGTAGGGGTCAGAGGTCAGCGGTCAAAAGCTTGTTTCAAAACTTCGCGAAGCGCCGCCGTTCTCCCCTCTCACCTTGGGGGAGAGGGGCCGGGGGTGAGGGGTGGCCGCGCTTGCGATCAGGCTCTTGAAATAGCCTCTCAGTAATCGTATGGCGAAAAGCCTCGAAACGCTTTCAAATCTGGCGCGCAGACCCGTCCTGCAAAATCCACGAAGGGCGCCTTCGTTTTTCCCAGATTGCACGAAAAAGAGAACTTGCGCTAGGCGAGTTTCTTGGTCCGCGTTACGCTGAGTGAATCTACATAAACGGCGAGATGCAGGGCGTTTCGAGCAGAGGCTGAAGATGACGATTTTGTTTGGTTCGTTCGTAGGCCCGCCTTCAGGCGGAAAGAGAGTTGAGAAGCATGCGCGCTGCCGCCAAAAGGCGGGACTACAAACAGGCGTGACGCTGATCATGGTGGCCGGGGTGCTGTCGGTGCTTGCGGCATTGGGGGCTGGGTTTTACTCGATGATGCTGTCGCAGTCCAAATCGGCCACACGATTCTCCGACGCGGTCAGCGCCGAATTGGCGATGCGGGCGGGCATGGCCGACGCGGTTGCGCGGATGCGCGAGGAAGTCATTTTTCATACGGAAGATCCGTCGAGCGCGTGGTACACGGTGGATTATTTGCACGGCGCTCAGCGGAACATTTCATTCCCGGCGCGCAACCCGCAATCGGTTGCGAGCAACGACAAATACTTTTCGTTCACGCGCTCGGTGTCGAGCAAAATCGAGCCGTACAGCGAACAGTACAGCCTCAGCATTGTGGATTCGGCGAGCAAAATCAACATCAACGCCGGCGATAATCTTGGTGTGATTCTCGATAACCTCTGCCGCATCGTGGGCGCGCCGCTTACCGCCGCCGACCCCGACGCGATCCAGCCGCGCTGCTGGGCAACCTACGGCGCGTCCGCGGGCATGTTCGATAATACAAAAAACGCGAACGACACGGCGGACTTCAAAAATGTCGATCTGTATTATCCGCTGGACATGGACCGCGACGGCAAAGACGACAAAACCGGCAAAGCGATGCCCACGAAGCCGGATGGGTCGGCGCTGTACGGCGACGGCTACGCGATCGCGGCGTACCGCTCGAAACACGGCAAGTTCGCGGACATTTTCGAAGTCAAAAACGCGCTCACCTGCACGCTCAATCCGCAGCATCCCGAATTGCAGATGCTTGAAATCGAAGTGAAATTCGACGCGATCCGCAATTTCATCACGGTCGATTCGTGGGTGGATACGAGCACCGTCTGCACGGGCAAATTCGAATGGGTCAGCCCGGGCACCGTGTCGGTGCAGGCGGTCGATCCGGACAGCACCAAGACCAACGGCGGGGCGGGCTCGCTGGATTGCCAGATTCTGATCGACCGCGACAAGTCATGGGTGGCCGACGATCCGCAGAACGATCCGTACAATCATCGCGGCTCGCTGCGCGGATGCTATCTGGCGATTGTGAATGGGCATGGCGCGGGGCAGTTGCGCCGCATCGCGACGAATGGGATTGACTGGATTGCGGTGAAAGGCTCGCAGAATTTGTACGTCGCGCCGGGGCCGATCAGTTCGTACATGATCGTCGCGAAGGAAGACGCGCTGGTTGAAAACGTCGCGGTGCCGACGTCGCCGTCGGGCGTGGCGACGCTGCCGAAACAGGACGCTCAAGGCGGATTGACCGACGATCCGAACATCGATTATTCGCACTACCCGCTGTGCATTCATCGCGCGCCGGTCAACATTAATACGGCGTCGGATAAGGTGCTCGCGGCACTGTTCATGGGCATCGATATCCAGCACGGCCATCCGATGGCGGTGGGCACCGATGCCGATCTGATCGCCACGAAAATGGCGTGGAAATACACCGACGGCAACGGCAACGCGTACGATCCGCACGATATTTGGGCGTATGTGCTGCGCCCGCGCGGGATGAAACGCATTCCGGCGTCGCCGGGACGGGTGACGCTGGACCGGCCCGTGCCGTGGGCAAGCGGCGACGAGGCGAATTACGGGTACATCTACAATTTTGGCGGGATGAACGCGACGAATTTTGCGCCGGGGAAATCGGGCGTGATGAACGAAGCGCAGGAATTGGCGTGGCGCGTGATCATGGCGCGCACGCGGACCAAACTGGTCGGCACGTCCGATCCCGATCCGACCACGGCCGATGCCGGCGACGGGCCGGCTCCTTACAATAGTGCGTTTGGAGGCTTCGAACGCGGGCCGTTCAAGAGTTGGGACGATTTGTATTTCCGCGTGGTCAAGCCGTGGGACGACATCCGTTCCGGTTATTTCCTTACCGGCAAAAAGACGATTCCGAATTCCGGCGGTTCGAAGGAAGGCGGCATTGGCCGCAACAAAGCGTCGGTGGCGCGCATGATCATGGCCAATTTCAATCCGAACACGGATATTTTGAAATTCAATCCGAACATCGAATGGATCGACCGCTGGGGGCGCAATTACACGGACATGGAGCCGGTGATGGCGTACACGGACCAACAGCCCAACCAGACCAGTGGAAACGCGTGCCGCTGGACGAGCGACCCGACGGTCACGTCACAAATGAGCGACAGCAGCCGCCCCATCTTTGCGTACGAGGACTCCAGCAACAACGCGCGCCAGGTGACGCTCACTCCCGCAAACGTGACCAGTAGCGGCGACATCAACGCGGGCGTGTACATCATCCGCAATTTCCGCTACCGCTCCGACGAAATGATCGACAAGACCGACCTCAACCGTTCAACGACCGAATTCGCGTTCGATTCGAAAGGCATGTTCGAATTGCAGTCGATCGGGCGCGTGGTCAAAGCTGGACAGACTCAAGCCGAACGCGGTGCTGAAGCGCTGATCAAAATTTACGATGTGTGGCGAGAAACCACGCAGAGCCAGTTTGTGAAAGGGACGATTGCGACAGGCGGAAGCGCGCCGCTGTGCAAAGCGGGCACGAATTACGCGGGGCAGATTGCGCGCGATTCGGTGAATATGAACAACCTGCTGCCGCTGGTCACGCTGCCCGAGCCGCTGGTGCCGTTGCAATACAGAATTGTGAATAGCAAGGGTTTGGCTAACCATGAAGTAGTGGATTCCGATATCCACGGACGGGACCAATATGGCGCGCCGAAACCGGACATCACGGTTCCCGACGTTGTCAACAACCGCGTGTTGCCGGCGGTCTACGATGGCCAAATCACGCTGGCCTCGAACACGCTGGGTTTCGATCCTTCGACGGGCGGCGATCACGACACGTTCCTGGCGAGTTTCAATGGCGATTTGGACACCGACACCTGCGTCGGCAATGGCCGCGAACAGGCCAAAAAACCGCACACGCCCGCCAACGACGGCTACAAATACCGCGTGGTCGATACGTGCGGTCTTTTGGGCGCGATGAACGACACGCTGATCAACATCGACACCGATTTGCCCGAAAGTCCAGCCGGATTCCAGTGGACGGTTTCCAATGGCGGCTGGAACGGCTGGAGCGCGCCGCCACCCGGCCAGCATCCGAGCGTGTTCCGCTTCAACGTGCTGACCTACTGCCTTAGAGCGCTGAATCCGAAGAACTATTGGGAGAATGTGACGCTGCGGCAGGGCGATTTGCGCACCGACGGCGTATGGCTTTCCTGTCCGGGCGTGTCGGGTAATGAGGCCACGCTGAAATATTGTTTCGGCGACGGCAAGACGCGCGCGCAAGACACGGACAATCCGGGCTCGGCCAAGTTAAACTTCAATCCCGGATCGGCGGATGGCAATCTGGTGACGATGTGGATGAAACCCACGTGGCATCACAACGACCGGCACACGCACCCGCTCTTCGATGCCACGAATCCAGGTTATTCTGAAGGCGGCACGTCCTGCCGCGCGTGCTACCTCAAAAAGCATGGCCTCTTTGTCTGCACCGCGGAAGGCGCCAACGGGCAAGGCACGGCGTACGTCAGCGGCTGTCATCACCGCACCGACGACTTGAATTTCTCGCTGGAAGGCAACGACATGCAGGGCGGTCAGATTCCCGAGCAGCGCGACAATTACCGCGATTTGGACCTGACCATCTTCCTGCATGGCGGCTACAACTGGGTGCCGACGCGCTTCCTCTGGCACAATCCCGTCTCCGATCCGAACATTCAGATGCAACAGTGGGCGCCGCAAAGCGGGCAGCACGAGGAAGCGCCGATGTACCGCGTGCAGCCGTTCCGCTGGAGCTATGTGGGCATGCGCTGGCGCTTCCACGCCGACCCGGGGTTGAATGGCAACGGCGACGGGCATTGGGTTTCTTCCGACAGCAGTATTCCGCAAACACAAGGCATCGTCACAAAAATGGGCCGCCCGTTCATCAGCACGCAGACGTTCCCTGAGACGACTGGCGGGATTGACAGTGCGAAATTCCCGGCGCAATACTGGGCGGCGCTTCCGAATTCGCACTCCCCCATGCACGGTTTCGACGCCCCGCCGGACATCGGCGATACCGGCTACGTCAATTGCCAGGGCACTGGCACGGTCACGGGCGACACGCGGAAGGATCAGGGCGATTACCAGCCTCAGTCCGGCTTCGGCTGCAACGGCCAGCCGGCGAAATGGAAGTGGGCCGACCCGTCCGGTTTCGAAGACCCGCTCAATAAGGTCTTCAGCATCAACAACACCAATCAGGACATGTGCACGTGGATTTATCATCATCTGCCTGAAGACGGGACTTACGCGGTGATCGACGAATTGAAAATCTCCAGCCGCGAGCGCGCGCTCGTCGGCGGCGATTACAGCCATGACCGCGCGGTGATGGAATCCACGATGAGCCGCTACTACATGCCGCCGCATCCGGAGAGCCGCAGCGACTGCCCGACATTTACGTCGCAGACGATGAGCGATTCAACAAAGGGTGAAGGCGCTGTCATCGCGGCGACCGATTTCGTCACGCTCGCGCGCGTTTCGTGGACGGTTTTTACGCCCCGTTTCATGCACGAAAACATCCAGCTTGTGCGCCAGCGCCAGGAGTTCGTCACGCACGACAAGGGCACGCAGCAGATGCAGAACGATGCCTTCCGCGGGCCGTTCGATTACGACAAGTACAACGAAGTGTACTACCCGCGCGAAACCGGCAACATCTTCCCCTACGGCGTCGATCGTCCCACGCCCAAGGATTACAACCCGTCGAACTCGCCGACGCAATACACGCAGCCGCATTACAACCGGGGCGTCGAAGTGGAATTGCTCAACGACAATAAAGTCGTTTCAGGGTCGAGCGAAACGTTCCCCGCGAGCGGCGTCTATTCCGACAATGGCGGTACGTTTAACAACCCCGATCTGATCAACCGTTTTGTGGATAAGGGCGGCGCCCCAATCACGAATGCGCGCGTGCAGCCCAACAAATTGCGCTACCGCGTGCGTTTCCGGTATCCGGTCGATCAACTTGTCGATCCGCTGGCGGGCACCAAGGACGGGACGTTCTTCTGGGCCAATCCCAACAAGCATTATCTGCTGGATACGCCGGTGTTTGACGACATTTCGGTCACGTACTACACTCATCCGCAGATTTTGAGCTACAAGGAAATTGGGGAATAAAGTAAATTCAAGATTCATAAATTCAAGATTCAAGGTTAGGATAGCGCGCGATTTGAAATTTGAATCTTGAATCTTGAATCTTGAATTGAAACAAAGGAGAGATCATGCGCACTCTGAATTCTGCAATCGCACTCGCCATTCTATTCGCCTGCGCGGCATTCGCGCCGTTTGCGCTGCGCGCGGCGGACTTGGTCAACAAGGACAAGGAATCTGAACAGGCCGCCAAGGAAGAAGCCGCTGAAAAGGATATGTCCGAAGAGCAGCAGATTAACCTGACCAAGACGATCGGCGGCACGCTGTATTTGAGCGGCGACACGGGCGGCGAGGACGATCCGGTGGGCACGCTGCTGGCGTCGGGCGGGAAGTCGTATCTGCTCAAGCTCACCGACAAAGCACTGATGAAAAAGCTCACGCCGCTCAACAACAAACTCGTGACCTTGAAAGGCAAGCTGCGCAACGAGGAGAAGTACCTATTGGTGTCCGGTGTCGTGGAAATGACGGGATCCTCCGCGCCGGACCGCCCCAAACGCGGCGGAATTTAAAGCGGGTGCCACTGGTAGACTCGGTACCCCGAGTCTGCCAGTGCGGTCCTCACCGGACCTCGAGTCTCCACCCGTGCTCGCGCAATAATTTTCCGCGGCTTGCGCGCTCGAAGTACCACTCAACAACGAATTCCAGTGTATAGAATGCATCGACAACCCATGCCGGGCATTCAACCAATGACGATCCGTCTCACCGCCGCAATCCTTTTCTTTTCCGCATCGTTTCTCTCTGCCAGCGACTGGCCACAATGGCGCGGCCCCACGGGCATGGGCGTCGCCGAAGATAAAGACCTGCCGCTGACGTGGGGCGGCAAGGACAACGTCAACGTTCTGTGGAAAGTGGCGCTGCCCAAGACCGATCAATCGCAATCCTCGCCGGTCGTTTCGAACGACCGCATCTTCGTGACGACGGCCGTCAACGTGCCGTTGGAACAGCATGTCACCTGCTACAAAAAATCCGACGGCAGCCGCCTATGGGAAACGACCGTCCCCAACGGCCCGTGGATCATGAAAGATCTGCGCGGCGGCTACACCTGTTCGACTCCCGCGACCGACGGCGAACGCGTCTTCGCGTTGTTCGGCTCGTCCAAGCTCGCCGCGCTCAACAACGAAGGCCACATCGTCTGGCAGCACGACATCGAGCCGCGCAATTTCGACGTGGCGATTTCCAGCAGCCCGATTTTGTATAAGGACAACGTGATCCTGCTCTGCGACCAGAACAACAAGACCGCGTTCATGGTCGCGTACAATCGGAAGTCGGGCGAGAAAGCCTGGGAAATGAAGCGGCCTGAGGCTGGATTCAATCACAGCACGCCGATGATCGCGACCGTCGGCGGCAAGCCGCAGATGCTGGTCGCGGCGTCCGAAGCGCTGCAGGGCGTCGATCCGGAAAACGGAAAAGTGCTCTGGTTCGCCAAATGCAAAGGCGACATCGCCACGCCGGTGACCGACGGCAAGCTTGTGTACGTCGATAACGCGCGCGGCGGAGTCGGCTGCTGCGTGGACGCGACCGGCAGCGGCGACGTCACCGCGACGAACGTAAAATGGACGTACAAAACGATGGTGGACGGATTCAATTCGGGGATTATCGCCGACGGGCGGCTGTACCGGCTTTTCAAACAGCTCAAGTGCATCGACCTCGCGACCGGCCAGGAAATTTATTCCGAAACGCTCGGCCCCGGAACGCCGCACGCGAGCCCGATTTTGACGCCCGACGGGCGCATCTATTACGCGAGCGCGGGAACGAGCTACGTGATCAAGACGGGGCCGAAGTTTGAGCTGCTGGCGAAAAATGAGCTGGGCGACAACAGTTCCGCATCGGCGGCAATTTCGGACGGTCTGATTATTTTGAAGGGGGCGAAGAATTTGTTTTGCGTGGGGAAGAAATGAAGGCGAGCCCGCTTTTTTGCTCTCGCGAAGGCGCCGAGATTTTGGGAAGTCGGGTGGGGGGTGAAGGAAAACTGGCAGTGTGCCCTAACTCCCGCCCCTTCTCCCTTCTTAAATTGAGCTTTTAATTGCGGCCGTGAGCCGCAATAGTTCTTTGCGCCCCTGCGGGAGAAATAAACAATTCATGGAATCCCCGGCATCCGCAACGTTGGCCGTGCTGGGCTGCGGCAAGTGTCCTGCCGGACGAGCGCCGTTTTTGTTCAGTGACGGCTGCGTTCGCTGCCCATCCTGCGGCGTGGCGTGGCCGGTCGGGCCGCACGGCGCGGTCAACAGCCTGATCGATCCGGCTGAATCCGTGCTGCGCGAAATCGACGGCATGCGCCAGGAACATCTCGCCTTGTTTCCCACGCGCGAATCGTTCTTCTTTCAGAAAGTAGAGCACGTCTCGCGAATCGAAGAACGCATTGACGCCAGCACCCGCGCCGGAGAAGCCAAGAACTATTATCGCTCGACCGAGCTCAATTTCCGATATGCCTTCGGCAAGCTCGGCATCACAGGCAAAGAGCGCGTGCTGGAGATCGGCGCCGAACACGATCTCCCTTTTCTGAAGCCCTTTCGGGAGCGCGGATGCGAATGCTACGCGACCAACCTGTACTCCTGCTACGAAGAACTGCGTGCGCCCATCGCGCAAGTTGTTCTCGGCGACATGAATCGGTTGCCCTGGCAAAACGAGAGCTTTGAGATCGTCGTGATGTCAGCGGCCTCGCATCATTCCCCCGACTTGCCGGGTTTGATGCGCGAACTGGCCCGCGTCACGAAGCCCGGCGGCCGCGTGCTCCTCTTGAACGACCCGACCGAGGGCTGGCTTAAGCACGCTCTGGACTGGTGCGGATTGGGCTCGAAAAAGGGCGGTGAGCGCCATGCGCTCGTCAACGAGAACGAATACTCCGCAGCCGCCTATCGCCGCGAAGCAAAGGCAAACGGCTTTGCGCTCCAGGAGTCTTTTTTCTCCGTGTATTACGACGAAAAACTGCGCTCGGGGCAGGTCTCCGGCGTTCGATTCGCGCCACTGGCGAAACTGGTCAGTTGGCTCTGGCGTATCGCTCCGCTCCGCTGGCTTCTCCTCAAAACAGCCCTATACCCGGGACAGCTATTGATTGGACTGGAATTGAACATGATACTGGAAAAACGTCGGTGAATGTCTGTTCCTATGGAACTACGCGCCCCGCGTCAAAACTCAAACTTCATCGCCCCCAGCCGCTTTGCGATTTCGCCGATCACACGCTTCTCTTCGGATTCGCCTTTGGCGATGAAGGTCACGCTGAAACGCACGTACGCGCCCGCGTCATCCCAAGGGACGGTGCTGATGAGCGCGTTTGTGATCAGCCATTGCGAAAACTCTTCGGCCTTTTCGAAGGCGATGCGTTTTCCGTCCTTGCCGGTTGCGGCTTTGGGCGCGGGCACATAGAGGAAGAAACTGCCCTTCGGTTTTTTCGCGCGGAAGCCGCTTTGGTTCAGCACGTCCACGAGCAGGTCCATGCGGCGGCTGTATTTTGCGGCGATTTCGCGCGTAATCTCCGGATGGCCCAGCGCGAAGGCGCAGGCCTTTTGGATCGCGAGGAACTGGCCGGAATCGCTGTTGTCCTTCACGTCGCCATAGGCTTTGACGATCAGCGCGTTGCCGGCGACGAAGCCCAGCCGCCAGCCGGTCATGTTGTAAGCTTTGCTCATCGAATGCAATTCGACGCCGACGTCTTTCGCGCCGGGCGTGGCGAGGAACGAGAGCGGCTTGCCTTCGAAGACCAGCGCGGCGTAGGCGCTGTCGTGGATCACGACGAGGTTGTTCTTTTTCGCGAACGCGACGACTTTCGCGAAGAACTCCGGCGTGGCGGATGCGCCGGTCGGGTTGTTCGGATAATTGATCACCAGCGACTTTGATTTTTTCAGCACGTCAGCGGGGATGCTGTCGAGGTCGGGCAGGAAATTATTTTTTTCGACCAGCGGCAGATTGTAGACGCTGCCGCCGAGGTATTTGGCGTGCGTGCCGTAGACGGGATAGCCGGGCGTGGTCATCAGCGCCACGTCGCCGGGGTTGATGAAGCAGTGCGGCAGCACCGTCAGCGCGCCTTTGCTGCCGATGGAATGCATGACTTCGGTGTCGGGGTCGATGCCTTCGACGCCGCAGACATCGGCGAGCCACTGGGCGGCGGCGATTTTGTATTCGGGGCCGCCGTTATCGGCGTAGCCGCGATTTTCGGGCTTCGCCGCTTCGTCGGCCAGGGCTTTCACGCAATTCGGAAACGCCATCTCATCTGGCTCGCCGACGCCCATGTCGATGAGTTCGACGCCGGGATTAGCGGCCAAGGCCGCGCGTTTGGCGCGCTTGATTTTTTCGAATTTGTAGATGGCCGTGTCTTTGCCATAGTTTTTTCCGCCGATGCGGTCGGCGAAGAGGTTTTGAATGTAGGATTCAGACATGGGGTAACTCCTCTGGAAAATCTCTCACGCAAAGGCGCGGAGAAACGAAGCGGCGTGATATCATGCGGGACACTCGTTGTCAACGCGCAGCCCAGTGAGTTGAACGCAGCATCTTTCCGCCACTTGTCATCCCGCCCGCTCCGCTATCATTGTATCCATTCTTATGAAATCCTCACTCCAGGCCGCGCTGCTGGCGGCGTTGTTCGTGGCCGTGACGGCGCTCGCCACCGACGCGCCCGCGCCGTGGCAGCCGAAGATGGCGCCCGCGTCCGATGACGCGGAGAATGCGATCAAAAGCTTCAAAGTTCCCAAGGATCTGGTTGTCGAACTCTTCGCCGCCGAGCCGCTGCTGGCACATCCGGTGGCGTTGTGCTGCGACGAACACGGGCGATTTTTTGTGGCGGAGACGTGGCGCTTCGCGGACGGCATCAATGGCGGCCCGGATTCCGATCTCGGCGCACTCGATCTGCGCGGGCACATGGACTGGCTGGAACAGGACATGGCCAACCACACGCCGCAAGACCGCGAGGCCATGCTTAAGCGCAACCTCGGCGAGAAAGCTAAACGCCTGACAGTCGCGTCTGAAATTGTGCGGATGATCGAAGACACGAAAGGCACGGGCCGCGCGGATAAGTCCACAATCTTCGCCGACGGTT